>JAKAXM010000023.1 GCA_021816625.1 Pseudomonadota bacterium | reverse complement strand
TGGCGTCCCCAAGGGGATTCGAACCCCTGTTACCGCCGTGAAAGGGCGATGTCCTAGGCCTCTAGACGATGGGGACTAAAGGGCTTGCCTTGCTGTGACTGCCTCTACGGCAGGCGTAGAAGGCCCGGTACTCTAAGGGCTGGACGATGGAAAAGCAAGCATCCGACCGGTGCCTGCACCTCGTGCTCAGCGCAGGCACCCCGCGAAACCGGTCCGCCCTCACAGGATGGCGTTTTGCAGAAACCCGGGCCCGTCGTGGTCTTTGCCGGACCGGGACCGGGGCTCGGCCAGGACGCCGTAGCGCACAAGGGGGACCGGCAACGCCTGGCCCGGGTCTCCCGGCCCTACGAGCGAGGCCTCCGATGCGTGGCCCCGGGTCTTGGAGTCCTGCCCCGCGCGCGCCATGGTCCCACCGCGCATGGCCATGGCCATCTCCCGAGGTGGCATACCGTGCAAGAGCGTGGCGGCCGCGAGCAACACCGCACATAGCAAGACCGCTTCGAGGGCTACTGATCCCGTGAGCCAGCGAAACGCCGTGACGCCGGTGGCGGCCGGCGCGGGCCGGCTGGATTCTGCAGGCAGGGAATAGGGCTGGGCGCGAATGCGCGGGACGAGTATGAAGCGATTGGCGGCCCCCAGCAGAATGGCAAGCCCGACAAAGGCGAGCTTTACGAGCAGGGTGTGTCCATAGGTCGAACCCCACAGCGCGGCCAGGCTCCCCAGATAGTGGTAGGCCGAGAGCAGTCCTGTGACTAGGATGATGATCAAGGCGACCGTCGCCACGGAAGAGAGGTTACCGATCAGTGCGGCGCGGACCGGGCTCGAGATGCGCTTGTCCTTGAGCCTTGGAAATACGACCAGGGTCATGGCGAACACGGTGCCGGCCCAGACGGCACCGGCCATGAGATGAACGAAGTCGACCCATTCGGGGGCCTGCCATTGTCCCTGATCGACAGGGTGGCCGGTTGCGCTGCGCGTAAAGGCGATCGCGGCCATGGCGACCAATATGACGCGGGCCGAGCCAGGCGCGCTATCCGCGCGCCATCCGCGCGCCCAGGCGATCCATGCCAGGATCAAGACCGCCGGCCGCACCGACCAGATGTGGCCAAAGGGCGTATCCGTCAAGACGAGCGGGAGCCAGTGGGCGAGCCGCATCCAGGGTGCTCGGCTCATCTCAAGTGTGCGCCCGGCGAGCAAGACGAGGCTGCTCGTAGTGACGAGGCCGAGCGCCCAGCCGAGGAGCCGCCAGACGGGGCGATGAAAGAGGTCGTCGGTACCTTTGGGGATGATCCAGAGGCGCGTCGCGAGCGCCCCAACGGTGGCGGCGATGGCAATGATGTCGAAGGCGCTGACGGCGATGTACGGGAGGTCGGATGCCATGGCCTAGTGCCCAACGCGGAACATGTAATGACCTTCCGTGTGATGGCCGTCGACTGCAATCACGCTCCAATAAACGCGGTACTTGCCGGGTGGCAATGTGTTGACCGTCGTTTCGAGCAGTCGGTCGTGGGTGCCCGAGGCTACTACGCCACGGCCGTGGCTCATCACCTGTCCGGCCGCGTTTTTTACAATGAGGGAGCAAAAAAGCGGCTCAAGCCCGGCATCAAACCAGATGCGTACCTGGTGGGGAGCGGCCTTCAGGGTGGCTCCGACCCTGGGACGCGACCGCTCGGGGAAGGCGTGGGCCGATGCCACCAGAGGCAGGCCTAAGGCCACGAGCAGGCTCAGATGGATGATCCGTTTACGTGTGGTATGCATACCTACGAACCCTTTTGTGAAGTGGGGAAGAGGGGCGCCCCGAGGCTATGAGGGTAGATGTCGTCGAGATAAAGACCAACGCCGAGCATGAATCCGAGCCCGCGGCCGCTAGCCCGATTGATGGGCACGGTTGCCTCCAACCCTATTTGCCCATAGCGGCCGATCCATACGAAGCCTGGGTCGATGCTGCCTATGGTTTGACCGGCCGCAGGTCCGCTCGTGTAGGTCTGCATCGGGAATTCGACGAGCGGTACGAGTTCGCTAAACGGCGCATGGAGTCCGATGTCGCGCACATACGATTGGAGGTAGGGCAGGCTGTACTGGACAGAAACACCCCAGTTAACGGACCGAGCGACAGCGGCATCCGAGGGGAGGTTGGCGGCCAGCATGCCGGTAAAGGCCAGGGGCCGCAGATCGCGCAGTGGGCTTGGCAGATCCCCCAAGCCCCGGCCAAACAACAGGGCAGGAGAGAACACGGAATATGTCGTTCCGATGCCCGCGCTGCCGGTATCGCCAAGCGACTCGTTTAGGGCACCGGTAATAAGTGTCTCCTGGCTGTCGCTTTTCCAGAGACCGTAGTCTAGGCCCACGCCCAGATTCCCAAACCCGTTCCCTCCAGGCCCGGCGCCCTGGTAGCTGCTGCCGAGTGTAACGGCAAGTCGCTGCGTAATGGTCTTGGATTCGGCAAGCGAGAAGGTCGAGGTATCGGGGGCCGAGCCGCCGGGCATGGACGCCAGTGCGGTCCGGCCAAAGCCGAGGTCAAGTTCGTCGGTGACGCCAGGGTCTGGGAAGGTGAGGGTGCCCGGGAATACGCGCATGCCGGCGATGGCGTGCGCGTGAGCGGCTAGGGATACAGCGCACAGTACCAGCGCGACACCTACTGCGTTCTTGGCTGCCACAAACGGATTCCTTATGTAAGGTTACGGTGTATAAGTTTCCGACGATCGCCTTCGGCGCCAGCTCGGGCTGCCCCGTCGGACCCGGGCTCGGCTGTAAAGTTCCATAGGCCCTGGGTCGCCGATGGGTTTCGGTATGATACTGATGCAACCGGCGAGCCTCTCGACGCCGTGCCCCGGAGTGCGCAGTCGCGAGGCCCCTTCGCTGGAGCGGGGTGCTGGGCCCGCGTTAAGCGGGAGGAGGCGAGGACCCGTGACCGCCGTTCCGTGATACCAGTGGCTTGCTGGCGCCGGCATACAGGGTAGGACCCGTCCTCTGTCGAACTGAGGTTCACGGCCATCCCTTCTGTGCTCGGGCGAGGGCGCGCGCCTTTGATCGGGCGCAGCGTACAATGCCCTTATGGCATCGGTTCCTGTCGCGGGCACACACGGTCTGTTGGGCGGTTCGGGCAGCCGAGTTTCGGGGCCCGCCCTCCTCGGCATCCCGCACGCGATCTGGCATGGCGGTCCTGCCCGTGCCTATCAGGGCCGACGGCCTGCGTGCGTCGGTGACGTTGCTGCTATTGGCGACCCTTGCCGCCCAGACCGGGATCGGTGATGTACCGCTCATAGATCCCCTTCCAAAGAGGCGCCAATTTAAACAGATTTGCGGACCGTTTGCAGCCCGATGACAGAAAAGCGGTGCCGCGGCGGGATTGATGAGGCATCGGGGCTTACGGTGAGGGGGTGGGGCATGCGGCGCCGGCCTTCTGCCCGCCATTCCCACAAGGATCCCGTTCCCCTGCGGCGTTGGGGGGTCATGGAGGGTGCGCGGACCGATACCCGTTTTGGCAACGGAAGGTGAAGGATTCACGATGGGTTTGCTCATGACCCACTGAGGCCCACGGCCATGGGGGCCGGGCTCTGCGCGCGCACCGTCACCAGCATGGGTGAAGGCAGCTTTAGCGGAGCCTCACCGACTGGGTAAGGGCGCATCGGAGAGATAGGTACCGACTAGCGCGGGTCCAGTCTCTACGCCTAGCCCAAGCGGTGCGCGTAGGCCGTTAGGGTCCTCCCGAATGGCCCGTTCTGCCCGGGTCCTATCCGGACACCGGGGGCGAGACTTAGGCAGTCTGATGTGCCGATAACCGCTGTTCCAGAGACACCCTGCAGGGGTAATGGCGTTTGAGAATGGCCGTTTAATGAAAATTCCCCCATATTGCAAAGTAACGGGCGCTCTGGGACGCGCCCGATCATGCCCGCCCTGTGCGCTTGGCAGCGCGCGACATTTAGGGCGGACAGGATCGGGCGGCCCGCAATCGGATGCGCATGCCGCAATGGGCGAAAGCGGGTTCGGGGCGGTAGAACTTGCCGCGCTTGGCGTTGCTGAAATCGTACTCGTCTTGCATCGCATCACCTCTGTTCGTTGGCTGGTGTGCGGCATTCATCCTGCCTTGTACTGTTCACGTTCGCGCCGGGTCGCTGGTCGCGCCGAGATCAAACGCACCAGTGCCGTCACGACCCGCCGCTATAGGCTGGCTTTGCGCTACAACGCGGTCGACGCTCTCACATCCGAGAAGTCCCGCCACGTCCTGATCGCTACCCCGTCGCATCGTCCTTGCTCCTGAAAACAGGCTTGCGGGGATAATGCTGGGGTAGGAGGGTCACTGGGGGCGAATCCGGGGTTTAAGAGGCGCTCATTGGCTCATCGCTAGCGTTTGGATGAGCGCTTCCCATTGCAGGTCGCCGCGCTTTCTGATAGACGCCACTCCGCTCCCGTTTCTCCCTTGGCCATCAGCCGCAAGCAAGACGAGTCAATTGGGAGCAGAAAATCAAAAGGGCGGAAATTTTGCGTACGAGGAGCGGCGTGATTTCGTTGGTGGAGCCAGGCGGGATCGAACCGCCGACCTCCTGCATGCCATGCAGGCGCTCTCCCAGCTGAGCTATGGCCCCTGTAGCGCGCCGCTACTCTAAGGCCTTGTCTCGTCAAAAGCAAGCACGTTGTGCAGGCGCGTCACGCAGCGCTCCTGCCCCAAGAGCAGGCAGGTGACGTCGATGGGCGGCGAGACCGATGACCCCGTTACCGCAATACGCAGCGGCTGGGCGAGTTTGCCAAAGGGGATCCCCTGGCCTTCGGCAGTGGCCTCGAGGGCCCCATGTATGGCCTCGCGCGTCCAGCAGGGTAGGGTCCGCAAGGCCTCGGTCAGCACCATGAGTGTCGTACGCGGGATATGGGCGAGCGTCGCGCGATTTTTGGGGTCGGTTATGGCGATCTCGTCTGCATAAAAGACGAGTGCCTGGTCGGCCATCTCAGTCAGGGTCTTGGCGCGCTCTTGCAGGGCGGAGACGACGTCTGGCAACGGGGGGGCGCCCGGACGGAAGATGTCGACGCCGCGCTTGAGGAGATAGGGTGTGAGCCGTTTGGCGATATCGGCCGCCGGCAGGGTCTTTATGTAGTGCTGATTGAGCCACAGCAGCTTCTTTGGGTTAATGGCCGCTGGCGCTGCATGGACGTCCTTGATATCAAAGAGGGCGATCATCTCCTCGCGCGTAAATATCTCCTGATCCCCATGGGCCCAGCCCAGCCGCACGAGGTAGTTCTTTAGGGCCTCTGGCAAGTAGCCTTCCTCGTAATATTGCATGACGCTCACGGCGCCATGGCGCTTCGAAAGCCGGGCGCCGTCTTCACCGAGGATCATAGGGATATGGGCGTAATGGGGTAATGTTGCGTTGAGTGCCCGCAGCATGTTGATCTGGCGGGGGGTATTGTTGAGATGATCATCGCCCCGGATGACGTGGGTGATCGCCATGTCCATGTCGTCGACCACCACGGTGAAGTTGTAGGTCGGGGTTCCATCGCCACGGGCGATGATGAGGTCGTCTAGCTCGTCATTTTGAAAGACGACCCGGCCCTTGACGGCATCATCCACGACGACCTGGCCCGTGAGGGGATTTTTGAAGCGCACGACGGCCTGCGGCGAGTGCGGGTGACCGGCATCACGACAACGGCGGTCGTAGCGCGGCTTTTCCTTGCGCGCGACCTGGGCGGCGCGGCGTTCTTCGAGCTCGGCCTTTGTGCACGTGCAGTAATAGGCGTGGCCGGCCGCCACGAGGTCGTCTAGGACAGCGCGATACCGGTCGAAGCGCGCGGTTTGGTAGAATGGCCCCTCGTCATAGTCAAGCTCTAGGAAGGCCATGCCTTCTAGAATGGCCTGCACGGATTCGGGTGTCGAGCGTTCGAGATCGGTGTCTTCGATGCGCAATATGAACTGGCCTTGATGGCGGCGCGCATAGAGCCAGGAATAAAGGGCCGTACGTGCCCCTCCGATGTGCAAGTAGCCCGTGGGGCTGGGAGCAAAGCGTGTGCGTATGGTCATAGTGGGGGGCTATGGTACTGAAAAGTCCCGATGAATTCACGGGCGTATCGGAGAGAGATGTGTGCGCGGCTCTAACGGCCGGCGCATGCCTCATCACGGCCAATAACCGCCTCGCGCGCGCCTGGCATCTGCGCTATGCCCGCAGCCGCGAGGCGGCAGGTATACACGTCTGGGAGGCCCCGGATATACTGCCCTGGTCGGCCTATGTAAGTCGCGCCGCAGGGCTCATGCGTGCCCAAGCGAGCCACGCGACCCCGGCGCTCACCGCCGCCCAGGAGCGCTTTTTATGGGCCGATCTCGCACACAACCGGGATGACGGATTCCTGTGCGGCCCCGAGGCCTTTGGGGCGTTGGCGGCGGACGCTTGGCAGCTCCTAGCCGATTACGATCTGGCGGTGCCGCCGCCCGGCGCCGACCTCGAGAGCGAGACCTTTGCAGCGCTTGCGCAGGGCTTCGGGCGGCGCCTGGCCGCGCTCGGGCGCGAGGACCCCGCGCGCGATGGGATGCGCGTCGCGCGCGCACTGCGGGCCGGGCTTCTTTCTCCCGGGCGGCAGGTTCTGTGGGCCGGGTTCCAGGATTTAACGCCCGTGCAGCTCGCGGTGCATGACGCGTGCGGGGCGGCCGGGGCCGTCTGCCGGCGGTTGCCCCTGCCGGACATCGAGTCTAGGGGTGCGGCCCGGATCTACCTGGCGCTCGAGGCCGAAATCACGGCGGCGCTACTCTGGGCGCGGGAGCGCGCACGCGCTCATCCAGACGGGCATTACGCCCTGATCGTACCCGATCTGGTGCGGCTGCGGACGCCGCTCGCCCGCGCAGCCCACGAGGTATTTGGGACACCAGAAGCAGGCGGACTTCCCTACGAGTTGTCATTGGGCGCGCCGCTCGCGCGCGCCCCTGTAGTGATTGCCGCGCTCAGGGTTCTCCGGCTCATGGTCGGGGGGTTGCCCGCCGCCGACGCCGCGGCACTCATCCAGTCACCGTATCTTACGGGCGCGCCGCGCGCGCGTTGGTCACGGGCGGCGGCGGCCTGCGGGCTCCTCGACACCGCGCGTATGGTCGACTTGCAGCGCCTGGGTCAGGCGCTGCGGACAGACGAGGCGGGACTCGGGGCGGTCTGTGCCCGCTTGGCCGGGCTGCGCCGGCGCTGGCCGCGCACGGCTGCTCCCAGTCGATGCGTCGAGCTCTTTAGTGCTGCCCTGGCCGCCGCCGGTTGGCCCGGCACCGCAGGTCCCGCGGATCGGGAGGCGGTCGCGGCTTTAAACGAGGTTTGGAGCGCGGTGGCGGGGCTGGATGCGGTCAGTGGCGCACAGGCCCCCCAGGACGTCCTGGCCATGGCCGGCGAGTGGCTGAGCGGGCAGGTCTTTCAGCCGAGCGGCGGCGATGGCGCTATCCGGATCATGGGCCCTCTGGAGGCCGTGGGCCTCTCTTTTGATGGGCTGTGGGTCATGAATCTCCATGACCGGGCATGGCCGGTCGTACAGCCCCCGCACCCCTTGTTGCCGCTCGCCTTTCAGCGGGCGCATGGCTTGCCGCATGCGCGGATCGAAGACGATATTCGCTATGCGCAGCGGCTCGTGCACGCCCTCACGCGAGCCGCCCCGGAGGTGGTATTGACGTGCGCGTGGCACGATGGCACGGAAGCCCAGCGGCCCAGCCAGGCCTTGGCCGCCTATGCCCCTGAGACCGCGCCGGTGCCGGTTTTTATGAGTCGCGCGCAGACCCGTTATGTAAGCCGCGGCCCGCGTGAGCCGATTCCCGACCGGCCGGTGCCGCTTGGGCAGGTGCCAGGGCGGACTTATGGGGCCGGTCTTTTTACGGCGCAGGCGCGCTGCCCGTTCCAGGCCTTCGCCCAGTATCGGCTACGCGCCCAGCCCCTCCAGCGTCCCGGTTATGGTCCAGGAAAGGGCGATCGGGGCACCGTGCTCCATCGCGTCCTTGAGCAGTGGTTCCGGAAGTTTCCCGAGGTCGGGTCCTGGCAAGGCTTGTCGGAACAGGAGCGGGACCTGTGCATAACGGAGGTCGTGAGCCTCGCGCAGGCACGCGAGCGGGATCGGTACGGGGCCATGTCCGAGGCCTTCGTCGCGCTCGAGGCACAGCGGATGGCGCGACTCCTGCGCGAATTTCTCGATGGCGAGCGCGACCGTGCCCCGTTTAGGGTCCTGGGCTGCGAACAGGTGGTGACCTGGACCTGTGGGGGGCTTGAGATCAAGGGCCGTATCGATCGCATCGATGAGGTGGCCGGTGAGCGCATCGTGATCGATTATAAAACGGGGGCTACGCCCACAGTCGATTGGACCGTCGCGCGGCCCGCCCATCCCCAACTGTTGTTCTACGCAGCCGCCCAGGGCGTACCCGTGGCCGGGATCGCCTACGCCAAGATCGGCGCCAGGGAGATGGGATATAAGGCTTGGGTCCGGCGTCCAGGCCTGCTCCCGGGGGCGGAGGTGGTGAACGACTGGCCGACCGTCACGGCCGCCTGGAAGGATCTGCTCGAGGGTTTGGCGCAGGACTTTGTTGCCGGCCGTGCCGATGTCGACCCGCTGCCGGACGCCTGCGCGCATTGTGGGCGTGAGAGCCTCTGCCGGGTCCGGGACGAGATGGGCGATGATACCTGACGCGCCGGCCCGGGCGGCCGCGGCCGACCCCACGCGCTCGTTTGTTGTCCAGGCCCCGGCGGGTTCGGGCAAGACCGCGCTTTTGATCCAGCGTTACCTGGCCTTGCTGGCGACCGTCGATAGCCCCGAGGAGATCCTTGCGCTCACGTTTACGCGCAAGGCGGCCGAAGAGATGCGTGCACGTGTGCTGACGGCCTTGGAAGGTGCGGCCGGGGCGCCGCCCGCCTGCGGTGAGTACGAGCAGGAGCGCGCACATCTCGCGCGGGCTGCGGCTGCGCGCGCCCAGGGGCGCGACTGGTTACTTGCCGACTGCCCCGGGCGGCTGCGCATTCAGACCTTCGATGCCTTTTGCGCGCAGGTCGTCAATCAATGGCCGGCGGCGGCTGGGGTAGGGGTCGCGCCGGCGATTGCGACCGATGCGGGGGCCTTGTATGCCGAGGCTGCACTCGCAACCTTCGAGCGGCTTGGGCACGACGACGCCGTGGGTCAGGGTCTAGCCGAGCTGCTGCCGGCGCTTGGCAACGACGTGGACCGTTTCGTGGGCCTGGTGAGCGACCTGTTGGCCCGGCGCGAGCAGTGGTTGCCCATCGTTCTCGAGGTGGGGCAGGCGCCAACTGGGCACGCTCGGGAACGCCTGGAGCGGGTGTTTGCCGATCTGGCGTACGCGGCTTTGGCGCGCGTACGCGCGCTATTCCCGCCCAGCGCGCTGCCGGCGGCCTGTGAATACCTAGCGGAGCAGACGGGCGATGACAGCTGGGACCCGCGGGTCCTGACCGCTACGGGACCCGGCGCGCTGGCCCGTTGGCAGGAATTGGCCCGGCACTTTTTGACGAGCGGTGGCACTCTGCGTAAACAGCTTCCGGGCTGGCCCAAGCGCCTGGGGCCGACCCGCGCCTTCGTGGCCGGGCTCGGCGATAGCGAGGCCTTGGGTGCGGCGCTTGCGGATCTCGCGGCCTGGGGCGCGGGGGTCTATGCCGATGATCAGTGGCGCCGGTTGCTGGCCCTCATCCGCATCCTGCCGGCGGCGTCGGCCGAACTGCAGCTGGTCTTTGCGCGCCGTAATCAGTGGGATTTCACAGAGGTCGCCTTGCGGGCCCTGCAGGCCCTTGGGGCCGGAGGGGAACCGACCGCAGGCGCGGTGCGCTTGGATCGCCGTCTACGCCACATTCTCGTCGATGAGTTTCAAGACACATCGGTTTTACAGTACCGGCTCCTCGAGCGCTTGGTAGACGAGTGGGTGCCCGGCGAAGACCGCAGCGTGTTCGTGGTGGGCGACCCCATGCAATCGATTTACGCCTTTCGTAAGGCCGAGGTCGGGCTTTTTTTCAGGCTGGCCCAGGAAGGGCTCGGTCATTGGGCGCTTGCGCCCCTTACCCTGACCGCGAACTTCCGGTCCGAGGCCGGTTTGGTGGCGTGGGTCAATGACAGCTTTGCGCGTCTGCTGCCGCACGCGTTCGTGGCCGATCAAGGTGCGGTCCCGCATGTTGCGGCCGTGGCCATGAAGGACGGCCCGGGCGAGGTAGGCCTGCACGCCTTGGGGGATGTCGATCTAAAGACCGAGGCCCGGTATGTCGCGCGACTCGTCGCCGATATTCGCGCGGCGCGTCCGGAAGAGGTCGTGGCGATCCTGGTCCGCTCCCGTACCCACGGCCACGCGATTGCGGAGGCCTTGGTCGCGGCAGGCCTCAGATTTTCCGGGGATGGTCTCTATAGCCTGGGTGCGCGCCCCGTGGTGCGCGATCTGCTGGCGCTGACCGAGACGCTGCTCTTCCCGGCTGCGCGGCTCGCCGCTGTGAGTGTCTTGCGCGCGCCCTGGTGCGGTCTGGATCTCGACGATCTCGCCTGTTTGTGTGAAGGCGACGATCGCCCGGTGCTCGTCTTGCTGAACGACGAGGCGCGGCTTGCGGCATTGAGCGATGCTGGCCGCGTCCGCGCCCGGCATGTGTATCGCGCACTCGCCGCCGCCGAGGCGGCGCGGGGCCAGTGCGGCCTTACGCAGTTGGTCGAGGATACCTGGCTTGCGCTCAATGGGCCGGCGGCGCTCGAGTCGTCGGCGGGCCTGCGCGAGTGCGAGATATTTTTCACGACGCTTGCCGATCTCGAGGCGGCGGGCGAGGTCGACATTTGGCAGTTGCGCGATCGCCTGGGGGGGCTTTATGCGCCGGCCGATTCGGCGGCCGAGGCCGCCCGTCTCCACGTCCTCACCATCCATGCCGCTAAGGGTCTTGAGTTTGACACCGTGATCTGCCCGGCCCTTGGACGCCGGACGCGGACAGACGACCGTCCGCTGTTGCTCGCCCTCGAGACGACCACGTCTCAGGGGCCTGATCTCTTGCTTGCGCCCCTCAAGGCCCACGATGCCGATCATGATCCCCTTTACGAGGCGGTGTGGGGTTTTGCCGCGCGCCGCCGCGACCACGAGGTGAGACGTCTGCTCTACGTCGCTTTTACGCGAGCCCGCGGCGGATTGCACCTCGTGGGTCATGTGGTCCCGAAGGACGATGGAACCCTGCGTAGCCCCGGGGGGCTGCTCGCGGTTTTGTGGCCGGTCATAGGCGATGCCTTCGTGGCCTCCCTGCCAGCCGCGTGCGAGACGCGTGCGCAGCCATCGCCTCCGGCGGCCGGACCCTACCGTTTGCCCCTGGCGGCCCTGTCATCCCCGGTCCTCCCGGAGATGACGGCTGGACGGGACGAGGACGGTTGGCCGGATGGGTCCGTGGTCTTTGACTGGGCCGGGACCTGCATCCGGATCGTGGGGACGGTTGTGCATGCGCTGCTTGCGGATCTCTCCGATCATAAATTTCCGGGAGACGGGGTGGTGCCGGCATCCGTGCTGCGGCGCGCTCGCGCGCTTTTGCAAGGCCATGGCCTGTCGGGACCCGATCTCGATGCCGCCTGTGCCACCATCGCGGAGGCCCTTACGAGGGCCGTGACCTGTGAGCATGGCCGCTTCATTCTCGCGCCGCACGCCGATGCCCGTAACGAATATGCGGTGAGCGCCTTCGCGCAGGGACGGCTCGTCGTAGCGCGCGTCGATCGCACATTCATAGATCCGGACGGGACGCGCTGGATCGTCGATTACAAGACGAGTCGCCACCAGGGGTCGGATCGTGAGGGTTTTCTGGATAGTGAGCAGGCCCGCTACCGGGATCAGCTCGAGGGTTACGGGCGCCTGTTTTGGGCGTGGGAGGGGCGACCCGTAGTCCTGGCCCTGTATTTTCCCTTGCTCGCGGCCTGGCGGACCTGGCGTTACGCGCCGTCCTGAACCAGTCCTGACCTGAAGTTGCCAGCGGGGCGAATGCCGCGGCCGCGCCAAAAAAAGCCCCCTTCTCATGAGAAGAAGGGGGCCCGCCATCGTCCGTGATGGGAGTGACACATCCTTGTGACGCTAGCGACTCTACCTGAGCTGTGGGCGCGCGTGTCTCCGACCTTGGTCGGGGTGTGAGGGGCGGGCACTGTATGCGGGCGAACGGGACGCGCGCGTCGGTTTGGGCCGCGCCACCGGATCTCGCTGTGCCGGCCGGATGTTTTCGACGGCCACGTCACGCCCATTGCTTGCGATGACCCGGAAACGGCCATAACGGTTCCATCCTGCACGCGCCGATACCGGCCCGACGATAAAGACCCTCTGGGTGCGCGCAAGCCGCCTTAAGGCAGCCCCCCTGATCAGGCGGTGTACGGCTGAGTCATGGCGGATGCCGTAATAAAGGTCGCCCTGATGGGGGTCGAAGACATAGATCGGGCGATTCAAGTAAAAGTCGAGCGAGGACAGATCTTCATACTGACGGGCCACGAAGACGTAGGATGAGGGCGTGAGGTGCGGTAGCAAGGCGCGCGCCAGATCCTGGGAGGCGTAGCGATTGGGGTGGATGAGCGAGAAGGTGAGAAAGAGGGCGCTAAACCCGCTTAAAGCGCCCACGGCAAGGATCCCGAGCGTAGGCGCCGTGGGGCCGCGTCCGGACCTTAGAACCGCGACAAAAAACCCGAAATAGAGGAGCGACGCCGCCGCCACATAGGGACGCATGGCCGGATGCGGCAGGACGAACGCCACGCCGGCCCCGGCCAGGCAGAGGGCGGCGAAGCTGCCGGCGATCCAGAGAAACGCCCGGCCCTTGCGTTGCCCCATGGCGCGCCCGACGAACAAGGCGAGCGCTGGCATGATCGGCAGCATGTAGTAGGAGGACGAGGTCTTGGAGACCGTAAAAAATACGAGGTAGACGCCGGCCCAGACGAGCAGGAAGCGATCCAGGCGGTCATAGGGACGTCTTTCGATCAGGGCGTCTATGAGAAAGGGTGTCCACGGAAATACACCGATCAGGATGTGTTCCAGGTTGTAGTAAAGAGGCGGTCGCCGGTAGTCCATGGGCTTGAGCGTACCCAGGAAGCGGTCGAAGTGTTCCTGGATGATGTAGCGATCGAAGAAATGCGGAACGTGCAGTGTCATCCAAATGTGCCAGGGCAGGACGATGACGAAAAAGACGAGCCAGGCCACCAAAAAAGGCCGCCAGGGCAAAGTTTTTCGTTCCCAAGCCAGGAAGGTGATGACGATTAGACCCGGCAGGACGATGCCGATGAGGCCCTTGGTTAGGCAGGCCAGGGCGCTCGCGGCGGCGGCCAGCCAGAGCCGCGACACGCGCGCGGGCCGCTCGATATAGGAGAAGAAGGCAAGCAGCGCGATGGTATGAAAGAAGGTGAAGGTCATGTCGAACATCGCGAGCTGCGACATCATATAGAAGCCGGCCGACGACAGGAGTAGCAGGGGCGGCCACAGGGCAGGCGTGACGCGGTCCCGCGCGAAACGGGCGACCATCGCGATGGTCGCCAGTGCCGAGATCGCCGACGGCAGTCGCGCCGCGAACTTGCCGATTCCAAATACCTTGTACGACAGCATGATGAGCCAATAGAAGATAGGCGGCTTCTCAAGGTAGGGCATGCCGTCGAGGCGCGGGATCAGGGGGTTGTGCGCGAGCATCTCGCGCGCGGCCTCGGCGTAGAGTCCCTCGTTGAGATTAAAGAGTGGCCGCAGCGCAAGCGGCACGAAGATGAGGACCAGGATAGCCGCGATCAAGGCCGCCGATAGCGGGCGCGATTTAGGAAACAAAGGCATGGCCCATGTTAGCAAAGTGCATGCTCATCTGTAAGATCCGTGATCCGATTGCCGGAAAAAAAGCGGCTAATGACCGGCGCTGCCGGCTTCGCTGCCGCCCGCACCGAAGGGCGGTTTGGCAAACCAGATCAGCACCAAAAGCCCGAGAAAGATCCAGCCGGATATCCAGAAAAAATCCTCGGTTGCCATGACCACGGCATGGGCATGGGCCTTACCGATCAAGACGGCCGCCGCCGCGTGGGCCGATAGCCCGTGGTGCTCTAGGACCTTGAGACTGTGTCGAACGACAGGGTCTTCGGGGGCGAGATCGCTTTGCAAGCGGTACATATGAAAGGTCGTGCGCCGTGTCCAGAGCGTAATGCTAAGCGATGTCCCGAAGGATCCGGCGATCAGTCGCATGAAGTTCGATAGACCTGCCGCGCTCGCGATCCGCGACTGCGGCAGACCGGACAAAACCATGGTGACCGTAGGCACAAAGAAGGTGGCCATCGCCGCGCCCTGGACGAATCGCGGCCAGATCAGGTGCGCGAAGTCTACGTCGCTTGGGAAGGTGCTCGTCCAGAACGACACGAAGGCAAAGATCAAAAACGACACGGAGGTGATCGCGCGCAGGTCGATCTTGTGGATGACGCGCCCCACGAGTGGCGAAAAGATCACGGATAGGACGCCGATAGGGGCGGCGGCTAGGCCTGCCCAGACGGCCGTATAACCGAGGTTGGTCTGTAGCCACAAAGGGAATATGACGATGGCGCCAAAGAAGGCAAGATAACCGAGGCTCAGGGCCGTTGTGCCCACGGCGAAATTGCGGATCGCGAAGAGACGCAGATCCACCACGGGATGGGCATCGGTCAGTTCCCAGGCGATAAAGAACGTGAGCGCGACCACCGCCACGATGGCGAGGGCGACGATAGTGCTCGATCCAAACCAGTCTAGGTCGTTGCCGCGGTCGAGGAGGATCTGCAAGGCGCCTACGCCCACAACCAGAAGGGCGATACCCATCCAGTCGATAGGGACCGCTTGCCGCGGTGTCTCGCGATCGCCAAGCCACTGCCATACGGTGAGGACCGTGAAGAGGCCGACCGGTATGTTGATATAAAAGATCCACGGCCAGGAGATGTCATCCGTGATGTAGCCGCCGAGGATGGGACCGAGGATGGGGGCCACGACCACCGTCATCGACCATAACGCCAGGGCCAGGCCCTTTTTTTCAGGTGGGTAGCTGCGCAAAAGCAGGCTCTGCGAGAGCGGGATCATGGGGCCGCCCATGGCGCCCTGGATGACACGGAACACGAGCAGCGTCGGCAGATTGGGGGCCAGGCCGCAGGCCCACGAGGCGAGGGTGAAGAGTGCCGTGGCGAGCACAAACAGCCGGACCTCGCCCATGCGGCGGGCGAGAAAGCCGGTCATGGGCAGGGCGATAGCGTTACTTACGGCAAATGAGGTGATGATCCATGCCCCTTGGTCGGGGCTTACTGCGAGATCGCCGGCGATGGTTGGGATCGAGACGTTGGCGATCGAGGTGTCGAGCACCAGCATGAAGGTGCCAAGCGACAAGGCCACGGTGACGAGGGCAAGCGGCAGGGGCCTGTCATCGGCCATGAGCGGCCACCTGTGCGCCGTTTGCCTGCAATATTTTGTCGATCAGGACCCGCGCACCCTGTAAGGCGTGGCCGTAGATGTCCGTGCGGTAGCGCGGGATGGCTGGGGGGCGGGAGGCGAGCACGGGTCCCTTGGTGTGATGGATATTTACCGTGACGTCGGTGCTCAGGCCGACGCGCAATGGGTGTTGCGCCAGCAGTCGGGAGGGAAGGCTTATGCGCACCGGCACCCGTTGCACGATCTTGATCCAGTTGCCGCTCGCGTTGCTGGGCGGTAACAGCGCAAAGGCCGAGCCGGTGCCTGCCCCGATGCCGGCTACGCGGCCATGATAGACGACCTTATCGCCATAGATGTCGGCCACCACGCGCGCCGGTTGCCCGATGCGTAAGGATCCGAGATCGGTTTCCTTGAAATTGGCGCTCACCCAAAGCCTCTGTAGGGGGATGATGACAAGCAAGGTCTCGTGGGCGGTGACGCGTTGCCCCAACTGCACGTGTCGTTTGGCGATGTAGCCCGTGACCGGGGCGCGAACCACGCAATGCGTAAGATCGAGATAGGCGGTCTTCACCGCCGTCATCGCCTGACGGATGGCCGGCAGGCGCCTCAGGGGACGCGTACCGGCCACGGCTTGCTGGGCGCGGGCACGGGCCACGGCGGCCCGATACTGCGCCGCGAGCGTCTGGGCCGTCGCGCGGGTGTGCCGCCACGACTCGCGGGAAATGGCGTCAATGGCCGCCAGATGTCGGCGCCGGCGCTCGTCGCTTGCGGCGAGCTCATAACGAACATGTGCGGCCTGGGCCGCGCTTTGCAAGGCGTGCCACTGGGCGCGCGCGGCACGGGCGCTACGGACCGCGGCGGCGAGTGCCGCCTCGGCCTGGTCGAGTTTTAGCCGGGCGTTGGTCGGGTCGAGCATGACCACAGGCGAGCCCGCCCTGACGAGATCGGTGTCATCGCCTGTGATCGCCGTTACGGTGCCCGCGACCCGCGCCGTCAGCGGGACTAAATTACCGCGGACGTAGGCGTCGTCGGTGCTCACGAAGAAGCGGCCGATGAGCAGCCAATAGATGAGATAGCCCGCGGCCAGCAGTAGGAAACCCGCGGTAATGAGCCAGAGGAGTCGCCGGCGGCGGTCGGAATGGCGGGTATCGGTGGGCGCGGGAGTGCTCACAAGGCTCCTTTCAGGGCAGCAGTCGAACTAAGGGGATCGATCATAGGGGGGCGGCTGACAGGCTCCGGGCATCCGGCGCGCGGTAACCGCCCCCCAGGCTCTTTATGACGGCGACCTGCGCCATGAGCACCCGCGCACGGGTGACCTGGGCGCGCTCGGCTTGCAGCAGGGCGGTGAGACGTGCCTTACGGAGGGTAAGGGCGTCGGCGACCCCGGCCTGGGCGCGCGCGGCCACGAGGACCAGGGCGCGGTGGGCGCTGCGCGCTGCTGCGCGGGCGACGTTCGCACGGTGACGGGCGATGCGCAAGACGAACAGGGCATAGGCCACGTGATTGGCCGCGCGGATGATGGCCGCGTTGTAATCATCGACAGCACTATCGAAGCGGGCGCGGCTTACGCTCAGGCGTGCCCGGCGTGCGCCGCTCGTAAAGATCGGCAGGTTTAAGGCGGGCCCAAACAGGGTTACGAGATTAGCAGGGTCGACTAGGTCTGCGAGTTTGATGCTCGCAAACCCGGCCTGGGCTGAAAGGGAGATGTTGGGATAATAACCCGCGCGGGCTGCACGGCGGCCGGCCACCGCTTCCTCGACCTGCCAGTAACGGACCTGGATGTCGGGGCGGCGGGCGATGAGATCGAGCCCTACGTGGGCTGGAAACCCCTGCGACGGAAGTGTGCCGAGCGCCGGTGGGGTCAGGGTGTGCGCGAAGCGCGGTCCGCGCCCGAGGAGCGTTGCTAGGGCCAAGCGCGTCTTGGCGAGCGCCACTTGCGCCTCATCGCGTTCGGTGCGCGCCAGGGCCACGATGGCCTCATTGTCATTGTAAGAGATGGCGCTTGCGATACCCGCGTGGTAGCGCGCGGCGAGCAGTCCGCGTATGTGACGACGTACGCGGACGATCGCCTCGGCCGCCTGCACCCGATCAGCGAGGGCGGCGAGGGCGAAGTCGTCGTCGGCGATCTCCGTGCTTACGACCAAGCGGATGAGGGCGGCCTGCGCGCGAGCGGCCCGGGCCGCGCCGAGCGCCGCCGCGACTTCGGCGTGTTGGCGGTCCCAGACCGAGA
This sequence comes from Pseudomonadota bacterium, assembly GCA_021816625.1. Classification (GTDB taxonomy): domain Bacteria; phylum Pseudomonadota; class Gammaproteobacteria; order Acidiferrobacterales; family Acidiferrobacteraceae; genus Acidiferrobacter. The sequence goes on along the minus strand of JAKAXM010000023.1, from coordinate 19,263 downwards.
GATCAGCGCGCGCATGGAGCCCCAGACTCGCGTAATTGATGGTATGTCCGGCAAAGGGCGGCGGGACGAGCCCCGTTGCCGAGGCCCGCTCCCGCAACGCGCGTCCGGCGAAGGAGATCGAAAGCCCCGTGCGTGCCTGCGCGAGACGATAGGCGGCATGAGCGGCGCGCAGGTGGGCGCGCGCCGCCTTCAGTCCTGCGTTGGCTCGCAGTCCCATGCGGATCAAGTGGTTCAATCGCCGGTCGTGAAAGGCGCGCCACCAGTGGGTCGCAGGCCAGGGACCGAGCGCCGCCCCTTGGGTCTCGTGCGTCGGGCGCCAGGGGCCCAGTTGCGGGGCGCGTGTCCGAGGGTGCGCGAGTGGCGTCCGCGGCGGCGGCACACAGGCCAAGAGCGTTAGACTAAGGAGCGCGATGGCTGCGGCCCGGATCGGTCGCGGGACCGCCCGGGGATGCGGTGCGAGCGGCCGCATCATGCCGTTGGACAGGTCACAGTGGTCGACCGAAAGGGGGCCGCCGGTGCCGGTAATGTCCCGCAGGCTGCCAAAGGGGCTAGGGTCGCCACATAGCGCATGAGTTCCGTGCCACAGGCCTGTAGGGGTGCCTTTGCGCCGCGGGCGCCCTGCAGACAGCCTCGCCAAGACGATAAAATAAAGAGGGCGGCCGCCTCGCAATCGGCATCGCGGCGTACAAGACCCGCGCGCCGGGCCCGTATCAAGACCACCGTCAAACGCTCGCGCGCGCGATCAGAAAGCCGTGCGAGATGGGGGGACAGTTCCGGATCTGCAGCGGCCATATCGGTAAGGGTGCGCTGACCGAACGCGCCGCCACCCCGTGGGTGTTGGCCCCAGGTCTGGGCATAATGGCTGAGTCCTGCGGCCAGCCGCGGCAGGGGGTCGTCGGTTTCACGGAACGGCCGGATCCACAGGGTGTCGAGTTCTTGTTCCATGGCCTGATCGAATGCCGCGAGAAACAGGGCGCGTTTGTCCCGGAAGTGATGGTAGAGGGCGCCTTTGGTGACTTGGGCCTGGGCGGTCACACGGTCTAGCCGCGCGCCCCGTAACCCCCATCTCTCAAACTCTTCCCGGGCCGCTTCCAGGAGCCGCGTGCGGGTCGCGAGGCCACGGAGCTTCACTGTGGGTTCATCTCTTATCTCACTCCGAGCGTGTGGAGGTCAGGCCGCACGCAGATCGAACACGAGCACGGCACTGTCGGTGATGGCCTGCACGGGTACGCGGGAGAGATCGGTGAGCCGCGCACCGTCCCCCGGCCCGAGCGCCTGACCGGCGACCGTAACCTGTCCGCGAATGATCTGCACATAGGCCATGCGCTGGCCCCCGAGCGGGACCGTCGCGGTTGCGTTTGGCGCGAGCTCGGCGGCCAATAGCCGTGCGTCTTGATGCCAATGGAGACCGGGATCGGCCGGGTCGCCGGAGGCCAAGACCTGAAAACGTCCCCGTCGCCCCGCCGGATCCGGACGCATCTGTTCGTATTCCGGCTGACGACCAGTGCGGTCTGGGAGCAGCCAGATCTGAAACAAGTGGACCGGGGTATCCGCAGTGGCGTTGAATTCGCTATGTATGACGCCGGTCCCGGCACTCATGCGCTGGACGTCGCCTGCCGCGATGATCGAACCGTTGCCCATGCTGTCCTCATGCCGTAGGGCGCCTTCGAGTACATAGGTCAGGATCTCCATATTGCGGTGCGGGTGCGGGGGAAAGCCGCCGCCGCCCTGAATCACGTCTTCGTTGATGACCCGCAGGTCGCCAAAACCCATCTCGGCGGGGTCGTAGTAGTCCCCGAAGGAGAAGCTGTGGCGGCTCGACAACCAGCCATGCTCGGCCTGCCCCCGCGCCGCTGCCGGCCGGACCGTGATCATGCGCGCTTACTAAGACGCGCTGCGAGTTGCGCCACATGTTCGCCCTGGAAGCGGGCGATGGCAAGCTCATTGGCGCTCGGGGTCCGACTTCCATCGCCCCCCGCCAGCGTGCCCGCCCCATAGGGGCTGCCGCCGGTGATCTCATCCATCTTGGTGAGGCCCGGGCAGGTATAGGGCACGCCGACGATGATCATGCCGTGGTGGAGAAGCGTCGTATGGAAGGCGGCGATCGTGGTTTCGTGCCCCCCGTGCTGAGTACCAGTGCTGACAAACACGCTCGCGATCTTGCCTACGAGCTTCCCCGCACTCCACAAAGGCCCCGTCTGGTCCAGGAAGTTGCGCATCTGCGCGCTCATGTTGCCAAAGCGGGTCGGCGTCCCAAAAAGGATGGCATCGTAGTGTTCGAGTTCGAGCGGATGGGCGATGGGGGCCGGTTGGGACACCTTGGCATGCATCGCGGCCAAGGTCTCGGAAGGCATGAGCTCCGGGACACGCTTTATGTCCACGGTCGTGCCCGGGACGGCGCGCGCCCCTTCGGCCTCGGCCTCCGCCATACGTTCGACGTGGCCCCAAGTGCTGTAGTACAAGACGAGGATGCGGCTCATGGAATCTCCTTTTCAGAAACGCGTTACGATGGCGCTTTATATACCCCCTTGCGGTTACCTTTGGGAAGTAGGTATTCTAAAGTAACCATGGATACCCCGTCGCCTTGCCCCGTCGACCGGATCCTGAAGCTCTTGTCAGGACCGTGGACGACGCACATCCTCTGGGCCCTCCAGACCCACGGTACCCTGCGCTTTGGAGCCCTGAAGCGGGCCATCCCGGGCGTCTCGAATCGTCTGTTGAGTGAACGTCTGCGGCGGCTGGTGGCGGCCGGCCTCGTCGATCGGGAAGTTGTGCCGACGATCCCGCCTCAGGTGTCCTATCGCCTGAGCCCGCTCGGCTGCCGCCTGGGCGAAGTGCTCGGTCTTCTACAGCCTATTGTGGCGGAATGGGAACAGCAAGAGTCGATGGGAGGTGAGGAGTCGCGCCAGGCGGCCGAGTCCTGAGGTTTGCGCGATAGGGGCGCCCCTTGCGCTGCGAGAGGGGGCGGCACCCCGCGGTACGGGGCCGGGGCCTTGGGCGCATCGTCCCTCTCTGTGCGCGTGGCGAGCGCTAGGGGGCAGGGTCTGCGGCCCGGTGACGCGCGGGACCGCTTCCGGTAGCATAAGGGGGCTTTTGGCCACCGACCGTCTCTATCTCTTTCTTAATTAGGATTCCCGTGCTTTCAACGACCCAGCTCACCATGCAGTTCGGGGCCGCGCCCCTTTTTGAGAACGTCACAGTCAAATTCGGGTCCGGCCATCGCTACGGCCTGATCGGTGCCAACGGCTGCGGCAAGTCCACCTTCATGAAGCTCCTGGGCCGCGATCTCGAACCTACGAATGGCGCGGTCGCATGGGACGCTGATGAGCGGCTGGGCAAGCTCAGGCAGGACCAGTTTGCCTTTGAGCAGCACAGCGTACTCGACACCGTCATCATGGGTGATGCCCTGCTGTGGCGCGTCAAGGAAGAGCGTGACCGTCTCTATGGCCTGCCCAGCCTGAGCGAGGACGACGGCATGCGGGTTGCGGAACTTGAGGCGGAATTTGCAAGCCATGATGGCTACACGGCGGAATCCCGGGCCGCGGAATTGTTGACGGGGCTTGGGGTGCCGCTTGCGCAACACGCAGGACCGATGAGCGCGGTGGCACCGGGCTGGAAGCTGCGTGTGTTGCTGGCCCAGGCCTTGTTCGCCGATCCCGATATCCTGCTTTTGGATGAGCCGACCAACCATCTGGATATCCACACCATACGCTGGCTCGAAGAGTTGCTGGTCGCGCGGCGCAGCACCATGGTCATCATTTCCCACGACCGGCATTTCCTGAACCGCGTATGCACGCACATTGCCGACCTCGATTACCAGGAGTTACGCATCTATCCCGGAAATTACGATGAATACATGACGGCCGCGACCGAGGTAAGCGAGCGGCGGCTGGCCGATAATGCCAAAAAGAAGGCCCAGATCGCGGAACTGCAGTCCTTCGTCAGCCGGTTTTCGGCCAACGCCTCGAAGGCCAAGCAGGCGACCTCGCGCGCCCGCCAGATCGAGAAAATCAAGCTCGAGGACATCAAGCCGTCTAGCCGGATAAGCCCCTACATCCGCTTCGAGCCGGACAAGAAACTTTACCGTCAGGCGCTGGAGGTGCGCGGCCTCGTGCAAGGTTACGAGGCGCAGGCCCTATGGTCGGGCTTCGACCTGCTGGTGCCGGCGGGATCGCGTATCGGGGTCATAGGGGCCAATGGGGCTGGTAAGACCACCTTGTTACGTACCCTGGCAGGCGAGCTTACGCCCCAAGCCGGCGAGATCCGATGGGCCGAAGGGGCGCGCCTGGGGTATTGCGCCCAGGATCATGGCGGCGAATTCGCGGAAGACGACACGCTGTTTAATTGGATGAGTCAGTGGGCGCAGCCTGGGCATGACGAACAGGCGATCCGGGCGGTGCTAGGGCGCATGCTGTTTTCCCGGGACGAAAGCGCGAAGTCCGTGCGCGTATTGTCAGGGGGCGAGCGGGCCCGCATGATCTTTGGCAAGCTCATGCTGACGGCCCCCAATGTCCTGATCATGGATGAACCGACTAACCATCTGGACATGGAGTCGATAGAGGCTTTGAATCTGGCCTTGGCCCACTACACAGGGACCCTGATCTTTGCGAGCCATGACCGGGAATTCGTGTCATCGCTTGCAACCGAGATCCTCGAAGTCGGTGCCGGACAGATTACGAGCTTCGGCGGCGGTTATGAGGACTATCTGAGAAGCCGGGAGGCGGGGACGGGCCGACGACAGTCTGGGGGCTGATCCGCAGGCGTTGCCGCCAGAGGCTACGCAGATCGACGGCTTGCAGCCCGCGTTCGCCTAACTCGGCCAGGAGTCGCGGTAAGACCGTGCGCAGGACCGCCTCTCCTTGCCGATCGTGGGCACTGCGGCCGTCATGCAAGAGCAGGACGGAACCGGGCGCGACGGTGTGCGAGACGCGTCGCAGGATACGAGCCGGATCCGGGTCGATGGTATCGAGGCCGCGGCGCGACCAGGCGGCATAACGCAGCCCGCGCGCGGCCAGAAGGGGGGCGAGCCAGGGGTTACGAAAGCCTGATGGGGCCCGGAAAAAAACCGGGCTCTGGCCGGTCGTGTCGGCAAGCAGCCGCTGCGCGTGGTCGACCTCCCGCGCAATCCCCCCTGAGCCCAGTAAGGCAAAGCCCGCGCGATGGTTTAGGCTATGATTCTCGACACCATGGCCCGCTGCGGCAATGGCGCGCGCGAGCGCGGGGTGGGCGCGGACGCGCTCGCCGATGCAAAAGAAGCTGGCTTTGGCGTCATACTGCGCCAGTATGTCGAGGACGTAGGGTGTAAGCGCAGGGTCCGGACCGTCGTCAAAGGTCAAGGCGACGTAGGGTTTGGCAGTCGGGACAGAGACGATCGCCGGGCCCACGAGGGGACAGCGCGGACAGAGACAGGCCATGGCCAAGGCGGCCTGGCTGGTGGCTATCCAAGCGAGGCTCGGAGCACTTGGGAGCGCGTGTGCGATCGCGGCCGCCCCCATGAGACCGTCGACGATATTGACGGCCTGAAAGACGTGCCGAGCATCCAATTTGGGCATGAGGGGACCTCGGAGCGACGCGAACGTGGGACGCGTGTCGCGAGAGGATAGCACGAAACACAAGGGCCCTTGCCCGACGGCGATCTGACGGAGGCGTCTTGGCAGGGTGTTGGGTCATTTAGGGAGTCTATGCAGATTTTTTACGAGCCGGCCGATAGACTGGCACAGTGGCAGGGGCGGGATGACGTCCTCGGGGTCGTATGTTACGGGGCGACTCCCGAACGTTGGCCTTGGAGCGGCGTGGCCCCGCGTGTGTCGGTGCCGCTTACGGCCCCGCAGGCGGATGTTTGCGAGATCCTCACGGCCGGTCGCGTGCAGGGCGGCGTGCGCGACGGGGTGCGCTACGCCCATGATGGTGACTGGTTGTTCGCGGCCATCGAGGTGGCCGATACGAGCACCCTGCAAGCGGATTCGGCGGCCGCCTACGGCCGCGTCTTGCGGCTGTGCCGGGAGCAGGGTTATCCGTATCTGATCCGGGCTTGGCAGTACTTTCCCGAGATCCATTGCGTAGAGGAGGGTCTCGAGCGATATCGCCAGTTCAATCGCGGCCGCCACGAGGCCTTTCGGTCCTATCTGGCGCAAGGGGCCCCGCGCCCCGCGGCGACCTGCATAGGGAGTGCGCGCGGAGCGCTCACCATCCATGTGTTGGCGCGTGCTCTCCCGGGCGTCCCCATCGAAAACCCCCGACAGCTGCCGGCTTATTGTTACCCCGAGACCTATGGGCCGCGCCCCCCGGACTTTGCGCGCGCCATGGCGGTGGACCGGCCCGGACAAGGCCGGCTACTCTGGATCTCGGGCACGGCGGCGATCGTCGGCCATGCGAGCCAAGCGCCCGGGGATCTCGCCGCGCAAACCCGTGAGACCTTTACGAATCTCGCGACGGTGCTGGCAGCGGCCGAGATGGGGCCTGAGCCGCGTGTGCTCGCGACCAAGATCTACATGCGTGCGCCGGCCCCGCTCGGGGCGTTGCCGCCGCCCTGGGATCAGTCGGCTATCATGATCTTGCAGGGCAATATCTGCCGCTTGGAGCTTACCGTCGAGATCGAGGCGGTGGTCCAGGCCCGGTGCTAGGGGCGGGTCGAACAGGCAGCGCGACGAGGCCAGAAGGGGAAACATGGAAAATCGCGGGGTAGCGGGGCGCGGGCGACTGTGTGCGGCCGTCCGGGCGGGTGTCGTCGTCCTGGCGTTTGCGGCGGGCCGGGCCGTGGCCGGGGAGGCCCATTATCGGGGAGGCATAGGCCTTGCCCTGTTTCTGGCGCCGGCCTATCCGGCCTCGGACAGTGAACGGTTCTTCGTCTACCCCTACCCCTACTGGGATTATGAGTCGCCTGTCCTCCATCTGCACCATGAGCATTTGCGTGCCAAGTGGGCCCCTGATTCTCCGTTGAGCTTCGGCCTCGGTGCGAACGGCTCGCCGCCCGCGGCGGCCGGGTCTCCGGCGGCGCGTGCCGGCATGCCGGCGCTCTTGCCGACCTTTGCCATCGGGCCGGATGTCATGTACGCCCTTGCTTGGCATCCTGGGGGCTTGCGCACCGCGCTCGGCGCCCGGGTTCGCTACCGCTTTGCCGTTGATTCGAGCTTTCGGATTACCGGGGTCGGGACCAGTGCGTCGGGTTTCGTCGAATGGCACAGTCCCCGAGGGCGCACGTGGCCCATTGTGATAAGCTTGGGCCCCGTTTTTCGCAGCCGCGGGGTCAACGATTACTTTTTCGGCGTGCAAGCCCCGTATGCGACAGCCGGGCGGCCGGCCTATGGGGCGCCTGGGGGTTACGCAGGCGTGCGTTTGACGGGGGCGATATCGACGCGCATGGGGCCTATCGATATTGCGTTTTTTGCGCGCTATCGGAACTACCGGGGGGCCGTATTTGCGGCAAGCCCCCTGATGAAGGCCTCCAATACCGTCATCGTGGGAACCGCTGTCGTATGGGTGTTTCTGCGATCCCGGTCCCAGGGCGGCGCGTGAGTGCGACAAACGGGAAATCTAGGCAAACGAGGACGTGGTGAGTGAACACTGAGCAAACCGATTTTGAGCGCGAGATTGCGCAGCTGCTCGTGAGCAGTTTGAATTTAGCGCTTGATCCGGCCGCTATCGATCCGCAGGCACCCCTGTTTCGTGAGGGTCTGGGCCTTGATTCGATCGATATGCTAGAGATCGCGCTTGCCATCTCCCAGCATTATGGCATTCAGTTGCGCTCCGACGATCCCGAGAACGCGACGATTTTCGCGTCCTTGCGGGCACTGGCCGCCACCATAGCGGCGCGCCGCGCTTAAAGAATGCCAGGCGCTGCCTTGCATGCGCCGCGCAGCGCTAGGAAGGGGCATGGCCCGAGCCTGGTTTGATAAACGCGAGTATGGAGCGGCTTGGGGTATACGCGCCGGGCGCAGCCTCGCGCTTATGGTCGGGCGGCGTGCCGCCCGGTTTTTGCTGTGGCCCGTTACGGCCTATTTCTTTGTCGTTGCTCGGGACGGGCGGCAAGGTCTGGCAGCGTATCATGCGCATATCACACCAGGCGGGGCGGGGCTTGCGCAATTATTCCATCACCACCTGACCTTTGCGCGGACCATACTCGACCGTACCTATCTATTGGCGCGGCACAAGGATGCGCCGCCGTACGAGATTCATGGCTTCGAGAACGTGGAACAGGCCCTGCAAAGCGGCACGGGGGCCGTCTTGTTGGGGGCCCATCTGGGGAGTTTCGAGGCCGCGCGAGCGGCGGGATTCCTCCGGCCAGACTTGAAGATTCAGGTCATCATGCACCCGGGCATCTCGAGAAAACTCAATTCTATCCTGGCCGCCTTGCATCCGGGGGCCGAGCAGTCGGTTGTGACTCTCGGGGGTCCGGCGGCGCTCCTGCAAGTCAAGGAGACCCTGGCGGAGGGGGGTTTGGTAGGGGTAATGGGCGACCGGGTGCGTGCCGGCGAGGAGACGTACGAGGCGAGCTTTCTGGGGGAGACGGCGTCCTTTCCCCTGGGTCCGCTGCGGCTGGCCGCGGCGCTCGGGGCGCCCGTGTTCTTTTTTACGGCCCTCTACCGTAGGGCCGTTGATGGCTCCTGTTATTATGAGCTAGTATTCAAGCCGCTGTCCGGACCCGCGCCGCCTGGACCGCTGCGTGCTGCCTGGATGCGTGATCTGGGGGCGCGCTATGTCTCGGCCCTAGAGGCATATTGCCGTATCGCGCCCGACAATTGGTTTAACTTCTATGACTTTTGGCAATCCGAGGTGGGTCGCGGCGGTCGCCGGCGGACTTCTGTCGATGGCAGCCGTGAGCAGGGTCGAGGCGCACCCACAGCCGTGGGGGGTGCCGGCACTGCTACACACCCTGAGCCGCGGCGTAAGCCATGAGGTGCGCTTCGTCGAGGTCAATCACTTGGCAAGCCTGCGCCACCCCATCCGTGCGCACGGTACCCTGCAATTCCGCAAGCCGCATACCTTGATCATGACGCAAAGCGCGCCGCACAAAGCCGTCTACCGCATCGAAGGCAACCGGCTTTTTGTGAATCATTCCGAGCGTGGTGTGCCCGTTAGCCGCTATCCCGGTGTGATTGCCATCGTCTCCGGTTTCGAAGGTCTCTTGAGCGGGAATTACGCGCTCCTGGCCCATGACTTCAAGACGCGTCTGCAAGGAACCCCCCAGTCCTGGCGCTTGACCTTACATCCCCGCTTGGCAGCGCTCAAGAGGGCGCTGACGAGTGTCATGATCCGTGGGCAAGGGGCGCGGCTCGTCACGATCAAGACGCGCGCGCCCAATGGGGATTTCTCGGACATGCATATCCTGCCGTGAGACAGCCGCTGTCGGCCCGCGGTCTGCTGTGGGCTTGGGTAGCGGCCATGTTGGTGCTGGCGGCCCTGGTGGTTGCGGTTACGCGGTTTGGCGGCAGCCTCACGGCCTTTCTCCCGAACTCCGGAAGCGTGGTGGAGCGCGCACTGGTGCGCGGCCTTCATAAAGGGCAAGCCTCCCGCCTGCTGTTGCTCGCCATTCGGGGGGGGACACAAGACCAGCGCGCGCATGCAAGCCGCCAACTCGTTCGGCGTTTGCAGGCCCATCATCAAGTGTTCGCATTGGCCACCAACGGGGGACAGGACGCCGCGCGCGGTTTCGCGCAATTTCTCACGCGATATCGCTACCTGCTGGCCCCCCGGACGACCTGGAGTGCGGCGGCCTTGCGCGCCGACCTAAAACGCGATCTGATGATTTTGGAGTCGCCGGCGGCCTTGAGTTCGGGCGCGATATTGGCGGACCCGACGGGCGCCTTGCAGGCGGCCGGACGGCCATGGATACAATCGATGGGCCCGAAAACACGCCATGGGATATGGGTGTCACCACGGGGGCATGCAGCGCTACTACTGGTGGAGACCCGCCAGTCGGGGTTTTCCGCAAGCGCCCAGCGCCGCGCGCTTACCATTATCCATAAGGCCTTCATGCGGGTTGCCGCACCCGCGTTGACCTTACAGATCGGTGGTACCGGGGCAATCACGGTGGCTGCCAATGCTAAGGTCGCGCGCAGCGCCCGGATCCTGACTGTCATCGATGTCATGCTGGTGGCGGCCATCTTGTTTTTTGTCTACCGTTCCTTGGCGCCGCTGCTTGGCAGTCTGGTACCACTGCTGACGGGGGGGCTTGCCGCGACGGCCGTAAGCGGTCTCGTGTTTTCGGAGCTGACCGTGACGACCTTGGGTTTTGGCACCATGTTGATCGGGGTCGCCATGGATTACCCCACGTATGTGCTCTTGCACGCGCGGCCCGGCGAACACGTCGGGGCCGCTGCCCGGCGCATTTCACGCGCACTGGGTCTGGCCGTGATCGCGATGGTGATAGGATTCTCGACCATGCTTTTTTCGCACCTCGCCGGCCTCGTGCAGCTCGGGGTCTTTGCAAGCGTGGGACTCTTGGGGGCATCGCTTGCGGCGCGCTTTATCCTGCCATCCCTGATGCCCGACTGGCAGCCGCATGCCGATCTATCGAGATGGGACGGCCGTGCGCAGGCGGCGACGGCGGCCATGCGGCGCGGGCGTATGGCGGTGCCGATCGCCGTGCTCGCTGCGCTTGGCGTGCTTTATGTCAAGGGCGGGTCGGTATGGAACGACCACCTGCACGCTTTGAGCCCGGCGCCCCGGGCCTTGATGGCTGAGACTGGGCGTATGGCAAGTGAGTTTGGGGTCCCGGGCCTGTCGTCGCTGCTGGTCGTGATCGGTCCGGATCGGGAAGGGGCGTTGCACGCAAGCGAGGGACTCGTGCCGACGCTACGGCGCCTCAAAAAAGATCACGCCATCGGCAGTTACGACCTGGCGGCCGCCTACCTGCCCAGCGTCGCGGTGCAAACACGCCGGCAGGCCGCCCTTCCTCGCCACGCCGTGCTGCTTGCCAATCTGCGGAGGGCCGCGGCCGGACTGCCGTTTCGGATGCGAGCCTTCGCCCCGTTTCTTGCGGCGGTGCATGAGGCGCGTCATATGGCGCCTTTGCGTCCGAGTACGGTGCCCCCCGTCATGCGCGCGAAGTTAAGTGGCCTGCTCATGACCATACATGGGCACGGCGTGGCATTCATCCATCTCAGTGGCGTGCAAGCGCCGGGCGTGGTGGCCCGCTTGGTGCGCGACAGCGGAGTCCCTGATGCCCACTACGTCGTGGTCAAGCGCGCGGTCAGTGGTCTATTGGCGCACTATCGCACCGCGCTATTGCATGATTCTATCTTGGCGGGCCTGTTGATGGCTTTGGTCATCGCTATGGGCCTGCGGTCCTGGCGCGAAGGCGTGCGCCTGGTGGTGCCCATGGCCGGTGCCATAATCGTGACGGCGGCTTTGCTTGTGCTCATGGGCCACGGGCTTACGCTCTTGAACGTCGTGGCCTTGCTATTGATTGCAGGTCTGGGAATGGGCTATGCCTTGTTTCTCGGCGACCACGGCTTGATCAGCGAGCGGCGGCCTCTGGCGCCCTGGGTATGCGCGGCAACGACGGTCACGGGTTTTGGGGTAATGGCGACCGCGCCCGTGGCGCTCCTGGCGTCCGTTGGGCTTACCGTCAGCATCGGCGCCCTGCTGGCGCTCGCCTTTACGGCCGCCTGGTCGCACGCGAGCCGATCATGACGCCCCGGACGCCTATCCATGACTACACGATCGTGAGCGCCCTAGGACGCGGACGGGCCGCTCACTATGAGGCGCTCCTCGCCGGCCGCTCGGGCCTTGGTGCCCATACGCTTGGGGACGGGACTACATGTACGGTGGGGCGTGTGGCCGGGTTGGAGGATGTGCGCATGCCCGACCCGCTCGCCCGCTACGATTGCCGGAACAATCGGCTCGCCTTGCTGGCTTTGGAAACCGATGGTTTTGCCGAGTCCGTGGCCGCCTGTCGGGCGCGCGTCGGCGCGCAGGCCGTGGGGGTCGTGATCGGCACCAGTACATCCGGAATCAGTGCGACCGAGGCCGCCTATCGGACGGCGGATTTTGCGCGCACCGGGGCCTTGCCACCCGACTTCCCCTATCGCGAGACCCATAATGTCTTTTCGTGCGGCGATTTCGTGAGCCGTTATCTCGGTACCGCGGGACCGGCCCTGGTCGTGTCGACCGCGTGCTCCTCGAGCGCCAAGGCCTTTGCGACGGCCACGCGGTGGCTCACCGCCGGCATCTGTCGAGCGGTCGTGGTCGGTGGGGTCGATAGCCTGTGCGAGACCACGCTCTACGGTTTTCATTCCTTGAGCTTATTGGCCAAAGGCCTACCGCGACCCTTTAGCGCGAACCGTGACGGTATTGGCGTGGGTGAGGCGGCCGGTTTTGCCCTCCTTACGGCACCCGATCTCCCCTGGCGAGATGGTGTGTTGGCTCTTGCCGGTGTCGGCGACAGCGCGGACGCCTACCATATGACTGCCCCGCATCCGGAGGCGCAAGGGGCCCGTGCGGCGATGGCGGCCGCCCTCGAGGGGGCGGGCTGGGAGGCCGGCGATGTCGATTATGTGCATCTGCACGGCACGGGGACCGTACACAACGACGCCGCTGAGGATCTGGCCTTGGCGCACGTGGGTCTTGCGCGCACGCCGGCGAGTTCCACCAAGGGGGCAACGGGGCATACGCTCGGGGCCGCCGGCATGTGCGCGGTCGCTTTTGCGGGTCTGGCCATGGAACGAGGCTATATCCCGGGGACCGCGAATACGGTGGCGATGGATCCGGGTTTTGGGTCGCGGTTGATCCTGCAGGCCTATGCGGCGACGGTGCGCCGGAGCTTGATCAACACCTTCGGTTTTGGGGGAAGTAATTGCACCTTGGCGCTGGAGCGGCGCGGATGATCGCCTATCTGGCAGGCTTAGGTATGTTGGGTCCGGGTTTGTTGGACGGGCAACAGGGGCTTGCGGCCCTGGCGAGCGCGGGGCCCCTCGGGGCGGCGCTGCGCGCGCCTGTGGCGACCGGCCTGTCCCCTAACGAGGCGCGCCGCTGTCCGGCCAGTGCCCGCTATGCCCTCGATGTCGGCATGCAGGCCTTGAGCGCGGCAGGATGGGATGCCGCCCGCGTCGCGACGGTCTTGAGCTCGGGCAGCGGTGACCTCGAAATACTCGACAAGAATTGCCGGGCCCTGACGCAGACGCCAGCGGTCCTGTCCCCCACCTTGTTTCACAATTCGGTCCATAATGCGGCCGGCGGCTACTGGGGGATTGCAACGCACTCACGCGCCCCCACGACGAGCCTGTCGGCCTATGATGCGAGCTTCGCAGCCGGCCTGCTCGAGGCCTTGACGACCTTGCCGGCACGGCGCACGTGTCTCTTGGTGGCCTACGATCTGCCGGCGCCGGCCGCCTTGGCGTCCGTCCGCAAGGTGGTGGCGCCCTTTGCGGTAGCGCTAGCCTTGTGTGCGGAACCGCCGCGGCAATCGCCGCTTGCCCGCCTCGATTGGCGCTGGCAGCCGCGTAGCGGCGCTACGGAGACGGCGATGCCGGTCACTGAGCGGGAGGCGCTGCGCCAAGGGAATCCCGCCGCGCGGGCCCTGCCACTTTTGGAGGCCATAGCCAAGCGCCGGCCCACTACCGTGGTGTGGCCTTGCCCCCGTGCCGGTGAGCTCCAGGCGGAGCTTAGCTTTTTGGACTAGGCCACGGCCCGGCTTATGGCCGTGGCCTAGTGGTGGCCTTTCCCTTTCACGGCATGCCAGAAGGCGAGACCGCCGGCTTTGGCGGCATGGCCGATGGTAATACCGACGTGTTTGGCCTCATGGCCGATTTCAAGACCGATGTGCTTGGCCCCCCGTCCTATCGTGTGGGCCGCGGATCCGAGGCCCTGCCCGATATGGCGGGCCGCCTGGTTGATGTCGGCCGAGGCGGTGCCGGGGGTCACGCCCAGCATGGCGACGATAAGGGCGAGACCTGCACAGGCGCGTGTGCTGCCAGACGTCCGTTGGGATCGCGCAGGGGTTCTCTTCTGAGTTATGGGCATGATGTTTAAATATCCCGAACAAACTAGCCAAAGTCTAGCAGGAAGCGCCGATGGGTAGGAGCCTGCAGGACTTAAATGGCACGTGTGCGGGTTATATGGGTCACAGGTCGGCCGGGACTTAACAAAAGAGGGCCCCAAAACGAGACCCGACCGCAGCGATGGAGGCCGATATTCCGCTCTTAGGCCTACGCCTCTTGGCCCGTCGGCCTTCCTAAACGTCGGCTCAGACGGCCTCAGAAGGACAAGGCGTGGCTTTGCGCCCTGGTCCGGTCGGGGGGGCCCGCTAGGGGCGACCATAAGGATGTCTGGACCACCCCCGTATTCGGGGCCCCTATGCCAATGCGTAGCCAAGAGAGGGCGGCCTGCCGGAACGGGAATACTGGCTGACGCATGGCCTCCGCGGTCTACGCACGCTTAGGAAGACGGGCATATCGACCCATCTTTGCCCGTTGTCGCCCAAGCCATTCCGGGCTGTCTGACTTTCGCTGCCGGCCTAGGTGAGCTTGTTTGGCCCGCGTTTGGGGCATCCTTGCGCTCGGCAGGACCCGACTCATATGGCTCGTAACTCCTGTGCCGGCAGCGGCGTAACCCGCGGTCCTAGGATCGGCATCCGGCCCCTGTAAGGCCCGCAACCGAGGCGCCTTGCGTTTTGTGCCGCCGTGTTATCTGCGCTGCCCCCGAATGGTGATTTCCATGGATTTCGTTCCCGGAGACGAGATTTCGTATCAGCTTGCTTGTCAAGCAGGCCAGGGGGTCCTAGCATGGTGCCTGAGTTTGTCGCGAACCATTGCGGGGCCGTATGGCGCGAAAACAGCGCGGCTCAGGGCGCGCACTCCAGGGGTGAGCTCGATATCCTGCGCAAGGGGCCGTGGTGAGCGGTCTCATTCCGGCCCCGAGGGGATCGGAAGGAAGGCGTGCCAGGCCCGTACGCTCTCAGGGGATTGTATGCCCGTGTAGATTGCCCTTACTCAAGGCTTCTTTTCGAGTCTTGTAGGCGAACGATATATGTCGGTCTGAAGGTGCCGGCCCCCTTGTAAGCCATGCGTTCGTATATGTGTGTTTAAGTCGCGAGCTCGCGACTCAATCTAAAATCGCATTACTCATCGATCGCGCTCTGGTTTGGCCATGGGGTGATTGTCGCCAAGGGCCGTTTTGAGCTATAGGTATGTGGTCTGTACGCGATATGACGCGCCTTTAGGCGGTCGTTAACGGCTACATACGCAAGCGGCAACCATGACGGGCCGCATTAGGGCCAGGCAGTTATTGGGGGTCCCGGTGCAACGCATACGGGATCGCGTTAGGGGGTTTCTATGGCAGAGCATGAAGTCAAAAAGTATACCGGGCCCGCGGGCGGGTGGGGTGCACTCCGCTCATCACTCGAACACCTTCGTCATGAAGGGGTACTTGGCCAAGGGACAGCCCTCCTGTTGAAGTCGAATCAGGCAGAAGGGTTCGATTGTCCCGGCTGCGCCTGGCCTGAGCCAAACGCCCATTCAACCTTCGAATTTTGCGAGAACGGCGTGAAGGCCGTTGCCGCCGAGGCGACCAGCAAGCGTGTCACGCGGGAGTTCTTTGCAAGCCATACCGTGCGCGCGCTGGCCGCTTATGACGACTACTTTTTAGAAGACCAAGGCCGCCTCACCGAGCCCATGGTATACGACGCAGGCACGGATCACTACAAGCCCATAAGTTGGGAAGATGCGTTTGCGACCATCGCAAAGCACCTTCAAGGTCTCGCATCTCCTAACGAGGCGATTTTTTATACATCAGGCCGGACGTCGAATGAGGCCGCATTTTTGTATCAGCTTTTTGTGCGGGAGTTCGGCACCAACAATTTGCCGGATTGCTCGAATATGTGCCATGAACCGACGAGTCTAGGCATGCCGGAGTCCATAGGGGTCGGAAAAGGCACGGTGACGCTCGATGATTTCGACGCAGCGGACACCTTGCTGTTGTTTGGCCATAACCCCGGGACCAACCATCCGCGGATGCTGGGGACCTTGCAGAAAGCGGCGCGAAGAGGGGCCCGGATCCTGGTATTTAACCCGTTACGGGAGCGCGGCCTCGAGCGCTTCACGCATCCCCAGGAACCAGGGGGCATGTTGACGAATCGGGGCACCCCGATTGCGACCCACTACTACCAGCCGAAGATCGGCGGCGACTTGGCCGTAGCGCTCGGCATCGTGCGGGATGTCTTGGAGAACGGGAATCCGGATCACGCCTTCATCAATGACCATACGCATGGGTTTGAGGCGTTCAAAGAAAGCGTTCTTAGGCATTCCTGGTATGAGATCGTACGCGCAAGTGGCCTCACGCGGCAGGAGTTCCGTACCATCGGGCAGATTTACGATACGGGCAAAGCGGCGATCGTCACCTGGGGCATGGGTATCACGCAGCACCGGCACGCCGTCGCGACCATACATATGCTGCTTAACTTGCTTTTGCTCAAGGGTAACATTGGCAAGGCCGGTGCGGGGCCTGCACCCATCCGGGGGCACAGCAATGTCCAGGGTGATCGCACGATGGGAATCTATGAGCAGCCGTCCGCAGCCTTTCTCGATGCGCTGGGCGCCGAATTTGAATTTTTCCCGCCCCGCAAGCCTGGGTTTGACGTTGTCGCCAGTATTTCCGCCTTGGAGGAGGGGCGCGCGAAGGTATTCATGGGCATGGGCGGGAATTTTGCCAATGCGACACCGGATACGGAACGGACTCATAAGGCGCTGGAGCGGTGCGAGTTAACGGTGCATGTGACAACAAAACTCAATAGATCCCACATTGTTCATGGGCGAAGCGCCCTGATCCTCCCCTGCCTGGGACGAACGGAGATCGACATACAAGGGGGAAAGCCGCAGGGCGTGACAGTCGAGGACTCGATGAGTATGGTGCATATATCTCATGGGATTCGCGCCCCAGCATCTCCGCAGTTGCGGTCGGAATGTTGGATAATTGCCAATCTGGCGCAAGCGACACTGAAGGGATCGAAAACGCCATGGATGGATCTCGTAACGGACTACGACCGCATAAGGGACCGCATTGCGCGGGTTGTCGTAGGGTTTGAGAACTTCAATGAGCGTGTACATAAACCACGCGGATTCCATCTGGATTTGGCCCCTCGCTCACGGATTTGGCATACCAAAACCGGAAAGGCGAACTTCATTGCCCACAACCTGTCAGACACCGTAAGCGCGGAGTTCGTGCCAAGA
Source organism: Pseudomonadota bacterium (assembly GCA_021816625.1). Lineage (GTDB taxonomy): Bacteria > Pseudomonadota > Gammaproteobacteria > Acidiferrobacterales > Acidiferrobacteraceae > Acidiferrobacter. The sequence goes on along the minus strand of JAKAXM010000023.1, from coordinate 2,098 downwards.
ACAAGTAAGCGCGTCTTTACGCTCATGACGATTCGCAGTCATGATCAATATAATACGACGATTTACGGACTCAGCGACCGATATCGGGGTGTATCTGGTATTAGGAATGTGTGCTTTATGAACGCCGCCGATATCGAGTCGCTCGGCATGAAGGCAGGCGCATTCGTGAATATCGTTTCGCATTGGTCGGATGGGCAGAGATTGGCGTCGGGATTTATGTTAGTGGCGTATGACATACCGGAAGGCTGTCTCGCGGGCTACTATCCCGAGCTCAATGTGTTGGTCCCGCTCTCTAGTTATGCGGATAGGGCAAGGACACCGACGTCAAAATCCATAAAGGTAACGGTAGAAGCGGCCTAGGTTGATGGAACAAAGAGAGACGAGCACGGACGAATTGGCAGTCGCCTTGATGAGCGCGCTGTGCGAATCGGGTGCGCGAACGGTTATGGATCTCACGCGGGAGCTCGGAATACGGCGTAGCCAGATGGAGCGGCTGTTGGCGCTCATGGGATCATCGGAGGCACTAGGCGGCCTGGACTATATTGAAGAGGTAGCCGAAGGCGGTCAGGTGTTGGTGCGCCTCACGGAAAAAGGGAGGGCGTTATGCGCGGACAATCCTGCCCAGAAAGAGTAGATCCGCGACCAGCGACCGTTCGCCAAAGCGACGGACGCGTATTCGTGAGGAGGGAAGAGCTTCTCGAGGAAACGCCTGTGTCGGTCGTGATCAATGCGCAGGCCTACGCGGTCATGATGGTGACGCCCGGCGACCTTGAGGATTTTCTCTTTGGGTTTCTCTTTTCCGATGGGCTAATCGGTAAAGCCGCTGATGTCCTGGCGTGGGAGATGGTGGAATTCCGCGGTATGTACGCCATTTACGTGCAGCTTCCGGACGCGATGGCGCGCGTCGCGCGCGGGCGGGCGCGCGGTGTCATAGGGGCGAGCGGTTGCGGGCTATGCGGGGTACCCCGTATCGATGACCGATTGGCGGTGCGTCATAAGATTGAGATCGGACGGCGAATATCCGTTGGCGAGATATCGGATGCATTGCAGAACATGCAGGTGCGGCAAGACATCAATAGACGTACCGGCACGGCGCATGCGGCCATCCTGATTGGGCAGTCCGAGCAGGTGGTGCGCGAGGATATCGGAAGACATAATGCGGTGGACAAGGTGGCGGGCTGGGCCGTGCGGCAGGCATGGGATCTTACGGCGCTGCGCGTTTTAGCGATATCCTCGCGACTTACATTCGAGATCGTACACAAGGCGATTCGTCTTTGTGTTCCGGTAGTGGTAGCGATTTCGGGTGTAAGCGGCCTCGCGGTGCGGACCGCTGAGGAGGCGGGGATCACGGTGATTGCCTATGCGCGTGAAGGCCGTATGACGATCTATACGCATAAGGAGCGTATGGCGTCGATGGCAGAGGGGTGTGAGATCGCGGGCAGCAAGGAGAGCGCAGCCGCGATGTGGGTTACGAGCGGCCCCGATGAAGGGGTGTGAAGCGCAAGGGGCGGCGGTTGTCACCCTAGGTGTCGTCATCGTGATCGGTCTCTGATAATGGCTCGGATGGGCCCCGTTCTGGAGGGAGCTACCCCGGGGAGGGCAGGCCTCTGGCGCGGTGAGCCTGGATCGTTCGAATGGGAAGGGACCCGGTCTCGTGGCGTTGGTCGTTCAGGTCCTCTTTGTCCCCTATCCGGTGAGGCGGCAGTTTCGGAGAAATACGCGCGCTGCGAACCTGACTCCGAGAGTGCTTATCCGAGGTGCGTCATGACGGCGGGCCTACCCCACCTTACACCGCGTCTACGGTTGGGTACCCGGAAACATCCCCCCATAATCGTCCGCGCGCCGACATGACCCATGCAGGTTAGGGCGCAGACCCGTCGCCGTTGAACCCCTATTTGCATCCGTAAGCTTCGGCGTGGCCGCCCTGGAGGGTCGGGAGACGTATGAATGTGTTTTCCCCGACCAAGACCGCGCGGTAGGGCTGAGGCAATCGCATCGTACATGGGCCTGTAAGGCCTGCCATGGCTTCCCATGGGAAGCCATAATCCTGGAGACATCATCCCCGGTGGGGATCTTTGGGTTTCTTGAAGGTCTTCTT
>JAKAXM010000022.1 GCA_021816625.1 Pseudomonadota bacterium | reverse complement strand
GTTTCAGCCCGATGGCGGACTTAAGGGCGCGGATCCGGAGCCGGCAAAGAGCCGGCGATACAGGACTAGGTAGGCGGTCTGAAAACCGGCGGCGATAAAGAAGGGGAGGGCCAAGAAACCGGCATGGTAGAGGAGGCCTGCGAGGACTGGGCCTAGCGCTCGGGGCACCTGCGTTGACACATTGTTGAGGCTCGCCGCCAGACCGTGACGGTGACCCCGGACGAGACCAAGGTTCAAGGCCTGACGAGCCCCTACGGTCCCGCGATTCAGGGCCGAACGCGCCACATAGAGTACGGCTGCCACGGCAAAGTTCGGCGATAGCGGCAGCAGCAAAAGACACAGCAAACCCAGATAACGCATACCCAAGACCGACCGCACCGCACCGTAACGGCGTGTGAGTCGCCCCACTAAAAGCGAAGACGCGGCCGTCACGATCAACGCAAGACCCATGATGGGCCCGATGCTAAGCGGCCCATGGTGAAAGCGAATCGCAAACCAGTAGGCCATCAGTGGCCCCATGAAGCCTATCCCAAGCCCATTTAGGGCGTTGATGCCAAACAGCTTGAGGAGCGTCCAGTTCTCGGCGCGCGTGATCCGGGCATTTGCGCTGTCGGCCAGTTCATGGGCAACGGGTGCCCGGGCGGCCTCAGGTATGCGGCGCAAGAGCATCAAGGCAATCAGGGCACCCAGCAAGACAAGGATAAAGAGGGGGCGATAGGCGAGTGGGCCGGGGAGGAGGGGCCTTAGGAAATGGGGCGCACTGGCCACAAACGCCCCTACCGCCATGCCGGAAAACCCCATGGCCGTATTCAAGCTATAGACGCTCGCGCGGTCGTGCGTTGCGACGAGATCCGAAAGCCAAGCAAGTTCGATGGGCGCAAAAGGGCCCGCCCCGCCATTCAATCCGTGCCCAAACCCGCCGATGATCGCCGCGACGGCGAGCACGCCCGCGTTTGGGCTCAGCAAGGCCACGAGGGCGGCCGCGATCTGCGCCCATTCATAGGCGCGCAGAAAGGCCTTGCGGCCGCGTGCATCGGAAAGGGGGCCCACGATCAAGGCCAAGGCCGCTGACACCAGGAGCGCGCCCATGAAAAGTGCACCTATGGCGGGCGCCGACCATCCCAGGGCGTGTAGGTACAGTGCAAAATCGACGACCAGCGCGCCCTGGCCAATGCTGCGGACGGCCCGCATCGTGACCAGAAGTCGCGCCTCGCGGGGAAGATGAGCAAGCCCCATAGGCGGTATTTATTGTCCTAAGTTTCAGCGATAAAACAAACGGTTATTATAGGAATTGCATCTATAACATTAAATCATGGTCCCGCCTCTGACGAACCAAGAAGGCGACGCAGGCGGGGTATTTGGGTGGCCGCCGGTCCGTACATGACAGTACCCTGCACAACCGTGATCGGGGCGATTCGGACCCCGAGTTGTGCCTTCGCCCGATCCGCCGCGCCCGGTGCGCTCAGATCATGCTCGACAAAGGCATGGCCCTCTTTACTCAACCACTCTTTGAGAGCCGCGCAGTCGGGACAGCCTGGGCTCGTATAGAGATCGATCGTCTCGTGGGCCCGATCTTCGGTCATGATGCGCTCACCGATCTCCTGTGGCCATTTGATCTACGCTTGGCCTGAACATTACGGCCGCTTAACCGGACGAACCGGCAAACAGCCCTCGCCACCAACGCTTGCGACCTTCGGGCAGGGGGCGTGGGTCGGTAAGTCTCTCGGGGCACATGCGCGTCAACAGCCAACCCGGCAACGTCTTTAAACCCGATGAACCACAAGAGCTCCCCAGGTTATGGGGGTCGAATATCTTAATAAAAGTGGGATTGGTCTTATCATCGGCATAGACGATACCGCAATAGTCCTCACGGTGCTCGCGGCGCAGGAGCGCGTCCATTTCCTGAGTAAAGCGGATCAAGGTCTCGCTTTCCGCGGGACTGACGGGAGGCGGCTCACCAATGGCGTAGATATACCAGCCCTCGGCGCGTGCGCACACGACCTCCCATAGTTGCGAGAGCTGAGTCCAACTCACGATGCCCTGAAACGGGCCCGTCAAACAGGCCTCGAACGTCTTACCGGTTTCTGTTGCGCTCATGCCTATCATCCTTAAAGAAGGCGGCCCTGCACCGACCGGGCCGCCTTAATGGTCGAAGTCGCGTCTATATTACTTTGGCGCCCGAACCGGACAGGTCTTGATACCGAGAAGTTGGTACAGCCCGCAGAAGCCGACAAGCCCGGTGATAAGCGGCACCACGCCGATCCAGCCCCAGGGCGCCCAGCGCCCGGTCACCGCCAGCGCAATCAGCACGACCCCCAGGATGACCCGTATCGCCCGATCCAACATCCCTTCATTCGCAGTCATGGTTTTCTCCTTAAGTGCGCCAACGATGCGTTCGCCAGCGCCCCTAGATTATGGCCTAGAGACGGCAGAGACGCACCTCAGGGGCGGGCTCGTGGACATTAACGGCAGCGTGGGGCGCTTAAAGGGAGTTGGCATTAACTACCCTTATCGCGACGCCCCGGTAACTTTACATAATATACATTATACGAACTCACAGACAGACAAAAAAAGGGGGGGTCGTCGTAGCCTGCGGCGCCAGCGAAACAGCTAATCGTCACGCCCCGAGGTCTTCCTCGCACGCAGAAATCAGACAGATAGCGTGATGCGGTAAAGGCGTTTGGACAGGTCAGGCAATGAAGTGCGATACGGGGCACGATCAACCCCCGGCATGACCGGGGGTTGATCTATCCTTCAATCGTCATCACCCTCATCGCCGCGATCACGACGATGGTAGTGGCTGTGGTATTCGCCGCAGCGATAACAGCCGCGATGGTCGCCGTCTGGGGGCGCAAAAAAACAACCGGCCAGTAGGCCCGCGCTGGTCACAGCCAGGAGACCGCGAATGAAGACATTCCGGATGAGTGCTTGGCTTTTTGGCATGATGTGCTCCCACGATGAGTCGGTTCGCTCGAACCGTACCTTAACGGACGCTTTATGGTAGTTCACCCTCCGCGCTCGGCCCACGGTCCGAGGACCGAGTGTCGGGCGGAGCGCCCAGGGCCCTTGCCGGATTAGCCATGAAGCTGCCTATCCTCCGTGACCCACGTCTTGAACTGAGCTGGGGGTAGCGGCCGACTAAAGTAATACCCTTGGATCTGATCACAGCCATAATCGCGCAGGCGGACCAACTGCGCGGGTGTTTCGACGCCCTCAGCGACAACCTGGAGATTTAGGCCATGCGCGATCGCAATAACGGCCTTGGCAATGCGCGCCTCGTTGGCGTCGCCTGTAAGCTCATCTACGAAACTCTTGTCGAGCTTTAAGACCCCTACCGGCAAGCGGCATAGATAGCTGAGCGAGGAATAGCCCGTCCCAAAGTCATCGATGGCAAACTGGACGCCTAAGGCATTAAGCGCCCGCATATGATCAATGGCCATCTCGATATCCTCGATCAGCATCCCCTCCGTCACCTCAAGATGGAGATAACGACCCTCCAATCCCGTTTCCGTCAAGACACTGCGGACCCATTGCGGGAAATCGGGTTGGCGCAACTGCACGCTACTGATATTGACGGCGATCGGCAAGGCCTGCATACCGGCGGCCTGCCAGGCGCGACTCTGGGCGCAGGCCGTCCGGAGAACCCAGTCGCCCAAGGGCATGATGAGGCCGGTCTGCTCAGCAAGCGCAATGCATTCCGTAGGCGCAATAGGGCCGAGCTCCGGTTCGGTCCAACGCAGCAGCGCCTCGGCCCCACTGATGCGGCCGGTCCGTAGATCAATCAGAGGCTGGTATACAAGGTGTAATTGGTTGCAGGCGACGGCGCGACGCAAAGCTGCTTCGAGAAGAAAGTCCCGCCCTCTGTCCTCCGTCATATCACTGTTGTAAAACCGGTAGGATGATTGCCGGCCGGGCCTGATGGTTTCCATGGCAGCAGTGGCATGCTCGAGGAGTGCGTCGGGATGATCGCCATCATCAGGAGAGACGCTCACGCCCACATGCACAGTCAGGGTGTAGTCCGCCGCGCCCAGCCGAAACGGGGCATGGAAGGCGCTGACCACCGACTGGACGGCGGCGGTACGCGAGCCTCGGCTCCCACTTAACTGCGCAAGAACCACAAAGTGATCACCCGGCCCCCGCCCTACCGTCCAGGCCGGCCGGGCGGAGGCTTGCAGGCGGCGGGCGACCTCTTGCAAGACCGCATCCGCCGCGTGGCCGCCGAGGGCGCGCGTGAGGGCATCGAACCGGTCGATGGCGCAGACCACTACCGCCCATTGGCGACCCTCCTGATGCTCACCTCTTAAGGCCTGCTGCAAACGGTCGCGGACCAAACGGGAATTGGGTAGGCCCGTGAGCGGGTCATAGTAGGCCGCCAACTCGACCTGCTGACTGAGTTCCTCGATGCGGTAGTGATGTTGCAGTTCGCCCTCCACCATGCGCGCCAGGGCACAGAGGCGACTCGAGTCACGTTCACTCCAAACGCGCGTCTGCGGACTTGCGAGACAAAGCGTGCCAAGCGGCTGACCCGTAGGCCCGCGGACCACGGCCCCCGCATAAAACGTAATATGGGGCTCGTTGACGACAAAGGGATTACCGGCAAAACGGCTGTCGTTCTTGGCGTCGGGCACCACCAAGATCTCGGGCATCAGAATCGCGTGCGCACAGAAAGCGACATCGCGCGGCGTCTCGCGCAAGGCGACCCCGCATGCCGCCTTGAACCACTGTCGATTGCGATCGATTAAGGTAACGAGTGCGATCGGAACATCAAAGATATCCGCGGCAAGACGCGTATACCGGGCAAAGCGCTCCTCGGGCTCCGTATCCAATACCCGCAGCGCATAGAGTTCCTGAAGGCGTTCCGCCTCGAAGTCAGGGATGGGTGCTGGCTGATAGGGGATCAAGGGCGCGTCCGACCTCAATGCTCACATCCCGAGGCTGTACATTGCGGCATAGGCCGATGCTCGTATCTATCAGTATAGTCAGGGCGCGAGATCGAGCAAACCGCGTCAGCGTCTCCTTATAAAGACACCGCATGGCGACTAAGCCTGGGCGTACGCCGCCACGCTGTTATGCGGCCCTGCCCCACGGGGCTACGGGCCCGTTCTCGGCCGGCGGTGGGCATCCGCGGCCGCTTGTACTATAGTCGCGCAAGGGCGTCGTAGGCCGCGGAAGAAACGGCTGCCTGATCGGCGGAAATCCAAGGAGGAATGTTGTCCATGTTAGAGAACCGGTCATCGCGCTACACGAAGGATCAGGAACTCGGTTTTGCCGCGCTACGTATCCTATTTGGTCTCATCTGGGTGGCCAATACGGTGCTCGAGGCCAACCGCCCCTACGTCGATCATTTTCTGGGATCGATTGCCAAACGCGTAAAGGGTCAGTCTGCGCCGGTCGCAAGCTACCTTCACGACATCATGCATATGTTGATGGCCCTTGGACCCCGTCATGTCGCTATAGCGACGGTCATTCTCGACGGCCTGCTCGCCCTCTCCCTCCTGACCGGGTTCGCGCTGCGTCCTATGGCACGACTCGGCATCCTCTACACCCTCTTTTTATGGTCGACCGTCGGCGGCTTGGGGGGACCATACACCTCGGGAGCCACCGATCCGGGTACGGCCATCGTCTACGCATTCATCTTCATGGCGGTCTTGTCGGTCCCATCCGATCGGCGTTTGAGTCTCGCCGGAGCGAGTGAGCGGCCTGTAAATCCCCGTGCCATCGAGGTGATACGCATCCTCTTTGGACTGCTCTGGGCCTTTGATGCCTTCTGGAAATGGCAACCGGCGTTCTTCGAACACAGTCTCAGCTATTTGCAACAGTCGCAGGCTGGACAACCGGCCTGGATCGTCGCTTATATCGGCTTCTTCATCAGCGCCATCCAGCTGGTCGGCCCCCTCGTCTTCGGCATCGGGGCTGCCCTCATCGAGTCGATCTTGGCCTTAAGCCTTCTGCTCAAACGCTGGCAGCGGCTCTTCCTGCCTATCGGTTTCCTGTACTCCTTTGGGGTATGGACGACGGCCGAGGGCTGGGGCGGTCCCTACCATCTGGGCAGCACCGGCAATCGCGGCGACATGCTGGGCACCGCAAATATGTACATGGTGGTCTATCTCTACCTCATGGTTGCCTATCTACTGGATCGCCGCCGCCAGCGAACCATGTCCTGATAAGGATTTGCCAACAACAGCTCACGTCATGTCTCATACGATGCGAAGATATTTTCGTAAGCCCATGAAATAGCTCAATAATATGGCAACTCCGGGACCGGCGGGCCGGAGATCGCTTTAGGCGGCGGCAGGAAAGAGTCTAAAGAAGTTGGCGGAGGTCGCCTCCGCCACCCGCTCCCAGGCCACACCGCGCACATCTGCGAGACCGCGCGCGACATGAGGGACATAGGCCGGCTCGTTACTCTTGCCACGATGAGGGACCGGGGCCAAATAAGGCGCGTCGGTTTCGATCAGCAAACGATCCTCGGGGATCAGACGCGCGACATCGCGGAGCGCCTGGGCGTTCTTGAAGGTCACGATCCCGGAAAACGAGATATAAAAATTGAGGTCGAGGGCCTGCCGCGCGAATTCCGCGTCCTCGGTGAAACAGTGGATGATGCCGCCAACCTCGCCTGCCCCCTCCTCCCGCAGGATTGCGAGAGTGTCGCGGCCGGCCTCGCGGGTATGGACGATGAGCGGCTTATGGGTATGGCGGGACGCCGCGATGTGGCGCCGGAAACTTTCCTGCTGGGGCTGTCGCTCGCCCTCTTGGACACGATAGTAATCAAGACCGGTCTCACCGATCGCGATCATGCGCCCGCGGTAAGCGGCCGCCAGCAGATCATCATACAGGCGGTCGCTCGGGGCGCTCTCGTTGGGGTGTACACCCACCGAACCAAAGACATCAGGATAGGTCCGCATGATCTCGTGAATGGGCAAATCGTCGGCGAGTCCCACGCTCACGCACAGCATGCGCGAGACACCGGCGGCCCGGGCCCGGTTGATGGCCCCGTCTAGGTCCTGACGCAGGGGATCGAAATGGAGATGGCAGTGCGAATCGACGAACGACATCCCTACATCGTATGGGTCGGGCGATCCGATTGCAATTGGCCGATCAAGAGGGTCTCGATCTTTGTGCGCGCCACCTCAGCATCCTTGGCGCTGAACTGAATCCCGATACCCGCGGCCCGCCCGCGCGAGGCACCCTCGGGCGTCACCCACACCACATGCCCGGCCACCGGGATCTTCTCCTTGCTATCCATGAGGGTAAGGAGCATGAAGATCTCGTCGCCGAGCTTGTAGGGCCGGTTGCTGGGGATGAACAAGCCGCCACCCTTCAAAAAGGGCATGTAGGCCGTATAGAGGGCATTGCGGTCTTTGATTACGAGCGAGAGCACGCCTGGGCGCGCTATCCCTTTGGCGCCCTCGGGGAGGATAGGTTCAGCTGTTGACATGGTCCTTACACCTGCTCGGTATCGACGCTCATAAAGATGCGGTCCCAGACGAGCCGCCGATCGAGCGGCGCGCCGAGGAGGGCCCGGGCGTCCAGCGCCTCATCCCAGAGACGAAAGACTCGCTCCAAGTCTAGCCGATCAGCGAGACGGCGCAAGCTCAGCTGTACAGGGTCGCTAAAGCCCCGCTGCGAGCGGCCCATGAGGCAGGATTCGGCCAGGCCTGCGCCTATGTCGGTGACCAGGGCCAAGGCGACATCCGGATCCGCACCCTGCCATGCCTCCGTCGCATCTGGGACGGCAAGCCGGCCACCGGCAAGATCCTCTAGGGTCTTGATGAGCCGGGCTGCCATATCCGGGGCATCGCTCGGCAAGGCCTGTGCCCGTAACGGCGCCCCATGGGTCAAGGCCAGCCGCGCCCCGGCATCGGGAACCTGATGATCGGCGAGATAGGCCAGGGCCTGTGCCTCGTTTGGGCGACCGAGGGCCAGCCGCTGGCAACGCGAGCGTACAGTGGGCAGGAGCCGGGCCGGCGCATCGCTTACGAGCACAAGATAACTCCCGGGCGGGGGCTCTTCGAGGGTCTTGAGAATGGCGTTGGCCGCTGACCGGTTGAGATGATCCGCGTCGAGTATCAGTGCCACACGCCGGGCGGCGATGTGGGGCCTGAGCGCCACAAAATCCTGAAGCCCGCGGGCGCTGTCGACTGTGATTTCCGATGCCCCCTCCGCGCGCACAAGCGGCAGGATGTCAGGGTGGTTATCCGACAGGGCCAACCGGCAGCTGCGGCAAACGCCGCAGGCCCGCCCTTCCTCGCACACAAGTCGCCTGGCCAGCGCGGCTGCGAAAACCCGCTTACCGACCCCGGCAGGTCCGACTAGCAATAGGGCGTGGGCGAGGCGTTCATGAGCCGCAAGCCGCTCCCAGACCTCCCTATGCCACGGTAGCGGTTCTACCATAAGCCGTCCAAGGCCGTAACGACGGACTGGCCCACCTCTACCAAGGTCCCGCTCGCCGGAACCGTGACAAAACGTGCCGGGGCCGCGGCCGCCCGGGCCATATAGCCGGCCCGCACCCGCTCAAAAAACGTGGCGTCCTCGGATTCGATGCGGTCGGCAGGACGGCCTCTGCGACGCGCCTGGGCGGTGGCCACCGGGACATCAAAATACAAGGTCAAGTCGGGTGTCGGCAGTGCCAGCAGCCGCCCCAGCTCATCGAGTAAGGGGCTGGGTAGACCGCGCCCTGCCCCTTGGTAGGCGTAGGTCGCATCGATATAGCGATCGCAGACCACCGTTTGCCCGAGTGCCAGCGCAGGTGCGATAACGGCGTGCACGTGCTGGACCCGCGCGGCGAGCACCAATAAGAGTTCGCTCAGAGGCTCAATCGAGGCATGCTCGAGGAGGATGTGGCGGATGCGTTCTCCCAATTCCGTGCCCCCCGGCTCCCGGGTCACCACTACGCCTGCCGGGCTATGCTCGGCGCACACCTCAACGATTTTGTCGATCTGCGTGGTTTTGCCGGATCCGTCTAGACCCTCGAGGGTTATGAAGCGAGGCTTGCCGCTGATGGAGTTCATATTTGCGGATTTCCCGATCCTGCGCCTTGAGTGTGTCAGAGAATACATGACCTCCCTGCCCTGTTGCCACAAAATAGAGCGCCTTGGTCTTGGCCGGGTGCAGGGCGGCATATAGGGCCCGCGAGCTGCATAGCCCAATCGGTGTCGGGGGCAGTCCATAGTGCAGGTAGGTATTATAGGGGCTCGGAAAGGCAAGGTCGGCGCTCGTGAGCGTGCCATGGTAACGCTTACCAAGACCGAAAATCACGGTCGGGTCGGTCTCCAACATCATGCCAAGCCGCAAGCGGTTCACGAATACGCCGGCGATCTTGCGGCGCTCGCCGGCCCGCGCTGTCTCCCGCTCGATGAGTGAGGCCAGGATCAAGGCCTGTTCCGGGGTACGCAGCGGTAGTCCGGGCGCACGCGCCTGCCAATCAGACCGCAACAGCCGTTTCTCGCGGGCATGCGCGCGGGCCAAGATGGAAAGCGCCGTAGCGTCCGTCGTATAGAAGTAGGTATCGGGGAAAAAATTCCCTTCGAGGCTTGCATGCAGATGCAACGCTTTACGGATGGCGGCGCGGCTTAGGCCATGGACATCGTTACGCAAGTGGGGTGCGTGGCCAAGCGTTACGCGCACCTGATGGAAGGTCCATCCGGGAACCAACGTTACCGGGTACTCAACGACCCGTCCGTCCACCACCATGCGCAAAATCTCGAGGGGCGTCGTGGGATCCGGAAAACGATATACCCCACTCTTTAGAGCCTGGCCCCAGCCTTCGATCTCGGCCAACGCCACGAACGGATCGACGAAATCAAGGACGTGGCGACGCTTTAGCTGCTCGGCAAAAGATCGCATGGTCGTGCCCGTGGGCAGGCGGTAGACACGGTGGCCGGGGTGAACCGGCCAATCGGCGAGCCAATACCAGCCGGCTATGGCGAGCGCACCGAAGCCCAACAGCGCGGCAAAGGTCCTAAGGAGCGCGCGCATCGCCCCGCTCCATCAGCTCCTTGCCGATCAGAGGCCCGAGTACCGGCGGGCCATAGACACGTCCCGGCAGGCTGCGCACGGTGCGCACCCCCATCAGGGAATTGGTGAGAAAGACCTCATCGGCGGCCAGCACCCGTTCGCGACTGAGAGCCTCGACTATGACGGGAATACCGCGTTCCCGGGCGCGATGCAGGACCTGATCGCGCATCACCCCAGCCACCCCCGCCTGATCCAGCCGGGGTGTTGCCAGCACTCCATCGGCTACGATAAAGACGTTGCTCATGGTGCCTTCAATGACCCAACCTGCCGTGTCTTGCATCAAACCCTCCCAACAGGCGGGATCAAGCTCATTCTGGGCCAAGACCTGCTCCAGGCGATTGAGATGCTTCATCCCGGCGAGCCGCGGTTGACGGGCAAGCGGTGTGGCGCACCAAGCGATATCGAGCGCCCCGGCCGGCGCGAGCGTAGGCCACGGCCACGCCGTCACGACACGCTCACTTTCTCGCGTGCGCCCCCGGTAGCCCCGCCCTTGGGCGGCGCGCACCACGACGATCTTCAATACCGCCTGCGGGTGGACGCGGGCGAGGGCCGCAACCTCGTAGGTGAGCCGCTCTTCGGGGGGCGGATCAAATCCGAGCCGGTGGGCGTCGCGTTGCAAACGCGCCATATGCGCATCCCATAAAAGCGGCCGGCCGTCGACGACGGCTACCGTCTCAAAGAGCCCGTCACCATACTGCAAGCCCCGGTTGGCTGCCGTGATCTGCCCCGGGCTATCGCCATTGATCAATGTAGCAAGCGGGATCATAGCGCAAGCGCCCGCAGCATGCCGGCTGCTTTGGCGCGCGTCTCTTGCAGTTCACGCGTCGGACAGGAGTCAGCCACAATGCCTGCCCCAACCCGGAACTCCAGCTCACCCCCGCGCAGTGCGAGCGTCCGAATCAAGATATTGAGATCGAGCGCACCCCATTCGTTCACATAACCGATACTGCCCGTATAGGCCTCGCGCGGCGCGCCCTCGAGCGCAGCCAGGATCTGCATGCAGCGGATCTTCGGGCAACCGGTAATCGAGCCCCCCGGAAAGACGGCTTTAATGAGGTCCGAAGTCGAGATCCCCGGGCGCAGTTCCCCTTCCACGTCCGAAACCAGATGGTGGACCGTCGCCAAGGTCTCGATCCTCATAAAATCACGGACCCGGACACTGCCCGCCGCGCACACGCGGCCGAGATCGTTGCGCTCCAGATCGACCAGCATTACATGCTCGGCGCGCTCCTTGGGGTCTTCCTGTAAGGCCGTGCGCGCCCGGACATCGGCACTCGCCTCGGCCAGACGGCCAGCAGTCCCGGCGATGGGCTGGGTCGTCACACGCCCCCCACGACGCGCGAGCAAGCGTTCCGGGGAGGCGCTTGCGAGCACCGTAGTGCCGAGCGTAGCGAGCGCCGACAGGGCAGCGGGATTCGCGGCGCTCAGCGCCCGAAAGACTGCGGCAGGCGACGTTTCCGGGGCCAGGGCCGCGCGATAGCGGCGCGAGAGGTTGGCCTGGAAGATATCTCCGGCCGCGATATAGTCTCGGATGGTTGCGACCCCTGCCAAAAAATCGGACTCTGGGTCTTCGATCAGGCCCGCGACGGGAATCGGGCGCACACTGCCAGCCGGCGCGACGGCTGCCAAATCGCGCGCGACTGTAGCCACGAGCTGCGTATCGCGCCCCGTGATATAGGTCGCCTCCTGCCGGCGATCATAAATAACGGCACCCGGACAAAACTGCAACCAGGCAAGCGGCAAGGTCACCGGCCGGGGCAAGGCCACACGCGGCTCGAAGGTCGCCATGAGCTCATAACCGAGATAGAGAAAATACCCGTAATGAAACGGTAGGGGGTCCTCTCGGGGTGGCGGGTTCGGGCGCGTGACCTGATCCAAATGCGCCCAAAAACCCACGGCATCCGCGGCAGTCGCGTCGCCTGGGAGGATGTGCGGAGGCTCGGGATAGGCAAACAGGATATCGTAGCGCCCGCCGCTTGCCGTGGTGCTGGTCAGCAGGTGCGGATAGGCATCGGGCATGCGCTCGTGCACCGCAAGAAGATCATTCAGGCCTTGCGGGGCCACCTGCACGATGCCGGGCCCCAGCATGGGTCGTTACGGCAGGCGACCCAGGACGAGCGTCCCGTTAGTCCCGCCAAACCCAAAGGAATTCGAGAGCGCATAGCGGATCGGCATCTCGCGCGGCGTATGCGGGACGTAGTCCAGGTCACAGTCTTCGTCGGGGTTATCGAGATTGATCGTGGGCGGTGCCACCTGCTCATGGATCGCAAGCGCCGTGTAGATCGCTTCGATGGCCCCGGCGGCCCCTAACAGATGGCCTGTCATGGACTTCGTGGAACTTACTGCGAGCCCTTTTGCGCGCTCGCCAAAGACTGTCTTGATGGCACGGGTTTCGGCCTTGTCGCCCGGCGGGGTCGACGTGCCGTGCGCGTTGATGTAGGAGACCTCGCCTATGTCGATACGCGCGTTACGCAAGGCATAGCGCATGCAGCGCGCCGCCCCATCGCCATCGTCCGGCGGGCTCGTCATGTGGTGGGCGTCGCCGCTCATACCGAAACCGACCAATTCGGCGTAGATACGTGCGCCTCGCGCCCGGGCATGTTCGAATTCCTCAAGGACCACGACCGCCCCACCCTCGCTCAGCACGAAACCGTCCCGGTCGCGATCCCAGGGGCGGCTTGCCGCTGTAGGGGCGTCGTTACGCGTACTCAAGGCGCGGGCGTTGCCAAAGCCCGCCATGGAGGTTGGCGTGACAGCGGCTTCGGCGCCACCTGCCACCATGACGTCGGCATCCCCGTATTCGATGATGCGCCCAGCCTCGCCGATCGCATGCGTCGAGGTCGTGCACGCCGTCACGACTGCCAGATTCGGCCCCTTAAAGCCGTAAAGAATCGATAGATTCCCTGATATCATGTTAATGATGCTCATGGGAATATAGAAAGGCGATATGCGCCGCGCGCCTTTCTCGAGATACTGACGAGTAGTTTCTTCAATGGTGTGGACGCCACCGATCCCCGAACCTATGTAGCATCCGATCCGCTCGGCATTCTCTTCGGTCACGGTGATTCCGGCATCCTTTATCGCCTCGACGCCGGCGGCCATACCGAGTTGAATGAAGCGATCCATCTTGCGCGCCTCTTTCTCGGACAAAAACGCCGACGTATCGAACCCCCGGACCTCTCCTGCGATGGTCGACGGAAACCCTGTGGCATCGAACTGCGTCACGGGGCCGATACCGCTCTCGCCTGCCATGATCCGCCGCCAATTGTCCGCCACATTGAGCCCAAGAGGCGTGACTGCCCCAAGTCCTGTGATTACGACACGCCTCTTGCTCATGGAGATCCCCCTGGGGCCTTCAGTATCCGCTGCGCGCAACGGCAGGTGGCGTCAATTCGCCGCGTGCGCCGTTATATAGTCGACAGCCTGCTTCACGGTCGTGATCTTTTCCGCCTCATCATCGGAGATCTCACAATCGAACTCTTCTTCCAGGGCCATCACGAGTTCCACCGTATCCAGTGAATCAGCGCCCAGATCGTCTACGAACGACGCGTCGGTCGACACTTCGTTCTCATTGACCCCCAGCTGCTCTACGACGATCTTCTTTACCCGCTCTTCGATGCTGCTCATCTTGTTTCCTCCGAAAAATCATTTGGAAAGCCCGTGCGGGCGCATAGTTAACATAGGACTATAGGCGAAGTCTAGCTTAGACCCCATGTCATTAATTCATATACATTCCACCATTTATGTGCAAGGTCGTGCCGGTGATATAGGAGGCGGCGGGCGACGCCAGAAAAGCGACTGCCTGAGCCACGTCATCGGGCACCCCCAGGCGCGCGAGGGGAATCTGCGCAAGCAGGGCCTGGCGTTGTTCCTCGCTCAAGGCCCGCGTCATGTCGGTATCGATGAAGCCGGGGGCTACGGCGTTTACGGTGATGTTACGGCTGCCCACCTCACGGGCAAGTGCCCGCCCAAATCCCAGTAGCCCGGCCTTGGCAGCCGCATAATTGGTCTGGCCGGGATTGCCGGTAACGCCCACCACCGAACTTATATTGATAATGCGTCCCCGCCGCCCCTTCGTCATCGCCTTGATGCAGCTGCGCGTCAACTGAAAGGTCCCGGTGAGATTGGTGGCGATCACCGCGTCCCAATCCTCATCACGCATGCGCATGGCAAGCGCATCCCGCGTGATGGCCCCATTATTGACAAGGATCGTGGGCCATTCTTGGCGTTTCTCGAACTCTCCTACCAGCCGGTTGATGGAATCGCGGCTCGCAAGATCCAGCAAAAACGACCAGCCGCGAATACCATCGGCCGCAAAATAGGCATCGATGGCCGCCAATCCTTTCTCGGACGTGGCGGTCGCCACGATCTGGGCGCCTTCGCTTGCCAGACGCCGCGCGCAGGCCTCGCCAATCCCGCGGCTCGCCCCGGTAACGAGCGCTATTTCATTGTTGAGTTTCATCACTCCCTCCCCTCACTCGCGCATGGGACATCGCCCAGGCTCAATGCCGCGGCCCAGTCAGCAGGTTCCCCGATGGCGACGCACGGGCAATCGGCAATGCGCTTGTTCAAACCCGTCAAGACCTTCCCCGGGCCGCATTCCACGATCGCGCAAACCCCAAGCCCTACGACCTTGCGTATTGTCTCAGTCCAGCGCACCGGTGAAAACAGCTGCTTTATCAGGGCCTCGCGGATCTCCGTGCCCGTGGACGCGTACTGGACATTATAGTTATGGATGACCGGCACCGCGGGCTCCCGCACCATCACCGGGGCGAGGCGTTCGGCAAAGGCCTCAGCCGCACCTTCCATAAGCCCACAATGCGACGGAACGCTCACGGGCAGTACGATGGCCCGCTTGGCGCCCGCGGCCCGGGCGCGCAGGGCCGCGCGCTCGACCGCCGCGCGGCTGCCGGCGATCACGACCTGCCCCGGGGCGTTGTAATTGGCGGCTGCGAGCGTATCGCCTGCGGCGCTCTCGCGGCATACCGCCTCGACCGCCTCATCGGCAAGCCCCAAAATCGCCGCCATGGCCCCCTCGCCTTCGGGCACGGCGGCCTGCATGAGTTCGCCGCGGTACGCGACGAGGCGCACGGCATCCGTATAGTCGAGCGCGCCGGCGCAGACCAAGGCTGCGTATTCCCCGAGGCTATGACCGGCCATGACCGCCGGCGCCAACGCACCGTGCGCACGAAAGGCCCGATAACAGGCGACATCCGCGGCCAACAAAGCGGGCTGGGTCACCGCCGTACGGTTCAAGGCCTGCTCTGGACCCTGCTGCGCAAGGGCCCAGAGATCATAGCCAAGGACCGCGGAGGCCTCGGCGAAGGTCTCCGTGACGATAGGGTGGGCATCGGCAAGGGCGCGCAGCATACCGACCGTCTGCGAGCCCTGTCCGGGGAAAACAAAAGCAACGGCCTTGCGCGGGTTCATGGCATCCTCGGTCATGGCTTCCATCAATAACGCAGGAGCACAGCGCCCCAGGTAAACCCGCCCCCGAAGGCCTCCATCAACACCACATCACCCCGCTGGATGCGCCCATCGCGCACCCCGGCATCAAAGGCCAAGGGTACGGATGCAGCGGAGGTATTACCGTGGCGATCGACGGTTACGATGACCTGATCCATGGACAGGCCCAGACGCTTTGCGGTGGCGGCGATGATGCGGGTATTGGCCTGATGCGGGACGAGCCACTTGATGTCGGCCTGCTGCAGGCCGCTTGCCGCCAAGGTCTCACCGACCAGGCCATCGAGGGTCGTAACAGCCATCCGAAACACCTCGTTGCCGCGCATAGTGACAGGCCCCGCTGCGCGTAACAGGCAACCGCTGTCGGTCATGGTATTCTTGGCCGTCAAAAGGTCCTTGTAGGCGCCGTCGGCGTGCAAATGCGACGACAATATGCCGGGTTCATCGCTAGCCCCGAGCACCACCGCCCCAGCACCATCCCCAAAGAGCACGCAGGTCGAGCGATCCTGCCAATCGATAATCCGAGACATAGTCTCGGCCCCGACGACGAGTGCGCGCTTGGCGCTACCCGTGCGTATGAACTTTTCGGCAATGGTGAGTCCGTAGACAAAACCCGAACACACCGCCTGGACATCGAAGGCAGCCGGCCCATGGATGCCCAAACGGTCTTGCAAAAGGCAGGCGGTCCCGGGAAAGACCCGGTCGGGGGTGGTGGTCGCCACGATCACGAGATCGATCTCGGTGGCGAGACAACCGGCCGCATCCAGGGCCTGGCGCGCGGCCCCTTCCGCCAGATCGCAGGTACTCTCATCGGGCGCTGCGATGCGTCGCTCGCGGATGCCCGTACGCGACACGATCCACTCGTCGGAGGTATCGACGCGCTGGGCAAGCTCGGCGTTAGTCACGACTCGGGCAGGGAGAAAACCACCGGTCCCGAGGATCCTTGCGTTGCTCACGCGAGCCCCCGCCGGGGCGGCGGCTCGAGTTCACGGCGTATGCGTTCCGGAATATTGTGGCGGGCCTCGCGCAAGGCGACCTGAAGGGCATTGCGCAAGGCCACCGCGTCGGCGCCCCCATGGCTTTTGACGACCACGCCGTTTAAGCCCACGAGGGTTGCACCATTGTAGCGCTTGGGATCCACCCGGCTTGCAAAGGCGCGCAAGATCGGACGCGCAATCAGGCCCACGAGCCGGGTCATGAGGGTCCGTTGGAATTCTTCTTTCATAAAGGCCCGAATCATCCGCGCCAGACCTTCGCTCGTCTTTAGCGCTATATTGCCCACGAAACCATCGCAGACGATGACATCGGTGTCGCCGGCGTAGATCCCATCCCCCTCTACATAACCTACGTAGTTGAGACCGCTTGCCCGCAGCAACTGCGCTGCCGCCTTCACGGTCTCATTACCCTTGATTTCTTCGACGCCGACGTTCAGGAGCCCTACCGTAGGGCGCTCCTTGCCATCGACGGCCTGCGCCACCAAACAACCCATGACGGCAAACTGCCGGAGGTGTTCGGCGCTGCATTCCACATTGGCGCCCAAATCGAGGAGGTGGACGTGGCCTTGGCGGGTCGGTAAGGCCGTCACGATGGCCGGCCGGTCGATGCCGGGCAGCGTCTTCAAGACAAAATGGGCGATGGCCATGAGCGCGCCGGTGTTGCCGGCGCTTACGCAGGCCTCGGCACGCCCATCGCGCACAAGCCCTAGGGCCACGCGCATCGACGAATCGCGCTTGGCCCGCAAGGCCTGGGCCGGCGGCTCATCCATGCGGACAATCTCGGCGGCCGGCACGATCGGCAGACGCGGTTCGGACGCGGCCCCCAGCCGGCGCAACTCTTCTGCTATGGCCTCGGGCTGCCCCACGAGCACCACGATCGCGTCGGGTTCGTCTCTGACGAACGCGACCGCCGCGGAAACCGTCACGCGCGGGCCATGATCACCCCCCATGGCATCGAGGGCGATAGTGATGGTCACCTATGGCTCCGAAACTGGCCTAGTCGGACTTGGTGTCGAGGACCTTGCGACCGCGATAGTAGCCGTCCGCGCTCACATGGTGGCGACGATGGGTCTCCCCGCTCGTCGAATCGACGGACAAAGTCGGCCGGGACAGGGCGTCGTGGGACCGGCGCATGCCGCGCTTGGAGGGTGTCTTACGGCTCTTTTGTACCGCCATTTTACGCTTTCCTCAGTTTCCTATTTATCGCGCGGTGCGCGTCCAAACATTTCCGCCAGTTCGGCAAACGGGCTCGCGTGACTCGTTACCGGCACCCCGGCCTCGCAACCACCGGGGTGCTTGGGCGCCATCGGCAAAGCCAACAGCAATTCGTCCTCGACCAGCGCGGCCACATCGATCGGGCCATTATGATAGCAGACATCGGCGTCGTGCTCTGCCAAGGCCTGCTCTTCGGCTGCCGAGCGGGCAAAAACCATACGCCAATGGGCCTGCGCCTGGTGCCGGAACACTTGGGCGCAACGTTGGCATAAGAGCGGGAACGACGCCTGCGCGCTGCCTTCCATCAGGGCCCGTCCATAGGCATCCCGCCCAAAAACGAGACGTCCCGTTACCGGACCCATCTCTCCGGCCACGCACTCATGCAGCCGCGGCAACAGGTCAGGCCCAAACTCGCCCTCTAGCTCCAGACGCTGCTCAGCGGCGCGTTCCGGGTCCAAGGACTTTGGCAGTGAACCGGCGGTCATGCGCCATGATATAGGCGCTACGGAGGGCTGTCAAAACCGCCGCACCCGGTTTTGTCGGTACCGCGGCACCCCGGCGGGTGGCCCGCACCTACCGCGAACCCTGGGGCGCCCGGGCACCAATCCGGGTTCCTGCTCCACCCCGCGGGGCCGCCCCTACGCCCCTTGGTGAATACCGGCGCGCAAAGCCTTACAATGGCGCCCCGCCTTAAGTTATGCGCGCATACGGGAGTATGGGGTGATCAAGAAGATATTGGTGGCAAACCGTGGCGAAATCGCGGTGCGAATCGTGCGCGCCTGCGCCGAGATGGGTATCGAGTCGGTGGCCGTGTACACAGACGCCGACCGGCATGCCCTGCATGTCAAAAAGGCGAGCGAAGCCTACAATCTGGGGCCGGATCCGGTAGGCGGCTATCTCAATGCCCATCGTATGGCTACGGTTGCCTTGAGCGCCGGCTGTGACGCCATCCATCCGGGCTATGGTTTCCTGTCGGAAAACCCGGAGCTCGCCGAGATCTGCGCGCGGCGCGGCCTGATCTTCATAGGCCCGTCACCTCAGGTCATCCGGCAGATGGGCGACAAGACGCTTGCGCGCGCGGCGGCGATCGCCGCGGGGCTTCCGGTCGTGCCGGGAAGCGATGGCAATGTCGCAAGTCAAGACGAGGCTGCGGCCGCGGCCCAAGCCATCGGTTACCCGGTCATGCTGAAGGCCACATCGGGCGGCGGCGGGCGTGGTATTCGCCGCTGCGACTCCGAGGAAGAACTGCGCCGCCACTACGAGCGTGTAGTGTCCGAGGCCACTAAGGCCTTTGGCGCCGCCGAGGTCTTCCTCGAAAAGTGCATAGTGAACCCGCGGCATATCGAGGTCCAGATCTTAGGCGACCGCTTCGGCAACGTCGTTCATCTCTTCGAGCGCGACTGCTCTATCCAGCGCCGCCACCAAAAGTTGCTTGAAATTGCCCCCTCGCCGCAACTTACCGATGAGCAGCGTGCTTTAGTGTGCGGTCTTGCCGTGCGCGCGGCACAAGCGGTCGGCTATGAGAATGCGGGGACCGTCGAATTTCTGTTCGATCAGGAGCAGCGTTTCTATTTCATGGAAATGAACACCCGCCTCCAGGTGGAGCACACGGTCACGGAACAGATCACCGGGGTCGACATCGTTCAAGAACAGATACTGATCGCAAGCGGAAAACCCTTGTCATTTACGCAAAACGACATTCAAAGACGCGGCTTTGCCCTGCAATTTCGCATCAACGCCGAGGATCCGAAGAACGACTTTTTGCCAAACTTCGGCCGCATTACCCGCTACTACTCACCTGGCGGCCCAGGCGTACGCACCGACGCCGCCATCTATACGGGCTATGAGTTTCCCCCGTATTACGATTCGATGTGCGCCAAACTTACGATCTGGGCGTTATCCTGGGAGAAGGCCTTGGCGCGGGCCCGGCGGGCACTGCTCGACATGGGTGTCTCGGGTGTCAAGACGACGATCCCCTACCACCTGGAGATCCTAAAGACCGCCGAATTCCAAAGCGGCCTTTTTAACACCGCCTTTGTCGAGGATCACCCCGAGCTCATCAATTATTCGGTGCGCCGGCCGACATCGCATCTGGCAGCGGCGATCGCGGCAGCCATCGCCGCCCATCACGGACTGTAAGCACCTGCCGCGCCCAACCGGGCGCAGGCCGGTCCGCGGGTCTATGGGCGATCTGAGCGAGACGGACGCCGCATCGGCAGGTATAATCACGCACTCTTGACGATAGGTAGATAATCGTGGCAAAGACACCGGTACGAATCACGGACGTCATCCTGCGGGACGCCCATCAATCACTGATCGCCACCCGCCTGCGCACGGAGGATATGCTGCCGGCGTGCCCGGACCTGGACGCGATCGGGTACTGGTCGCTCGAGGCCTGGGGCGGTGCCACCTTCGATGCCTGTCTGCGCTATCTTAAGGAAGATCCGTGGGAACGGCTGCGGCTACTGAAGGCGGCGCTGCCGCGTACCAGGCTCCAGATGCTACTGCGCGGCCAAAACCTGCTCGGTTATCGCCATTATGCCGACGATGTCGTGCGCGCCTTCGTAGCCAAGGCCGCCGACAATGGCGTGGACGTCTTTCGCATTTTCGATGCCATGAACGACATGCGCAATCTGCGCGTCGCAATCGAAGCGGTCCTTCAAAATGGCAAGCACGCGGAAGGGACGATCTGCTACACCACGAGTCCCGTCCACAACGTCGCGGCGTTCGTGGCCATGGGGCGGGAACTTGAAGCCATGGGCTGCCATACCATAGCGATCAAGGACATGGCGGGCCTTTTGACCCCCACCAAAACCGCAACCCTCGTGAAGGCCCTCGTGAAGGCCGTGAAGATCCCTTTGCATCTGCATTCGCACTCGACCTCGGGGCTCGCCGCCATCTGCCAATGGAAAGCGATCGAGAGCGGTTGTTATTTGATCGATACCGCACTCTCGGCCTTTGGTGAGGGCACAAGCCATCCCCCCACAGAAAGCCTTGTGGCGGGCCTGCGCGGAACACCCTACGATACCGGGCTAGACCTCGAACGGCTGGAGCGCGTGAACGCGTATTTCCGAACGGTGCGTAAGCGCTATCACCAATTCGAAAGCGAACATACGGGTGTGGATAGCCGCGTGCATGTCAATCAAGTCCCGGGCGGCATGATCTCCAATCTCGCCAACCAGCTTAAAGAACAAGGTGCGCTCGCGCGCATGGATGAGGTCCTGCTCGAGATCCCGCGCGTACGCGCCGACCTCGGATATCCACCCCTTGTGACGCCCACCTCGCAGATCGTGGGCACGCAGGCCGTCTTGAATGTGCTCACGGGCCAGCGTTACAAAAGCATCACAAACGAGGTCAAGCTCTACCTGCAAGGCCGTTACGGTACGCCACCAGGCGTGGTCGACGAAGGGGTTCGCCGGCTTGCGATCGGCCAGCAGCCCGTGATCGCGCACCGCCCCGCCGATGATCTGAAACCCGAGATGGCCAAATTGCGCGCCGAGATCGGCGGACTGGCCCGCAGCGAGGAAGACGTCCTCACGTATGCGATGTTCCCTGAGATCGGTCGGCAATTCCTGGAAGAGCGCGCCGCCGGTACCCTGCGGCCCGAGGAGCTCCTGCCGCCGCCGGAGGCGCAGGCAGCGCCCTGCTATCTGGCACCGACCGATTTCAATGTGACCATGCACGGCGAAACCTACAACATCAAGATTCGGGGCGCCGGCCATAAGAGCGAGGAGCGTCGGCCCTTCTACGTCTATGTCGACGGGATGCCCGAAGAGATCATGGTGGAGACCATGGGCATAGTGCCGACCGATGTGAGCAGCGAGCCGCGTGACCCGGTCGGCGCCCCGCAGCCCAACATCCCGGTCTCGGCCTCGCGCCGTCCCAAGGCCCGCAAGGCCGGGGATGTAACGAGCGCGATGCCGGGTACCGTCGTGGATGTGCTCGTGAGTGTGGGCCAGGAATTGAAGGCCGGGGACCCGGTCCTGGTCATCGAGGCCATGAAGATGGAAAACGAGGTTCCGGCCCCCATTCGTGGAATCGTAAAGAACATCCACGTCAAAAAAGGTGACAGCGTGACGCCCGACGAGGCCTTGGTGGAGATCGGGTAAACCCGTGGGTCGCCCGTTGCGCCTCGTCCTCGCTTCCGGCTCACGCTACCGCCGCGAGCTCCTGATGCGGCTTGGCCTGCCCTTCGAGGTCATCGTGTCGCAAGCCGACGAAAGCCCATTACTCCACGAAACGGCGCCCGCTTTGACCGCGCGCCTGGCCGTCGCCAAGGCTCGCGCCGTGGCCCAGCACGCCCCTGATGCCCTCATCATCGGTTCGGATCAGGTCGCCGAATACGACGGTGAAATCGTCGGCAAGCCCGGAGATTTTACGGAAGCCGCTCGGCAGCTGCGGCGCATCTCGGGCAAGACCGCGCGCCTCTATACCGGCCTTGCGCTCTTAAATACCCGCACCGGGCGGCTGCAGACCGAGGTCGCGCCCTTCGAGGTGACCTTCCGCGTATTAGATGAAGACCGCATCGCCCGTTATCTCGAGAAGGAACAGCCCTACGACTGTGCCGGCAGCGTGAAATCCGAGGGCCTAGGCATCGCCCTCTTCGAACGTTTGGCGGGCGACGACCCAACGACCTTGATCGGCTTGCCGCTCATTCGTTTGGTACGCATGCTCGAAAACGAAAATATCCCCATTCCGTGACCGGGCGTCTCTGCGGGGCTCAAGGGGCCCTTATGCCCCGACGTCCCCGGTAAGCCCGGTCACACTGACGCGGCGTGTCAGGGGCGGGACGGTGCGGGCCGGAACGGATGCCCGCTCTGCCCGCGCCGTCAAAGAGGGGACGCGCCCGGGGCCACGGCCGTAAGGGCGTGAGCCCGCTCGTGTGGAAGAGTGAGGCGCCCGCGGCCCATGGCTCTGGAGGGCGGCCGTGATCCTCTTGCGGGGGCCCGGGGCCTTACGAAGGGTGCGTGGCCGCAAAAACCGAATCTCGTTTATCATAATATAATTAGTATCTTGTATAATATACCTACGGTACTACGCGAGCCATGATCCCGGCCCCTTCCGGGGCCCTACGCGCCACCCCTAGCGCTCAGACGGCCGCGCCGCCACGGCGGTTTCCAAGCGGCGTAAGGCCTGCGTGAGCCATGCCCGCTGGCATCCAAAATTGAGCCGCAGGAAGCCGGGGGCGCCAAAATCCGCACCGTCCGACAGACCGAGACCTGCCTGCTCGCAGAAGCGCTGCGGATTTGCGACCCCGAGGCCACGCGCATCGATCCAGGCGAGATAGGTCGCCTCGACGGGGCTCACCGACAGGCCGGGGATAGCGGCGATAGCGTGCGCCACGGTCTGGGCATTGGCGCGCAGATAGGCAATGAGGGCTTGCCGCCAGGGTTCCCCCTCCCGATAGGCCGCGAGGCCCGCGCTAAAGCCCAGGACATTCACGTCGGGCACGATGCCTTTCATCTGCGCCCGGAATCGGGCGCGCAGATCCGGATCCGGGATCACGGCAAAGGAGAAGCCAAGCCCCGGGATGTTGTAGGTCTTGCTCGGCGCGAGCAAGGTGATCGTGCGCCGGGCGAGCTCGGGCGCCAGGGTGGCGATCGAGACGTGGCGGGCCGCAGGATCGAGCACGAGACCGGCGTGGATCTCGTCTGCGCAGATCACGAGGTCGTGCCGTTCGCAAAAGGCGCCAAGCCGTTCGAGCTCATCCCGGGTGTAGACGCGCCCTACCGGGTTATGCGGATTACAAAAGAGCAGTAGACGGCTGCGAGCCGTCACGGCCTGCGCGAGACCATCCCAATCGAAGGTGTAGCGTCCACCCGCCGGGTGCGCGAGCGGCACGGACTGTAAGATCCGCCCCGATGGCGCCGGGGCGCTCAAAAACGGCGGGTAAACGGGGGTCAGCGTCAGGACGCCGTCTCCCGGCGTGCCCGTCGCCCGGCAGGCGAGATGGATGCCGGTCACAAGTCCCGGCAGATAGACGATCCAATCCGGCCGCACCGCCCACCCATGCGCCGCCTCGAGATGCGCGATGAGCGTATCTGCCAAGTCCGCTGGGGCATTGCCGTAGCCAAAGACCCCATGCGCCACACGCTCCTCAAGGGCGGCAATGACCGCCGGCGGGGATCTGAAATCCATATCCGCGACCCACAGCGGCATGATATCCGTGTCGCGATAACGATCCCATTTGACGCTGCCCGTTCCCCTGCGCTCGACCGGCTCGTCGAAGACGCTCATGGGGTGCCCTCCGGCGGCCCAAGTACGTTTACGGGCGATCTCCGCACCGCTAGCACCCCCCGCTCTCGGGGGTCGTTTCCTGCTGGTGTCGCCATACCATATCCCCTCTGCCTGAGTGTCGCGCGCCAGGCCGCGGGCCCGCACGCCAGCGGCAATCACCCCACCCCTTCCGACCCTAATCGCAACGCCCGTTCCTTGAGGCGACTTCAGGCCCTGTGCGGATGATCCTTTATGGGGCCGCGTCGTCATGACGCCACGGCTAGCGCCCTCGGCGCGAGGGTAGCGCAGGCCGGAACGCGACGCAAAGCGCGCGCCGCGGCTCTCTTGCCTTAGGCGGATCAAGGCCACGCGGCGCCGGAGTAGCATGCCGGCTAATCGTGATGGGATCTCCACCTAGGAGGGGACGGCGATGAGCGCAACGATCGGACGAACACGCTGGGCCCTCCCAGACGGCCATATTCCGGCCTGGAGCCACGGGCCCGAACCGGAAATGACGAGCCATGAATCTGTCTGCATATTGAATGCGGGAGAAACCGAGGCCCACGTCGAGATCACAGTGTTTTTTTCCGATCGCGCCCCGGCGGGACCGTATCGCATCACGGTTGCTTCCAAGCGTACTCGACACATCCGCTTTAATGATCTGAAAGACCCCGAGATGATCCCGCGCGGCATCGATTATGCCAGCATCATCCAGTCAGACGTACCGATCGTCGTCCAACAAACCCGGCTCGACTCGCGCCAGGCTCAGAACGCTCTCATCAGCACGATCGCCTACAGCGGTTAAGGAACCGAGAAGCCCCATCCATCAGGAGGACAGTTATGGCCGACACAGTGGCAGATTTTATGCTCGAAAGGCTGCGCGCCTGGGGCATTACCCGGTTCTTCGGTTATCCGGGGGACGGCATCAATGGGCTGCTCGGGGCCATGGGGCGTGCCGAGCACCGTCTCGAGTTTATCCAGCCACGCCATGAGGAGCTCGCTGCCTTCATGGCCTGCGCCCACGCGAAATACACAGGGCAGATCGGCTGCTGCGTCGCGACCTCGGGTCCCGGCGCGATCCATCTCCTAAACGGTCTCTATGACGCCAAACTCGACCATCAGCCGGTCCTGGCTATCGTCGGGCAGGCGGCGAGTACGGTCCTGGGAGGCCACTATCAGCAAGAGGTAGATCTGCACAGCCTTTTCAAGGACGTCGCTGGCGAATATGTTGAGGTCCTGATGAATCCGGTGCAGACCCGTCATGTGATTGATCGGGCTGTACGCATCGCGCTTACTGAACGCACTGTGACCTGCATCATCGTGCCAAACGATGTCCAGGAGATGCGCGCGGTCAAGAAGCCGCCCCATGCCCACAACACGATCCATTCCTCGACAAGCTACAGCCGTCCCCACGTCATCCCGGAAGAGGCTGATATCAAACGCGCGGCGGAGATCCTAAACCAAGGCGAGCGGGTCGCCATGCTCGTCGGGGCCGGTTGTCTGGGCGCTACTGACGAGGTCATCGCCGTTGCCGAGCGTCTCGGTGCCGGTGTAGCCAAGGCCCTTCTTGGGAAGGCCGCCGTCCCCGATGACCTACCGTTTGTGACGGGATCCATTGGGCTCCTGGGTACCAAACCGAGTTTTGACATGATGGAAGAATGCGACACCCTGCTCATGGTCGGGTCGAGCTTTCCCTATAGCGAGTTTCTGCCCCCGGATGGCCATGCGCGCGGCATCCAGATCGATATTGATGGCCGCATGCTCGGCATTCGTTATCCGATGGAATTAAACCTCGTCGGCGATTCGGTCGCTACGCTGCGTGCCTTACTGCCTCTGTTGAAACCCAAGAAAAGCCGCGCTTGGCGCAACCGGATCGAAAGCGGCGTGCGTCAATGGTGGAAGGTCCTGGAAGGCCGCGCCATGAACGAAGGGCGCCCGATAAACCCCCAGCGGGTGTTCTGGGAATTGTCGCCGCGCCTACCGAGTAACGTCATACTCGCCTGCGATTCGGGTTCGGCCGCCAATTGGTACGCCCGAGACATCAAGATCAAACGCGGGATGAAGGCCTCGCTGTCAGGGACCTTGGCCACCATGGGTCCGGCCGTGCCCTACGCGTTCGCGGCCAAGCTTGCCTACCCCGATCGTCCCGTCATCGCCATGACCGGCGACGGCGCCATACAGATGAATGGCCTAAACGGTATGGTGACGATCGCCCGCCATTGGCGGGAGTGGGCCGATCCGCGCCTGATCATTCTCGTATTGAACAACTGCGATCTCAATCAGGTCACGTGGGAGTTGCGGGTACTGACCGGCAATCCCAAGTTCGAGGCCTCGCAGAATCTGCCGGAGTTCCCCTATGCCGCCTACGCCCAGATGTTGGGACTCACAGGGCTCGTTATCGACCGGGCGAGCGCGGTGGGGCCGGCCTGGGACGAAGCCTTGGCCGCCGACCGGCCGGTGGTCATCGATGCCCACACCGATCCCAACATACCCCCGCTACCGCCCCATATCACCTTAAAGCAGGCCAAGAATTTTACCTCTGCGCTGCTCAAAGGCGATGTCGATGCGCTCGGGGTCATGCGCGCCTCGCTCAACGAGGAATGGGAAAGTCTGGTCCCTCATGGCCGCGACTAAGGGAGGTGCTCGCCCGGCGGCGGCCCCTGTCGACCATACCTCGGTCCGGGTGTTTCGTATACCGACCGAGACCCCGGAGTCCGATGGCACACTTGCCTGGAACGTCACCACGCTCGTACTCGCCGCGGTCGGCTCTGGTGGCCACACAGGGCTTGGGTATACCTATAGCACGAAGGCCGCGGCTGCGGTGATGCACGATCACCTATTCCCAGTACTTGCGGGCCACGATGCACTCGACATTCAGGCGGCATGGAAGCGCATGGCCGACGCCCTGCGCAACCTTGGCCATACCGGAATCGGCGGCCAAGCCCTCTCGGCCGTCGATTGCGCGTTATGGGATCTTAAAGCCCGCCTGCTCGCAAGATCGCTGTCGGACCTCCTGGGTCGGGCGCGCGCTAGCGTACCTGTGTACGGCAGCGGGGGTTTTACCTCGTATCCGCCGGCGCAGCTTGCCGAACAACTTGGGAACTGGGTCACGCAGGGCATGGGCGCTGTGAAAATGAAGGTCGGCCGCACGCCCCTTAAGGATGTCGAACGGGTACGCATAGCACGCCGCGCCATCGGTGATACACCGGGCCTTTTCGTTGATGCCAATGGCGCCTATGACCGCAAGCAGGCCGTCGCCTTCGCGCACGCCTTCCACGAGTACGGGGTCTCATGGTTTGAGGAGCCCGTATCGAGTGACGACACAGCCGGTCTGCGCCTGATCGGGGAACAGGTCCCGGCGCCTATGGAGGTAACCGCCGGCGAATATATAGGCGACCTCTTCGATGCCCAGCGTCTGATCGACGAGGCCCGCGTAGACGTCCTGCAGGCCGACGTCACGCGTTGCGGGGGCGTTACCCAGTTCCTACGCATAGACGCCCTCTGTCAATCGTGTTGCCTCCCGTTGTCCTCGCACACGGCACCTTCCTTACATCTCCCCGTATGCGCCGCCGCCGCGCAGATTCGCCATATGGAGTATTTTCATGACCATGCCCGCATCGAGCATATGCTCTTCGAAGGATGCGCGAAACCTGAGTCGGGCGTCCTGACGCCCGACTCAGGCGGACACGGATTTGGTCTAAGTGTAAAGGAGGCGGATGCGCGTGCCTACGAGCTGACCTAGGCTTCGGATCGGACCCTCGGCCGAGGTCTCGCCTGCGTAGCGCCCGCTCCATCCTACGCGCCACCTTCGATCGGCCCCGCGTCGAAATGAATCGCCACCCCATCAATGAATGGCCATCCCATTCGTTGCGCGTCACGGGACCGAATGTCTGTTCGCGCGATCGCGCCGGGTCCCAAAGAACCCATGCGCGCGCCATGCTGCACCCCTAGACTACGTCCTCCTTAAAAGAACGTCCGCCACGCAGGAGTCCTTATTCGATGCCCGGATCGCCGGACAACAAGCCCAACACCATCAAGCTGGATCGCGACGAGCTCAAAAAGACCCGCGAACGCGTAACGATCTCGGTCGGCATCGTGCATGAGGTCATCCGCGAAGAAGGGGAGCAGGAACTGCAGCGGTCGACCGCGGCGCTTGCGTGGTCGGGTCTTGCCGCCGGGCTCTCCATGGGGTTTTCGATGCTGGGCGAAGGCATACTCCGTCATGGTCTTCCACACAGCCCTTGGGCCAAACTGGTCGCGGGCTTTGGGTACAGTCTGGGCTTTATCATCGTCGTTCTCGGCCGCCAACAGCTCTTTACCGAAAACACGCTGACCCCCATCTTGCCGCTCATGCAGGAGCTCACCTGGCGCAAATTCGGGAGGGTCATGAAGCTCTGGGGGACGGTGCTCGTCACCAATCTCCTGGGCACGCTGCTCTTTGCCTGGGCCATTGCCGACACGTCGCTCTTTAGTCCGTCGGTCCATCAGACGCTCACGGTCATGAGCGAAAAGGCGATTCGGCCTTTTGGCCCCATGCTCCTTGGGGCCGTATTCGCGGGGTGGCTCGTGGCCTTGATGGTGTGGCTGCTGCCGGCCGCCGAGACCGCGCGCGTTGTCATTATCATGCTGCTCACCTATGTCATCAGTATCGCAGGCTTCCCCCATCTCATAGCGGGTTCCGTCGAGGCCTTCTATCTTGTCTTGAGCGGCAGCATGAGCTTGGCGGATTATGCCGGACGGTTTCTCCTGCCCACCTTCATCGGCAATGTTGTGGGCGGCGTGATCCTGGTTGCGGCCTTGAATCACGCCCAAGCCACCGCCGGCGTTCCGCCCGAGGATTGACGGTCCCGGAGGAACCGCATCATGGGCCCGCTGTCTATACGTCACGTACGCAACGCAAGGAGCGACTATGGACATCCTGGAACAATCACCAACACGCGTATTACTTAAGTTTCCGCGGGACGAGCTGGATGCGCTGAGCGACACCATCATCAAGAACGCCGAACGCTTCGGCAGCGCGACCCTGAATCTCGCCTATTTGCTGAAAGAACAGGGCTACCGCATGAAAAACGACTTTTCCCAACCACCCCATGCCTTTGGGGATTAAGGGGGCCTGTATGCGTATCGAGACAGAAGGGAAAGATTTCGCGATCCTTGCCCTCAGCACCGAGGAAGCAAGCCATCTCGCGGCGGACATACTCTCGCAAGGGGCCGTGGCCGGGGATCGCGCAGTAGCGGTCGCCCAAAAACTCAAGGAGGCCGGTCTCTGCCACGAACTCGTCGTATCCCGGCGCATGGAATGGGCCGGGCCGGACGATGACCATATCTAACAGGCGACGGGCCCGGTGCGGGCCCGTCTGAGGGAGATGGCGCGCCGGGCCTAGGGCCGCAGCCCTAGGGATAGGTCTGACGCGTCGGCATGATCAGCAGTTCTTGGATATTGACGTGAGGCGGTTGCGCATAAGCAAACAATACGGCGCGCGCAATATCCTCCGCATGGAGGGCCTCGAGACTATCACGGCGTTGGCGCATGGCCTCCTTGCTCACGTTGTGTCCCCATTCCGTATAAACCGCACCCGGCTCGATCAAGGACACGCGGATGCCCTCAGGTCCCACCTCTTTACGCAGGGCGTCGTGAAAACCGACAACGGCGAATTTCGTGGCATTGTAGACAGACCAGCCCTCGATGCCGTGACGTCCGCCCACGCTTGCCACCGTGCTCACCATGGCTCCTGGCCGGCCCCGCAAAAGCGGCAATGCCGCGTGCGTACAATGGAGCACACCGTAGAGGTTAGCGTCGATCATGAGACGCCATTCTTCGGGGCGACTCTCGGCAAACCGGGCGTGGTACCCAACGCCGGCATTATTGAACAGGAGATCCAGTGCTCCAAAACGATCGCGAATGAGCGCCATGAGGCTATCGACCTGCGCGCGATCCCCCACATCCGTGGGCACGGCCACCGCCTGCCCCTCCAGTTCCTGGGCCAAAGCCGCGATCTTTGGCTCATTGCGCGCGGCCAGGACGACCTGCATCCCTTCCGCCGCCAGTAGTCGCGCCGTTGCCTCACCGATACCGCTTGATGCGCCCGTCACAAGCGCCACTCGACCTCTCACGCTCTGCCATTCCATGTCTCGCTCCTTGTCCGTCTCCATCTGTATATCCCGGGCGCGGCCGCCGATGACCCTGCGGGCTCTCGACCATCCGCCGTGAGAACGCCAGGGTCCCGTTCGAGGGGGTAGTGCGGGTCTTGCGATCGGCGCCGCCTTGGATTCGGGGCCTCAAAAACCGGTCTGTGACCACCGCCTCGTGCGCTCGCAACCCCGTCACCGACCTTAAGCGTTGCCAAGACCGCATCCCGCCGTGCGCCTATCGGCCATTGTAACGGCATATATCCGCAGCTTCGAGGGCCTTTGCGGTCGCATCCGGGTGGATGCGCGCAGGCCACGCCGCTCCACCCCTAAGGCGGATCAAGGCGGCGGACCACCCGGGTAGCATAGGGTCCCAGACAAGCCCAAAACCCGGCTCACAGAGAGCAGGCATCGGCCGCCGCCAACGCGAGCGCCGCAGGGCCTTGATCGTGCCCGCCCTGATCCGGACAGAGACGCCCCTTCCGTCCAATCCGCGAAGGGATAGCCCGTTGCCCGCTACCCGACCCAGGCGACGGGCATGGCCGGTCTGGGTTTGCGACCTGGCACGGCCTCGCGCAACGCTCACCGAGGGCCCGATCCCCTTCCCGTAATCCTTAACGCTTTTCAAGGAGAACGTTATGGCAAAACAGCAGCAGGTCGTAGTGATTACCGGCGCCAGCGCGGGCCACGGACGTGCGGTGGCGCGGGCGTTTGCCCACGAAGGGGCTAAGATCGGTTTATTGGCCCGGGGGCGCGAGGCGCTCGAGGCGACTAAAAGAGAGGTTGAATCGCTGGGGGGCCAGGCCCTGGCGCTCCCCACCGACGTCTCGGATTTCGAGCAGGTCGAAGCCGCAGCACGGGCCATCGAGGCGGAATTCGGCCCGATCTCGGTATGGGTCAATAACGCAATGGTATCGGTGTTCTCCCCAGTAAAACACCTCCAGCCCGAGGAGATCGCCCGGGTCACGGAGGTCACCTATTTGGGCTACGTCTACGGCACCATGGTTGCCTTGAAGCGCATGCTCCCCCGGGACCAGGGGGCCATTATCCAGGTCGGGTCGGCCCTGGCCTATCGCGGTATCCCCCTGCAGGCCGCCTATTGCGGGGCCAAGCATGCCATCGAAGGCTTCACCGAATCCTTGCGAACGGAACTGCTGCACGACAAGAGCCGCGTGCGCGTCACCGTAGTCCAAATGCCGGCCATGAATACGACACAATTTGCTTGGTCTAAGAACCATATGAAACATAAACCTCAACCGGTTCCTCCGATCTACGAACCCGAGGTGGCGGCCCGGGCGGTGCTCTGGGCGGCCCACCACAACCGCCGGGAGATCGACGTCGGGGCGTCGACCGTGGGGGCCATTCTGGCCAACAAGATCGCCCCGGCCGTACTGGATCACTATCTGGCGCGCTTTGGTTACCGCGCCCAGCAAACCGCGGAACGGGCCGACCCCAATAGCCCGAACAATCTCTGGAAACCCCTCCCGGGGCCCCATGCGGTCCATGGACCTTTCACCAACCGCTCGATTCGCCGCAGCCCGCAGGTCTGGACGACCCTGCACCGGGGGACGCTTGCGGCCGCAGCCGGCGTAGGCCTGGCGATTGCCGGACTATCGGCGGGACTCTGGCGCAGCCGCCGTCTCGCGCGCCGGCCCGCGGACCGCACACGCCTCGAAACCGCGACGACCCGTGCGCTGCCAGCCACCTGATCCCGTCCTGCCGGCCAGGACGCGAGGCACCGCCTTGCGCCCTGCTGGTAAAGCGCTGCGATTGGGTTAAAATGGGCACCGCTCAGCCTGTCATGGGATCGTCACAAACGCACTATAGGCTTTGTGACCATCTTACAACCCTAGAGGCAGATATGTTTAATATAAAGAGCAGGACATCATTCCCACGCATCGTGGGGGGGTCGGCGCTTGCCCTCTCCGTCATCGGCACGCTCTGGTCGGCGCCGAGCTTCGCGCGCACCATCAACATTGCGGAAACCGGCTCGACCCTGCTGTACCCTCTTTTCAATATCTGGGTCCCGGCCTATACGCATAGCCATCCCGGCGTCCGTATCAACACGCAGGGGACGGGTAGCGGTACGGGTATCTCCGAGGCGATCTCTGGGGTTGCGCAGATCGGTGCCTCCGACGCCTACATGAGCAACATGCAGGTCAAGCAAAATCCGGCGATCCTGAACATCCCGCTTGCGATCTCGGCCCAGACCGTCAATTACAATATTCCGGGCCTAAACGGGGTGCACCTGAAGCTAAGCGGCCCGGTGCTCGCCGGCATCTATGACGGCCAGATCCGCTATTGGAACGCACCGGCGATCACCCGCCTCAACCCGGGCGTCCGTCTGCCTCACCACCTCATCACGCCGATTCATCGCACGGACGGAAGCGGCGATACCTTCATCTTTAGCCAGTACCTGTCGTTCTCGACCCCGTACTGGAACACCCATACGGGCTACGGCACGACCATCAGCTGGCCGGCGGTACGCGGTGGCTTGGGTGCCTTAGGGAATCCGGGCATGGTGCAATCCTGCGCCCAGACCCCCTACTCCATTGCCTATATCGGGGTCAGCTTTACGAAGGAAGTGCGGCGCGCCCATCTCGGAACGGCCCTCCTTAAGAACCGTGCCGGGCGTTTCCTCTTGCCCACCAAGGCCACGGTGGGGGCGGCAGCGGCGCAGCTCATCGCCAAGACCCCGGCGGATGAACGCATCAGCCTCGTGTTTGCCCCGGGCGCCAATTCGTACCCGATCATCAATTACGAATACGCGATCGTAAATGACCATCAGGCGAACCCGGCCATGGCCAGCGCGCTGCGCGCGTTCTTGTCCTGGTGCGTCGATACGCAGGAAGGCAACGCCCGTCGCTTCTTGCGTCAGGTGCGGTTTATCGCCTTGCCCCCCCGGATCTCGGCCCTGAGTCGTAAGCAGATCGCCAAGATCCATTAATGGGACATACCGGCCGGGGCCTCACGAGGCCCCGGCCCTTTTTTTGAGAGCGTTATGAAGCTGCGACCCTTTAGAACCGTGCTGGTCCTGATTACAAGCCTCATACCGCTCGCTTTACTGGCTATCCTTGTCTTTCTGGCCCGCTATTCCTGGCCGGCCCTCACCTTCAACGGCTGGCATTTCGTCACCGGACACTTGTGGGACCTCGGCAATCTTTATGCCGATCCTGTAAAACGCCATGGCGTGCTGGTACCAATCGGCGCCAATTACGGCATCCTGGTTTTCATTGTCGGCACCCTGCTCACCTCCGCCATAGCGCTCCTCATCGCCATTCCGGTCAGCATCGGTGTCGCGGTCTTTTTGGCCGAAGGGCTGCGCAGTAATGTGCGAGTCGTGCTGTCCTTCGTAGTCGAACTCTTGGCCGCCGTGCCGAGCGTCGTCTATGGCCTGTGGGGCTACGCGGTCCTCACGCCGCTCGTGTCCCGGACCATCGGGCCCGCGCTGCGGACCGTCCTCGGTTTCATACCCTTCTTTTCGGGGTCGATCGGCAGCGGTTATGGCTTGCTCGCGGCCTCCATCGTACTGGCCCTCATGGTCGTACCCATCATTGCCGCGACCGTCCGCGATGCCTTGGCGCGCGTCCCCTCGGAAACCAAAGAGGCGGCCTACGCCATGGGCGCCACCCATTTCGAGGTGGTCCGGCGCGCCATGTTGCCTGCGGTCCGGACGAATATCATCGGGGCCTGCATTCTCGGTCTCGGCCGCGCGCTGGGCGAAACCATGGCGGTCTTGATGGTAAGCGGCGGTGCCCTCAATTATTTCCCGGACAATATCTACAGCCCGATTACGACCATGGCCTCGTTTATCGTGTCACAGCTCGACAGCGCCATGCAGGATCCGACGGGCATGGCCGTCCGCTCCTTGGCCGAGATCGCCCTCATCCTCTTTATCATATCGGTCATCACCAATATCATAGCGCGGTTGCTCACGGGGACTGCACGCAATGTCTCGCCCACTTAGCCTCTCGCGCACGACGCAACGCCGGTGGTGGTCCGGTCTCGGCTGGTCCCTCGCCGCGGCGTCCTTCGTGCTCGTGGCAACGCCGTTGCTGGATATCCTGTTTACGGTATTTCGTAAGGGTTTCTCGGCCCTATCGTTTACCCTTTTCACAAAGGTCACCAACGGCATCTCCGGGGGCTTATTAAACGCCATCACGGGCACCCTGGTCTTGGTCTCCGGCGCTTTGGTGTTCGCAGTGCCTGTCGGGGTGCTGGCCGGAATCTATCTTTCCGAGTTTGGCCGCGGCCGCTTTGGGCAGGTAGTGCGCTTTCTCGACGACGTCTTGGCGGGCGTGCCTTCGATCGTGCTTGGCTACTTTAGCTATGTCACGCTCGTCATCGGTATGGGCTGGCAGTTTTCGGTACTCGCGGGCTCGATCACGCTCGCCTTGATGGTCGTTCCCTACATAGCGCGTTTTACCGAGACCGCGTTTCTCCAGGTCCCAAACGGCCTGCGCGAGGCGGGTTACGCGCTCGGTTTTCGTGAATTGACCGTCATCACCCGCATCGCCTTGCCGCTCGCCTTGCCGGGTATCCTGACCGGGATCTTGTTTGCGATCGCCATATCCTTGGGCGAGACCGCGCCCCTCATCTACACCGCGGGATGGTCCAATTTTCTCTGGAACGGGCGTCTCGTTCACGAACCGATCGGCTATCTCACCTACGTGATCTGGAGTTTCATAAACCAGCCTTACCGCTCGGCCCATGCACTGGCATTCGCGGCCGCCTTGCTCGTGATCCTCATGGTCCTGCTCATCAATATCGGCTTGACCATCCTGGTGCGACGAACCCGTCCTCTCGCAGGCTCCCAGAAGCGCTGACGCGACACGCCGCTTACGCCATTATCAGTCGTGCCCCACAAAGATCCTGCCCCGTCGCGCTCCGGGCCTTATTGCCTCTAAGAGCCCATACAGAAAACCTTCCCGTCGCCACGGTAAAAAACGTGACCCCTTGCCCTTTAATACCGCAGGCCGTTTCGCGTTCTCGCCCAAGCCAAGATGAAAGGCGCGCGGCGATGTTGCGATGTGCTGCCGTTATCGGTGTGACTTAGCTTGTCGTCATGACGGGAAGGGGCTTGCGTAGGCCCATCGGGGCCTCGTCTTGCGAAGTAGGCTCGTATTGCCGTACGGTGTGCATAGATAAGGACGACACGTGGCGGGTAATGCGGGCGTAAAGAACGGTTTGCCGGCTTTGGCGCGGTCATCCCGCTGATACGTGACGCCTTTCATAGACCCACGGGCTCGGCCACAAGCAGCCGTTTTGCGGTAACCGGTGTCATAAGGCGCGATCAGGCGGATCGAAAAAGGATGATCAATGATCATGATTTTTCAGGTGAGTCTGTGGATCTTGGCTGGGCTTATGGCGCTCGGACTACCAGTCGCTTTCGGTAGCGTGGTTGGTGCGCGATTCGGGAAACCCTTGTGGACGTCATGGCAGACGCAGCGGTGGTGCCGGTGGCTCTATGCGGTATTTGTCATAGCCGCCATCGCGTTCCTCGAGTGGCCAAGGGCGGGCGTTGCCGCCAACGCGGGGCAGTTTGTTCTGGCGGAGTTGTTACTGATGAGCAGCGTCGCGTTTGCCGTGGGCCGCTGGGTCGGAAAAAGGGAAACGGCGACCGGCCTATCGCCAGACAACCGCTGGCACTGGACCCTGCCGCTCATGCTGGTTCCCATGCTCGGCTTAAATCTGTATGTCTCGACCCGAAACTACCACCTCATGATTTTCCGCGCCATCAGTCTCGGCACCATGCTGGGCCTGGTAACGGGTTTGACGTGGATCGGTGTCGGGATCTGACTGTTCGCGCAACCGGGTTCCTGGACACCAACTCTCGGGTTCCGTGCGGCGCGGCGACCGGGCATCCTCATGATGGCCGTCGGGGTCGCGCTGCCTATCCTCATGTTCCATTGATTGCCGCCCCTTAAGGCCCGGACATGCATCCATGTCACATCGCGCTTCCTGCCGAACAGGGCCTTTCTGGAGATGACGGGTGCGACCGGCAGATGGCTCCGATCGCCATGCGGGGGCGAAACGGGCCGCTTTACGGTCCGCGCTCGGCGTCGATTCTCTTTCCGCGTGTTTGGGGGGGGTATCAGGGAGCGCACGGGGCGCCTTATCGTCCCCGCTGCAGACCCATTTCTGGCGCGCGCCGCCCAGACCCGTTTTTGTAAGTGGGTTATTACCTTAAACGCGCTCGATTGATTGGTGGGCCGTCCAGGGCTCGAACCTGGGACCACCTGATTAAGAGTCAGCTGCTCTACCAACTGAGCTAACGGCCCGTTTGATCGGTGAAGTATAAGACCTTTTCGTCTCACGGCAAGACATGATGACAAAAAAACTGTCGAGCGCCGGAGAGGACCTGGGGTCGTCCCCTACATGTCGCCCACAGGCGCCGGCCCGGATGGCCGCGCGACGCGC
Organism: Pseudomonadota bacterium; assembly: GCA_021816625.1. Classification (GTDB taxonomy): domain Bacteria; phylum Pseudomonadota; class Gammaproteobacteria; order Acidiferrobacterales; family Acidiferrobacteraceae; genus Acidiferrobacter. Next base: position 1,496 of record JAKAXM010000022.1, on the reverse strand, counting down.
CACGGTGTCTCTGGGGTCGTAGCGCCCTCCTGAATCGATCCTTGCCCCGCTCGCGGCCTTCTCCGGCCCACAGCCCCGCTCGGCCTTTGCAGCGGGCCTGCGTGCCGACCGCCCGGTACATCGTCGCGGGCACTGCCGCCGCGGGAGCCCAGCAGCCACCGTCTGGGTCGCGATCAGCATCTTGTATGCCTTGTTGGCATCGCGAGGCGTTGACGGGAGATAGCCTATGCGTATAAAAGACTCTTAATATCATCCCTCGTCATCATTTATCGAAGTTAATGATACATCACTGGACACTGCAACAACTGCGGCTGTTTGAGGCCGTGGCGCGCCATCGCAGCTACACCCGTGCGGCCGAAGAGCTGTGCCTCACGCAACCCGCCGTACACATTCAGGTACGGCGGCTAGAGGCCACTGTGGGTCTACCCCTGATCGAGCGTACCGGCAAGAAACTGCTCTTAACACGCGCCGGCGAGGAGGTCTACGAGACCGCGCTCGGCGTCATGACGCAACTCAAGACCCTCATGGCCTCTATGGCCGACATGAAAGGCAAGGTCGCAGGCCCTCTCAAGATCGCAGTCGTCACGTCCGCCAAGTTTTTTATGCCGCACTTTCTCGGTCTCTTCGTACACGCATATCCCGATGTCCTGCCCCGGCTCACCGTCACCAACCGGGCACGCGTGCTCGAACGTTTGAGCGAAAATCAAGACGACTTCGTGGTCATGGGACAGATCCCCCACGACATGGAACTTACGGTGCGCCCGTTTATGGACAATCCTTTGGTGGTCGTCGCGCACCCGAAACATCGCCTAGCGGGCACCCAAGCGATTCCCTTGGAGGAGATCAGGGCGGAACGCTTCCTGCTCCGCGAGGCGGGGTCTGGAACACGTCACGCTACCGCCCAGTTCTTCGCAGAACATGGGCTACGCATCGAGCCCTACATGGAGCTCGGCTCCAGTGAGGCCATAAAACAGGCCATCATGGCCGATCTCGGCATCTCGGTGCTGTCCTTAAGTAGCCTCGAATTGGAGCTTGAGACGCAACGCGTGGCGATCCTCGATGTCGTCGGCTTTCCCTTGCGCCGCACCTGGTACGCGGTCCATTTGCAAGGCAAACACCTTGGCCTGACCGCCAGCGAATTCCTGGACTTTTTGGTCACGGAAGGGGTGGATCTCGGTCTGCGCAAGGGCTGGGTCGCCGCCGCTCCGCAAGCCCGACCTCGCCGGCCCTCGGGCAAAGGGCGCGCACGCTAGATGGCCGCTGCAGGCCCATCATGTCCTTCGATGACGCACGAGGCCGTGGCTTGCCATGACACCATTCGTGCGAGGGGCCTACCCTCATCTTGGATACAGCATGTCGCTCCTTATTCCCCAAGAGAGCGACTTCTTGGCACACCGACAACTATCCTGGCAGTTGGGGGTCTCAGCGCAACTCATGATCTCTCCGCTCCGCTACGAGATGCCGCGGCCGTCCTGCGGGCGAGCCGTGCGCTTTTC
>JAKAXM010000003.1 GCA_021816625.1 Pseudomonadota bacterium | reverse complement strand
TGGTGCCGGTGAGACGAATCGAACGCCCGACCTACTGATTACGAATCAGTTGCTCTACCGACTGAGCTACACCGGCATGGTGGGCCGCTACTATAACCTCTGGAGCGGGGGAAAACAAAGTGCGACATCAGCCCGGGGCCACCGAGCTCGGCCTTAGTCTGACGATGACCTCCACGCCCTCGACCTCCGTCCCTTGCGGTAAGGGCGGAAGGCCTGCCACCGACATACTGTGCTCCTCGATATCAAAGAGCTCCCCGGTCTCGGTGTTGTAGAAGTGGTGATGAGGCGCCGTATTGGAGTCGTACACGACACGATCAGGGTTTATGACAACCTCCCGGACCAACCGCTTGTCCGCAAAGATCCCCAGGGTATTGTAGACCGTAGCCTTTGAAACGTGGGTGTTGTCGCGGTTCACCAAACGAAAGACTTCGTCGGCCGTCAAATGCGTCCGCCGGTAAAGGAGGAGCCTCGCAATCTCAAGCCGTTGTGCGGTCGGGTTGATGTCCCGTTCCCGCAAAAGACCGGCAAGCCCCTCGTCGCTACGAGCCTCATCGTCTTTCACGGGCTTATTTTAGCACAGGGCCCGCCGCACCGCCCTCCGATTTGCGCTCAAACCCATAGAGCTCGGGATTGTGGACCGGGTCGCGGCCCAGGACGAGGTCGGCCGCAAGCCGTGCCGAGGCCGGTCCGAGAACGATACCATTACGAAAGTGCCCGGTGTTCACAAAGAACCCGCGGATCTCGGGGTGTTCGCCGATATAGGGGACGCCTTCCGGAGACGAGGGCCGCAGACCGGCCCAGTGATGAGTAATGGGGTAATCGGCGAGCTCGGGCCATATCGCGCGGGCGGCGGCCTGGAGGTCCTGGCGCGCGGCCTCCGTCGTCTCCTTCACGAAGCCTGCGTTCTCCATCGTACTCCCAACGAGCGTCGCCCCATCCCGTCGCGGGACGAGGTAGCGGGTGTCCTGCAAAACCATGGGCCGCAAAAGTCCGGGTGGCGTTTGAACCACGATCATCTGCCCACGCATAGGGCGTATCGGCAGCGGCAGGCCGTAACGCGCCAATAGGGGCCCGCTCCACGCCCCGGCGCAGAGGATGAGCCCGGCCGCGGCGACGGTCTCGCCATTGGCTACAAGGCCTGTGAGACGCGTCCCCTGGCGGGTCACGCCCTCCACCCTCGCGTGTGTGTGCATCGTGACCCCGAACTCGCGCAACTGCGCGGCCAGACTCTGGAGTAGACGCGGACTGCGCACATGGGCCACTGTCGGCATCCAGATGCCCGAGCCCCGCAAACCACGTCCCGGACAGATCTCCTCGCTATCGCGGTACTCCAGCGCCCACCCCCATCGCGCGGCCCAACGCTGCGCGACATCGAGCTCGTCACTGCCAAGCCGGAGCAGGCCCGACGGGGTCCATTCGGGATCCAGACCTGTCGTATGGTGCAGATCCTGACAGAGCGCCGGATACTGCTCCATGCTCGCTTGCGCGAGCATGGTCACGGCATCCGGGTAGCGCCAAGGATGCAGGGGGGAGAGTATGCCCCCGGCCGCCCATGAGGACTCCGAACCGATATCCCCCTGCTCAAAGAGTCGCACCGCGTGACCGGCTAAGGCCAATTCGCGGGCCGTGAGCAGACCGATGATACCGCCGCCGACAATAGCAAAAGGATGGGTTCGCACAGCTCATTCTCACATTAAAGGGGCCACAAAAACGCTCGGGCCCGAATCGACCCCGGACTCCCCGGGGGTTTGAACAGGCTCAGGTCCTCTGCTGGGGGCGGCCCCGCTTGAGGGGGCCGGGCAAGGAAAAGACGACCGTCTCGGTAGGGCCCTCTTCCTCCTGCACGAGCCGCGCCCCCCACTCGCGCAGCCGTCCGATAACCGACTGCACAGCGCTCTCAGGCGTGGACGCGCCGGCCGTCACGCCAACCGCCTCGACCTCACCGAACCACTCGTGCCTCAGATCCGCCGGGCCGTCAACAAGATAGGCCGCGACCCCAACGCTTTCTGCCAGTTCACGGAGGCGGTTTGCATTCGAGCTGTGGGTGGAGCCTACGACTACCACGACATCGCAATGACAGGCGAGCGTCCGTACCGCGTCCTGGCGATTTTGGGTGGCATAGCAGATATCGTCTTTACGTGGCCCGCAAGCCGCCGGGAAACGGGCCCGCAAACTCTTTATCAACCGCGCCGTGTCCTCCACCGAGAGCGTAGTCTGGGTAACGTAGGCGACATGCTCGGGGTCCTTTATGGGTACGGTCGCAAGGTCCCCTTCATTCTCGACCAGATAGACCCCGTCGCTCACCTGACCTAGGATGCCATCCACCTCGGGATGGCCCGCATGGCCGATCAAGAGACACTCATAGCCATCGCGGCGCCACCGCAGGACCTCTTTATGGACCTTCGCAACCAGAGGGCAGGTCGCATCAAAGACCGCAAGGCCCCGGACCCGCGCCTCCTCGTTGACCGTACGCGCCACCCCGTGGGCACTGAACACGACCCGGCCGCCCTCGGGCACGTCGGCGAGATCCTCGACGAATACGGCGCCCTTGCCGCGCAATGTCTCCACGACGAGGCGGTTGTGGACTACCTCGTGACGGACATAGACCGGCGGTCCGTAGTCCGCAAGGACCCGTTCGACCGTCGTAATCGCTCGCTCTACTCCCGCACAAAACCCACGGGGGTTCGCCACAAAGACCTTCATATCGGCCCCTCGGGCAGTTACCCGCGCCCGATCGCTACAATCTGCACATCGAACATCAAGTCGTGGCCCGCCAGCGGATGTGTGAAGTCGACCTCAACCCCACCCGCTCCGACCGCCACCACCTGTCCCATGGCCTCCTGGCCGTCAGGCAGTGTAAAGCTAAACGCCATTCCGGAAATGAGATCAACGTCGGCCGGAAAATCCTGACGCGGCAGGATCTCGCGCGCGCGATCATCCCGTTCACCATAGGCATCGGCGGCCGCTACGAAAAACTGTCCGCGCTCGCCCACCGCAAGACCCAGGAGACAACGGTCGAGTCCGGCCGGCAGATCTCCGCTCCCGACCACGACCTCCCAGGGCGCGCCGTCAGGCTCGGTCCCGTCGACATAGGTGCCATCGGCAAGCGACAGGGTGAAATGAAAACGGACGCGGGCGCCGGTCTCGATCCGGTCCATAAACGACCCCTAGCGCCTCTCGGGAACCGCGACGCGGCGACTGACCCAGGCGTCGACGGCCAGCAGGACGGCACCCACGGTAATCGCGCTATCCGCCAGGTTGAAGGTATACCAGTGCCACGAACCGACATGGAAATCGATAAAATCTATGACCTCCCCAAAGCGGATGCGATCAGCGAGATTACCGGCGGCTCCGCCGAGAATCATCATGAGCGCGGTCTTCATGAGCGGGCCCTGGCGGGGCGCCCGCACCATGAACACGATAATCGCCGTGACGATAATGACGGCTACGGCAATAAAAAGACCGTTTTGCCAACCGCTTTCATTGCTCAAAAACCCAAAGGCCGCGCCATGGTTGTACACGAGCACGAGATTCAAGACACCATCGAGCCGCACGCCATGATGGGCTAGGTGGTGGACCGCCCACACCTTGGTCCATTGATCCAGAACAAAGACTGCAAGCGCGATGAGCCAATAAGCAACCATCACGCGCATTCCCGCGCCTCGGGGGCGCCTATCAGAAAATCGTGGCAGCGGGCGCACAACTCCGGGTGATCGGCAAAGCGCCCGACCTCGATCCGGTGGTGCCAGCAGCGCGCGCACTTGCCATGGGGCGAGGCCCAGGCATGGACAGAAAGATCCGGGCGGGCCGTCGCCACCGCTTCCGGGACAACCTCAGCAAGGGGCCGGAGGCGGAGACCGGAGGTGATAAAGATGTAGCGCAGTTCCGCGCCGAAAGGCGCAAGCCGCGCCATGAGTTCCGGGCCGACATAAAGATCGAGCTCGGCATCGAGCGAGGACCCCACCGCGCCACTCATCCGCAGACGTTCGAGCTCGGGACCGATGGCCTCGCGCAGACTCAGGAGTTCGCCCCAGAGCGCGACATCCTCGTCGGCACAACGCGCCACCTCGAACTCATGCCAGGTATTCAAAAACACGCTTTCGGCGCGGCGGCCCGGCATGTAATGCCAGACCTCGTCGGCCGTAAAGCTCAAGATCGGCGCCATATGGCGGACGACGACCTCCAGCATATGCCACAGGACGGTCTGCGCCGACCGACGCTCGCGACTATTGGCGCCGGACGTGTAGAGCCGATCCTTCAAGACATCGATATAGAAAGCGCCGAGGTCGACTACGCAGAAGTGGTGCAGGCGCTGGTAGACGACATGGAACTGGAAATCTTCATAGGCCGCCCGCAGCGACCGGTCGAGATCGGCCGTTCGCGACAAGGCGGCGCGATCCAGAACCAGGAGCTCAGACGTCGCCAAGGCATGCTGGTCGGGGTCGAAGCCGGCGAGGTTCGCGAGGAGATAGCGGGCCGTGTTGCGCAGCCTCCGGTAGGCATCCGTGACTCGTTTCAAGATCTCCGGGGAGAGTGACATCTCGGCCCGGTAGTCGGTCGCCGCGATCCACAAACGCAGGACATCGGCGCCCAAGGTCTTCGTGATCTCCTGGGGTTCTATGCCATTGCCCTTGGACTTCGCCATCTTCTGTCCTTGGGCATCGACGGTAAACCCATGCGTCAAGACCGCCTTATAGGGGGGCTCGCCGGAGTCCGCAACCGAGGTGAGCAGCGAGGACTGAAACCAACCGCGATGCTGATCCGACCCCTCGAGATACAGATCCGCCGGCCGGGAGAGGCCAGGACGGGTCGCCAGCACGCAGGCGTGCGTCGATCCCGAATCGAACCACACATCCAGAACGTCGCGCACCGCCTCATAGTCGTCGGCCTCGTCCCCGAGCCACGCCGACAGGGGCCGGTCGAACCAGCCATCCACACCCTCGGCCTCGATCACTTGCGCCACCTCCTCAAGGAGCGCATCGGTCCGGGGATGCCACGCCCCGGTCTTCTTGTGCAGAAAAAATGGGATGGGCACGCCCCAGGTGCGCTGCCGCGATATACACCAATCGGGCCGGTCGGCCACCATCTGGGCAATTCGCTGCTCCCCCCACCCGGGAATCCAGCGCACGGTGGGAATGGCCGCCAAAGCCGCCCGCCGCAACCCTGCCGCCTCAAGCGAGATAAACCACTGGGCCGTCGCCCGAAAAATAATAGGCGTCTTATGGCGCCAGCAATGCGGGTAGCTATGGGTGATAGTGGCCGTCGCCCATAGGGCGTCCCGATCGCGCAGGATCTCGATAATCCGTGCCTCTCCCTCGGCAATGGTAAGGCCCGCAACGAAGGGCGTTTCCGGCAAAAAGCGGCCGTCGCCCCCGACTGGTCCTTCGATGGGCAACACCTCGCCGCTTACGCGGCCATACGCCCGGACCGCCTGGTAGTCCTCTTCGCCGTGGGCGGGCGCGGTATGGACGAGACCGGTCCCCGCCGCGGTCGTGACGTGCGGGCCCTCGATAACCGGCAGCGAGCGATCGAGAAAAGGATGCTGAAGCCGCAGACCCATGAGGGCCGCACCCGCTACCGTAAACGCCGTGGCCGATCCCGGTATCCCGTAACGCAGCGCGACGGCCTCGGCCAAGGCATCGGCCGTGAGCCAAAAATCGTCGCCGCGGCGCATGACGCGGTATAGGATGTCGGGGTGCACGGCTACCGCGCGGTTGGCCGGCAGCGTCCAGGGGGTCGTGGTCCAGATGGGCAGGCTCACGCGCCCTGGCCGCGGCTCCTGGCCAAGCCGGCGCCAGAAATCGGCGGCATCGATAACCGCAAAAGGCACATCCACGGCCGTGCTTTTATGATCGGCATAATCGACCTCGGCCTCGGCCAGTGCCGAACGGCATTCGCGGCACCAATGCACGGGCTTCTCGCTCCGATAGATGTGACCACGGGCCCGAATACGGGCGAGCTCGCGCACGATACCGGCCTCGAAGCTGTAATCCATGGTGAGATAGGGGTTCTTGAAATCGCCAAGCACGCCCAAGCGGATGAAGTCGGCCTTCTGACCAGCTACCTGTTTGGCAGCATACTCCCGGCACGCCTTGCGAAAACTCTGGGCATCGACATCCCGCCCACAGCGTCCCACGGTCTTTTCGACGGCAAGCTCGATCGGCAGCCCATGACAGTCCCAGCCGGGGATGTAGGGGGCATCAAAGCCCGCGAACCCCTTGGACTTTACGATGATATCCTTCAGGATCTTGTTGACCGCATGCCCCAAATGGATGGCGCCGTTGGCGTAGGGCGGGCCATCATGAAGCACATAACGCGGATGCTGGGCGTGAAAGGCGCGCAGCTTTTCGTAGAGACCCAAAGCCTCCCAGGCCTTCAGTTGCTCGGGCTCGCGCGCCGGCAACCCGCCCCGCATCGGAAAATCCGTATGCGGTAGATTGAGCGTGTTCTTATAGTCCGTCGTCATAGCGCCTCGAGTCCCCGTATCGCAAAAAACCGCTGTGCCGCCTCCCGGTCCTGTTCGATCTGGGCCTGCAAGGCCGCAAGCGATGGAAACTTGCGCTCCGCGCGCAGCCGCTCGAGAAAACGCACATCGAGCCGCCGGCCGTACAGGTCACCCTGAAAATCGAGGAGATGAGCCTCCAACAGGACGCGGCCGCCGCCGACCGTAGGCCGCCTGCCGACATTGGCGATGCCTGGATATTCCCCGCCGCCCTGAACCGCCACCATGACCGCAAAGACGCCCGCCAGGGGCGGCGGCTCCGGCATGAGGACATTGGCGGTCGGAAAGCCAAGCTGCCGGCCGCGCGCATCACCCGACACGACCCGTCCCGTATAGGCATAAGGGGCACCGATCAGGCGGGCGGCCTCCCTCATATCGCCCTGCGCGAGGGCGGCGCGCAAGCGGGTGCTGCTGATCCTCGCGCTGCCGTCGCTAAAGGTGGGCGTGGATTCGACAAAAAAACCGTGTTCGCGCCCCCGGGCGGCAAGCATCGCGAAGTCCCCGCGCCGCCCCGCCCCGAACCGAAAATCATCGCCAATCACAAGACCGCGCACGCCTAGGGCCCCGACCATGACCTGATCCACGAAGGCTTCGGCGGAAAGTGCGGCCAGCCGCGCATCGAACCGCAGCGCGAGGACCCGGTCGACCCCCGCCTTGCGAAAGGCCCGCAATTTCGCAGACAGCCGCATGAGCCGGGTCTGGGCCTTAGCCCCTTGAAAATACTCCGGCGGCTGGGGCTCGAACAGGATGACCAGCGTGGGCGCCCCACACTCCGCCGCGCGGGCACGCAACTGGGCGATGAGTTGGCGATGGCCTTCATGAAAGCCATCGAAATTGCCAATCGTAGCCACCGCTCCGCGGTCCCGGGGATGGATGTTATAGAGCCCGCGAATACACTCCATGAGCGTTTAACCGAAAGCGTGTAAGCTTAAAGGATAGCGGCAGACCGGTCCAGGCAGGACCGCGCCCGTACGGCCCCCGCGGACCTGCGCCCGGGGGCCTAACAAGCCCAGTCCGGATCAAGTTCCTCGATCACCTCGCGTAGCGGGCGGCGGGCGGCGTAATCTTCACGGTAACCGTGATAATGGCCGAGTTTCAGCTCCGGAAACCGCCAGCAGAGGTAGCCGTCCCCGGTATCGAAGTCAACAAGCCAGAGACCCTTGACCACGACACCCAGCCGCTCCATCTTGGCGACCCAGCGCTTGACCACGCGCTCATAGTCCTCCTCGGCCTCATAAAGCGCATGACTCCCGGGCGACAAGGTCGAAAGGAGCCGGCGGATGGGTTCGAGCTCGCGGTAAGCCATATAGGTGATGCGGCGCACGAGCGGGAACAAGGCCTCGGCCTCGGCGAGCGTAAAGACTCGCTCGTCCCCAGGTGACCCAATCTGCCAAATCGCCGCCGTCATACGTCCTCTTTCATGCCGAGAGATTGCAACCGCAGGGCCCGTGGCCGCACCCCGGAGAGCCACATGACTGTACCATACACCGCAAGGCCCACCGCAACCCACGCCCCTAACACCATCGCCCGATGCGCGCCGCCGGCCTCCAGAAAGGCCCGGCGCTCGAGCGTGGCGGGGATCAACGCCGCCACCATGGCCGAGGTGGCCATACCCACCTGCCTCCACAGCCGCCCCCAGCCCGGGGCCGGCCGGTAGATACCGGTGCGGCGCAGGCCCCGGTAGAGCAAATAGGCATTCAAGGCCCCGGACAGAGAGGTGGCAAGCGCCAGGCCCGCATGGGCGAGCGGCCAAATGAGAATGACATTGAACCCCATGTTCGCGACCAGCGCGATGGTCCCGATCTTCACGGGCGTGCGCGTGTCCTGGCGGGCGTAATAACCGGGAGCCAGGATCTTGATCAAGACAAAGGCGGGCAGGCCCACGGCAAAGGCCACCAAGGCCCGTTGCGTCATGGCGGCATCGAAGGCGGTAAAGGCGCCGTAGCGGTAAAGCGTCAGGATGATGGGCATGGCCAGAACGATCAGAGCGGCGGCCGCCGGGATCGCGATGACGATGACGAGCCGCAGCGCCCAGTCGAGGGTATGGCCGAAGTCCACGACCGAGGCCCGTGCATGCTTGGCCGACAAATGCGGCAGGATCACAGTCCCCAGGGCCGCGCCAAAGATACCGAGGGGAAACTCGAGCAGCCGGTTGGCATAATAGAGCCACGAAATACTGCCCGTCGCGAGGAATGAGGCGAGCACCGTATCAACGACGAGATTGATCTGCGCAATCGATGAACCGAATATGCCCGGCACCATGAGCTGAAAAACGCGCCGCACGCCGGGATCACGAAACGAATACTTAAACCGCGGCAAAAAGCCGGCGCGGCGCAAAAACGGGATCTGAAAGAGCAGTTGCAGGACACCGCCTGCAAACACGCCCCAAGCGACGACGACGGCGGGCTGCCGGGAGTGAGGGGCCACGATGCCGGCGGCGACGATGAGACTCAGGTTCAGGAGTACCGGGGTAAAGGCGGCCGCCGCAAACCGCCCGCGGGTATTCAGGATACCGGCGGCCATGGCCACCAACGAAATAAATACGAGATAAGGGAAGGTGATGCGCAAGAGATGCACGGCCAGTTGATACTTGGCGGGGTCATCGATGAAGCCCGGGGCCAGTATCCAGATGATCACCGGGGCAGCCAGCACCCCGACTGCGGCCACGACCAGCAAAATCACGGCGAACGTGCCGGCCATGTGATCCACGAAGGCCCGCGCCTCGGTCTCAGCGCCCAGGGCATCGGCGTCTTTGTGCATATACGAGGCAAAGACCGGCACGAAGGCCTGCGAAAACGCCCCCTCCCCGAAGATCCGCCGCAGGAAGCTTGGGATACGAAAGGCCACAAAGAAGGCGTCGGCAAGCGCCGTGGTGCCCAAGAGCCGGGCCAGCAGGATGTCGCGCACAAAGCCCGTGATTCGCGATACGAGGGTCATGCCCCCCGTTGCAAACAGCGACCGCACGAGCCTATTGGCCACACTCTCTCCTTGCAAACGTAAAAACGGCCCGGCGAGTCCACACAGCGCCGCCTCACCAGGCGGATAAAGCGGCCTAGTATACCAGGGCCCGCCGGCGTCCTCCGCATGGGAGCACCCCGCCATCGCGAGCCTTCCTTAGGAGCGCCCGGACCGCGGGCGGCCGCATCGGGCCCATCCTCTTTGCCGGACCCCGGCTTGTTCCCGGCGACTGTACGGCGACCTTTCCGCCACCCTGGTAGCCCCGGCCCCCCAAAGAAATGCCGCCCGGCTATGAGACAAAGGACATGCTGGAAGGGGGTTGCCGCCCCCGCGCGTCAATTGACATCAGGGCCCAGGCGCGGCATAGTGCCGCTTTTTTGCAGTCCCCCTTTTCGAGGAGCAGGCGTTTGGCGAACACGGTTCAGGCAAAGAAGCGGGCGCGGCAGGCCGAGATTCACCGGCAGCGGAACGTGGCGTTCCGGTCACAGATGCGCACGGCGATCAAAAAGGTCTTAAAGGCCACTTTGGATAAAGACGCGAGCGCCGGTCAGACGGCGTTCCGGGAAGCAAGCTCGGTCATAGACCGCGGTATTTCGCGGGGGCTCGTCCATCGCAACACGGGTGCCCGCTATAAGAGCCGGCTGAACGCCCGCCTCCACCGCTTGAGCACGACCGCCTAGTCACGGCCGGTAGGGCGGGGCCAGGCCCCGCCCTACAGCACCACGAGGTTATCCCGATGGATGACCTCGGCTTCCTCCTGATAGCCCAGCAGCGACTCGATCTCATCGCTGCCATGCCCCATGATGAGACGTAGCTCGGCGGCGCCGTAATTGACGAGGCCCCGGGCGACCTCCCGCCCCTCGCTGTCGACACAAGCCACCATCTCGCCGCGCCCAAAGGATCCGCTCACGGCCTGCACGCCGACCGGCAGGAGGCTACGACCGGCCTCGCGCAACACACGTGCCGCGCCCGCATCCACCGTAAGCCGGCCTTTCACGGCCAGGCGGGCCGCAAGCCACTGTTTTCGTGCCGCAAGCCGCGAGGTCGCGGGATAGAGATAGGTCCCGAGCGGCTCCCCGGCCAAGACCCGCGCCAAGACCTGCGGCTCGCGTCCCGCTACGATGACCGTAGCGGCCCCCGACCGGGCGGCCTTTTGCGCCGCCGTCAGTTTCGTGCGCATACCGCCGCGCCCCAGTGCCCCGGCATCCCCGGCCATGGCCATATACGCGGGATCACCGGCCGGGGCTTCGGACACTAGGCGCGCGGATGCGTTGCGACGCGGATCCTGATCGTAGAGTCCCGCCTGATCCGTCAAGATGATGAGCAGTTCGGCCTCGACCAGATTGGCAACCAAAGCCGCCAAGGTGTCGTTATCACCAAAGCGGATCTCTTCGGTCGCTACCGTATCGTTCTCGTTGATGACAGGGACGATGCCCAGCGCCAGCAGGGCCCGCAGGGCGCTGCGGGCGTTCAGGTAACGGCCTCGGTCGGCAAGATCATCATGGGTCAGCAGCACCTGCGCGGCATGCCGGCCGTGGCGCGAAAAGGCGGATTCGTAGGCCCCTACGAGACCCATCTGCCCGACCGCCGCCAAGGCCTGCAATTCATGGAGGGCGCGCGGCCGTTTCTTGACCGCCAAACGCTGCATCCCGCAAGCGACGGCGCCCGAGGATACAAGCAGCACCTCGCGACCCTCGGCGGCCAACCGGGCCAACTGCGCGACCCAGCCCTCCAGCGCGGCCTGATCGAGACCGGCCCCATTGTTCGTCAAAAGGCTGCTGCCGATCTTGACCACCACGCGCTTGACCGCGGGCAGATCCTTACGCATCGGGGATATCCGCAAGCACTGCGGGCGCGGTCGGCGTCAAGGCCTCCAGACGCTGCATCAAACGGCCCATGAGCGGGCCCGTGCCAGCGCCCGTGATGGCCGAAACGGCGGCGACGGGACCCTGCCATCCCAGCGCCGCGCAGAGCGCCGCGGCCCGCGCCTCGCGCTCGTCCTCGGGCCATAGATCGACCTTATTGAACACGAGCCAACGCTCCTTGGCGCCCAGATCATCACGAAAGAGCCGCAACTCCTCCTCGATGACGCGTACGCCAGCGACCGGGTCCGCCTCCGGATCGGCCGGGGCCACATCGATCAGGTGGAGCAAAAGACGGGTGCGCGACAGGTGCCGGAGGAACTGCATACCCAGGCCCGCCCCCTCGTGCGCGCCGGCGATGAGGCCGGGGATATCGGCGATCACGAAACTCTTGTGGCGCTCTACGGTCACCACGCCGAGCTCTGGGTGCAGTGTGGTGAAGGGATAATCAGCGACCTTGGGCCGCGCCTGCGAAACGGCACGCAGAAACGTGGACTTGCCGGCATTGGGCAGGCCTACGAGACCGACGTCGGCTAGGACTTGGAGCTCCAGGGTGAGCTCCCGCTCCTCGCCCGGGCTGCCCGGAACGGTCCGGCGGGGTGCGCGGTTGGTGCTGCTTTTGAAATGGGTATTGCCGAGACCGCCGCGGCCGCCCTTGGCCACGCACAGACGAGCACCATCAGCCGTCAGATCGCCCAAGAGTTCACCGGTCCCGACATCCCGCACGAGCGTGCCTATGGGGACGGCGACGACCAGATCGTCGCCGTTACGGCCCGAGCGCTGCCGCCCCGAGCCGCCCTCGCCATTCTGGGCACGAAACTGCCGGGTATAACGAAAATCCGCCAGGGTATTGAGGCCGCTCTTGGCCTCAAAAATCACATCCCCGCCGGCACCCCCATCGCCCCCGTCGGGTCCACCCCGCGGCACGAACTTCTCGCGCCGGAAGCTCAAGGCCCCATTGCCGCCGTCACCGGCGTGCACGTAAATCGCGACCTCATCGACGAACTTCATGGACTCCCCCCGGGGCCGCCGGGGCCACGCCGCGGCGCTCTTTTTACGAAGAAGCCGGGATCACGCTCACCGTCTTGCGGCGTTGCGGACCCTTGACCTCGAACACCACGTGCCCCTCGGCGCAGGCAAACAAGGTGTCGTCCTTGCCGATACGCACGTTGTGTCCGGGATAAAAGCGGGTGCCCCGCTGACGAACGATGATGTGGCCAGGCATCACCACCTCGCCACCGAAACGCTTGATGCCGAGACGCTTCGATTCGGAGTCGCGCCCGTTGCGGGAACTACCGCCTGCCTTTTTATGTGCCATGACTGCTCCTTACGCCTGCGCCGATTCTTCGCCCTTGCCCGCAATGGTCAGGATCTTCAGTTCGGTATAGTTTTGACGATGTCCTGCGTGCTTACGGTAATGTTTGCGCCGGCGCATCTTGAAGATCCGGATCTTCTCGCCACGGCCGTGGCTCTCGACGCGCGCGGTGACGGTCTCCGGCAGCGCCGGGGCGCCGACCCGGACACCCGCGGCATCGGCGATCAACAAAACCTTGCCCAAGGTCACGTCCTGGCCAACCTCGGCGGGCAAGGTCTCGACGCGAACCGTCTCCCCCACCGCCACCCGATACTGCTTACCACCCGTCTCGATCACCGCGTACATAATTTTCCTTGAATCTCCCAGGCAACTTCAAAAAGGCCCGTGCCATCGACCTGTCAGGGGATGCACTCACCCTAAGGGTCGTTGCCGGCCTCGTTAAAACGGGCAATTCTAGTGACTTTGCCCGGCACGGTCAATGCAGCCGTGGGAGCCGGGGACCGCTGGTCGGTCGCTTGACAGCGCGCGTCTTCCAGAAGAGCATGACGGCGCTTGCGTGAGGGGGAGTTATGTCTACGCCTGTAGCTGTCAGCCCGCCCGCCCTGGACCTCGACGACATCCATGCCCTCATTAGAAACGAGAGCGCGGCCGTGGATCGCGAGATCGGGAAACGGCTGGATTCCGACATTGTACTGATAAATCAACTCGGCCGTTATATCATCCAAAGTGGCGGTAAACGCCTGCGTCCGGCGGTCCTACTGCTCGCCGCCAAGGCCCTCGGCTACACAGGGCAGGCCCACGTGGTCCTCGCAACCGTGATCGAGTTCATCCATACCGCAACGCTGCTCCACGATGACGTCGTCGACGGTTCCGGTTTGCGGCGCGGCCGCGCGAGCGCCAACGCGGTATTTGGTAATGAGGCGAGTGTCCTGGTGGGTGACTTCCTGTACTCGCGGGCCTTCGAGATGATGGTCGAGATCCAGAACCTGCGTGTCATGGAGATCCTGGCCAAGGCAACGAACACGATCGCCGAAGGCGAGGTGATGCAGCTCATCAACTGCAATGACCCCGATATCGAAGAGGCGCAGTACCTGGCCGTGATACGCAGCAAAACCGCCAAACTCTTCGAGGCAGCGGCCGAACTGGGCGGGGTCTTGGGCGCGAGCCCAGCCGCCGAGCCCCTGCTCGCGGCCTACGGCCGGCACCTCGGCACCGCGTTTCAGTTGATAGACGACGCCCTGGACTACGGCCGCGACAACGCACGGCTTGGCAAAAACATCGGCGACGATCTGGCGGAAGGCAAGACGACCTTGCCGCTGATCCATGTGTTGCGTACCGGTACCGCCGCCGAGCGCGCCCTGGTGCGCAGCGCCATCGAGCAAGGGGGCCTGGAACAGATCGCTGGGGTGGTGGCCGCCATTGAATCCACCCAGGCGATCGCGTACACTGCCGCACGGGCCGAGGGCGAGGCCGACTTGGCGCGGGCGGCACTTACACCCCTGCCCGACTCCCCATATAAGCAAGCATTGCTGGATTTGGCCTATTTTTCCGTTCACCGGGACCATTGAGTCAGGTCCGCGGGAACGGTGTGTCGCGGGGTGTAGCTCAGCCTGGTAGAGCACTAGCTTCGGGAGCTAGGGGCCGGAGGTTCGAATCCTCTCACCCCGACCAATTCAGAGGACCTTGCCGATACCCGTGAAGCTCCTGTTCGATCTTCTGGTAATAGGGGCGGCCATCTGGTTCATGCGGCGGACCCTCAAACCGCGGCCTGGATACCGGACGCCGCCACCCCGGCCAGCCACCGTTCGCAGGCGGGTGCGGGTAGCGGGCGACATGGTCTCCTGTGGCCATTGCGGGCTATACGTCCCGCGTTCCGAATCCGTCTCCGGACCCCATCAGTCAAGCTATTGCTGCGCCGAGCACCGGGACCTTGCCGCCGGGCGCTGAGACTTTGCTATAAGCCCAAATCTGTGCTAATCCAGAGCCTATGAGCGCGAGTAATCATGCCCTGGACCTGGCCCTGGACGGCGTCGAGACGCCCCTGTTGGTCCGCGAACAAAACTGGCTCTTACTAAGCTACTTCAACGCCTACCGTCTGGCACTGGCATTGCTCGCCTGTATCGCCGGTCTGTGGGCGGGATCGCTTGCGCCCTTTGCGAGCACCGACCCGCGGCTCTTTCTAGTTGTCGCACTCCTCTACGCCGGTGTCTACCTCGTCGCCATCGACACCACCCGGCGACGGCTCGGGGACTTTGAGACCCAGGCGGCGGTGTTTGCGTTCTGCGACGTCGTGGGCCTCATACTGCTCATGCACGCAAGCGGTGGGCTTGCGAGCGGGACCGGCACCCTGCTGCTTGTGTCGACGGCGGGCACGAGCTTTTTGCTGAACCGCCGCCTCACGATATTCTTTGCGGCCCTTACCACCATAGGCATCCTGCTGGAACGCGCCTGGCCGTACCTGACGGGCTCCCAGAGCGGTTTACCCAGCAGTTATTCCCAGGTCGGGCTCTTTGGGCTCGTGCTCTTTGCCACGGCGAGCCTCGCCCACCTCGTCGCCGACCGGCTCCGCCACACCGAGGCCCTGGCCGAAAAGCAGGAGATCGACCTGCGCCAGATGGCGCGCTTAAACGAACAGATCGTCCAGCACCTGCAATCCGGGGTGTTGGTCATCGACAACGGCGGCTACATCCACCTTACCAACAAGACGGCCAGCACCTATCTGGGCCTGCCCGAGACGCCGGGCCGCCTGCTTTTGCGCACCGTCGCCCCGGCACTTTATGAACAATGGGTCGCGCAGCGCGAGGGCCAAACCGGTCGGCGACTCTTTGTATCACCGACCGGCTACACCCTCCTGCCGCGCTTTAAGACCTTGGGGCGGGACACGACGGCCGGCACGGTCGTCTTCCTCGAAGACACCGCCATCCTGAAACAACAGGCCCAGCAGATGAAGATGTCGGGCCTTGCGCGGCTCACGGCCGGCATCGCCCATGAGATCAGAAATCCGTTGAGTGCGATCACCCACGCCGCGCAACTGCTCCTCGAAAGTACCGACCGGGAGAGCGAGATCGGCAGTCTCGCGGCCATTATCGATGATCAAGGCCGGCGCATGAATACGATCGTGGAAAACGTCTTGCAGCTCGGCCGGCGCGACCGCACAACGGCAAGCCGTTTCGACTTGCACGCCTGGCTTGGCGAGACACTGCCGGCCTTGGCGACCGCCCTAAACGTCCCTATCCAGGCCCTGGGCCTCGTGATCGAGCGGCCCCAGACCGTGTGTTTTGATACAGACCATCTCTTTCAGATCGTGAATAATCTGTGCCACAACTCCCTGAAAAACAGCCCCCCCTTCCAGGACAGCGCGGTCGTGAAGATGCTGATCGGCGCCGATAGCGAGGGGCACAGCTTCCTGGACGTCATCGACTGGGGGCAGGGCATCAAGGACAATATCGCCGAGCGGATCTTCGACCCGTTTTTTACGACCACGACCCGGGGTACGGGCCTCGGCCTCTATATCGCGCGCGAGCTTGCGGAGGCCAATGGGGGCCGACTGGATTACTGTAAAACGACCGGTGGCTGCCGCTTTCGGCTGACCTTCGGGCGCCTCAATGACTGCCTGGAAGCCCCAATCTCCTCATGACCGTCCCCCAAGTCCTCATCATCGACGACGAATCCGATATCCGGGCGCTGCTGGAGCTCACGCTTGGGCGCATGAATCTCGAGACCCGCTCCGCAGGCGACGTGGCCTCCGCCTTTGCCTTGCTCGAGGAATACCGCTTCGATCTGTGTCTTACCGACATGCGGCTCCCTGATGGCGACGGCCTCGACATCGTCCGCTACATCGAAGAGCGCCATCGGGGGCTGCCGGTGGCCGTGATCACGGCCCATGGGAGCATGGAGACCGCCATCGCCGCCCTCAAGGGCGGCGCCTTTGATTTCGTGTGTAAGCCGCTCAACATCAACGAATTGCGGACACTCGTGCGCAGCGCCTTGAACGTCTCGAAACAGGCCCCGAGTGACGGCACGAGCGCGGCCGCCAAGCTCCTCGGCCAATCGCAGGCGATGAAGGCCGTGCGCGCCTTGATCGAGCGCTTGGCGCGCGGCCAGGCCCCGGTCTACATCAGCGGGGAATCGGGCACCGGTAAGGAGCTCGCGGCCCGGCTGATCCATGACCTCGGCCCCCGCAGCGGCCGCCCCTTTGTGGCCGTCAACTGCGGGGCCATCCCCGAGCAATTGATGGAAAGCGAATTCTTTGGCCACAAAAAGGGCAGCTTCACGGGCGCCTTCAACGACAAGGAAGGGCTCTTCAAGACCGCAAGCGGCGGGACCCTATTCTTAGACGAGGTCGGGGATCTCCCGGTCGCCATGCAGGTCAAGCTCCTGCGAGCGATCCAGGAAAAGGCGGTGCGTCCGGTGGGCAGTCAGCAGGAGATCCCGGTGGATGTCCGCATCCTGTCTGCGACCCACAAGAACCTCCACGACCTGGTGCACACGGGCGCCTTCCGGCAGGACCTCTATTACCGCCTGAACGTGATCGAGCTTGTCATACCACCCTTGCGCGAGCGGCCCGAGGACATTCCGGCCTTGGCCGAACATCTTGCGGCCAAACTCGCCGCCGGACGGCCGCTGCCGCTCACGGCGGGGGCCATTGCGGCCTTAAAGAAGTATGCCTTCCCGGGGAACGTCCGCGAGCTTGAGAACATCATGGAGCGCGCGCTGACCTTGTGCGAGGGGAGCGAGATCGACGTGGCCGATCTGCGGCTGCCCTTGAACCTCGCGGGACCTGAGATCCTGCGCGGCGATCCGACCGAGGTGCCGCTGACGCCCTTCGAGGCGCAGGATTACACGGGCGAGCAGTCGCTCGAGGAGCACCTGGCGCAAGTCGAGCGGGCCGCGATCGAGAAGGCCTTGCGCGATACGCACCAGAACAAGACCGCCGCCGCCCGCGAGCTCGGCATCACCTTCCGGGCCTTACGCTACAAGCTCGAGAAACTCGGCATCGAGTAAGTCCGCCGAGGCGGGGACGGCCGCCCCGGGCGGATCCATACGATCCGCCCACAAGACTCCCATCGTACAGTCCACCGCTTACGGCAGAAAGACCTCGCGCCAGCCGGCCGGCCCCTCGGCCGCGGGACCGGCACCGGCCAGGGCCTGACCCAACGGCGGCGGCCCATTGCCACCCGTACCCCCACCGCCCCCACCCCCCCCACCCCCTCCACTGGCAGGGGCAGGCCCCAGGGAGGCCGCGGTCTGCAGGCGCAATTGGCCATCGAACATGGCCAGAGCCGGCGTGAAGGCGGTCCCCGATCCGACCTCCACCGGCCCGGTCAGGAAATTACCCTGCATATCCTGGAAGGTATACGCCGGAAATACGCCCGTGGGCAGCGAGTAAAAATAAAGCCAGGCACTGGGGGTCGCGCAGGCCTCGGCATTGGTCGGCGAATCCGGGTTGTTGGTGTCGGTATCGGCGTCGGACGGCGGTACCGTGACCGGCAACACCACAGCGGCGTTGGTGATGAGCGGGCTGTCGGTGATGACGGCATTAGCGGGTAGGCTGGCCACAGCGCTATTCGCCTGATAGCTGCCGGTTGTGGCGTTCCAGGCATCGCCTGTGTTTGCAGCGGTTGTCCACAGGGGCTGCCAACCCTGTGCGCCGTCTTGCAGCATAGTCAGGCGTGTTGCGGTCTGCAGGCTCAGATACTCGATACCGTTATAATAAGCGCCACTGATCGTCACCAGCGCCGACGCCCCGCCCGTACTGGTCGTGGTGGTGCCGAAGTTAGCGGACGCCGGGTCGGCTGCGCTACTGTTCAAGGGCGTCCAGGTCGCTGTGCGCGAGAATGACGAGAAACTTCCGTTCGCCGTAAAGATCGGCGCCTCCCAGACATTGGAGGCGCTATCGCCGATAAAGATATTCCCATTGAGATCGAGATACGGTTGGGTCGTGGCCGCAAACGGAAGTGTGTAGCTCGTCAGCACACCCGTACCCACATCGGTGAGGTCGAGGACGGAGCTCGCCGTGCTGCCACTCGTAACCGACAATACCGTGGCAAGATAGGCCACGGGATTGCCGGTAGCCTGCGCCGGCAATTCACGAATGATCACGGGGACGCCCGGATTGGGCTCGGTGGCGTTGGGGTTGTCGACCTCCCACGCCTGTTGGGCGAGCTGCGCCTGGGCCGACCCGTTGCTGCCACCGGTATTCAATTGCAGCGCATACTGGATGCTGCCCCCGCCGCCGATGCCGACGAGATAGGTCCACCAGGCCCCGTTGGCATCTTCGGCGTCGACGGCGCGCACGCCCTCGCTCATATTCCCGTTCTGCCAGAAGGTCGAGTAGTTCTGCAAGGACGCCACCAGAGGCCGGGGCATCCAGCCCCAGACCAGTGCCCCGGTCGTGGCATCGACCGCATACAGGAAGCCGTCGTTGTCCCCAAACAATGCAAGCGGCTCCCGGGTATTCTCCTGCTGGGCAAAACTATCGTAGCTCGTATAAGACAAAAGATTGCCATCGCTGGGCGGCCCAACGACGACCGGCTGCAAGGGCGAGGTGATGCCGATATACCAAGACGCGCCGCGCCCCCCGAGATAGGTGCCGCCTTGATAATTCGGATTGACGGTGTAGTTCTCGATATCGCTTACGGTTAGACCCGTAGGCAAGGTCCCAAAGGCCGCGGCGTCCATACTCATAAAATTCGTTATGGGGTAAGGATTGGTCGCGGTGGCAGGCCCTGTCGAATACAGGTTCGTTTGGCGCACCTGGGGATTCAAGGCAGTGAGGCTCTCGACATCCCAGGAGGCGGTCGACGCGACGTTACCGTTCGGCTGGACGGCGTAGGCGGTGAGGTTGCCCTCCCCCAGGGCCGGGGTGCTGCTCGCCGCATACTCCAGGGCGTTGGTCGTGAGGTTGCTGCTCGACCCGGCGTTGCTAGTCAACACCTGACCTTCGATGTTATTCAGGATGGCCCCGAAGGCCTGCTGAAACTGCGTCGGGCTTTGGGCGCTATAGGCCTGCTGCGTGCCGCCCGCCTGGGCCAATTCCTGCAAGACGGTATAGCCGGCGGCCGCTTCGGCGGGACAGGTCGTATCCGACGGCGGGCAGTTGATGTTGGGCCCCACGCCCAGGACGTAGGTCTTGATCGGGCCCGTGCCGTTGGCGGTATTCTTCGCGAGATTCGTGACCGCCGTAATGGCTTCATTCACGGCCTGATCGTTCTGCGCCGTCTCGCCATAGGTGGTCGCCGCCGCACTCCCTAAGGGCGGATAGACATGCCCTTGGAGGCCCATGGTCGGCTGGCCGTCTGTGATCAGGATCACATATTTGTGGGCACAGGTGGGCGTCGGGCCGTCGGGACCCGTAAAGTAGCTGAGCGCGCTCTGCAGGGCGCCTGCCATGGGCGCGTACTCGGAGCCTGCGACGATGCCGCTACCGGCCGGAAACTCCTCGGCGGCAAGATTGCTGTTGATCGCGGCGAGTGACTGGGCAAACGGGGCCACCGGCACGAGCAGATCGCCCTGCCCCCACGTCCCGGTCACGCCCGAGGGCGGACTTATCGGATTTTCACTCGTCACCGGCATTCCATCGTAAGCCGACCCGCGCCGGGCATACCACACCTGACCACTATAAGGGGCATAACCGGCGCTCGTAGGCGAGGTGGCCCTGACGCCCCCCGTGGAGCGTTGATAGGTCTCGTAGAGGGGCGCGTTATTGACGATCTGATCCTCATACTGCGTCAGCGTGTACGAAGGAGGGTAGGGACTTGGGCCGCCGTAGGTCAGGATGTTGTCGGGCAGACCGTTGAAGGCATAGAGGACGTCATTGATCTCCGGGTCATCAGACGTCGCGTTCATATACAGATAGGGATCGGCCGTCACCGCGGCCCCCATGACCCTGGCGATCGCATGACAGGCGGCACTGGTCGATTGATAACACGGGTTGTACGCGGCAACGGGGTTCGTGGTCGACGGCGAGACCGCGGCGGTCCCGAATTGAAACGCGCCATAGGCCGTAATCTGGTTATTGGTGTTCAGCGTGTCGTTGTTGCTCATGTAGTACACCCAGGTCGGATAGACTGTGGGTGTACCGGCGGTCGCATAGTCCATGAGCCCCACCTGAAAGGTGTTGGCATTGGAGGCGTTATTAAACTCGTCCCACAGGCTCTGTTCGGCGATATTGATCATGGACTCGGAGTTGTCCTGTTCGGCACCCCCGTTGCTGACCGTATAAGGGGCATAGCCCGCCGGACAGGTGCTGCCGTTATAAGCAAGCTGGGTCTGCATGCGTGGGCTATATCCGCCCGTCAGGGGGTAGCAGACGGGCGAGGGCCAGGCAAGCGGCGGGGTCGACGGTGGCGTTAAGGGCCCGGCATTCGCGGCGACCGTCCCCGATCCGGTCATGATCGCCCCTTGCAGATCGCCAGCCATGCCCTGCGAGTTGTCGATAATGATCAGAATTTGCGGCTCTTGGCCCGCGGTAAGGGTGGTCGCATGCCCGAGGCTCATGGCGAGCAGCGCCCCGCATCCGAGACCTGCGAGCCGGGCCACGAATCGCCCAAACCCCCTCGCTCCATCGCGCGTCACCATAGTCCTACCCTCCCTTGCGCAGCGCCGCTTCGACGGTGAGATGGAAATTACTCCCCGCCCCGCCCGCCACATTCACGAAAGCATCGTAAAGCCGGTACGTCGTCGTCGGGCCGCCGCTGCCGGCGAGCACCTGCGACCCGTTTAGGACCTGCGGCCGCAGGCCGGTAGGCTCGATCACATATTCCACGAGGAGATTGCGGCCCGCAAACGGCACGAGGATCTGCGCGCAGGTCTTGGCCGTGGCGCAGTTTTGCCAGAACGTCCAGTTGGTGGCGTTCTGCGGGTCGCCGGGGGCCGGCACCCCGGAGGGCGAAAGCGGTAGATTCGTATCCCACCAGGGGTAGGGGCCCATGTTCATGGTCTCGGGATAGCCGCCAAGACCCTCGAGCGCGGTACTCGCCGCCTGGAGCCCGATATCGCTCGCCTCAAGGGCTGCGGCATTCAAAGCCCCATTGGAGGATACGGCGGAATCATAGCGGGCATAATACATGAGCCCAAAGGCCGAGAAGGTGATCGCAAGCAGCACCATGATCGCGAGCATCAAGGTGATCCCGCGTTGGTCATGGCGCAAAGAGGGGCGACGGCGCATGGCTATTGTCCCCATATCACGTTCCGGACGGGGATCACGGTCTTAAAGACGTGATAGGTGTAATGACTGCAGTCACCCAGCAGGCAGCCCGTCGTATTATTGGCGGGCAGCGCCTGGGGCACGACATAGAAGGCCGGGGCAGCGCCCCCCATGAGCGCAATCCGGCCGCCAGCGACAGTGCCCGCCCCTGGGGTGGTGCGCGTGCTGCGCACGAGCAAGGCCACCTTCACGGCGAGGACGTTGGCGGGCGTCATGAGGGCACCGTTGGCACCCGGTGGCGGCGACCCGTTGGGCGGCGCGAAAAAGGCCACCGAACCTCCCGACCCGTAACCCAGTTCAACTTGCATGTCAACCACGCCGCGTGCGACGAGTTCGGGCACGGGGGCGGGATTGCCGGGAAGCCCCGCCGCGGGCGTGTACTGAAGCATGTACAAAGACGGTACGCTATTGGGATTTTGGGGGGTATTGCCGCCAGGCGCACGGTAGCTTATGAAAAACTGATCGATCGTGAAACCGGAACCCAGATCGACGAAGCCCGCCCCCTGCAACTGATTCGAGGTCACCGCAGGATCGAGCGCGGCAAACCCTTGCGGTAGATTGTAAGCACTGCCACCGTGAGTGAATCCGACATTGGCATGGCCCCCGATGTTCGTGATCTGCCCCAAAAGGCAGCTGCCGTTGGGGAGCGCCACCAAGAACATGTCGTTGGGCGCCAAGAGCGAGGGATTATTCACGGTCACGGTCGACGCCGTCGTGCTGGCCCCCGGGGGGCTTACGATATGGGTCGTGGGCGCGGACCCGAAATAGCCGCTGCCCGTAACCGTCGTCAATTCATCGGTCGTGACGCCGGCATTGATGGGTGAACTCGCGGGGTCGTAGGTCGCGAGGGCTGCCGGCTGGGGGGCCGTCACGGTAACCGGTGCCAGGGAGAAGGTGCCGCCGGTTGGGTTGGCGCTTACGATCGAGCCGCATAGGGTCATGGGCAATCCATACCCGGCTGACTCCACCGCCTGCGTGATGGCAGTCAAGGCCGAACGCCCCTGCTGCCAGGCATTGTCCTGGCTCTTGACCTCCGTCAGTACATGCCCCGTGCTGCTAAAGGCGCTATAAATCCCGATGGCCGCCAAGGCCGACACGGCCAGCGCCACCAGCATCTCGACCAAGGTAAAACCAAGCGGGCGTCTAGTAGTCGACATCGGTCTGTACCTGGTAAACATTCCCGGCGCCCCATTGAATCTGCACGTTGGCCTGACAGGGGCAGAGCTTGGACACGGGATTGATGGGCTGTACCTGGATCGTCCCCGAGCCGCCCTGCTGGGCGCCCACCCCCGGCAGGGCCCGCAAGTCCTGCATCCAGGTCGCCACATTGGCGGCCGCCAATGTGCCGCTCGGAGGTAACGCCGCGCTACGGGTGGCGACCCCGTTGTAGAGCAGCGCCTCGTTACCGTCGGCGCGCATCATGCCGATGATCTCCTGCATGGCGATATTGGCCTGGCTAAGGCCCTGGCTCTTCTGAGACAGGCCCAGGCCATTGAGATACAGGTAGACGACCCCCATCATACCGATCGCGAATACGGCCAAGGCCACCATGTTTTCGATCAGGGTAAACCCACGCGCGCGGGCCTCCGCGACTCCCCGGCCCCGCATGATCACTGGAGTACGCATGTGGTGGCACCTATGGCGGCCGGGACGCAGGAACGCAACTCACCCGCCCCGTAATATTTGACAAGCCAGGACGCATAGCGGACGGCATTGGTATTGGCCGCAAACGCCACGTAGCCGTTAGCAGGGCTCGGGGCCCCGGCCCCCGCAGCCGCCACGATGATCGTACCGTCAGGTTGCATCGTGATCGGCATGGCCGGCAGCGCCGACACCGCGCACGAGACGTTCGGAAACCGCTTAGCGAACTCGTTCGCGGTCATCGCGGGTGCACTGCTAATCGCCAGGGGTTGCTGCGGGGGGGGCTGATAGAGGGCCATCGACCAGGCGCAGGTCCGCTGTCCCTGGACGATCTGGCTGGTTACGTCGACCTCGACGCCTTGATCGCTGCGCAAGGCATACGCCCGCGCCCACTGCAAATTCTGCTGGAAATAGGCGGCCGCGCTCTGGATATGGCCGTTGGCGACCCACTGCGACATGAGGGGCAAAGCGACTGCGGTTGCAATCGCGCCTATGGCGATGACGACCATGAGCTCCACGAGCGTCACGCCCGTCTGGCCGCGCCGGGCGCGTCCCGCAGACGGCGTCCGCCGCACCCTATGACCGGGCGACTGGCGATCGCCCGTTGATATGT
The DNA here is from genome assembly GCA_021816625.1 of Pseudomonadota bacterium. Taxonomy (GTDB): domain Bacteria; phylum Pseudomonadota; class Gammaproteobacteria; order Acidiferrobacterales; family Acidiferrobacteraceae; genus Acidiferrobacter. The sequence goes on along the minus strand of JAKAXM010000003.1, from coordinate 112,954 downwards.
CCTGATGGGCCGGCGCCGCCACGGGCGCCCCCCTCCGCGCATACCCCCCGCGGGGACGGATCTCCCCCCTGACGGCGACTGGGCCCGCCCCGACTCTATGACCCATGGTCTCCTCCGCGGCGCACTCACAGGCCGCCTCTACCTTCATGAGGTCTAGCACAGAAATGCGTATTTGCCAAATCGCGGGTGGGTCACGCGGGGCCCGGAATCGGGGGTCTCTCCCGCCACGGCCGGTCGCCGGGCAGGACTTGCAGGGTACAAACGCCAGGCCTGACCCTGCCCGGGACAAAGGGCCGTGCGGGAGGCCCTTCGCGGCCCCCTCGGGTATGAGACCCTAGCCGCTGTGGGTTACGACCGCCCCTAGCTCGAAGATGGGCATATACATCGCCACTACGAGGGTACCCACGATGATGCCAAGGACCACCATGATGATCGGCTCCATGAGGGTCGACATGCGGGCGACAGTCTCACTCACCTCCCCTTCGTAGAAATCGGCGACCTTCTCGGCCATAACCTCGATTGCGCCCGTCTGTTCGCCGATGGCCAGCATATGCACGGCCATGGGCGGGAACACCCCCGTCTCCTTCAAGGAATCGGTGATGAATCCGCCTTCCAGCACCCGTTCCCGGGCCGCATTCACAGATCGCTCGATAATTACGTTGTTGGAAATCCGCGATAGGGTCTCCAGGGCCTCGTTGATGGGGACGCCGGCGGCCTGCATGGTCGCGAGCGTGCGCATGAAACGCGCTACCGATCCCTTCAAGACGACATCGCCCATGATCGGCAACTTGAGTGCTATGCGATCGACCTGGGTCCGAAAACCGAAACTCTTGCGGTAGGCCATGAGGAAGGCCCACACCACCGCGATGGGGATGAAGACCACGAGATACCAGTGCCCGCGCATCCAGTTCGATATGTCGATGACCATCTGCGTAAGCGCCGGCAGCGTCGCGCCAAAACTGTCAAAAAGGTGCGCAAAGACCGGGATCACGAAGATCATCAAGATCGCCGTCACAAGCAGCATGACGGTGATGATGGAGGCCGGATAGATCATCGCCGAACGGATCTTCTTTTGCAGGGCGAGCGTCTTTTCGCGATAGTCAGCGAGCCTGAGCAAAATGGTGTCCAGGATACCGCCCTGGTCACCGGCCGCCAGCAAAGAGACAAACAGGCGGTTGAAATACTTGGGGTAACGGTTAAAGGCGTCGGCCACCCGCTCGCCGTCCTTGATCGGGGTCAGTATGCCCTCGAGCATGGCCTTCATGGCCTTGCTCTCGCTTGCGGTGGCGAGCAGCTCGAAGGCCTGCACCATGGGGACGCCGGCATTGATCATGGTCGAGAGCTGGCGGATCATGACCACGATATTGGCCTCTTTGATCGACCCCATCCCCGAAAACAAGGGCGTGGGCTTCTTCTTGACCGAGATCACGTCGAGGCCGCGCTTGCGGAGCATGGCGCGTACGAAGGCGACCGACACCCCCTCCATTTCGCCCCTCTGGATGGCGGCCTTGGCATCTCCGGCGGGGCGCGCCTGCCACAGAAAGACCGCAGCCTTGGGGCCTGCCTTTTTCTTGGGCGCCGCCTGAGACCCCGCCTTAACCGCCGTTGCCATAGTCATCCCCTCGCCATCAACGGCGCGCATTCCGAGACGCCGGGCTCATACCGACCCGACCCATCCCGCGCCGACCTTAACAGTTACCGTAGACCGTAAGCGCCCAGACGGCAAGGTGGGGCCCGTCATCCGAGCGAGGCACACGCCGTCGCGCGACATCCGGGGGCGGCCACCGACCAACGCGGCTGCCTACCCGTGCCGTCTTGCCAGATCCCGACTTTTCGGTTGGACTAGCGCCTGGCCACCACCCTTTTGAACCCATGCTTGCCATCGAACCCCAGGCGGGAGTCGCACCCATCGTGCGTTTCATACAAGATGCGCGCGGCGCCCTCGACATCAACACCTACCTCATGACAGACCGCGTGGTCTTGGCGGCGATCCGCGATGCCGTCCGGCGGGGCGTGCGCGTGCGCATCATCATCGCCCGCCACCCCTATGGGCGCCGGCCACACGGGGAACTGGCGCGTCTACGCGCGACCGGGGCCATAGTCCATGCCGCGCCGCGGCGCTTTAGCAGCCGCTATGTCTTTGATCACGCGAAGTACATGGTATCGGGGATGCGCAGCGAGATCGGCACGGCCAATATGACGTGGGCCGCCTTTCACAAGAACCGGGAATACCTCTGGACCGGATATGACCGGCCCATCGCCCAGGCCCTGCGCGCCGTCTTTACCGCCGACTGGCACGGCGCGCAGGCGGGCGCAGGGCCCCGGCGCGTGCTCGTCCTGGCACCCGGGGCGACCGAGGCGCTGGTACGGGCCTTGCGTGTGCCGGGGCCTGTGTGTGTGGAATCGGAGGAGCTCGGGCGAGATCGACAGGTGCTGGCGGCTTTGCGTGCCCGCGGAGCGAAGATCGACCTACTGCTGCCCGCGCGGCTCAGCCGCTATGATCGCCGGGTTGCGCGACGTGTAGAGAGCTATGGGGTCCACATCCGCACCCTGCGCCATCCGTATCTCCACGCAAAGCTCATAAGCAGCACTCAGCAGGCGTTCATCGGCTCCGAAAACTTAAGCCCGACGAGCCTTACCCGCAACCGTGAGGTCGGTATCATCCTCCGCGGTCGCGCCGCCGCGAGGCTCGGGGAGCAATGCCGGCGCGACTGGCGCCATGGCCTTAGGCCCTGAAACCGGGGACGCGGGGCAACTCGGTCAGGCCCCCGACTGACGCGCCCCGGCTGCGGCCAACACCGCGGTCAACCATTGATTGCTCAGGCGCTCCGAGAGCCGGTTCTGGCTCTGGCGGGCCGCGAGATTCTCGAGATCGACCCAGGCGAGCGGCTGATCCTGCTCAGCGCACGAGAAGACGGCGCGCGTGCGTAGCCCGGTAGCAGGATCGATCTGCCACTGCAGACACTGGGCACACACCCCCTTCATCATGCACTGCATGGGGCTGCCCACCGTGGCGATCGCCTTCACATCCGGCTTGAATACCGGCTGCAACTCAGCATGCAGGGCCGTCTGAAAGGCCTTCAAAAGCCCTGTGGATCCCATGACGAGGATCCGATCGACGGTCTTTAGCGCCAGCGCCTCGGCCGGCAGATCCAATCCCCCGGCGGCATATTGGGACAACAAGGCCACCATGTCGGTAGCCTCCACCGACCGGTCCTGGGGGCGACGGGCGACGATCCGCGGGCCACGCGCCGTGCACCAGAGGATCTGATCGGCGGCCGCCTCGAGCCCTGCTTGATTATCGAGCTCCGCGGCCTGGGCAAAGGCCGCCACATAGAGCACCCGGTTGCCGGCCGCGCGCAGCGCGGGGCCGATGTCGAGCATGACCGCAGCCCCCCAACGCCCAGCGACGACCAGCACCGTCTGGCCGGTAGGGATCTCGGTCGGGGACCCCGTAGGGCCCATCAGGATGAGCGGGTCGCCCGGCTCCAGGGCGCCGGCCACGCGCGCGCCTGCGCCCCATTGCAGCACCATGAGCCGTACCCGGTCGTCCTCGACCCCGGTGCCACTTACCGTGATGACGGGGACCTGCAGACGCGTCCCCCGCACAATGCGGCTATGCGATTCGAAGGTCTGGAGACGAAAAAACTGTCCGGGACGGAAGTTCCGCGCGGCCATAGGGGCCTTGATCCAGAGTTCGGCGACCGCCGGGTTGTTCCTATTGACCGCTACCACCCGGGGCTCGAGCAAGGTGGCCATACGCTCGAGAAACGCAGCGGGCGTCTCCTGTAGCGACGGCTCGGGACCGGCGGCAAGGACCGCCATGATCTGGGGGAAGGCGACCTTACTCGAGGCGACCGCCTTGACGACGCTCCCATGGAAGGCGGCGTGGGTATCGCCGAGGAAGCTGATGCGATAGGCCCCCTTCTCGTAGGAGGTGAAAGGCCCCGTCTCCGGGGCCTTGCAATGCGCGGCGACCTGCACCGCTTGCAAGCGATCCCCGTGGGCCACATGCCCCTCGAAGTGATTGCCGTCCAAGACGAAGGTACCCGGGTATTCGCGTTCATAGATGGTATTGGGTACGGTCCCCGCCGCAATCAGCACGCTGCGCGCGGGCAGACGCACCTCCTGATCGCTCGTCACCCAGCGCCCCTCGACCTCCCGCATACGCCGGGCGACCAAGGTCTGCACATGACCGTAGCCATCGAGCTCGGCGCGCACCGGATCTAGGCCCTCGGCATAGTAGAGCCCCTCCTCCAGGGCCTTGGTCAATTCCTCGTGGTTGCGGGTATAGGCCGGGGAATTGTTCATGCCCTTACGGTAAGCGAGTGTCACGCCGCCCCACGAGCGCAGAAGGGGAATGAAATTCGGCGCCTCGCCGGCGGCCTGCGCCCGCTCCCGCTCGGCACGCACCGCGCGTCCGTGTGCCAGAAACTCCTCCAAGATCGCCTCGTCTTCGGGTGGCATGCCCTGGCGCAGGGCCGCGGCCCCCCCCTCCGCCACCATGGCCTCATAACGCGTCAGGATCTTGCTGACCTGTTTGATGTAATACGTCTGGACCTCAGTCGCGGTATCCACGGCGGTCAGACCGCCGCCGACCACCACCGCGGGCAGCCGCACCTGGAGGTTCGCAAGGCTCGTGTCCTTGCCAGCACCTGTAAGCTGCAAGGCCATCAGGAAATCGCTCGCCTGACGCATGCCGCGTGCAAGACTATGGGTCATCGGCACGACCCGCGGTAGCCCCGCGCCGGTCGCGATACAGATATGATCAAAGCCGAGTTCCCAGGCGTCATCGACTGTGATTGTGCCGCCAAACCGCACACCGCCCGTGATACGGACCCGCCGCCGCCGCGCGAGACTCAGATAGATCAATTTCAAGAAATTCTTGTCCCACCGCACCGTGATCCCGTACTCGGCAACACCCCCGAAACCGAGCAGGACGCGCTCATCGAGGTCTTCTGTGAGGGATGTCCACGAGAACACGGGCTTAGTAACGATGTCGGCGGGCAAGGGCTCGATCTTTAAACCATCGATGCCGAGAACCGTGCAGCCCTCGCGGCTTAGATAATGAGCCATCGTAAAGCCGGCCGGCCCCATGCCCACAACCAGCACCTTGTGGCCGTTATCGGGCTTAGGGAGATAAGCGGTCTGCAGCAAGGGGTTCCAGCGCAACAGGAGATCGTAGATCTCCACACCCCAGGGCAGGTGCAAGACATCGGTCAGGACCCGGGTTTCGATCTCGGGAATATTGACGGGATCCTGCTTTTGATAGATGCAGCCCTTCATGCAGTCGTTGCAGATGCGATGCCCAGTGGCCGGGACCATGGGATTGTCGAGCATCACCATGGCGAGCGCCGCGATACTAAGGCCATCCCGACGCAGCAGGTTCATCTCCGAGATCTTCTCTTCGAGCGGACAGCCCGTGAGCGTCACCCCCAGCGGATCGACCTTGAAGCCAAGCTCCGGAACGCCCTTTTTCTCGGGAAAGCCCTTGGAGCAGAAATCCCCGTCGTGATCGTGGCAATAGAGACAGTAATGCACCTCGCTTTGCACATGGCGCGCATCCATGCGCCCATCGGTCAAATGGAAGCCATCGCGGCGCCGGAAACCCCCGGCGGGCCCTTCGGCCATGTCTACCCCGTAACGCTCGACCCGATTGACCGCGACGAGATGGGTATGGTCGACCCGGTCGGGCAATTGAAAGCTTGCCCACGCGGCGAACTGGGCCCCGATGTCGCCGTCATTCAAGATGAGGGCGCACCATTGGGTGAGACGCGTTATCTCGGTCTCATACTGCTTTTCATCGGCGAGCCACTCCTCGCCCAAACAGGCGATCGCCCACTCGCGATCGGTAACGGGCAGCCCCCGCTTGCTGGCCTCGTCGGCAAGCCAGGCGCTCAGATCCGCAAAACTCTGCGGGAAATCGCCGCGATAACGGCGCGCGCGCCGCTGCACGAACTGCTTTTTGAATTGCATGACGCTGTCGTGACCCACAGTCGCTCGGCGTAGCGCCGAAACGGCGGGCTCGATCTGAAAGAGCTCGGCTATGAACGATTCGATATGGGGTGCGATGGCCAGAAGCAAGGTGCTCTGCAAAAGCGCGGTCGGCGGCGTCTCGCCTGCCCGGAAACGCCGGATCTGGTCGGCTAGATCCGGATCGAGGGCGCCGACGTGGTCTAGAAACTCGCCGTCAAGGCGGGCTAGGCCTTCGGACTCGAAGAGATCCTGATAACGCCAGTCACGCGCCAAGCGTAACGGCGGGTGCGCAGCCGGTGCGGGCGCTCCTTCTGTTTTCTGCTCTACTGACATGATTCGGCCCCGAATTGGCTGTTTGTGTTTCCCAAAAATCGATCCGCGGGCGCCGGCGGCGCTCCGTCGCCATCGTCTGCGCCTGGTGTCCGCCCCGGGGACTACGCCCCCGGAATGCGCGCCGGGCCCCGTGCGGCAGGGGCCCTTAAGATAACCCGAAATCGAGGGCGCGTCACAAAAACGGCCCCGGGCCTGCCGGGACTGCGTCACGCGGACCGGCCGACCCCAACCGGCGCGGTCGTCGATCCGCCCCCAGAGGGCCGACATCAGGCGCGGGGCCTTAAAATCGGTTACAGTGCGCAGGCAGGCGGCGCGTCCGTACCGGCCAGCCGTGGCGCCCTGCCCCGCGCTCGCCCTTTACGATGGATAACCCATGTTACGCTTGATGGAAGTCCGGTTGCCGCTTGCGCATACCCCCGACGATCTCGCTGACGCGATCTGCCGGGCCTTACGGATCCCCCGCGCCGACCTCCTGTCCTATCGCGTCGCCCGGCGGGGCTATGACGCCCGCCACGCCGACCATATCGTCATCGTCTACACACTCGATGTCAGCACGCGCCGGGACCGCGCCTTGCAGGAGCGCCACCGCGGAAACCCCCGGATCGGCACGCCGCCGGACACCCGTTACCGCCTCCCTTGGCGGGCACCCCGGCCGCCCGCGCCGCGCCCGATCGTGATCGGCCTCGGGCCGGCGGGCCTCTTCGCCGGACTCGTATTGGCGCAAATGGGCCTGTGCCCCCTCATCCTCGAGCGCGGCAAACCCGTGCGGGAACGGACCCAGGACACCTTCGCCCTGTGGCGACGGCGGACCCTCGACCCGGAGTCCAATGTGCAGTTCGGGGAAGGCGGTGCCGGCACCTTTTCCGACGGCAAGCTGCATAGCCAAATCAGCGACCCCCACCACTATGGCCGCAAGGTCCTCGAGGAGTTCGTGCAGGCGGGCGCGCCCCCGGAAATCCTCACCATCAGCAAACCCCATATCGGCACCTTTAGGCTCGTAGGCGTCGTAGAGCGCATGCGCGCGACCATAGAGGCGCTCGGGGGAACCATCGCATTTCAGAGCCGGGTCGTCGACATCGACCGTACGGGGGGCACCATCCAAGGGCTGACCCTGGCCGACGGCCGCCAGCTGGAGGCCCGCCACGTCATCCTCGCGATCGGACACAGCGCCCGCGATACCTTCGCGATGCTCGCGGAACGCGGCGTCTTTATCGAGGCCAAGCCCTTTGCGGTGGGGCTGCGCATCGAACACCCGCAGTCCCTGATCGACCGCGCGCGCTTCGGGCGCCATGCCGGCCACCCCTTGCTGGGCGCCGCCGACTACAAGCTCGCCCATCATGGGGGCCGTCACCGTTCGGCCTACAGCTTCTGCATGTGCCCGGGCGGCACCGTTGTGGCCGCCACCTCAGAGGTCGGGCGTGTCGTGACCAATGGCATGAGTCAGTACTCACGCAATGAGCGCAACGCCAATAGCGCGATCGTCGTCGGCGTGAGTCCCGCCGACTTTCCGGGGGACGCCTTGGCGGGGGTGCGATATCAACAGCGTCTCGAGGAGCAGGCCTTCCGGCTCGGAGGCGGGACCTACGAGGCCCCCGCCCAACGGCTGGAAGATTTCTTGGCCGGGCGCGTCAGCACGGGACCGGGAGAGGTCATCCCTTCCTACCAACCCGGGGTTCAATGGACGGACCTCCATCAGATCCTGCCCGAACCCATCGATCACGCCCTGCGCGAGGCGCTGCCGGCCTTTGCTCGCAAGGTCACCGGTTTCGCCCTACCGGATGCCGTCCTGACCGGGGTCGAGACCCGCACCTCGTCACCGATCCGCATCACGCGCAACGATGACCATGAAAGCCGCAATACGCGCGGGCTCTACCCGACGGGCGAGGGCGCCGGTTATGCCGGGGGCATCCTCTCGGCGGCCGTGGATGGCATAAAGGCCGCTGAGGCCGTGGCCCGAGCGCTCCGAGCCGGACAGAAGACGCGCTAAGCACCGGCCCAAGCCCCTACGAGTCTTTAGAGGGGGCTCCGGAAGACCACCCGGCGGCCACCATGCCCATCCGGGCTGCCGATATTCTGGATGAGCCCCTGGAGCCGCAGGCCATGGGCCTGCACCCGGCCCCGGAACGACAAGGTACCGGGGGTCAGGCGGTAGCGGCCGCGGCCGCGGACGACGAGGCGACCCTCCTGCGTGTCTATCTGGTAGGAGGCGGCGGGCGTTGCCACCACAAAGTGGGCCACATAGGTCCCAAGCGGGTTGACCGGGGCGCTCACGAGGGTGGCGTCCTGCCAGATCAGCGTACCGTGGCCCGCAGGACGGGGACCCCATACCAGGCCCGGGGATCGCACGGTCAGGACGCCGCCTGGCCCAAAGTCTTGCGCCGCCGGCACGAAGGCCGCGAGCCGGGCCGCCGGAAGGGAGACGGCAAGGTCTGTGAGCGCCGTCGTCTGTGACCCGAACGCCGCGGTGAGGTGACCGTGCACAGGACCCGATAGATCCACGACGTAACCGAACCGGCCGTGCATGAGCGGCCCGATCGCGAATCGGAAATGGACGCGGCTCAAGGGCGCAGCGGCGGCCGGCGCCAGGAGCGTGAACCCCCCTGACCAGATGGTCCCATGCACCTGCACCACGCGCAGGCCATCGGGCAGGTCCCGATCCCAATAAGGACGGGCGAGACGCGCAGGCGCCGTCGCGACCAAGAAAACCGCGTAGGCCGCGCCCGCCCCCAGGACATAGAGCGCCGTGCGGTTCATACCCTCGTCGCCAGAGCGACAGATCCGCTCACTAAACCCGCCCCCGCGGGCGTGAGTTCGACGCGGGCCGCCACGACCCCGCGCGCGCCGAGCCCGGCCAGAAAACGCACCAGGGCGTTGAACGGCACCCGGCTAAAGACCGCCTCCGCCTTGCGCGATCCCCGCGGCGACAGCTCGCTCAAGGTTCCCGCAATCCCGGCGGTCTGTGCGTGCTGCTCTATGAAGCTCAAAAGATCCGTGCCGGTCGGCGCATGGCCACCGCGAGCCCGCAGCGAACGGATCAGAGCGGCCTCATGGCGCATGGTGACCAACTCCGCGCGCTGGCGGGGCAAGACATGCTCCCAATGGGCAACGCGCATCGCGAGCGGCCGCCACACCAGCAGATAAAAGAGCAAGGGCACGACGACCAAGGCTGCGAATAGGGCCGCGCGCCGCTCCTTGTCGCTGCGTTCCAACCACAAAGTCTGCCCCCGCAACCACAGGCCTGATGCCCTATTCATGAGGACCTCCGCGTCACGCTCACCAAGGCCTGCACCCCCCCTTGATGGCTCATGACATGGGAGACCCGCACCGCGAGGCCAGCCCGCATCAGATTCCGCTTCAAGGTGGTCAAAGCGCCGAAATCGGCCACACGCACGGCACAGCGCAAGACCCCATGGCGGTAGCTAAGACGCGTCAGCGCGCCCTGCGCAAGGGCCGCCAAGGCGGGGCTCGCCACGGTCGTGATCGCGAGAAAACCCTCGCCTGCACCACCGGTGGCGGCGGCAAGCTTGGCCACACCGCGGCGCATCTGGGCGGCTGGGTCGAGCACGGGGGCGTTTGGGAAACTCTCGGTAAAGAGCGCGGTCATGCGCGCCTGCATCCGCGCCTCGGCATGCCCAAGCCGAACCCACTGAAAGAGGGTGTGCGCAAACCCCAATACGATGAGCAGGGCAATCGCAGCAAAGGCGGGACGCAAGGCCCGCAAGGCTGCCCGGCCCGTGGCACCGACCGTCCCGCCCGTCTCGCCGAGTCTAAAGGCCGGCGTCTCACCCGCGGCGAGCGGCCGCTGGTCGGGGACGACCGGTACCCCGAGCTCGGCTTCGAGTAAGCGGCGCAAGGCCTCATCACCCCCAAAGAGCGTGAGACCTTCGACCGCGCCGGCTGCGCCTTTGCGAGCCTCCTCCAGGGCCTGTCGAAAGACCGCCGGGATCCGCGTCAGCTGGCCTGCGGCCCCAAAGCCACTGAATGTCCCGGTACGCACCGCCCATTGGCCATCAGCAAAACGGCAAGACCAGGTCCCCGGACGCCAGGGCAAGGCCAGCGTGACCGGGCACAAGGTCGCCGTCAGACGCTCGGCATCGAGGGCGGCGCGCCAGGCGGCCAGGCGATCCTTCGCGGTCACGGCCACAAAGATGCCCGCTGGGGTATCCCGATACGAGAAGGCCAGCGCCTCGGGGTCGGCCAACAACTGTTCCTCGAGGAGATAGGGCAGGGCTTGGGCCAGCTTGCCGCGTCCGCGACCCGGCCACTGGGCGACCGTAAGCAAGGTCTCGACCGCCGGTGTCCAGACCCGCAGCGGGCTGCGGCGCGCCGCCTCTGGTAGATCCCGCAAGGCGCCACGGCCCCACTGCCCGTCCGGTCCGCGCCAATCGACGATCGGATCCTCCGGGAAATCGGGTGCGACGAAGAGGTCCCACGGCGCCGCCCCGGGGGCACGGAGCCAGCCTTGGGCCCGGTCGCGCCACTTTGCCATCTCGCCGCCCCCATTGGGGCGTTTGCCGATGCCTACCCGCATAAGACCCCTTAGGTGTGCCCGCGCTTGATATGACGATGATCCCATAGCGCCTCCTGCCATAAAATTACGGTCGGCTGACCCCGGGCGGCACGATACAAAAGGGCCCGTCGCCGCGCGACGAGGCCACCGAAACGGGCTGTCACGTGCGCCAAAAAATAATTGCTCTGGACCCCGGCCTGGTAAGCGGGCACGACCCCATGCGGCAAGGCCGCCTGAAACGCCGCCTCGCTCGCAAACGGGTTCTGGAGGGCCTCATTACCCAGGGTCTGCGCCTCCTTCAGGGTCAGGCCCGGGCACAAGGCCGCCAGCACCAGGGCCGGGGCGGTATCGATATTGATGGGCGTCGCGAGCGGTAGGGCCGTTATATAGGGCCGCAGATCATGCACCATCTTGGCGTTAAAGCCCCTCACGAGACGCAATTCACTCACCCCACTCAAGGGTTGGCGACCGGCCCGGTAGGGTGTCCGTTGGCCGAGATAGACGGCATCGAAACCGCCGCCGGGGGAACCGGGCGGGGTTTCCCAGGCGACCACTGCCTGCGCCAAGGCCGGATCGAGCCCGACAAACCCAAGCAAGCGCGTAAACATTGCAACCGCCGCCGGCACCGGCTGCCCGGCCACCACGAGATCGTTTACGTTGAACCGTCCCTCGGCATCGAGGAGCCGGGCATGGACCACGCCACCTGCGACAGGGAAGCGTGGCAAGGGCTGGGCCCAGCGTTCGGTCAGGCTGTCGATCGGGTCGTGGCGACCCTCCTCAGTCAATTCGATGGCTGCCAGTCGGAAGGCCCCATCCGTGGCCGCCCGGGCCTCAGACAGCGCGCGGATGTTGCTGGCCTCCTTGAACCAGAGCGACTCGCCGCGCATGAGGGCGCTCGCGATTACCGCCGTCAGGGCCACCACCAGTAAGGCCACGATCAACGCAAGACCTCGTTGGCGTCTCATCGGCCCACCGGGAAAAACCAGCGCAGGTGGCGTCCGTCTTGGAGCGTAAGCACCACCTTCACGGCGCTCGGATCCGCAGCCGGCTGGCCGGCAAGGGGCCAGCTGCGGATAGAGAGCCCATTGGACGCAAGCAAGCGGATTTGCCACGTGCGCACCCCGCGCATCAAGACCTCTTTGACCCGTCGCTCACCGGGGGCCCGATCAAGGACGGCCCACCGCCGCCAAATCAGTTGACCCCGCATGACCGTGTAATCGACGCGCCGCAGATTGCTGGCCGGCCGCGACTGAAAAGACGGCGTGCCGCCCGTCGTGAAATTGAGGCGCAGCCCGCGCCCCATGCGCCGCACCACGAAGGCCGGCAAGAGCGTGCCCGCCCCGTCGCGCACCGGGCGGGCACGCGCCTGGGCGAGATCGTTGGCGAGCCGGTAATAAGCCAAGCCCCGCGCCTGCCAACGTAACCGCACACTATGCAGCTGCGCCCGGATCGCCAACGCCCGATCGAGCCCGGTATAGGCGATCGCACCGACAATGGCGAAGATGGCGATCGCCACCAGCATCTCAAGCAGGGTAAAACCGCATGGCCGCCTCATGGCTTACGCACAAAGCCGACCAGGCGCATAAGGCTGTGATGGCGACCAGAGCGCGCCACCGTGATCTGCACACGCCGCACCTGCGGCACCGCGGTCGCCAGCACGTGCGTAACGACACGGAATCGCCGGCCATCCTCGCGGGCCTCGGTAATCCGGCGGCCCAGGCCCGGCCAATGAATCACGGTCGCAACCTGGGTGAGCCGGTTCTCGGCCACCCATAAGGCCATCGTGCGCTCCCGAAGCGCGCCCGTGGTCGTGATGGCGCCCGTCAGGTTTCTCATGACGGCCGCCAACGCAATGGCCAGAATGAACAGCGCGATAAGGACCTCAAGCAGTGTGAAACCGCCCACCTTAGCCGTGCGCCACGCCCTGGACGTGTCCATTCCCGTCTCCCTTGAGGAGGAAATCACCGTGTGCCGTCACCACTCTGATATGGAAGGCTGAGCCCAGTCCGCTGGCCGTGAAGATCACGGCATGGTGCTTGCCTAACCCCGCGATGCGGGCCCCGGCCGGCAAGCGGCGCGCCCGAAACAAACTGCCCTTCGCGGGCCGGAAATGACCGTGGCGACCCAGTGTCGCGAAATCGTAACCATGCGCCGTGAAATCGACCCGGTACGGGCGACCCGTCACGATCGCCTGACTGCGCGCGGCCTTTAAAAGCCCCACGAGGCGCAGCCCTTCCCGGCGCGCCGAAACGCCGACATCACGGCTCAAGCGCGGCGCAATGACGCCGAGCATGATGCCGATCAGCGCCAAGATGACGAGGATCTCAAACAGGGTAAAGCCGCCGTTGCGCCCTATAGCTGCCATGATCCGATGACGCCTTTCATGCCATGCCCCTGACCATGAGGCCCATAGCTAAAGACATCCACGCGGCCATGTATGCCGGGATTCAAGTACTGGTAGGGGCGCCCCCACGGATCTATGGGGATCCGCGGAAGATAGCCGCCCGTCCGCCAATTGGGGGCGGCAGGCCCAGATGTCGGCTTCTGCACGAGGGCCTTAAGACCCTGCTGCTGGGTTGGGTATTGACCGTTATCGAGACGATAAAGCTTGAGCGCGCTCATGATCGAGCGTATGTCGTTTTTGGCAGCGACGATCCGCGCCTGATTCGGCCGATTCATGATCTTCGGCACGATGACCGCAGCCAATATACCGATGATCACCATGACCACCATGACCTCGATGAGGGTAAAGCCGCGCGACCGGTTCCGTATAGGCATAAGACTCACTTTATCAATTGATTCATATCGAATATCGGCAAGAGTATGGCGAGCACGATAAAGAGCACCATGCCACCCATGACCAGTATGAGTACCGGCTCTATGAGGCTTGTAAGCGCCGTCACGAAGCCTTCGAGCTCACGGGTCTGGGCCTCTGCGGCACGCGCCAGCATGGCATCCAAGGACCCGCTGGCCTCGCCGCTGCCGATCAGGTGGACCACCAGCGGAGGGAACAGCTTGGCCTTGCCGAGGGCGCGAGCCAGCGAACCACCCTCGCGGACCTGCTGTTTGGCTTCCTCGACTGCCATCTGCATCGGCAGATTAGTGACGACCTGCAAGGCGGTCTCGAGCGCGCTCAAAAGCGGGATCCCTGAGCTCGTCAGGATGCCGAGCGTGCTCGCCAGACGCGCAGCGTTGAGGCTGCGAATGAGGCGGCCGAGCAAGGGGACGCGGAGCAATAAACGCTGCCAGGCGATACGCCGTTCCCGGTTACGCAGCAGGAGCCGCCCCCCGAGCAAAAGAGCGAGGAAGCCCGCAGGCCACAAGATCCCGCCTTGCTTTGCGATATGACTGATCGCAATCAAGGTCCGCGTCGCCCAGGGCAGGGGCGCCCCGCTATCGACAAAGACCTGGGCGATCTGTGGTACCACATAGACGAGCAGACCACCGACAATGGCGACCGCCACGATAGTCACGAGGGCCGGATATAAAAAGGCGACCCATATCTTTTGCGTCAAGGCCTGGCGTTGCTCGGTATAATCGGCAAGCCGCTCGAGGATGATCGGAAGCTTTCCCGACTGCTCACCGGCCTCTACCAGATGCCGAAAGAGCGGGGGAAACGACCCCGGAAATTCGCCCAAGGCATGTGCTAGGGGCTGCCCTTCGCGGACCTTGGTGCGCACGGCCGCCAGAATCTTGCGCACGCGCGCCGATTCGCTCTGCTCGGTCAGCGCCTGCAAACATTCCTCTATGGGGAGTCCCGCGCGCACGAGCGTCGCGAACTGCCGGGTCAGAAGCGCGAGCTCAGCGGCCTTGAGGCCACTTTGAAAACGGAACGGCCGGCGCTCCGTGCGCTCCTTTTCAATGGCTGCGACCTTGACCGGGATAAAACCTTTCTCGCGCAACAGGCCCCGGACCCGACGCTCGGCATCACCCTCCATGACGCCTTTTACGGGCCGGCCTTCGCTGTCTAGTGCCTCATACTCGAATGCCGCCATGATCAGTCGCGGGACACGCGCAGGACCTCTTCCATGCTGGTCCGGCCTTCGGCGACGACCCGCAGACCGTCCTGGTACAGGGTGCGCAGACCCTGACCAACCGCGACCTCCCGAATCCTAGCCTCGGCCGCCTTATCGTGAATCAAGCCCTTCAGGGCCTCATCTACAGTCAACAGCTCGTAGATCCCCGTGCGGCCCTGAAACCCCGTCGAGCCGCACGCCGCACAGGTCGCGCCTGCCGACTGGGCGCGGCCATGGCACTCGCCGCACAGCGTGCGCACGAGACGCTGTGCAAGCACCCCCAAAAGCGTCGAGGCCACCAAAAATGGCTCTATTCCCATATCCACGAGACGCGTGACGGCGCCTACGGCGTCGTTCGTGTGCAAGGTGGCGAGCACGAGATGCCCGGTAAGACTTGCCTGGACTGCGATCTGCGCCGTTTCGAGGTCGCGGATCTCGCCGATCATGACGATATCCGGATCCTGGCGCAGGATGGAGCGCAACGCCCGGGCGAAGGTGAGGTCGATCTTGGGGTTCACTTGAATCTGCCCCACCCCGTCGAGCTCGTACTCCACCGGGTCCTCCACCGTCATGATATTGGCGGCGTGAGTATCAAGTTCGCTCAAGACCGAGTAGAGCGTGGTGGTCTTACCCGACCCGGTCGGACCCGTGACCAGAAATATCCCATGCGGCTGGCCTATGAGCCCACGCAGAGCGCTCAAGGTGTCCGCCGGCAGCCCAAGGCCACCCAAGTTCAAGCGGCCGGCCTGCTTATCGAGAAGCCGCATGACCACCCGCTCGCCGTGGGCGGTCGGCACCGTCGACACGCGCACATCGATGGGGCGTCCGGCCAAGCGCAGCGTGATACGGCCGTCCTGGGGCAGGCGTTTCTCGGCGATATCGAGGCGCGACATGATCTTGATGCGCGAAACAAGCACGCCGTGCGCAGCCTTCTGGGGCTCTATGACGTCCCGCAGCACCCCGTCTACGCGAAACCGTACGAGCGAGCGCGTCTCGAAGGCCTCGATGTGGATATCCGAGGCCTGCTCGCGCACGGCCTGGGTCAGCAGGGCATTGATAAGCCGCACTACCGGCGCATCACCCTCACTCTCCAAAAGATCCTGGGTCTTGGGCAGATGTTGGGCAAGCTCGGCCAGATCGAGCTTGTCGTCGAGGTCGCCCATGATCTGCTGGGCCTGCGACATGTCGCGGGCGTAACCCGTATTCAAGGCTGCAAGGAATACCTCCTCTCCCACCGTGCTAAGGCGCAAGGGCCGGCGCAAGACCCGCTCGAGCTCGGCCAGTACCGCCCCCGACACTTGGGCGCGCTGCCAGATCTCTACCTCGTCACCCACCATGCCGACACTCATGACGCCATAGCGTTTCGCGAAATGATAAGGGAGCTTACTGATCCACTCCTTATCCAACGGTCGCTCCACGAGTTCAACCATGACCACCCCCGGTCACATTGGCTGTGGCCGCCGCCGGCGCAGCCTTGGCCGCAGGCGCGCTTCCCTCATGCAGCGGGGGTAAGCGCGGCTCTGCATAATTGGGCAGCACCACCGAATGCGAATACCTCATAGCCTCCTCCTCCGCCCGCATGAAAGCGTAGCGCGAAGCCGTAAACCCAGCGCTCTCGGCGCTATTACGGACAATGACCGGCTTAAGAAAGATCATCAGATTGGTTTTCTTCTTAACCCTCTGACGATACCGGAACAGATCCCCAATGAGGGGGATCTCATCTAGCAACGGGACACCCTGCCATGTGTTTTCGACGTCATCATCGATGAGCCCACCCAGAACGATCGTCTTTCCATTGGCCACAATGACCGTGGTCTTAAGTTCACGCCGGTTGGTAATAAGATCTATGGCACCACTTATATTGGGAGCGATACTGGAAACATCCTCGTATATCTGCATTTTCACGTTACTACCGGCCGTGATCTGCGGCTTGATCTTGAGCGTAAGACCGACGTTCTTGCGCTCCACCGTCTGAAATGGATTGACGGCGGCCGTCCCTAGTGCGCCACCCGTCGAATAGCTTCCTGTGACGAATGGGACATTCTGGCCCACCATGATCTTCGCTTCTGTGTTGTCGAGCGTGAGCAGGTCCGGGGTCGAAAGGACGTTGACACCAGAGACAGATTGCAAAGCACGCGCGAGGGCCGATAAGCCTATGACCTTCTGACCTCCGGCAAGCGTCACCGATCCACTTACGAATCCAAGCGCCAAGCCGGCCTCACTTGCCAAATTAGACGGCGTAGTCGCAGTCGATACGATACCGGATCCGGTGACGGGGAAGTTCGTTATGCCGCCGACCGCGCCACTTGCGCCGACAGGCGCCGCACCTGCCCATTGCACACCGAGCTCAGCCTCGTCGTTGGTCGTCACTTCGGCAATCAAGGCCTGCACGAACACCTGTGCACGCCGTATGTCGAGCTTTGCGATAACGCCACGCAGGTTATCATACACGGCATTTGGTGCGTTGATAATTAGCGCATTAATGGAAGGATCGGCCTGAACAAGAGAAGACTTTATCGCTTTTGATGAGACCGCCGGGCCGCGCGATGGGGCTCCCGGCAGCGCTACAGGAACGATGGGCGTTACGGGCAATTTTGTTGCGGCCCTTGCCTCGCCTTGCAAAAGGCCACGAAGTATCTTTGCGAGCTTGCTGGCCCGTGCATTGCGGAGATAGACCACATGGGTCGTGCCACCGCTTGCACTCTGGACGTCAAGTTTACGCACGAGCGACTCGATCAATTCGAGCCTTCTTTTGCTTCGAGTACGCACGAGTAGGCTGTTTGTGCGGGTATCCGGCACGATAAAGACCGGGCTGTAGTTACCGGTCGGCGTTCCCGACGCCCCAGGGAGTTCGGCCTCGCCTAAACGTACGAGCAGATTGGCGACGTCGACTGCCGAGGCGTAGTGCAGCGGCACGATAGCGATGGGGGCGCGTACGGCAGCCTGAATGTTCCCGACGATACGCAAAAGCCTGCGGATATTGTCTGCGTAATCGGTGACGATCAGGGTGTTGGTGGGCGCGTAGACCGATATGATACCGGCGCTCGACATGAGCGGGCGCAAAAGCGGCATGATCTGGGCGGCCTGTCCCGCTTGAATAGAGATCACCTGGGTGACGAGTTGATCACCCCCGTGAGGCCAGCGCGCGCTCACCGGTGCCGCTTGACGGGCATTGGCCTGCGGCAGAACCTTGACGACACCCCCCGGGCCTGTAACGGCGGTAAAGCCCTGCGCCTTGAGGGCGCTCAAAAAGATAGCGTAGGCGGCACTTAATGAGACGGGCTGTGCCGATACGATCGTCACCTTGCCCTGCACCCGAGGGTCGATCAAGAAGTTCTTGCCCGTGAGTTCGGCCATGGTCCGAATGACTGCACGGATATTAGCGTTATCGAAATTAAACAGCATCTCCCCAGGCGGGAGACGATGGGAGGTACTGACTACGGCCGCGCCCGTGCGAGCCATGGCGCCTGTCGCTACCGGCGCGCTCGCACTCAAGACGGGGTGGGCAGGCGGTGGGGGTGCCCGATGGGTATGTGCACCGATGACGGGATGATCGCCAGGCGCGGCTATAGGCCCGTTGGCCGCCCATGCCGGGGCGCATATCGCGCCCACCAAAAACGTGACACCAAGCCCAGCCCAAAACCGGCTACGCAGCAAATTCCCCATGGGTATTCTGTCCTTAGAATTGGAACTCGTCCTGCCGACGGGTTCATGGGCCTTGCAACCGATACCGCAAGACCTTCATGTGTCCGCCGCGCGCCACATCCACTGTGACCCCACCGCTCTTGGCCCCCGCCACGTAGGCACTAATCGCCGATCCCAGCGAATTAACGGGGCGCCCGTTGATTTCTTCGATGATATCTCCGCGCTTTAAGCCAAGGCTTGCAAACGGCTGCGCGGGAGCCTGTTTTACGAGTACGCCGCCCTCAGGCCCAGGTACCAGCCACGAGCGCAGCTCCGCTGTCGACACGCCACCAAATGCGCTCACCACAGATGGGGCGATCGTTATGGTCGCGGTCGGCGGCACAGCCGGCCCCGTAGCGGGGGGCTGGGCTACAGGCGGCGGCGGTGCACCTGGGCCCGGCGCCGGTCCTACCGCCGCCTTGGCCGGATAAAGGAGCAGGCTCTCGAGCCGTCCGTTCTGGCGCAGGATCGCACGCCCCCGCGTCACGGCGGCCAGCACGACCCCGGGTGCGATGTGCGTACCCACCACATAAGGCCGCACGCCTGCCCCGGGCGTCGCAATCAGCGCCACACCCGGCGTTCCGGCTACCAAACCCGATAGGGTAAGCGCGAGATGGCTCACAGGGATCCCGGCAAGCCTCGTCACCTTGGACCGGCCAAACAGGTGGTGCGAAAGTAAGACGGCAAGACGCGGACGGGCCGCCGATGCCCGGATCACGCCCGGCGCTTGCAAGGCCTGCGGTGGCGTAAACACACTCCAGGTCCAATGTGCCAGAACGCCGGCCACGACGATAACGGCTGCTGTGTTGATCGCCCGCGCGGCCTTGGGCTTTGCGGCGCTCGTCAGAAGACGTCCGCCCAAGACCTGCCACGACATTCCGCTTCGTTCCCATTGCTCCATGTGCATCGGCGCATTATAACCATCCGCCACGCTAAACCCCCATCCCGGATTTTCGGAGGTCGATACCGAGGCCATCCGGACAAACCAATGCCCGACGCCGCCCGCAGCGCTGTTTTACCCCTTTAGCTTGCGGATAAAAGGCCCGCGCTGCCCGGCCAATGGCAGGTCGCCTTTCGCCCTAAAATCCTGATTCGGTAGCGAACGCCCGCCTCACTTTGCTTGAAACAGCATCCTTGAAGCGCACAAAGCGCACCGAGATCTCGGGCGCGACGCGCATGAATTCCTGCCCAAGCGTGCGCGGTCTATGCGGCATGATAAGGCTAAAACCCGTCGCAAAACGCCGTAAACCGTGAAATGCAACCGCACGGTAAGGTCGGCGTCCCAGCCAGGCGTTAGACCAGAGGGCGGGCGGCGTCGTATTCGCCGTCAAAACGATGCGGGTTGCGCTCGCCGCCCCTACACTTGCCTTGGTCGCGGCATCCTTCCACACACTAGTCGCCATGGTAGCCCCGATGAGGCTTACCGTCGCGAGCGCCCCCAGCGCCCACGGCAGACGATAATGAGAAGATTGCAGAAGACCGCATTCCCGTAACGCGCGTCCCCCGAGACGTCGCGAAACATGTCTATCTGTTTTCATGTCTCTCTCCTTATGCTCTTCCGTGCGCAGCCATCGTATAGCACTCTTGAGCCCGCATAAGTCGGACCTAAGTAGGATGGCACGGCGCCGTTGTGACGGCGGTCTCGTATTATGACAGACGGGGCCGCTTGCGTTCAAGAAACATGCCGTTTATTCCCGGGAACCCACGACGCGAGCGCGCTTGGCGTTGGCGCGCGACTGGCACGAGCGCTCATTACGTACGGCTTAAAAAGGCTCCAAGCGACCTGGATATTCGTTACAACCTTACTATGCGGTGCCAGGATACTTGGAGAGACAACGGCGTTTACTGGCGGTTTGCGGACTGGCAATCGGGATTTCCGCTACGAAATATCATTTTTTATGTCATGTCTTTTAGTGTCCTATAGTCTAAATTTTACTTTATACAATGTGTGATATCGAAACGATAATGACGCGGTCTTAGCTTTTTATTTTCTTAGGGTTTGAAAAAGGCACGTCTGTGGGATCTGTTGTATGAGCGCGAACAGGTATTTTGGAGGCTGCACGGCTACCGCTTATCGACGTGTTTACAACATGGACTTTGAGTGAGGGGCTGCGGCAGAGCGCAGCGCTTGTCAGACGGCGTGGAAGGGAAGCGGTCTTGCGTGCCTGATCAGTTACCGGGATATTTGGCCCATACGCGCTCCCGGAATACAGGGTCGGGGCGGCGGCGGCCGACATTATCATGGTCTACGATCGGCCAGCTGCGACATTCCGCGAGATCGCAGGCCATCTCTTCGATCACATCACGCAACTCAAGCGGTGCCAGGAAGGCTTCTGGGATCGCCGCACGTCCCCATAGTGTCCCGAGGATCTGGCCTGTGATCGAGCCCGTAGAATCCGAGTCGCCGTCGTGATTGACCGCGCGGATCACGCCGTCAGCGAAATCGCGGGCCGTGAGCGCGCAGTAAACACCGATAGCAAGGGCTTCTTCGGCGACCCATCCCTGACCGATCTGTCCGATCGCGGCCACCGGGTCCCCCGGTGAGGTCCGGGCCAGTTCTTCGGCCACGGCGAGCGCCGCGCGCGTTTCTGCGCCGGCCGGCTCCTGATCGAGACAAGCATGGACAGTGGCGAGCCCTGCGCCAAGGTCGCGACCGTTGACGAGATCTGCGATCAAAACCGCCAAGGCGCTGGCGGCGATGGAACCGGTCGGATGACCGTGCGTGAGGGCCGCGGCGCGTTTGGCGAGATCCATGGTCACGGCCGGCGGATCGCCGCCCTGGCCGTTCAG
The DNA here is from genome assembly GCA_021816625.1 of Pseudomonadota bacterium. GTDB lineage: Bacteria > Pseudomonadota > Gammaproteobacteria > Acidiferrobacterales > Acidiferrobacteraceae > Acidiferrobacter. Next base: position 91,645 of record JAKAXM010000003.1, on the reverse strand, counting down.
GAGACCCACGGGGGCGATACGCATGACGCCGCCACAACCCTTGCTATCATTGGCAGCCGGCGCACCCAGCACATCCATGGCGCCGATCGCGCTAAGGCAGGTTGCACCCGGACCGCGGCGATGATGCAGTTCGGGGTGCGCCATCAGCCAGCCACTGAGATCACGCTTGCGAGACGCGCACGCCGCCTGTCCGGCCTGGGTGCATAGCCACCGCCTATAGGCCGCCGCCAGCATGCCGTCGATGTTTGCAAGCCCACGATCAGCGAACCGCACATGGGCTCGAATCAGGCCTTCGGCCGTAAAAAGCGTCATTTGCGTGTCGTCGGTAATGGCGCCCAGGCGCCCATAGGCCGGCGCGAAGTCGGTTATGCCGGCGGGCCCGAAACGCGCAATGATCTCGGCTTGACTCATGAACTCGACCGGGGCGCCCAGCGCGTCGCCGATGGCGCCACCCAGCAGGCAGCCTACGAACTGCGAACGCAGCCGCGCTGCCGCTTGCGCCTTTTGTTTCGCACGCCGCGCGCTACCCGACCGGCGCGTTCGCGGATTACCGGCGAGGACGCGGCTTTGATCGTGCCGCATCATATGCGGGACGCAGCACGGGGTGGGGGACGCGAGGATCTTAGGCGCCCCGGACCCGGACCCCAGTCGCCTATCCTTACTTTTCGCGCTCATAGCCCCTCCTTTGGCCTTTAAGACACCATCAAGACCGGCCCGCTTCCACGGTACCAAACACCGCGTCCAGGCATCGATCAGGCACCGCGATGCCGCCACGGTTCGTGGGCACACAGGCCACACGCGCGCGTGTGGCCTGTCCCGCGCCCGCCACAGCATCCCCATGGCCCCAGGACGCCCCGGATCGCGCAAGCCCTCCCACGACAAAAAGACCGGACAAGGTCACGCCCTGGCCGTCCCCTACGGCATGCTGCCTCCACCCTACCGCAGGCACGGACATGCCGTCCCGGAGAGCCATCCTACGTCCGCAGTGCGACACTCGGCGAGCCTGGGCTGCGCACGCTATGCCAAAGCGGCGCACTAAGGCCCGGGGCCACAAAACGGCGGGGGCCGCCCCCGCAAGGAGTAAACCGCGCCCCCTCCTTGCCCGCGCAAGCCCGGCACGCCCGTCAAGGCATCGTTCGCGCAGCTGTGCACGCATAAGCTTCCACACGCCAGACCACACCTCGGGCCGACCCGGCCGCCAGAGCGGGCTTGGGGACCGTGGGATGACGACCCGCGACTTAAGGGGCCATGTACCACCCGACACGGGTCCCGCCATATGGACCGGCTCTGCCCGCCGTGCGACCCCACTTGCATCGCAGGGCCATCGGGCGACGCGCGGCCATAAGGGTTTACCGCGGCTAGCGCCCGCCCGATCCCCTGTGCGGCACACTGTGTCCACCCGCAGCAGGATCGGGGGTGACCCCGAACGCCTTACATCCCCCGGGGCGGGCCGATGGAAACGCCCTGGCCATTATGGTGGGGCCACGGTCTTCACGTCGGGGTCGGTCCGGGGTCCTCTTTCTGGGGGCGCGGATACGACCCGCACGGCTCCTACGCCGGATTCGGTCGCGATAATCTGGGGGCGGATAGGCCAGCCCCTTACTCACCCCGCGGGGCGTGACCCGCCTCCCCTCCCCGGATGCCCCTCGGGCCCATTGAAAGGTTTTTTTCACCGGGCCGTCATCACCCGCTCATACACTTCCGGGCGCAAGCGGCTGCGGACGTCGCGACCCCGTCGCCCGCAGGGTCTTTTACTCGGCGTACTTAACGTCGCCACCGACTGGGGTTTTGGGCATGTGTCTTCTACCACTTTTCATCCATACGGCCATCTGCCGCATTAAGCTCGTGGCCGCCGCCATCCAGAAGAAACGGGGCCAGCGCCCGGCACGCCCCGTAGTCTTATTGTGTGTCGCAAACCGTCTGGCCCTACCGTGCGTCCACGCCGTCACCAGCATCGGCTGGACCTGTCACCGTATCCCGGGTTTGCGCTATATCGACCGTGCCGCACATGCGCTAGGCGCGAGCGCCGTCATTACCGATCGGATCCCCGCCGTAAGCCCGCGCCCCTCGGGACCTACCTCCGGCACCCTGCCCGTCATCCTGATAGGTCCCCCTCAGCATGCCGCCATGGCCTTGGTGGCGGGCGCCGCCCTATTTGTCCCCGTACCCATCAATGTGCCGGACATGGTGCGGGGCCTGTCGCAGATCATCCAAGCGCCCACGGACTTAAGTAAAGACGCCGGCCTTCCACCGGCCCCCGACCCCAACGGTCTATGGATCGATCCCCTGATCGCCCAGATTCGGGTCGGAGACAAACGCCTGGCCCTGTCGCCGCGTCAGTTCTGCATTCTGCACGAGCTCGCACGCAGTCCGGGCAAGCTTCTAACGACCGAACGTCTGTGCTCTGGCCTTACCGGTACGCAACCTATGACCCCCGGCGCGCTCACCATTTGTGTCTCGCGACTGCGTAAACGTCTACGGGATGCCGGACTCCCCGATTGCATCGAAACTGTGCATCGCCTTGGTTATCGCTACGCCATCGCGGCCGCCCCGCCCATGTCCCCGGGCCTCGTCCCGGCGCGCGCGAGCGTCCGCCGTAAATGAATCCGAGCACATCCCTTCACCTTGACCCAGGAGATTCCGTCATGCCCGTAACACCCCGCGGCGATCGCAAGGCCCTTACCCCACGTCCTGCGCTACACCTTTTTGCGCTCGCCTTCCTGTGCGCAACCGCGGCCGCCAAGGCCGCCACTCAAACCAGCACCGCCGCCCCACAGTCCGGCGCCACCCCCATCAACGTCGGCAACGTCTCGGCGGGTTCGCGCGCCTTGAATACGCTGGAGGGGACGCCTACAAAAAAACAGGTCTTCAAGTCCACCCAGTCGATCAAGGTGATCGGCAAAAAGCAGATGGCAGTCGCAGGTCCCGCAAACGGAGCCGCCCAGGCGCTCGCCGTCGCGCCGGGGGTGAATGTCATGGCCGAAGGCGTTACCGGCGCGCCGCGCTCTAGCATCAGTATCAACGGTATGAAGACCGGCTGGGGCAATATCGCCGGCAATGCCAATGACGGCACGGTCATGGTGACCTTCGACGGCGTACCGATGATAGATCCCGCCTACACGGTCTGGCAGGCCTCCGAAGTCCCGCAGCTTTCCTTGATACAGGCCATGTCCGTAACCTACGGGCCGGGTTACGCGGTAAACCGCTGGTACAACAACATCGGAGGGGCCGTGAACCTAAGCCCCATCCAGCCCAGCCGGCATTTCAGTGCGACCATTGGGGCGTTTGCCGGAAGCTTCGGCACTTACGGAGAAAATTTCCGCGTCCAGACAGGCACAATGGGCGACGGTTGGTCCGGGGTCGTGGCCGGTGGCGTCACCAAGGGCGACGGTAACTACCTCCATGGTTACGGGTTCGACAACCCCTCAAAAAACCATGCCTACTACGCCAAATTCCGCAAAACCTTTCATGGCGGCCATGTAAGCTTTGGGGCCTACGACGCCCGCGCCGAATCCTATCGGCCCCTGCCCATTCCGGTAAGCCCAAATCCGAACGTTACCGTCAATGGCGTCAATCCCGCGACCGGTGCGGTGAATCCGGGGCCACTCTATAGCCAGCAGACGACCGGGTTCTACACAACCTTGCCGTACAGCGAATACTGGAAGCAGAGCATCGTCAGCACCGAGTTACTCTACTCGCGATTCGTGTCGCACGTGTCGCAGGACATTACCATGCATAACCTCATATGGTACCGTTACGGCCATAGAGAGCACCTGCACTACGACAACTACGGCAACAACAACAACGTCCTCGATCAGTATTACTACACGACCAGCGACACTTATGGCGACAAGCTGTACTTCGATATCCGCGCCCCCTACAACGATATCTCGACTGGCGGATATTACTTAACCAGCAAGTATGCCTCGCTTCTCGAGTTCTACAACCCCGCCCTGCCTGCCCAATATGCCTATGGGCCCAACGCCGGCAGCAACGCGACGGTCAATGGGCAGGCGGTCAACTACAGCATGTCGCTGCCCAGCCATTACCACGACTCCTACCTTTATATGACGGATCTCGCTGCCTTTATTCAAGACGACATCCAGCCCCTGCGCGCCCTGCGCATAACCCCGGGCATCCGCGTCGTGAGCTTCCAGACCAATTTCGTCAATAACGCCGCGTCGGAATTCCCGATCAACGTAACAGACCAGATCGGCACAAACGGTGACGGCACCGGGGGCAACAATGCACCGAACTCATCGACTACGTTCAGTGAACTTGAGCCATCGCTCGGCGCTAACTGGCAACTCACAAAAGGTCTGGCGCTCTATGCCAATTATTCGACGGCATACAAAGCGCCCGCCGGCGCCACCGGCACCTACGCCCACCTATTGGCAAGTTCGCTGGCACCTCAGAAGTCCACGCAGTACCAGGTCGGCCTGAAAGGTTATGTGCGCCACGATGGGCTCCTGAAGAACGCCGCATTCGGAGCCAACTACTACAATCTCGATGACACGAATGAGATCATACCAATACCGGTGGTAAGCCACCTTTATAGCCTCTTCGCATCGGGATCGTCGCGCTTCAGCGGCGTCAACATCTACGCCGATGACAATCCCATCTACACGCTACACGTGTTCGCCAACGTAAGTTTCGAACGCGCTCGGTATTCGCAATATACAACGCCCAGCGGAGGATCCTACGACGGTCTTCCGGTGTCGAACGTGCCAGCGGAGACCGCCAATATTGGGGCATCCTACGCCATGTACCAAAGCGGTGTCGTTTATACCCCAAGCCTCTGGTGGCAATACACGGGTGCCCAGGACATATACAACAACAACACCAATGCACCCACAAGACAAAAACTTCCGCCATTCGGGATCTGGAACGCGGCCCTGAAGATTGCCGTAGGCCACAGTGATCTGGGTGCTGATGTGCACCGAGTCAACATCAGTGTTGGCATCTACAACCTGCTCAATAAGCAATACAACGCCTACGAATACATAAGCAGCGGCGGGTATTACGGAGTGGCCGGACAACTGCTCAGCGAGCCGGGCGCGCCCCGATCCTTCGAGGTGTCCCTGAGCACGAAGTTTTAGGGCTCAACCTGGGCGAAGCCCGCGAACGCGGTCTGAGCGACACACCTTGCCTGCGGGGCCGCCTCGAGACGAGGCTTCCTGCGGGCGCTTCGATCGCCAGGTCCGACACCCGAACTTCAAAGCGTCTACCAATGTTGCGGTAGACGCGCGCCAGCGGATGCCTGTGGGGGCCTTTGGCGGGGTGCTTATAACAGCGTTGTTTTGCCGGACGCTCATTCATTTCATAGGTTGAACGTGTTACGTGGCGGGCCGTAGAGGCCCCTTCGCCACAGCGTGCGACCCGGTCTGCCGGTTGAGGGTCTATGATCTTGATCAGTGGCGCGGCCCAAGATCGTCGTAAGCGGCCCTCGGACTTAGTTCGCCGCCTTGAGCGCCACCGAGGAATGAAGGACCGCCCCGTCCTGCGTCCCCCATTCTTTTCTGGGAGAAAGGGCGATTGTGCCGTCGCTAAGGGCCGCCTTTAGGGCGGCCAGGCAACCCTCATCGATTGCCGTCCCTCGCATCTCCGTCATGACGGCCAGGGCCTGCTGTAGGGGCATGGCGTCTCGGTAAGGGCGCTGGGCCGTCAGGGCATCGAAGATGTCCGCTACGGTAATGATACGGGTTTCGAGACCGATAGCGTCACTGGCAAGCCCGCGTGGGTACCCCTTGCCGTCAAGTCTTTCATGATGAGCGCCAGCTATGGGGGCGATGTCCGCAAGAGCCGCGATCCGCCCGATAATGTCTTCCGAGAGGCGGGCGTGCGCGCGAACAGAGATCCATTCGCGCTCCGTGAGCCGCCCGGGCTTATCTAAAATACTGTTACTCACACCGAGCTTGCCAACGTCGTGAAGGAGCGCGCCGCGTTTGAGCCAACGTCGCCTATTGGGAGCAAGTCCTTTGTGTAGGGCGATTGTATCGGCATACGCGGCCACTCTGTGGCTATGGCCAGACGTAAAGGTGCTTTTCGCGTCTACGACCTGAGCGAAGGCATTAGCGATGGTATCGAGCCGGTTTTCGTCAACAAAAACAACGTGTGTTTCCGGCTCTAGCCGTCGCACATGCTCCTCTATGTTAGGGGAAACGAGGGGTTGCCAGAAGCCTGGGCGTCTGGCGAGAATCTTGAAGGCGGCGACAAGTTCCGGATCGAACCAGGTTCCGGCGCGCCCTTGAATTTCCTTTAAGGCCCTCTCGGGACCTCCTACACTGTGGAAAACGTCCGCTACCTGGGCCAGTAAAGCAATGCGTGCCTCTATAGGGATCGTTATGCCATGAAGTCCATTAGGGCGCCCGTTACCGTTCCAGTGTTCGTCAAGGGATTGAATACCTAAAGCTACAGCGTCATTAAACCCGCACTGGCGAGCGATGTCTGCGCCGCGCTCGCAGCGGCTACGGACCAGTTCCGTGGCTAAGTCGCGGCCGCGGTAAGTGATATGCAGAACACGCTTGAGACGTTGTTTCAGCGCCTCACCAGGTCCGGCATGTCGCAAAATGAACTTAGCCATCTGGGCGAGACTTTGAGAGTCCGTCGTCTTAAAGTCATTCTTTATCTCTCGGTCATCGCCTCCGTAAAGCTCCCACAGCCGCGCCGCATTACTGCTACAGCCGGCGTCTTTCAGAAGGATTGTATAGTAAAGATTGGATAAGTGGCCTTGCGTCAGACCCACAGATTTTCCAACGGATAGGCCGATGGCGCAGCACCGCAGACAATGGCCTGGAGGTTGCCCCTCTGTGAGATCCAGCGCGTAGCTGATTGCGCTCACAATATCCGTCATACGCATTATGCGTGCGTCGGCATACCCCTCAAGATCTGTATCGCGTTTCAGACCGGATTGAGCGGATTTCGCCATGAGTGCTGTCATTTTGAATGGCCTTCCTAGAGCGAGTATAGGCAATTGATGCATGGGACGCGCACGCCGCAGGCCCCTCTTTTATGCCGAGCGTCTATAGGGACGGGGGATCGTGCCCGGCTGCGGGTTGGCTGATTCGACGCTAAGGACAATCGCACCAGATTTTTTGCGCGCCTCATAGAATCTCGATCCGCCGATTAGAAATTTGCCTCAAGCGTCGGTGTGCGTCTGGCCGCTTTTCCAAAAGATCGGTAAATTCGGGGACCCCTGACGACGGGAGCCCGGCCGGCCCACCTGCGAGCACCCGTTGGCCGGGGGTATACGCTTCTGTACTCGCGGATTTGGTCTGCGCTCATCCAGGCCCAGACCTCTCACGGCCAAGGCGATCGTTGCAAAGCCTAATGCACCACGCTGCTTTAAAAAGTCGCGGCGCCGCTTGACATGGACATCGTCTTGCGCGCTTATGATAGGCAATGTGGGTGCCGTCGTAGCCATAACCCCCCTGATGAATGATCGGAACGACTGACCTTAGTACGGGGGGGCGCACGTTTTTAGATTCAACTGGACTGTACGATATGCAGCCAGACGGCCTGATAAACGACGGGACCGCTCGGGCCTGCAAGAGGGGAGCCTTTGGGGGGCTCCAGGCTGACTGCGAGCCCTTGAGCTGATGCCAGGCGGAGATTGGATGGAATCCTAACATGAATGGTGGAGTCGGCTCGGACCGGCAAGAGACCTAGGGATTGAGGTGGCTGTCCTTTTCCCGGCAGCATCCACAATTGATAGCTATGACCTTTAGAGGGGATAGGATGGACAGCAGACACGTCGAGCGTCCGGCCCCCGTGGACCAGTGTCATGACCCACGCTGGATTTGCGCTGCTTCCGAGGATGGCGACGTAAAGGGGTTGTTGCTGGCGGCTCAAATTGGCCGCAAACAGACCCGCAAAAGTCGCGGCGGTCAGGCTGGCGGCTAGGGCTATCCCCGGCCATATGTTGACCTTTTGGCGCGCCTTCGTGCGAACGCCATCGCCGCCGATTTCTTTGGCGATTTTTCCCCATAGCGCAGGGGGTGGGCTCATAGGCTGTACGTCGAGCGTGAGGGGTGACAGGTCTTGCTCCCATTCTTTCACGGCGGCGCGGAGATCTACGCGTGTTTTTAGGAGCCTTTCGAAGCGGCGGCGGGCCCGACCTGTCAGCGTTCCTACAACATACTCTCCGGCCAACATGATCTGTAGATCTTTATTTGCCAGCTTCATGATTGCAGACACTCTTTAATGCGTAAGAGACCGCGACGTATCCATGTCTTGATCGTCCCTAAAGGGGCACCGAGACGTTCGGCAATCGCGTCGTGAGTATATCCTTCGTAATAGGCTACCAGAATCGCTTGCCGTTGGTCCTTCGGTAGTTGATCTAGGCATCTTTTTATGCTTCTTGCCTCTTCACGACGCAAAATGGTGCGCAGCGGCCCATCGCCCGGGTCTGGGCGTTCCCATAGGCTCTCCTCGGGATCCACCAAAATTTCCCGGTCCCGACGCACGCAGTCGATAGCCCCATTACGCACAATCGTTGCAATCCATCCCCATACGGATCCTTTTTCCGGGCTGTAATCGCGACAGTTCCGCCAAATACGGACAAAGGCGTCTTGAACCACGTCCTCCGCAAGCTCCCGTCTCTTGACTATACGTAGGGCGACAGCAAAGAGTTTCGGCGCCGTTAAAGAATACAACTGGTGGAGCGCAGATTGGTTACCGTCTTGAATGCGGGCCATTAGTTCCGGTATTTCATCCGCGCCGGGGGCACTGACGAGAGGCTCAGACAATCCGAATAGGCCTATGGTGTGAGAAGGGTTATCAGCATAGAGACCCGCCTTGCTTGGGGCAAGCCCTTGTAGGCCGCGTCAACGGCTGCGGAAGCAAAAACTAGGCGCCGGTTGTGTGTTTGCGAATTGAGTTGATAGTGCGTGAATCTAAAAGCTGGCCTCACGCGTAATCGAGGGGCGGACTGGGGGAAAGGCCTCTTGGGCCAACCAGGCCACATCGCGCCTTTAACTGCTGAGGACATTCGAGATGAGAAAAAAACCACTTCAGGTGCTAAGCGGCACGGTAGGGCTGGCCGTGCTCGCCACCATCGTCGGGGGGAGTTTGACCTTGGGTATGCGTCAGGCACACGCCGGAGTCTTTGGGGAAGGAAGGATATTAGGGACAGGAGGCGTTACGACGGTCAGTGGCGCCGCCGGGGGCGGCATTGTTCCGTGGGCCCTCATTGGCGGATACGGAGACAATGAGCAAATCGGATACACCGCATTTTATACCAATCTGGCAACCTCCAATTACATCTTCAATGCGTATGGGGGGTCTGTTGGTATCGCTAATCGTGTTGAGATATCGCTGACGAAGCAGACGCTCGGTCTCGGTAATACGGCCAATTTCCTGGACACCGAATTAGGTGCCCCCGCAGGCAGCAATGCCCCGTTCCAGAACGGGGCCGATTTGAGTCAAGACATCGTAGGCCTTAAGGTCCGCTTGTTTGGTAATGCAGTGTATCAACAGAACACCTGGCTCCCTCAGGTTGCACTAGGGGTGCAGTATCACCGCAATGATAACCTCGGATTTGGAGGAGGATCGAGCCTTCTCGGGGTTCTAGGCAGCAAGAGTCAGGGTACAAGCTATTATCTGGCAGCGACCAAGATATGGCTTGATGGCCTTTTTGGTCACACAACATTACTCGACATCGACGTAGATGCGACCCGTGCTAATCAGAACGGTTTGCTCGGATTCGAAGGGTTTAATAATAGCAGATATCATTACGAGCCGGAGGTTTCGGCTGGCATATTTTTGAACCGCCATGTCGTTCTTGGTGGCGAGTACAGGGCGATGCCGCGAAATCAGCTCGTGGGCAATAATCCGACCGGAAATGCGCTCAGCAAGACAAATGCGTGGAAAGATCTGTACGTTGCGTATATACCAAACAAGTACTTCTCCGTGACTTTCGCTTACGCGATGCTCGGTCAGGTCGCCACTATCCCGAACCAGTCCGGTTTATACACGTCCATCACGGCAAGCTTTTAGTTGATTCGTTTTCTCAAAGGAGACCGCTATGCGTACCGTTCGTACAGGTTTTGTCCGTCGCGCCGCCGTTGTTGCAGCTTTGCTTTTACCTTTTACATCAGCCTTTGCCAAAAATACGTATTACCAGCAATTTGGCGAGAAAGCCGGCATCAGGGCAGTCGTTAATAGGTTTGTCGGTTACGTCTTATCGGATAGTCGCATATCGCATTATTTTGCCACGACAGATATTCCATCTCTTAAATCCGCTCTGACTGACCAGTTTTGCCAGGAGGAAGGTGGGCCATGCACCTACACCGGCCCCAGTATGTCCAGCGTCCATAGGGGCCTTGGTGTTAATGAAGCGGCCTTTAATGCCCTTGTTTCGGATCTTATAAAGGGCATGGACCGTCAGCATATTCCGGTTGCTGCCCAAAACAACCTTCTTTCTAAATTGGCGCCCATGGAGTCTCAGATTGTAACTCGCTAATGGATGTTCGGATTGTTCGTTCTGGAGCCGGCCCGAAAGGGGCCGGCTTTTTGCACACCGAGAGCGGCAGGCTCTTGAACTGGGTAAGTCCTTCGGTGGGAACGACTTATCCTCCGCTTTTCGATAGCACACCGATTGAGGACCCCATCTGCCAACGGCAAGGGGATAGGAAGAATCGGTTTTTCAGAAGACCCGGTCATCGGCTTTCTGCGGCAGGGCGGCGGAGGACTTATGGCGCCCGCACAGCTTTGCGGGGGTACGTTACGACGTCGGGCGCTCCGAGTTCGCCGGCCCCTCGGTAGATGATCTTATGGAGGCGGAACAGAGGCAGCAGGCGGCGCTTAATAGTGATCGCGCTATAGCCCTCGGCGAGCATACCGTCTTGGTACGATGATGACGCAGGACCCTGCGGACGCGCCACGCGTCCCGGTAGACAACGCGCGCTGATAACGGGCCAAGGGCGTGTTCGGCTTCGGTGCCGAAGACCTCGCGGCCCATCTGTTCCTCGATGCCCCGCGAGCCCGCGCGTCGGCCGGGGCCTTGATGTCACGGGTGCGGTCAACACCACCTCCCCTGTCCGCCGCAGGGTCGGCCGCCGGGACCCCAACCCGCTTCTGGGAGGGAGGGAGCGCGCCCTAACCAGAGGCCCCCGTATTTGGCTCCTGAAGTTAACGCCAGGTTACCAACCTCGGAAGCACTTTGGCCGTGGTGTATCGTAAGCGATTGATTGAATGGTGGAGCGGAGGAGGATCGAACTCCCGACCTTCGCATTGCGAACGCGACGCTCTCCCAGCTGAGCTACCGCCCCAAAGCGTGGCATTGTAAATGACTCCGGGCGACGAGGGAAGCGGGTCATGCGGATTGCCGCCCAGGGGTTGGGCGAGATCCTAGGGGGAGCGGGCGACGCTAGGCCTTCCGGGCCAGAACCATGGACGGTGTCGGCCCTGCATGCCCTGAGTCCTCGGCGCGCCGCAGCACACAGCTGAAGGTCTATACTTAAACCTGCCATAAGCGGCAGGATCGGTTAGGCCACTGCCGATCGGGGTGCCAAGTCGCGCCGGCTTCGGACCGGACGTGATGGCTGCGAACACGCAGATGGGCGCGATAATTATACGGGGGGCCTATGCAGCAACCGGACGGCAAACTGCGTAGCAAGCTCGAGTTCCTGCTGACGTTTAGCACCGACGCAGTCTTTATCCTGGATGAGCAGGGGGTCATTCAGGCCGCAAACGACGAGGCCTGTCGGACACTGGCTTGCGAACGGTCGGCCCTGATCGGCATGAGCCTGCGCCACTGGCGCACCGGCGCATCGATCCGGCCGCACCCTGACAGCACACGACCTGACAGCCTCTGCTATAGCGCCTTTTTCCAGCGAGGGGTAAACGACACATTTCTGGGCGACATGAGTATCAGCGCGGTGTGCGAAGGACCGGCGCGCGCCTACGTCGCCGTGTTGCGCGACATGACATGGCATACCGAGGCGGCCTACAAAGAGAACCTGGCGGCAGCCGTCTTCGACAACAGCATCCAGGCCATCATGGTAACGAACGCCGCCAACCGCATCGTGGCCGTAAACCCAGCCTTTGAACGCCTCACGGGCTACACGGCAGACGAGGTGATCGGCAAATCTCCAAACCTCCTGCAATCGGGCCGGCATGACCAAGCCTTCTACGTCGCCCTTTGGCGCTCGGTGTTGGAAAGCGGCCATTGGCAAGGAGAGATATGGGACCGGCGTAAGAATGGCGAGATCTTTCCGCAATGGCTCACGATCAGCGTGGTGCGCGATGAGTCGGGCGCCATTAGCCATCACGTCGCGATAAGCCACGACATCACCGACCGCAAGGAGTCCGAGGAGCGCCTACAGCATGTCACCGACTTTTACTCGGCGCTTTGCCAGGTGGATCAGCTCGTCGCCTGTCGGACGACGCCGCAGGCCCTCTTTGAGGGTATATGCCGGACTGCAGTAGATTATGGCCATTTACGCTGCGCCTCGATAACAACGGCCGGATCTCCCACAGGCCCCTCCGAGATCGCGGCACGCTATTGCGACCAGAATATCCCGGGATCGGCGGTCCCCGACCCAACCGTCCTCGCCCTGTCGCAGGCGGCGATCAGCGCCGCTGAGGCCGTTATCGAGCAAGGTATGGAGGTGGCGCCAGCCGGAGGCTTGTCACCTCCCCGCACATCCTGGTCCGGTTCAGCGGCGGCATTCCCCTTTAAGCGCGACGGCGCCGTCCACGGCGCCCTGTGCGTCTTTTCCGACGAGACGAATTTCTTTGACGACAAACTCTTACACTTGCTGCGACGCATCGCCGAAGATATCTCGTTTGCGTTGGATGGATTCGACCAGGAGGCAAGACGACAGGCCGCCGAGTCACGCGCCACCTACCTCGCCCACCACGACATCCTGACCGGCCTTTATCGGCGCAATGTCCTTGAAGATGCCATGGCCCGGCGCCACGCGCAGCGGCCGGGGCAGGTAGGAAGCTACTGCCTGGGCTTGATCGACCTGGATCACTTCAAGGTCATAAACGACACCTACGGCCATACCATCGGTGACGAGGTCCTTATGCACACCGCCGATATCCTGCGGTCGGGCGTACGCGCAGGGGATCTCGTAGGCCGCTGGGGTGGCGAGGAATTTCTATGTTTTTTACCCGACGCCGAACCGCAAACCGCCCTCCAAACCATGGAACGGATCAATCATCGGCTCGCACAAACCCCCATCCTCGTCCGCGGACGTGAGCTGCGCGTCACGGCAAGTGTCGGGGTTGCCTGCTTTCCCGAAGACGGGAAGCGCGCAGCCGATCTCATGACCTCTGCCGACGCGGCCCTCTACCAGGCCAAACAAGAGGGCGGCAACCGGGTCCGTCGTGCCGGCACCAATCCCAGCATTTTCCTGATCGGCGGCCAGATTGAGGAGGCCCTGACCAATGGTCGCATCGTGGCGGCGGCCCAACCCATAGTCGCCCTGAAAACGGGAACAGTCGTCGCGGACGAGTCACTCGCACGGCTCGTGCTGCCGGATGGTCAGATCCTAGAGGCCGGCCAATTCGTCGATGCCGCGGCCCATCTCGGGCAGCTGCAACGCATCGATCAGGCAGTCATCGACCTTACGATGCGCCGATGCGTGGCCCGCGCCGGTGCGCACGGCGCGCCCCTACTGCATTTCGTCAATGCCTCAGCTGGCCTGCTTGCCCAGGCGCACACCCTCGCCAATCTCCTGAACGACGCCAAAGGTCAGCGCCAACGGGCCGGGCTTCCGGGCGACTGCGGCATGCCTTTCGTCATCGAAATTACCGAACGGGCCATGCTGCGGGATCGTCACGCCGTCAAGCGCCACCTCGAGCCGCTCCTCGAATACGGATTTCGGGTCGCCCTCGATGACTTTGGTAGCGGCTACTCGTCCTTTCTCTATCTCGCCGACTTCCCGGTGTCCTTCCTTAAAATAGAAAAACAGCTTGTCGAACGGGTCATTCACGAGCCGCGCATGGCTGCCATCGTGCGTGATATCGCAAGGCTCGGTCACGATCTTGGTATCACCACCGTCGCGGAAGGTATAGAAACAGCGGCCGTCGCCGAGACCTTGCTAGAACTCGACGTCGATTGGGGCCAGGGCTACTACTTTGGCCGCCCTGCCCTCCAGCGGGAAGCCCGGGGCCAAGCCCAGGTCTAGGACTGGTCCCCAAGAAGGTCGGCGGCGGGCGGAACCCGCGGCTCGCCGCCATCGCCAAGCCCGCGATACTCGCGCCCTAGGCATCGGGTGTCGCCGGGCATCGGGACGGGGAGGCCGCGTCTGAGAGGCCGCCCCACGAGGCGCAGCGTACGCTTCCGGGCACCCCATGCGAGGTCGCGCCGCCTGCCGGCAACCGGCGCCGTCATGCCGGGGGTGGCGAGAAGCGCTATGAGCCTTTGAGGAAGCAGACGGCCATGCCCGAGCTCCCGCCGTTTGTGCAAAACGGGATGACCATGTCCTGCGCGCCCGCCGATCAGGTACCCCTACCTGAGGGACGGCCGGCGCGGGACGCCGGGATACGCCCCCGTACGCAAACCGCGGAGGGTGTTATCATGGCTGCGGACCTACTTACACCTGAGGAGTCGCCGATGAAAGTTTCGACATACGCACTACACACCGTAATCGCCTTGGCCGCCACCGTGGCCCTTACAACCGCGCAAGCGAGCATGGCCAACGCTTGTGGTTCCAATGGCCACGCCAGCATGGGTAACGCCTGTGGTTCCAATGGCCACGCCATGAAGAAATCCGGCTATGGTTCCAAAGGCAGCACCATGAAAAACTCATATAAGTCTAAGAAAGGCAGCATGAAAAACGCTTGCGGTTCCTAAAATCGATCTGGGCATTGGTGGTAACACCGTGCCTTGGTGTCCCCGGCCTCACCTGATCCCGCCCGGCCAGGCGCGACTTCCTTCTGGGCGCCCTGGCCGGAAACGGAAGATGCCGGCAGGTTTTACCGGGCCGCTATGTGTTCTGCTTCTGGCCCTCGGGGCCTTGGCCGCGCCAGCGGCCCGGGCCTTGCCGACGACGGCGTTTCTCAGCCATTACTGGCGGCGCCCGCTGGTCCTAGGGGGGCCAGGGCGGCCCCACTGGCCGGCCTTCGAGACCGCCCTGTCGGCGCAGGCCTGCGGGCAATGCCACATTGCGCAGTACCGCGCGTGGCGTATGAGCCGGCACGCCCAAGCCATGGGGCCTGGCGTTATCGGGCAGCTCGCCGCCGCCGGACTGCGCCACTGGCGCTTCGTCGATAGCTGTCTTTCCTGCCATGCCCCGGCCGGGCGCCAGGGACGGATGGTGCGGGCCTATCTACGCGGAGGGGCATTGGCCACCCTGGCCCGCCAGGGCGTGAGTTGCGCAGATTGCCATGTGCGGCTCTACCAGCGTTTTGGTCCCCCGTTGGCCCTCTATCTGGCGGCCGGCCGCGCCATCCACAATGGCTTTACCCCGCGCCGTGGGTTCTTGCAGAGCCGCTTTTGCATAAGCTGTCACCAATTTCATCGCAACGGCCGGCGCCTCGACGGCGTGCTGCTCGAAAACACCTACAATGAATGGCGCCACAGCCCCTATGCGGCGGCCCATATTACTTGCCAAAGTTGCCACATGCGCAACGGCCAGCACAGTTTTCGCGGCATACATAACCCCCGATTTGTCCGGCGCGCGCTGGCGATCCACCTTCGGTTCGCACCACGAACGGCCACCGGGGACCTCAGGGCACGCTTATCGATCACGAACACGGGCGTAGGCCACGACTTTCCCACCTATACGACACCGCAGGTCAGGATCGCGATATGGCAGAGCTGCCCCGGGCGGGTCTGTCCTAAAAGCGTCCGTACGGCGATTATCGGGCGCCGGATCAGCCTGGATCTCCGCCATCAGTATTACGATACGCGCCTACCCCCGGACACCACCCGCGTCATCCCATACCGGGTACCCCAAAACCCTGCCGCCCGCGCCCTGAACGCGGCGATCGTGGTCTACCCCGATGCCGCCTATGTACGTTTTTTCCGCGCCTACCTCGCCCGCTACCACGTACCGCCCCGCGCCCGTACGGCAATACGCGAAGCCCTCGCCCATGACGAACGGTCCGCCTATCTCCTATGGCAGAAACGTCTCGCCGTGCCCGGCGCGCAACCGCGCCCAGGGGCCTATCGCCTGCCAGGGGCTCGTGACGTGCGCACACACCAACAAGTCCACACGCGTCGTGCGCCATAAAATGGTAGGAGCGCTCTGGGTTCTTCATCACATCGACAAAAGGATGCCCTGACGGGAGACACTATGGATCGCTTGCATGACGCCCTCCGGATCGAGGACTACGCTTTGATCGGCAATACGATCACGGGGGCCCTGGTTGGTACCAATGGCTCGATCGATTGGTTTTGTCCGCCCCGTATTGACGCAGCGGCCTGCTTTGCGGCCCTGCTAGGCAGCCACGACAACGGTCATTGGCGTATCGCCCCACGCACCGAATATCACGTCGAACAACGTTATCGTCCGGACACCCTGGTCCTCGAAACCGAGTTTACGACCCATACCGGACGTGTCCGGCTTACCGACTTCATGGCCATGAATAGCCACGAGACCGAGGAGCACTGCCACCTCATCCGCATCGTGGAGGGGCTCGACGGGACCGTTGACATGGAAATGGCGCTGGTAGTCCGGTTCTATTACGGATCCATGGTGCCCTGGATGCGCCGCATAGGTGCGGTACGGCTGGCCGTAGCCGGGCCCGATAGCCTGTATTTCGCCTCCTCGGTACCCATCCAGGGCAAGGATCACACCACGGTGGCCCGCTTTACGGTGGGCGCTGGTCAAAAGGAGATGTTCCACCTCAGTTACCAACCGACGCACCGCACCCACTATACCGCCCCGGACCCCATGGCAGCCCTGCAAGACACCGAGGATTGGTGGCGCAAGTGGGCCGCGCGCAGCAGCTATGAGGGCCCCTGGCGTGACCTTGTCATGCGGTCGCTGATCACCCTTAAAGCCTTGACCTGCCGGCCGACCGGGGCCATTGCCGCTGCCCTCACGACCTCGTTGCCCGAAGAACTCGGGGGGGTCCGTAACTGGGATTACCGCTATTGTTGGGTCCGAGACGCGACCTTCACCCTCTGGGCACTGCTTGCAAGCGGCTATACCGGTGAAGCCACCGCGTGGCGCGAGTGGCTTTTGCGCGCCGTCGCGGGAAACCCAGCCGACCTGCAGATCGTATACGGCGTGGCGGGGGAACGCTGGATCGGCGAGCGGGAGATCCCGTGGCTATCTGGCTATGAGGGCGCGCGGCCCGTACGGGTCGGCAACGCCGCAGCTGATCAGTTTCAGCTCGACGTCTATGGAGAACTCATGGATTCGTTGCATCTTGCACGTAGCGCGGGGCTTCATCCGGAACCCCACGTCTGGGACATCCAGCGGGCCATCATGGCCTTCCTCGAGGATCATTGGCAGCAAGCCGACGATGGCATATGGGAGGTTCGCGGCGGGCGCGCCCACTTCACGCACTCGAAGGTCATGGCCTGGGTCGCCTTCGACCGCGCCGTGAAAGATGCGACCCGTTATCGCCTCAAGGCACCCATCAAGCGCTGGACCATGATCCGCGACCAGATCCATGCCGATGTCTGCGCGAAGGGCTTCAGCGCCCGCAAAAACTCCTTTACCCAGTGCTACGGCAAGGAAGCCGTGGATGCAAGCCTGCTCATGATGGCGCTCGTGGGATTTTTGCCTCCCACCGATGCTCGCATCCTCGGGACTGTCGCCGCTATCGAGTCCGAACTCATGATCGACGGCCTCGTCATGCGCTACCGGACCGAGGAGGCGTGTGATGGGCTACCCGGCAATGAGGGCATATTCCTGCCCTGCTCCTTCTGGCTGGTCGATAACTGGCTCCTCCAGGGGCGCCGTGACGAGGCGGAGGCGTTATTCAAGCGCCTGGCAGGCCTTTGTAATCCGGTAGGCCTGCTCTCGGAAGAGTACGATCCGCGCACACAGCGCCTGATAGGCAACTTTCCTCAGGCCTTTACCCATGTGGCACTGGTGAACTCGGCCCACAACCTGGCCGGCAACGGACCCGCGGCCCAGCGGGCCCGTAACCGGACGCACCCTTAAGGTTAAGCACTTCGGCGATAGACCCACGTCAGCCAAAACGCGGTACGGGCCGCGAAGATCCGCTCGAAACCGGCCCGCTGCAGACGATCGGCAATCATGGCCGGATCATGGATGAAGGGACGGTACGCGCTGCCCACCAGACGTAAGGCCACCACCCCCAGTCGCGCACCGAGGCGATTGGCCCAATGGGCACGGGGAAACGTGAGGGCGCAGAGGACTTTGCTATGGCTTGCGGCGTCGGCCAGAAGGCCTTCGGCATCAGGGTAACAGCAGACCACTTTATCCAGGATCGTAATGTCGGCGGCTTCGACGGTACCGGCGATCTCGTGAAAATCACCGTGCACATAACGCGTACGGTCCGCCAGGCCGCGCCGCAGGGCCAGTGCCTGCGCCTCGGCCAGCATCGCCTCGGACAAATCGATGCCGACCGCCGTCGCAGCGCCCTGTTCGAGCAGCTGCTGATGGAGGTAGCCGACGCCCGACCCGATCTCGAGCAGGGAGGCCCCGGCGATCGCGGCAGCACCCAGACCCGCAACCAACTGTCTCTGGGTCCTCTCCAGTCCATGGCGCTCGTAACGTCGCACGTAACGCCGCGAGAAACGTGAGAAGCAGCGGCCAATCCCACAACCGACAGTCGGGCAGCATCCTGCCATAACAAGATCCCTCCGTTTGCAAATACCAACCGCCGCGCGGGCTCGGCCATACCGGCCGCCTAGCACCTCAGGCGGTGGTACCCCCCTGCCTTAGGACAGCGTGATCATTTGTATCGCCACCACCACCAAAAATCCACCGAAGATCCGGCGCAGCTGCGCCACCGGCAAGCGGTGCGCAAGCCCCACACCGAACGGCACGACCAACACGGCAACGCCTGTGAGGGCCGCGAGCGCCGGAAGGTCGATATAACCGACAGTGCCAAGCGGCAGACCGGGATGATGTAGGCCCGACCATATGAGGCCGCCTGCCCCAAAAAAGGCAATCGGCACACCCAGAGTGGCGGATATGGCGATGGCCCGCCGCATCTCCACGCGGCACGCCGTCAGGAACGGTACCGTAAGGCTGCCCCCGCCAATGCCAAGCAAGGCCGACACCGCCCCGATCAAGAGCCCGACCGCAAAGAGCAGCGGGCGCGCCGGCAGGCGCCAGTGGCCGGCTGGCCGCCAGTCGAACATGATCTGTAGTCCCACAAACCCCAAAAATACTCCGAACGCGGACTTCAAGACGCGCCCGGATAAAAAACCTGCCAAATAGCCGCTCGCCAAGCTCCCCAAGAGCGCTGCGAGCCCCAGGGTCGTGGCCACGGGCCAATCGATCGCGCCCCGCTTGTGCTGGGCCCGCGTCGCTACAAGCGAGGTGAAGAGTACGCTACCAAGCGAAGTCCCGATCGCAAGCCTCATGGCGAGCCCCGGCGCCAGGCTTTGGTTCGTGAAGACCAAAAAAAGCCCAGGCACGATAACGCTCCCGCCCCCGATCCCGAGCATGCCGGCCAAGAGTCCGGTAACGAGTCCCAGGCCCATATAGACCAGCACGACCGCTCCCACGATGATATCCCCGAATTGAGCTTCGCAGTCTCATACCACGGGGGCGCGGGCCCCACAAGGCAGGGCGTGCCTCGCGATCGATCGGCACACCGGGGCCTCCGGTAGCCGCGTGTACCCGCCCCGCCGCCGGTACGGACCCCGCGTCCCTGACCTAGCGGCCACCCGAAGTCCGGCGTGGCCCCGTCCGACGCGGCCCAGGGCCCTCTTGTTCACACAGGGGCGGGGGCCCTCCGCCGGGCTCCCAGCGGTCCCGCGGCGCCCATCCCGTCGAAGGCGCCCGCATGACCGGCCTTAATTTAAGGACTCGAAGCGCAGAGGGGCCGCCCGGTCCCACGGGCCCGCGTGCGGCAGGCCCGATACTTAGCGTGGTGCCCGGAGCGGGGCCGGCGCCATTGCCTGGCTTGCCGCAATGGGCCTGAGCATAGTGCGCTGGTAGAGACCATGGAACATCCAGGACGTGAGCCCTATGGTCAAAATGAAGAGCGGTACGAACAAGACGAGCGCCACGGTCTGCCATATCTGGGTCCGCGACAAGGTCATGTGCAGAAGCAGGACACATTGAAGCAAAGCAGCAAGCCCTGCGATACCCGAAATCGCGATACCAAGCGCCGTGGGATCCAGGGCATGGTCCTTCACGAGCATAAGCGACAGGCCCATCAAGGCGATCCCTGCGACATAGGCCGCTACATAACCGGTGCCGGCCAGTTGGACCTCGGGATGCTCAAACGTACTATGGTTGCTTTCCGTCATATAATCGCGCCCCGCAAATACACGAAGGTGAACATGAATACCCACATAACCGCCTGGAAATGCCAGAATAAGCGGAGGTTCAGGAGGCGGTAGACCACCGCCTCGCTCAAGCCAAAGACCGCCACCTGCCCGAGCATGACCAGCATCCAAGCCACGCCGACTATGACATGCAGGCCGTGATAGAAAACGAGCGCGAAGAAGGCTGACAGATAGCCGCTGCGTTCGGGAGTTGCACCCGCGGCGAACAAACGCGTTACCTCGTGTAGATCGCTGCCTAGAAAGCCAAGCGCAACCAACAAGGCCACGGCGATACCGGCCATGACGCCGACGCGGTTGCCCTTCTTTAGGGCGATCATCGCTCCGCCGTAGGCGAGTACGCTTGAAAACAGCCAAAGCGTCTCCGTAAAGGCATGCGTCGGATGGGCGACCGTGCCCGGCAACGGACCACCGGCGGCGTTCATGGCGTGGCCAAGCACGGCGTAGGCGGCAAACAATGCCGTAAACATCATGGCATCGCTTAACATATACAACCAGAAACCGAGGGTTTTGGTCGACACATCGTCGTACCCGTGATTCGGTCTCCACATGACCGGCCCTAAACCCCCCGCCGTCTCCCCTGCTGCACCCTTCATCCTAAATCCCCCCATGACGCACACCGTATGTACCTTTGGCCCGGCATTTCAGGTCCCCCCGCCCAGCACCGGCGCCGGGCTACCGCCCGGGACCTGGGCCCGCGCCGGCTTGGCCGCACCCCGCTTACGATCATGCTCCATCTTTTCGACGTCACGCGCCGGTATCGTGTAGCTCGTGCCAGTCATGAAGGCGCGGATCACGATCAAGGCGACGATCGCCCCACTGCAGAGCAGGGCAAGCCACCAGATGCGCCAGACGAGCGCGAAGGCAAGCCCGAACCCCAGGGCGCCCAGCCCCAGGGGGATAGCCGTCTTACAGGGCATGTGGATATCTTCGTAGACAACGGGCGCCGCGTCATCGAGACCGCGCTCGTGCCGCCAACTCCGCTCGTCGCGGGCATGAACCTCAGGCGTCACCGCAAAGTTGTAGAAGGGCACCGGTGAATGGGTGATCCATTCGAGGCTTCGCGACGTCCCCCAGGCATCCGCCCCGACCCGGTTTTGCGCACGATCTCGCAGACTCACATAGAGCTGCGCAACCAGAAAGGCCGCCGAGAGTACGTAGATGACGATACCCACGACCTCGATATCCAAAAGCGGCTGCCATTGGGGAAATGCGACGTAGTCAAGGCGCCGGGTCATGCCCATGAAACCCAAGGTAAACATGGGCACGAACACCACCGCCGTTCCCGCCGTGAAGAGCCAAAAGAACATGCGGCCGAAGCGCTGCTCCAGACGAAACCCGAATACCTTCGGGAACCAGTAATTGACACCGCCAAATATGGCATAGACGATGAGCAGGAGCATCATATGGAAATGCGCGACGACGAAGACGCTGTTATGGACCATGTAATCGTTGGTCGCAAAAGCGTTCATCATGCCGGTCAACCCGCCCACGAGCAGAAAGAAAAGGGCCGCTGATGCCCACATCATGGGTAGATCGAAGCGCAAGCGGCCCCGGAACATCGTGAAGGCCCAGTTGAATACCTTGACGCCTGTCGGGATCCCGACGGCCATCGTGGTAATGCTGAAAAAGGCATTGACGGCCGGGGCTGCGGCCATGGTAAAGAAGTGGTGCAGCCACACCCCCCAGGAAACGCCGGCGATTCCGAGCGACGCGACGACCATGCCCATGTAACCAAACAGCGGCTTTTCGGCAAATGTCGGTATGATCTCGGAGATCATGCCAAACGCCGGCAGTATGACAAAGTACACTTCCGGATGACCCCATATCCAGAATAGGTCGTTGTATAACATCAGATTGCCGCCCAGACCGGCCGTGTAGAAGTGGGTTCCGAGATAGCGGTCGAGGGCCAACAAGGCAAGCGCCACGGTGACGACCGGAAAGGTCGTGAGACTTATGAGGTTTGCGCTCAGAGACGCCCAGGTAAAGATCGGTAGCCGTCCCCACGTCATGCCGGGGGCGCGCATCTTGACGATGGTCGCAAGCAGATTGATGCCACCGAGCGTCGTGCCGATACTGCTTAACTGGAAGGCCCACATCCAATAGTCGACGCCCACGCCGGGGCTATAGGGCAGCTCCATGACCGGGACGATGCCAAACCATCCGGCATGGGCGAAGTCGCCAATGAAGAGCGAGGCCATGACCAAGGCAGCGCCCGCCGCCGTGAGCCACAAAGAAACGGCGTTCAGATACGGATACGCCATGTCGCGCGCCCCGATCTGCAGCGGCACCAGAATATTCATGATGCCAACCAGGAGCGGGGTGGCTGCAAACAGGATCATGATGGTCCCGTGAGCCGTATAGATTTGGTCGAAGTGGTAGGGTGTAAGGTAGCCGTGCACGGCATCCAAGTAACCCGCCGAGTGCGGACCCACCGCCATGGCCTGTTGGGTCCGCATCATCACGGCATCGATAAAGCCCCGGAACAGCATCACGAGGCCAATCAGGATATACATGATACCGATCTTCTTGTGATCTACGCTCGTAAGCCAGTCCCGCCAGAGCGTGCGCCAGAAACCGAAATAGGTCGTAAGGCCCACGAGGACCACGGCCAGCACCACGGCGAACAGGAAGGTCCCGACCAATATGGGGTTTTTATAGGGGATCTCGGTGAGCGCCAAGCGGCCCAGTAGCGGGCTCCAGGGGCCGTCGATATGTACTAGCATACGTTATGTCTCTCCTTGGATTCAGTGCGCGCTCGCCTGAGCGGCGCGGGACTGTAAATACGCGGTCATGTTCTCGGTCATCGCCATGGGCGTCGGATAGGTCTTTCCGTCGCGAACCTCGGTCACGACATGACGGAAGAGTCCCGGTTCGACCCATGCGTAATACGAGACATGCGCGGATACATCGATGGTCGGACGGGCTACGCGCTCGAACTGCGCATAGGTGAGGCGCCGAGACCCGCCTTGCACCTTTTTCACCCAAGCACGAAACACCCCCCGTCCCACGGCCCGGGTCTCGAAGTCCATCCAGGAGAAGCCAGCACCGGCGTAATTCGCGGAAAACCCCTCATAGGTGCCCGGGCGCGAGGCGATCAACGCCTGCCGCACCCGCATGCCCGGCATGACATCGATCATGCCGACGAGCTGGGGGATATAAAAATCATTGACGACGGTCGCCGACGTGAGCCGGAAACGCACGGGGGTCCCGACCGGCACGACCAACCGGTCGACGGTCGCGATATGTTGCTGCGGGTAGAGGAAGACCCACTGCCAGTCTGTCGATATCACATCGACATCGAGCGGGGGGCGACCGGGATGGGCGGCCGCGGCGCGACTTATGACAGCGGGCCTATTCGGGTCAACGGCGTAGATGGCCTTCACGGAATAATAGGACAGGATGCCGACTGTGATGATCGGTATGCCCCAGACGACGGCCTCTATGGCATTGGAATGGTCCCAGTGGGCGTCGTAAGCGCCGCCGCGTCCGCCGCGGTAGCGGCGCATGATCCCTATGATCAAGGCTCCGGTGGGTACGATAATGAACAACATGACTAGGACATCGAGCGCGAGATAATGGGTCTGCGTCGCCGCTATCACACCTTTAGGATCGAGCATCCAGAAAGTGGCGCGCGTGGTGGCGGGCGCACAACCGGTAAGCAGGGTCCCCGGCCATAACCACCGTAAGATGCGCCGCGCCCCAATCCCTGCCGGCCCTCGCGGCCACCTGCCACCGGCCCCAGAATCCACCGCCCGCGCTCGCCCCCACCGCAAAAAACCTCGCATGTCCGCTCCTTAGCAATCGCTGCAAGCCAGGAGGGTCTGACTTCGGCTCTGCGGCCCAATCCGCCCGTGGCGCCCCCCTAGACGGCGCCTATCCTAAAAGGAGTAGATGAGCGGAACTTTGACATAGATCAGGGACATTAATAAATTATTATAGTATCGAACTCTGATTAATTACGGCTCCGAACAGGCGCCGCCGCACCCCGGTTGCCCAGGCGCAGCCGCCCTGATGGGACGCGAGGGCAATCGGGGTGCCACAAGAGGCCGCCGGCGCGGCCGGGTGCAGGGACTAGGAGGCCGCGGGGTGCGCGGCCGCGAGCAGGGCGGCAATCTTCGGGGTATCGGGACGTTCCACCACCCCCTGCTCCGTGATCAGGGCATCCACCAGGCTCGCGGGGGTCACATCAAAGACAGGGTTCCAGGCCCGCGCCCCAGCGGGGCTATGGAGGACGCCCTGGCAACGCAGGAGTTCGGCCTCATCGCGTTCCTCGATCGGGATGTCGCTGCCGACCCGTGTATGCGGATCGATGGTACTCAGGGGCGCGGCCACATAGAACGGGACCCCATGATGACGGGCCAACACGGCCAGGCCGTAGGTCCCGATCTTGTTAGCGGTGTCTCCGTTGGCGGCAATGCGGTCCGCCCCGACCAGGATGGCGT
Source organism: Pseudomonadota bacterium (assembly GCA_021816625.1). GTDB lineage: Bacteria > Pseudomonadota > Gammaproteobacteria > Acidiferrobacterales > Acidiferrobacteraceae > Acidiferrobacter. Next base: position 66,802 of record JAKAXM010000003.1, on the reverse strand, counting down.
CGATACGGCCTGCGCGCAGCAAGGCCGCCGCGGCGCTGTCTGCGAGTACGGTCACGGGCAAACCCTCCTCAATGAGCTCCCAAGCCGTAAGCCGTGCCCCTTGCAGCCACGGACGCGTCTCATCGGCGTAGACCATGGCGATCCCTCGAGCGGCGGCCGCCGCCCGCACCACGCCCAGAGCCGTGCCGTAGCCGCCCGTCGCCAGCGCTCCGGTATTGCAGTGGGTAAGGACCCGTGCGCCGGCCGGCAAGAGGGCCGCGCCGTAGGCGCCCATGCGCCGGTTCGCATCGATGTCGTGGGCGTGCAACGCCCGTGCTGCCGCCTCCGCAAGGGGCCCCGGGGGCTCGGTCCCGGCCGCCTGTAGGGCCCGCTCCATCTCATCTAAGGCCCAGCCGAGATTGACGGCCGTCGGTCGGCTCGCGCGCAGTCGCGCGAACTCGGGGGCCGCGTGCGCGCGCCACGCGCCTCCGGCTTGCCGGTAGGCGGCAGTCACCGCCAGCACCGCTCCATAGGCGGAGGTCACTCCGATCGCCGGCGCCCCCCGCACGACCATCGCGGTAATGGCGGCTGCCACCTCCGCCGCACTCCGGCAGATCTCGTGACGCAGCGTCCCCGGCAACACCCGTTGATCGAGCAGATAGACGGCGCCGTCCCGCAGTTCAACGGCACGCACCTTATCATAGAGAACGTCCGGCACAGAAAACCCCCTCGGCAGGCCAAGATACAAGCACTCTGAATGATGGTATCATGGCCGCCGTCTCTTTTCGGGTCCCTATGCCAAAAACTATCGGACATCCCAGGATCTTCGCGTCGCCGCCGAGCGGCGGCCTACGGTCGCTTTTGGCGTATAGCGACATGTTGAAGAATTTCGTGCGCAAGGACATCCAGGTCCGCTACCAAGGGGCGGCGCTCGGCTTTCTATGGTCGCTCATCAACCCCCTGGTGATGATAGGCCTTTATATCTTTGTCTTTGCCTACGTCTTTAAGGCCGGCATGCCGCACTACCCGCTCTACCTGATGGCGGGCCTGCTGCACTGGAACCTTTTTAGCCAGATCACGGGACAAAGCTGCGACACCCTGATCGCCAACGCGGGTCTTGTGAAAAAGATCTACTTTCCGCGGCTCTTGGTGCCGATTTCGGCGGTCACCTTCAACGTCGTCCTGTGGCTCCTCGCCATAGCGCTGTTATTTATCCTGTATCCTTTCCTGGGAGGCAAGGCCCATCTGTCGCTCCTTGCCTACCCGCTGGCCTTGTTGATGTTCTTGGCCTTTACTTTCGGTATCACCCTGATCCTTTCGGTCTTGAATGTGCTGTTTCGGGACCTTAAACATCTGGTGGACGTATCTTTGCTATTTTTGTTTTGGGTGACCCCGATCGTCTATCAGTATCACCGCATCCCCGTCCATCTGCGCGATATCTTTGCCTTGAGCCCGCTCGTCGAATACGTGCTCATATTCCGCGGCATCCTCTATAGCGGTCATATCCCCGACTGGCACATCACGGGGCTTGCCTTCCTGTGGACCGCGCTCAGCCTCACCGCGGGGCTGTTCGTGTTCAACCGCCATGCGGACTCGCTCGTGGAGCACCTGTAGATGCGCAATATTCCAGACGAGGTCGTGCGCGTCGAGAACGTTTCGAAGGAGTTTATCCTCCACCATAACCGTGTCGACAGCCTCAAACGCCGCTTCGTAGGCCTCTTCAAGCAGCGGTGGCGGCCGCGCCATGAACATTTTCATGCGCTGTCGGACGTATCGTTTTCCGTCCGCCAAGGCGAGGCAATCGGACTCCTTGGGCGCAATGGTTCGGGCAAGAGCACGCTTTTGCAAATCATCGCAGGGATCCTAAAGCCGACCTCGGGACGCGTGACGACACACGGACGAGTGGCCCCCCTGATCGAACTCGGAGTCGGCTTCCATCCCGAGCTCACCGGCGAAGAAAACATCTTCCTGAACGCAAGCCTCTACGGCCTGCGTAACCGCGACGTGCGCAAACGCTTTGACGACATCGTGGATTTCTCGGAGCTCGCCCATTTCATCGACACGCCCGTCAAGAATTATTCATCGGGCATGTATATGCGACTGGCCTTTTCCATCGCGGTCCACTTGGAACCCGATGTCCTGCTCGCAGACGAGATCCTAGCGGTGGGCGACGCGGCCTTTCAAAACAAGTGTCATGACAAGATTGATTCCTTGCGCCGTAACGGCATGAGCATCGTTTTGGTCTCGCACAACGAGCAACAGGTCCGCGACTTCTGTAACTCATTTGTGCGGCTCGAGAACGGCCGGGTTGTGGAGTCTGGGACCTTCAAGACTAGGGCTGTGCATAGCCGCTAGCGCGCCGCCCCACCTACTTACTGAGAGGACGCATGAACGTGGATCTATGCCTGCGGGCCCCTTGGATCATACCGGTGGAGCCACGCGGCCACATACTGCATGATCATGCATTACTCGTGCGTGATGGCCGCATTGCAGGCCTCGTGCCACAAAACGAGGCCCCGGCCTGCGCTACGACCATCGATCTACCCCATCACGCGCTCTTGCCCGGATTCGTCAACGCGCACACCCACGCCGCCATGACCCTGTTTCGCGGCCTTGCCGACGATCTGCCGCTGCAGGAGTGGCTCCACGAACACATCTGGCCTGCGGAAGGCCGTTTCGTGAACAGCGATTTCGCGCGCGATGGTGCGGCCCTTGCCGCGCTCGAGATGATCAAGGGCGGCACGACCTGCTTTGCAGACATGTATTTCTTCGCAGACGACACCGCGCGGATGGTAACGGCGGCGGGTCTACGTTCGGTACTGGGACTGGTCGTGATCGATGTGCCGACGGCCTGGGCGAAAAGCCCCGAAGAATACTTGAGCCGGGGGGTAGCCCTGTGTGACAAGTGGCGCCATAACCCGCTGATCCGGCCGCTGCTCGCCCCGCACGCGCCCTACTCCGTGTCGGATGAGACATTGGCCCGCATCCGGATCCATGCTGACGAGCTCGATATCGGGCTTCACATGCATATCCACGAAACCCCGGGCGAGATTGCGCATTCGGAGCAACAATACGGGATACGACCTATCGCCCGTCTTGATCGGCTCGGGATCATGCACTCAAACCTCATGGCCGTGCACATGACCCAACTTACGACCGAAGAGATCGGACTGTGCGCTGAGCGTGGCGTAAGCGTGGTCCACTGCCCTGAGTCGAATCTGAAGATCGCCGCCGGCATCTGTCCCGTAACGGCCTTGCTCCAAGCAGGGGTCAATGTCGCGCTTGGCACCGATGGTGCGGCCAGCAACAACGATCTCGACATGTTCGGGGAAATGCGCACGGCCGCCCTGCTTGCCAAAGGCCTAAGCGGCGACCCCACTTCGGTCCCGGCGCCGGTGGCACTCGAGATGGCGACGTTGAATGGCGCCCGCGCCCTGGGGCTTGCCGATAGCATCGGATCGCTAGTCACAGGCAAATGCGCCGACGTGATCGCAGTCGACTTGAACAAGCCCGCCACCCAGCCCGTCTACGATCCTTTGTCGCAGATCGTCTACGCGGCCAGCCGCGACCAAGTCAGTCATGTGTGGGTCGCCGGACAGCTACTCATGCAAAATCGAAAACCGCTGACCCTGGACGAAAGGGCTATCCTCCAACGAGCGGTCCTGTGGCGTGATAAGATCCGGTCATGCGACCACGGAGGGACATCATGACGGCCACGCCCAATGCCGATCCCAAGGAACTGGAGCGATTCGAGGCGATCGCGGCCCAGTGGTGGGATCCGAGCGGCCCCTTAAAGACGCTCCATGGCATGAATCCGCTACGCCTCAAGTTCATTCAGGAACGCGCGAACCTCACCGGGGCCGTGGTCCTGGACGTCGGCTGCGGCGGTGGCTTGCTCTCCGAGGGCATGACCACGGCAGGCGCACATGTCACAGGTATCGACCTGGCCCATGAAGCCCTACTCGTCGCACGCCTGCATGCGGCGGAAAACGGCCTGTCCATCGACTACCGCGAGACCTCCGTAGAGGACTTAGCCAGATCCGCTCCGGAGAGCTTTGATATTATCACCTGCCTCGAAATGCTCGAGCACGTACCCGACCCTCTGTCCATCGTAAAGGCATGTGCACAACTTGTGAAACCGGGCGGTCATGTCTTCTTTTCGACCATAAACCGGACCGCCAAGGCTTGGCTTATGGCAGTAGTGGGCGCCGAATACGTCCTTAGACTCCTGCCCCGGGGAACACACGAGTATGCACGCTTCATTCGTCCCTCAGAGTTGGCGGCCTGGAGTCGCCAAGCGGGGCTTGACGGGTTTTCCGTGCGCGGGGTCCGGTATTTGCCGATTATCGAGTCCTACACCCTGGCGTCGGATGTGGACGTCAACTACCTGGCCTACACGCGGCGCCCGATCGCGTGACGGTCGACTTGATCCTATTCGACCTCGACGGTACGCTCGCCGATACCGCGCCGGACCTGGCCCTCGCCCTGGACGCACTGCGGCCGGCCGGACAACCACCGGTCGACCGCATACAAGTCCGTGCTGCGACTGCGCTCGGAACCGCGGCGCTTTTGCGCACGGGCCTTGGCATGGAGGCGGGCATGCCCGGCTACGAAGCCGCTCGTCTTGCGTTTCTCGCCCATTACGAGCGCATCATAGGTCAGGCGACGGAACTGACCCCGGGCATGGTCGCCGTCCTCGACCGCCTCGCGCAGGCAGGGCTTTGCTGGGGCGTAGTCACGAATAAACCCGAACGTCTGGCGCACCGCGTTCTCACCATGCTTGGGCTCGCCGATCGCGCCCGGTGCATCGTCGGTGGGGACAGTGTGGCGCGGTGCAAGCCTCATCCCGATCCCCTGCTACGCGCGTGCGAACTTCTCGATACGGCGCCGGGGCGGGCCCTCTACGTGGGCGATGACTTAGGCGATGTGCAGGCCGCGCACGCCGCCGGCATGCCGGCACTGGCCGCGGCCTTTGGCTACACCACGGAAAGCGAGGCGCGCAGCTGGGGGGCGGAGGGGCTTTTAAGGACCCCGGCCGACCTCTTGCCCTTCGTGCTCTGACGCCGGCCCCTCGTACACGCATCCCGCCGTGCAGGTCTCATGGATGATGACCCGGCATAGACCCGGTACGACCCCGCACAGACGGCCCCAGACATAGCGGGCGAGGTGTTCGCTGGTGGGGTTCTCAAGCCCAGGGATGTCATTTAAATAGTGATGATCGAGGTCGTCGAATACGGGCTTGAAGGCGGCACTCACATCCGCAAAATCGACGACAAAGCCCCGCGATTCGTCTACCGGTCCGCGCACATAGACATCGATCTGAAAGGAATGACCATGCAGGCGCCGGCACTTGTGACCGTCGGGCAGCAAGGGCAGCCTGTGCGCCGCCTCGATCCGAAAACACTTGAAGATCTCCATGGGGATTAACGATCCCCGCAGTGTTGGGTAAGCTGCATGAGGCCATCGACGTCCAGCTGGGGTCTTGTAAACGGTACACCGCGGACGTGCGCAAGCGGCTTACCCGGATCACCCAGATGATCGACTACCAGCAAGGCCTCATCGAAATTCTGGTCTTTGGTGTAGTCGGTTACGGTCACGATCGTGCAAAGACCGGCGCCGGTCGCCGCGCGTAGTCCGTTTTCGGAATCTTCGAAGGCCAGGCAATCCTGTGCCGGCAACCCAAGCCGCGCGAGCACATAGTCATAGATGTCCGGCGCCGGCTTCTTGGCGGCCACCACGTCACCGGCACCGACCACCGAAAACCATGCGCGGGCCCCAGGGCCCAGGGCCTCCCAGATCGGCAGGAGATTGTCTTCGGTCGTGGTGGTGGCAACGGCCAGTAAGAGACCACGGGCGCGGGCCTCGACGAGCAGGCGGCGAATGCCGGGACGTAGCGGCACGCCCTCGCTTTTCAGTAAGTCCGTATACAAGGCCGTCTTGCGCGCATGCAGGCGCCGCACGACGGCCTCTAGATCCCCGGGCGGGCGCAGATCGGGGCGCACCTGCGTAAAAAAATAGCTGAGGCGCTCCTTACCGCCCGTCACCGACAACAGGCGCCCGTACAGGGCCTCGCCCCAGGCGATGGCCAACCCTTCGGCGGCAAAGGCCCGGTTGAATGCCACGCGGTGACCATCCCGCTCCGTGTCTGCAAGCGTCCCATCTACGTCAAAAATCAATGCTTTCAGCATTTTTCGCCCTTATTCATCGTTTACAACCGGCCGCGACCCGCTCGTCGGACCCTTTCTTGCATGGCCCGGCGCTTTCTGGTATAGATTCGCGCTTGCTCGCAAGCCCTACATTGTCTCGAGCGCAGGAGTACGTGATGGCGGTCACCAAAAAAAAGGAAGTTCAGCCTCTACTACACGGGATCAAACCCTATGCCGTAGCCGAGGGCGAAGAATACATGAACAACCGGCAGCGGGAACACTTTCGGAAGGTCTTGCTGGCCTGGAAGGGGGAGCTCATACAGGAAGTCTCTCGCACCATGCATGCCATGCAGGATGAAACCGCCAATCACCCGGATCCGAACGACCGTGCCAGCCAGGAAACGGACATGTCGCTTGAGTTACGCAACCGTGAACGCGAACGCAAGCTTATAAAAAAAATCGACGAGGCGGTAGCCAAGATCGATGCGGACGCTTACGGCTACTGTGAAAACTGCGGGGTCGAGATCGGCGTGCAGCGCCTCGAGGCGCGCCCGACGGCGACACTTTGCATAGACTGCAAGACCTTAGACGAGATACGCGAAAAACAAATGGCCTAGCGGGCCGCCATACCGCGCGGCTCGCCCGGTGGAAATGACGCCCGGGTGACAGGGATCGATGCGGGGGCCGCCGGACCCAAACCGCCCCGAGCACGGCAGACCGGGGGGGCAGGACAGCGCCCCGTGTGGGCCCGCCGCGACCCCGTACCTTCGCGAGGAGCGCGCCTTGATAGACACCCTTATCCATGCGCTGGCCGCGGCGATCCTCGCCACGATCCGCCATTCCGGCTATCTAGGCATCGCCGCCCTCATGGCTGCGGAAAGCGCCTGTATCCCCATCCCCTCCGAGATCATCATGACCTTCTCCGGCTACCTTGTCTCCGTGAAGGCGATGACCCTCGCTGGGATCATAGCCGCGGGAACGGCGGGCAGTCTCGCAGGCTCCTTGGCGGCCTATGCCCTCGGGGCCTACGGGGGACTCCCGTTTCTGGTCCGTTATGGCAACCGGATCTTGATCTCGCACCGCGATCTCGAGCGCGCGCATGGGTGGTTTCTTCGGCATGGACCGATTGCGGTGTTCCTGGGCCGCTTGTTACCCGTCCTGCGCACCTTCATCTCTCTGCCGGCCGGTGTCGCGCGCATGCCGCTGCCCGCCTTCGCCGCCTACTCCACCGCGGGTTCGATCCTCTGGTGCGGAGCGCTCGGCTGGCTCGGTCTACGGCTTGGCCGCGCCTGGCAGGCCCTGGGACCCTATATGCACCGTATCGATCAGGCCATCGTCGTGGTGGGCGCGGTGCTTGCGGTCGTGGCCATACGCCGCCATGTCGCAGAGCGCGCCCGCGACCGCCGGCTCACGGGGCAAGCGCCCGCCAAAGATCCGCGCGGACCTCGCTAGGAATGCGGAACGATTAGCTGGCCGCACCTGAAGAACCCGGGTCCGGCCTTTATTTGTCAACAAAAGGTGGTGCAGCCATGACCCACGAGTCCCGTGACGCCATAGAATCCCTGTTTCAGGAAAACCGTCTGTTTGCGCCCCCTCAGGATTTTGGTCGGGGCAGCCGCATGACGCCCGAACTCTATCGCGCGCTTCTCGCGGAGGCCGAGAGCGACTACGAGGGCTTCTGGGCCCGCCTTGCGCGCGCCGAACTCGAATGGCTCACCCCTTTTACGCGGACCCTAGACGCGTCGGGGGCACCTCATTACCGCTGGTTTGACGACGGCACCCTCAATGTGTCGGCCAACTGCCTGGACCGGCATATCGCCGAGCGGGGGGCGAAACCGGCCATCATCTTTGAGGGCGAGCCGGGTGATGTGCGAGTCCTTACATACCGGGAACTCCTGGCGGAAGTGAGCCGGTTCGCCAACGCCTTACGGGCGCACGGCGTAAAGATGGGTGACCGCGTCATCATCTATATGCCCATGGTGCCCGAGGCCGTGATCGCGATGCAGGCCTGCGCCCGCATCGGCGCCATCCATTCGGTCGTCTTTGGGGGGTTTTCGAGTGATTCGCTCAAGGATCGCATCACTGACGCCCAGGCCGTCGCTGTCATAACCGCTGATGGAGGCCACCGGGGGGGCCGTGTCATAGGCCTCAAGGCAATCTGCGACAAGGTCCTCGGTGACTGCCCGAGCGTCCGGACGGTATTTGTACTACGCCGCGCCGGTAACGAGATCAGCTGGCAGGAGGGGCGCGACGTCTGGTGGCACGACGCCGTAGCGGGTCTGAGCGACTCCTGCCCGCCGGTCGCCGTCGGCGCCGAGCACCCGCTCTATCTGCTCTACACATCGGGGTCGACCGGACGCCCCAAGGGGATACAGCACAGCAGCGCCGGCTATCTGCTCGGTACCATCCTTACGATGCGCTGGGTCTTCGACATCCGCGAAGATGACGTCTATTGGTGCACGGCCGATATCGGCTGGGTGACCGGCCATAGCTACGTCGCCTACGGGCCGCTTGCCTGCGGAGCGACCATCCTGATGTATGAGGGGGCGCCCATGATCCCGGATCCGGGCCGTTTCTGGCGGCTGTGCGAGCGCCATGGCGTAACGATCTTTTACACGGCCCCCACGGCGATCCGGGCCCTCAAAAAGCATGGTGATGACTACCCGCGCGCCTACAACCTCGACAAGCTGCGGCTCCTGGGGAGCGTCGGGGAGCCCATCAACCCCGAGGCATGGATGTGGTTTTACCGTGTCATAGGACAAGAACGGTGTCCTATCGTCGATACCTGGTGGCAGACTGAGACGGGCGTCCATATGATTGCCCCTATTCCGGGTCTCACAGCCACGAAACCCGGCTCCTGCACCCGGCCCCTGCCGGGCATCGCAGCCGACGTCGTAGACGCCGCCGGGGAACCGGTAAAGGCGCCTGACGAGGGCGGCTTTCTGGTCATCAAGCGGCCGTGGCCCGCGATGCTGCGCACCATATGGGGCGACGCCGAACGCTACCGTGAGACCTATTGGGCCCGCTTTGAGAACCGTTACTACGTGAGTGGCGACAGCGCGCGGCGCGATGCCGACGGCTACTTCTGGGTAATGGGCCGGGTCGACGACGTGCTCAAGGTGTCCGGACACAGGCTGGGGACGATGGAGATCGAGTCCGTCCTGGGCGCCCACCCTCAGGTGGCTGAGGCCGCCGTGGTCGGCCGCCCGGATGATGTGACGGGCGAGGCAATTTGCGCCTTCATCGTGCCGCGGGCGGCCCTTGCGGACAGCGCGGCCCGGTCTGTCCTCGGCAGCGACTTGCGGCGCTGGGTGGCCGACAAGATCGGCCCGATCGCCCGGCCTGCGGAGATACGATTTGCCAGCAATCTGCCCAAAACGCGATCAGGAAAGATCATGCGGCGCCTGCTGCGTGCCATCGCACGCCACGAGACCATCGATGAGGACGTATCGACCCTCGAGAATCCCGACATCGTCCGCGAGCTCAAGGCCCCCCCGGAATGACGGCGTTTGAGCCGCCGCCATGGGCCCGTAATCCGCACATCCAGACGCTTCTCGGGGCGGTCGTCGATCGCCGGGGCGACCTCCCGTTGATCCGGGAACGGATGAGTTTGGCTGATGGTGATTTTCTCGATCTCGACTGGCTCTCCGGCATCCCCCGCGAAGGGCCCATCCTGCTCATCCTGCACGGCCTCGAGGGATCCTCACGCTCCCCGTACATCAAACGGCTGCTGCGGGCGTGTGCCGAAGCCGGATGGCCGGCGGTAGTCGTCCATTTCCGCGGTTGCAGCGGCGAACCCAATAGGCGAGAGCGCAGCTATCATGGCGGTGAGACCGGCGATCTACAGCAGGTCGTAGATCTCCTCACGGCCCGCTACGGCCCCGCCTTGTGCGCCGTGGGTTATTCGCTCGGGGGCTCGGTACTCTTGAAATGGCTGGGCGAACGGGGGGCTCGGGCGGACGTGGTCGCGGCCGCCGCCGTCTCCGTACCATTCGATCTCGCAAGCGCCGCCTGCCGGCTCGACCGTGGCCTCTCGCGGCTCTACCAATGGGTACTGTTGCGTTGGCTCAAACGCTCCCTCAAGCGCAAGGGCCGCCGCCTAGGCTATGGCGGACTCGAGGGTCTCGGGCGCCTGACGAGCTTTCGCGCCTTCGACAACGCCGTGACCGCCCCGCGCCACGGCTTTGCCGATGCCGATGACTACTATCGCCGCGCGAGCTGCCTGCCCTATTTGCGGGCCATCACCGTACCCACTCTGCTCGTACAGGCCGAAGACGACCCCTTCCTTATGCCGGGCACGGTGCCGGACGCGACCGCCTTGAGCCCCGCCATCGACCTCACGCTGTGTCCCTATGGCGGACACGTCGGTTTTATCAGCGGAGGCACACCTTGGAGCCCGTATTTCTGGCTAAACGACCGCCTCCGCGATTTTTTCGCGCCTTATATGGAGGCTTCGGGCACCGGGGGTCAGAAGGACGGGGTGCGGCGCGAGGCGGGGGACCGCTAGGGCTTCAGGAGATCGAAGCCGTGCTGTTCAAGTTGCATGATCCGCACCACACCCCCTGGGACGACCACGGCCTGAGGCAAGAGCTTGGGGAAGTGGCCGGTCTTGGCCTTAACCCCGAGCATAGTTTGATGGCAGGCATCGAACTCAACCCCCTGGGCGTTCAGGCCCTGGATACGCAGCTTGTAGGGGCTATTGGCATACAGCAGCTTAAGACCCGGCCCGTACGCGACGACCACGACCTGAATCTTGTCGGAACCGAAGTAGTTCAAGACATTAGCGACGTTTGAGAGCACCAGCCCCCAGCGACTCCGGCGGCCCTGATCCACCTGCACGACCAGATGCTCTTTGGCAAAGGGTTGGCTATGGAGGAACTGGGGCTTATTGAAATCGTAGTGCTTGTAGACGGTCCAGTTCTCGGCCAGCGCCGGGGTCATCAGCAGACCAGACACGAGTCCGGCCATGAAAAGCTTAAAAACGTTTCTCATAGGGCCTCTGTATTTCGCAGTTCAGCATGTCCGAAGGCACAGCCCCCCGCGACGTAAGGCCGGCGCTCGGGAACGCCAGTCTAAGCCCTAAGGGGCTTCCGATAAAAGCGTCTAACCCGCCCGGGTGCCCACCACGACCGCCTCGCGGTCATCCAGAAACGAGAATATCTCGGGGCGCAATTGAGCGGCGGTCATGGCCGCGGCAATCTCCTCGGGGCGCAGAAAGTGATTCCCTTGGACATGCTCGGTGAGGTTCTGAAAGGCCATCATGCGCCGCGAAGGCTCCCGCAAGGCGATCCGCTCATGAGGCCAGCGGGGCTCCCATATGACGGCGGCGCCTTGGGGCTTTAGGTGGTCGTGCAGGATCCGAAATACCGTCTCCTGTTCATCCCAGACGTGGTGCAAGGCACGGTTTAGGGCGATGATGTCAGCAGGCTCGGGGGCCTCGAAACGGTAGATGTCCCCCTGGACAAAACGCACGCGGTCGCCAAACCCGGCCGCCTGGGCGCGCGCCTGCGCCTGGCGCACGTTCTCCTCAAAACCGTCGACACCTAGACAACGCAGCCCCGGATAGGCGTGCGCGAGCCGCATGAGGTACCAGCCGTTGCCACAGCCCAGATCGATGGCAAAGCCCTGGCGGCCCGCCGCCTCATCGTAGATTGTAAGGGCTGGCATGATGGTTTTCTCGAAAACCGGGCCAAATTGGGCCTCGAGCATGGGTCCAAACCAGGGCAGGATCGTCGCCCGCTCCGCGAGGACGGATTCGCCCGGACGCTCGCCTGTGGCCATAAGCCCGGCGGCCCGCTCGGCCATATGCGCACTCAGGACCCCCTGTACGGCAAAGGGCATGAGCGTACCGGGGGTTTCTGGCAAAAATGCACGGCCAAGCGGCGTCAGAACGAAGCCCCTGGGCTCTTCGTCCAGAAGCCCGAACGCAAACGCCGCATCGCACCAGCGCACCACATAGCCCGCATCCTGGCCCGCAGCGGCCGCGATCTGGGCCGCGGTCCCTGCCATCAGGCGCGCAAGTCCCTGCAAGAGGCCGCCGCTCAAACCGATATAGGCGACCGATAGCCGCACCGCCCCTTGAATGTCCTTCATGACGGTCTCACGCAGATCCGTCTCCGCTGTCTTCCCCATCATCCCTCCTGGCTGGCCCGACCCTAACGGGCTGGACGATAAAAAAGGGCGGCGGACATGGCCCGCCGCCCTTCCTGTCCGAGGTCTTTGCAGACCCCGGTTGCTTAGCCGGCGTCGACCGCCTTCATGCTGAGACGGATACGGCCCTGTTTATCGACCTCTAGAACCTTCACCCGCACCATTTGGCCTTCTGTGAGCTTCTCGCTCACGTTTTCGACCCGTTCGTTCGATATCTGCGAGATATGGACGAGTCCGTCCTTGCCAGGCAGGATCGTGACGAATGCCCCGAAATCCATGAGCTTCGCGACCTTGCCTTCGTAAATCATCCCCACCTGGACTTCCGCGGTGATCTGCTCGATCCGGTGACGCGCCTCCTGGCCGGCGGCGTTATCGACGGAGGCGATCTTCACCACCCCATCATCGTCGATATCGATGGTAGCCCCCGTTTCCTCACATAGGGCGCGAATAGTGGCGCCACCCTTACCAATGACGTCGCGGATCTTCTCGGGATTGATCTTGAAGGTAATGATGCGCGGCGCGTATTCCGACATCTCCTGACGGGCCTGCGGTACGGCGCGATTCATGATCTCAAGTATGTGCAAACGCCCCTCGCGGGCCTGCTTCAAAGCAGTATCCATGATCTCGCGATTGATGCCTTCGATCTTGATGTCCATCTGCAAGGCCGTGACACCTTCGCGCGTCCCCGCGACCTTGAAATCCATGTCGCCGAGATGATCTTCGTCGCCCAGGATATCGGTCAGGACGGCAAATCGGTCACCTTCCTTAATGAGACCCATGGCAATGCCCGCGACCGGGGCCTTCGTCTTGACGCCCGCATCCATGAGCGAGAGGCTCGTACCGCACACCGTGGCCATAGAACTCGAGCCATTCGATTCGGTGATTTCGGAGACCACGCGCAAGACATAAGGGAACTCCGCGAGATCCGGCAATACGGCGGCGATGGCGCGCTTGGCAAGCCGCCCGTGCCCGATTTCACGACGCTTGGGGCTACCGACGCGGCCCGTCTCGCCCACGGAGGATGGGGGGAAATTATAGTGCAGCATGAAGGGATCCTTGCGTTCACCCTCCAAGGCATCGATCATCTGAGCGTCCCGCCCGGTCCCGAGGGTCGTGACCACGAGCGCCTGTGTCTCGCCACGCGTGAACAACGCCGACCCATGGGTTCGCGGCAAGACTCCGGTCCGCACCGTAATCGGCCGCACCGTCTTCGTGTCGCGGCCATCGATGCGCGGCTCGCCGCTCAGGATCCGGCCACGCACGATACGCTTCTCGAGCTCACCAAAGGTCGCGAGCACCTGATCGGCATGGGGTTTTGGTGCTTCGCCCGCCAATGCGGCCACGGCCTGGTCCCGCAACTGCGCTACGCGATCCTGCCGGGGCAGTTTTTCGCGAATCTGATAGGCTGCGGTGAGATCCGCGCCTACAAGTCCCGCCACCGCCGTCATGAGTTCGGCATCCTTCTCGACCGGCGCCCAGTCCCAGGGCTTCACCTGCGCCTCGTGGACGAGCTCATCAATGGCCTTGATGACGGTCTGCATCTGTTCATGGCCAAACAAGACCGCGCCCAGCATGACGTCCTCGGGCAGCATCTTGGCCTCCGACTCCACCATCAAGACCGCGTTCCGGGTCCCCGCTACGACCAAATCAAGGGCGGAGGTCGTAAGATCCTTCATGCCCGGGTTCAGGAGGTACTGACCATCCCGATAGCCGACGCGCGCGGCCCCCAGGGGTCCCCTAAAGGGCATACCCGACAGCCCCAGGGCCGCCGATGCCCCGATCATGGCAATGATGTCGGGATCGATGTCCGGGTCCAGCGACATGACCGTCGCGATGATCTGGACTTCATTGGTGAAGGACTTCGGGAACAGCGGACGAATGGGGCGGTCGATTAGGCGAGAGGTGAGGATTTCCTTCTCGGACGGTCGCCCCTCGCGCTTGAAAAATCCACCCGGGATGCGACCGGCGGCATAAGAGCGTTCCTGGTAGTCGACGGTGAGCGGGAAGAAATCACGGTCCGGGGCCGATTGGCGCAGACCCACAACCGTCACCTGCACCACAGTGTCACCCATGCTTGCCATGACCGCTCCGCTGGCCTGGCGGGCGATCTCCCCGGTTTCAATCTTTATCGTATGGCTACCATACGAGAACGTCTTCGTGATTTTACCCAACTCGTCTCTCCTCCACTGCGATGCTCTTTCGGGTCTCGCCTGCTTACCTGCGTAGGCCAAGCCGCGCAACCAAGTCCCGGTAGCGAGCGGCATCGACGCGTTTTAGGTAGTCCAAAAGCTTGCGGCGCTTCCCGACCATCCGCAAAAGGCCTTGACGGGAATGATTGTCCTTTTTGTGCACCGCGAAATGCTGCGACAGATCATCGATGTGAGCCGAGATCAACGCGACCTGTACCTCGGGCGAACCGGTGTCCGACTCGCCCCTCTGGTACTCCTTGATTACCTGCATCTTCTTATCGACCGTAAACGCCATACCACCCTCACTCGCCCGAAATGCTGTTAAAAAACGAAAAGCCGTATTCTAGCCGTCTGCGCCTGTGGGCTCAACATGCACGGACTGGGGGGCCCATAGACGCTTGGGACGGATCTCCCCGCCCAATGCCGATGAGCCGATCCCAAAAAAGAGCCCTGCGTCGTCATAGAGGCGGACCAGGCCTTCGTGGGCCCGGCCGCCGACATAGACCCGCTGGCCCTGGCGGGCGACGCGCGCCAAAAACATCGGCAAAACAACGGCCGGGAGCCCCGCGAGGGCCTGATCGCTGGCCAACAGGGGCGTTTCCGGTCCCACTGCATCGAGGCTCACGGCCTGCTGTTCCGTAAACCCGCCCACCGCGAGACGCCGTAGCGCCTTCACATGGCCCCCGCAGCCCAGCCGTTGACCCAGATCGTGGGCGAGGCTACGCACATAGGTACCTTTGCCGCACACGACATCCACAATGACATCGTCGCCCCGGCGATCGATCAGGCTCAGGGCGTGTATGGTCACCGCCCGCGCGGGCGGCAGCGTCTCATCGCCCCGCCGCGCCCGGTCATAAAAGCGCTCGCCGTGCTGCTTGATGGCCGAGAATCGCGGCGGCACCTGATCGATGGTCCCGACAAAACTCGCCAAGGCCGTCGCGATGGCCGCGTCCGATACAGAAACGCTCGCCCGCGCCACCACCTCGCCCTCGCTGTCATAGGTCGTCGTCGTCACACCGAGCCCTATCGTGACGCGGTAAGACTTGTCCGTCTCGACAAGGAAGGGGGCAACCTTGGTAGCCTCGCCAAAACACAAGACGAGCACACCCGTTGCGAGCGGATCCAGCGTCCCCGTATGGCCGCCCTTGCAGGCCCCGAGACGCCGCCGCGCCTGACCCAAGGCCTGGGTGGAACTAAGACCTATGGGCTTATCCAAAACCAGCAAACCATCGCGCCGCAGGCCAAGCATCCGGCTCATCCTTCGCCCCCGCCCCGATCTTCGCGCCGAGCCCGATCCAGTAAGGCATCGATCCGGAAACCCTGATCAACCGACGGGTCGTAGGCGAAAACGACCTGCGGGACGACGCGTAGACTCAAGCGTGCCCCCAACTCCCGGCGCAGCCGCGGCGCTGCTCTATTCAAGGCCTGCACCGCCGCGCGCGCCGCCTGCTCGCCTTGATAATGGGTCACAAAGATCCGGGCCTGCTTGAGATCCGGACTCACGTCCGCTTCCGGCAGCGCCGCGCCCCGCACGCGGGGATCATCGATCTCGGCGAGGGCCCAGGCCGCTGCCTCCCGCAAGATCAAGGCGCCAACCCGGGTGGCCCGCGATGCCGGCCTGTGTCCACGCTGCCTCAAAGCGATCGCGCGACCTCGACCCGCTCGTACACCTCGATCTGATCGCCCACCTGGATATCCGCATAATTCTTGATGGTCAAACCGCATTCCATCCCGGCCTTGACCTCTGACACGTCATCCCGAAACCGCCGCAAGGACTCGATCTCGCTGTCGAACACTACCACGTTGTCGCGCAGTATCCGTGCCTGCCGGCCCCGCCGAATCGCGCCCTCCGTGACCTGACAGCCAGCGATGACCCCGGTCTTCGAGGTCCGGAACACCTCGCGCACCTCGGCAATGCCGACCACTTCTTCGCGGAATTGCGGCTTCAGCATGCCGGCCATGGCGGCCTTGACCTCGTTTACGGCGTCATAGATGACATTGTAGTAATGGATGTCGACGCCTTCGGAATCGATCAGGCGGCGTGCCGTGGCATCGGCGCGCACATTGAAGCCGATTATGATGGCGTTCGAGGCAACGGCCAGATTCACATCCGACTCGCTGATCCCGCCTACCATGCCATGGACGACGCGCACCTTGACCTCATCGGTCGAGAGTTTCTCCAAGGCATCCGTCAACGCCTCGACCGAGCCCTGAACATCAGCCTTCACGATCAGGGTCAAGGTCTTGACATCGCCATCTTGCATCTGCTGGAACATGTTCGACAGCTTCGATGCCTGCTGACGCTGGAGCTTGACGTCTTTGTATTTGCCCTGCCGGAAGAGCGCGATTTCACGTGCCTTGCGTTCGTTCTCGACACCCGTGACCTCATCGCCCGCGTTGGGTACCCCCGAAAGACCCTGCACCTCGACCGGAATCGAGGGTCCCGCCTCCTTGATGGCCCGGCCGTTCTCATCCGTCATGGCACGCACGCGGCCGGACTCGCGGCCCGCCAAAATGACGTCACCCTTGCGCAGGGTCCCTTCCTGAACCAGGATCGTGGCAACCGGCCCGCGGCCCTTGTCGAGCCGCGCCTCGATAACGATACCGCTCGCCATGGTATTACGGATCGCCTTTAATTCCAGGAGCTCGGCCTGCAAAAGCACGGCGTCCAGAAGCTCCTCTATGCCTTGCCCGGTCTTAGCCGACACCGGGACAAAGATATCCGAACCGCCCCACTCCTCGGGCACCACCTCGTGAGTCACAAGCTCTTGCTTCACACGCTCCATGTCCCCTTGGGGCTTGTCGATCTTGTTGACTGCGACCACGATCGGTACGCCCGCCTCGCGGGCATGGTGTATGGCCTCGACCGTCTGCGGCATCACGCCGTCGTCAGCCGCAACGACGAGGATCACGATATCGGTTACCTTGGCACCACGGGCCCGCATGGCTGTAAAGGCCTCATGACCGGGCGTATCGAGGAATGTCAGCATGCCTTTGGGCATCTCGACGTGATAGGCGCCGATATGCTGCGTAATGCCGCCCGCTTCACCGCTTGCGACCTTGGTTTTGCGGATGTAATCAAGCAGCGAGGTCTTGCCATGATCGACATGACCCATGACGGTCACAACCGGAGGCCGCGGCTCGCGCGCGCCCTCCTGTCCCCCACTCTTCAATAAGGCCTCCGGGTCGTGGCTGCGGGCCTCGTGAGCAACATGACCGAGTTCCTCGACCACGAGCGTTGCCGTTTCCCGGTCCAGAACTTGGTTGATCGTCACCATCATGCCAAGCTGCATCAAGACCTTTATGACCTCGGCGGCCTTGATCGACATCTGCTGCGCGAGTTCGGCGACCGTTATGGCCTCCGGTAAAAAGACATCCCGCACGACCCGTTCGGTGGGCATCTCGAAGGCGTGCTGCCCGCTCATGCTCGTCACCACGCGCTTGCCCCCCGCGCCCCGGGGGCCAGGAGACCCTCCGGGCGAACGGCCGGACCGCTGCTGCTTGCGATCCGCTCCGGGCGCCCGGGGTGCCGGGCGCTCGCGTCGGTCATTACGGCCTCCTCGTTCAGGCCGGACTTCTTTACGCACGGGCCGTGGCGCTTCCTTAGGGGCGGGTGGCGGGGGTGGCGGGGGCTCTGCGACCACGGGCGGGGCCTCAACCGGCACCGACGCGACCTCAGGCGCGATATCGGGCTCTCTTACGGGCGGTTCGGGGACGGCCGCGCTCGGCGCCATCACAGTCTCGGGCGCCAAAACCGGTTCCTGCACCGGCTCTTTCACTTCCAGTTCGGCGCTCGCCGGCTCGGGTTCCCCGGGCACAGTCCGCTTCACGAAGGTGCGCTTCTTGCGCACCTCGACCTGGACCGCGCGCGCCTGACCGAAGCGCGAGTTCTGCACGATCTTGCTCGTCGACTTTTGCGTGAGCGTGATGCGCTTTGCCTCCGGCTCTCCCGCCCCGTGATTGGTGCGCAGAAAGCTCAGCAGCGCCATCTTTTCGTCGTCGCTCAAAGGATCGCCCGTTTTCTTCCCGGCAATCCCGGCAGCGACGAGTTGCCGTAGCAACTTATCCGGCGCTACCCCTATTTGCTCAGCAAAGCTTTTGACAGTCGTCTCAGGCATCGTATGAGTCCGTCAGGCCCCCTGACCTTGATCCGCAAACCAAGGTGCGCGCGCCGCCATGATGAGGGTTCGTGCGCGCTCCTCATTCAGTCCTTCTATGGCGGCCAAGTCGTCGAGTGACTGGTCGGCGAGCTCTTCCATGGTCTTGATGCCATGGCTTGCAAGTAGCCGCGCGGTGTGCTCATCCATTTCGGCCATTGCCAAGAGGTCCTCTGCCGGTTCCGCCATGTCGATCTTTTCTTCCAAGGTAATGGCGCGGGTCAGCAGGATGTCTCGCGCGCGATTCCGGATCTCATCAACCTGCGCCTCCGTAAGACCCTCGACCGCCATGATCTCCTGTTTGGGCACGTAGGCCACCTCATCGAGCGTCATGAACCCTTCGCGCACCAGTAACTCGGCGGTTGCAGGTTCCATGTGGAGCTGGTCTACGAACATCTGGATGGCGTTGGCCGCTTCGCTCTCGCCACGCGCCGACGCAGCTTCCTCCGTCATGACGTTGAGTTCCCAGCCCGTCAGTTCGGATGCGAGCCGCACGTTTTGGCCGCCCCGGCCGATCACTTGCGACAGCTGCGACTCATCAACGATCACGTCCATGCTGTGCAGTTCCTCGTCAACCACGATCGAGAGGACCTCCGCGGGGGCCAGACCATTGATGACGAATTGAGCGGGGTCCGGCGACCACTGAATGATGTCGACGCGCTCGCCTCCCAGCTCGTTGGAGACGCTCTGGACTCGCGACCCTCTCATGCCAACACAGGCCCCGATCGGGTCTATGCGCGGATCCTTGGAATTGACGGCGATCTTGGCGCGCAGGCCCGGGTCACGCGCCGCGCCGTGGATCTCGATCAGGCCCTCACCCGCCTCCGGCACCTCGAGCTTGAAAAGCTCGACCAGCAATTGCGGGCTCGTCCGGCTCAGGAATAGCTGGGGGCCCCGGGGCGCCGAATGGACGTCCTCGAGATAGGCCCGCACCCTATCGCCCGGCCGCAGGCCCTCGCGCGGGATCATGGCCGACTTGGGCAGCAAGGCCTCGGCGGCCCCAAGATCGATGATGGCGTCGCCCCGCTCCAAGCGCTTGACGACCCCCGTCACGAGCTCGCCCTGGCGACCCTTGAACTGGTTGACGATCTGCTCACGCTCGGCCTCCCGAACCTTTTGCACGATCACCTGCTTGGCCGCTTGCGCCGCAATCCGGCCAAAATCCGCAGCCTCTATGGGCTCCTCGATATACTCCCCCACCTGAATCTCCGGATTACGAGCGCGCGCCTCGGTAAGCCGCATCTCGCGGCCCGGAAACTCTAGGACCTCCTGCTCATCAGGCACCACGAGCCACCGCCGGAACGTGTCATATTCGCCGGTCTTGCGGTGAATCTCCACGCGGGCATCGATGTCTTCCTTGTGGCGCTTGCGGGTAGCCGTCGCCAAGGCCGCCTCAAGAGCGCCAAAAATGATCTCGCGATCCACGCTCTTTTCCCGAGAAACCGCCTCGACTACCAATAGAATTTCGTTTGCCATCACTGCCTCCAGCTACCCTTACCCTTTATATTTCGGGCACGAGCCTCGCTTTCTCAATATTCTCGAACGCGAGATCATACCGCGTCTCGTCAATCTCCAGGCTCACGCGCTCACCGTCCCAGCCCAGAAGTCGGCCTTGAAAATTGCGCCGCCCGTCCACGGGCAACGCGGTCTTGATCTTGACCATTGAACCCGTAAACCGCGTAAAATCGGCGGGCCGCGCCAGGGGCCTATCGAGCCCCGGCGAGGAGATCTCCAACGTATAATGCCCCGGGATCGGATCTTCGACATCAAACAGCGCGCTCACCTGGCGGCTCACCCGCGCACAGTCATCGACATCGATGCCGGCCGGCCCATCTATGTAGATCCGCAGGGTCTTTTGACCGCTTATAAACTCGATATCGACGACCTCGAAACCGAGTCGCGCCACCGCAGGCTCCACCAAGGCACGCAGCCGTTCTGCCTGAATTCGCTTCTCCATGACCATAAACGCAAAAGTGGGCATATGCCCACTTCCGCCGTACGACCTTCATGCTGAGAGATAAAGGCGAATTATAAGCTTTCCTCCGGAAACTTCAATGCGCGGGCCCGGCAGGGGCCACGCCCCCCCCTTACGTCGACCCCGATACCGCACCGGGCAGGGCCCATGCCCCGCCCGCCTAACACGCGACTGGTCTCGACGACCGAACCCGGCTGTACATGCCCCGGCCCGCGCGATTTGCGGCAAAGGGCTTGCCATCACCCCGGAACGTGATAGACTTCGCGTCCTTTGATGCGGGGTGGAGCAGTCTGGCAGCTCGTCGGGCTCATAACCCGAAGGTCGTAGGTTCAAATCCTACCCCCGCTACCATCATCTCACTAGGCAAGCGGCCAACCCCCCTCTGCCGTTGGCTTGAGTCCCGCACCTCGCGGCCTCCCTTTTGCCGGACATCACGACACGGGACGACTGCCACTCAATCCTGATTCGCGGCAGGGCAGACCGCAACCATTGCGTCGAATACCAAAGGGCGTACCTGGACTGCACGCGCCGGATCTCGGTGTGTGCCCGACCAAAAAAGTCAAGACCTGCGCTTAGGCCCGGTCACGCGCGCCCGGCATCCCCGCACAGCCGTGCCACATCGACCCCCAGGAGATGTGCCGCCGCCCAGCGGGCCTCGGGCGAGAGGCCATCGCCAGCCGCGCACCAAGCGCAGGACCCATACCGGGGTCGGATAGCAGGCGCGACGCTCCCTCCCTACACTCCGTGTATGTTGAAGATCCTCACGCTCAATCTCAATTACGACCAGGATGGCTTTGGGTCATGGGACCTGCGCCGCGAGCGCATCGTGGCACTGTTACGAGACGAACATCCCCAACTCGTCGCCTTGCAAGCGGTGTGCGCCCGGCCCGATTGCGACCAGGCCCGGGAATTGGCGGAGAGGCTGGATTACCCCCACAAGCTTTTCATGGCGGCGCGTGAGTCCGAACCGGAGCGCGGCTGCGCCATCCTATCGCGCATACCCTTGAGCGCCCCCTGGTCCTACGCACTGCCCCGCACAGACAGTGACGAAGACCCCTCCTTCCGGCGAGCCATGGGCGCGACCTTCGCCTGGCAGGGCGAGGTCTGGCAATTCACAAACGTCCACTGCTCCTGGGTTCCTAACCAGAACCACGCGCAGACAGCAGCGCTTGCCCGGGCGTTAAGCGTCTTTCCGGGCCCCCAATGCCTGGCCGGCGATTTCAACGCCCCCCCGGATGCCGCCGGCATCCGCGTCCTCACTCAGTCGGCGTGGCTCGACAGCCATGCCGCAAGCCCGAGGCCCCCCGGCCCCACCTTTCCTGCCGATAATCCTCAGACCCGGATCGATTATATCTTTGTAAACGGGGTCGCGCCCCAGCGCATCCTCGATGCCCGCCCGGCACCCAACGACGGGCCGCCGCTGTCTGACCACAAGGCCTACCTGTTGACCTTAGGTGTTCGCGCGGCGTCTTGATAGATGCAGGGGTCCCTCCGACCGACATCGGACCGTACCGTTCGATCACAGGAGATCAGGCTATGAAAAATCCGCTTTCTCGGCGTCGTTTCCTGAGGACTATGCTAACCACCGCAGGCTGTGCGCTACCTGGCGTCACGGTAGCGCGAGCCGCCACTTTGCGGCTTGCCAAGGTGATCGTGCACTACCAGGACCACCCCAAAGGGCACGACATGTGCGGGATGTGCCGCTTCTTTCTGCCGGCCGTCGGCCACTCCAACGGTATGATGATGCAGGGCCTGAAACCCACCGGCACGATGGCCATGGGGCATTGCGTTAAGGTGGCTGGCCGCATAAGCCCGATGGGGTACTGCGTACTCTTTACGCCCAGATTGGATAAGTAATAAAAAAGAGGGTCCGGGCCGACGTGGCCTGGACCCTCAATGAGGAGAAGAAGGACTTACAGTTAGAAGCGCGCGTTTAGGTTGATGAAGTATTGACGCGGCGCGCCTGGGTCGGCGAGCACGGCCCCGGCGCTGTTCCCGCCAAAGTAACCCCCGCTCGTTAGGTACTCGATGGGGTCATAGCGCTTATTCAGAAGGTTGGTGATACCCACGGTCACCGTGACAGACGACAGCCCGAAGACGTCGGTGCCCGCCTTTACAGCGACCTGGGTGTTCACGATGTTATAAGACGGCATCTGAACGTTATTGGTCGGCGCATTGGCGACGTTGCTAAAGAGGTACTGCGACCCCGTGTATTGGTCGGATACCCCCGGGGATACCAGGTAGCTGCCGAATGCCACCCGATAATTGAGCCCCAAGGCCGCCGTCAAGTCCGGGCTGTAGGAGACCGGGTAGCCGGCGTAGTTTTGCGTGCTGCCGCTTGGCACATACGAATCGAAATGCGCCCGTGTCACGGCCACGTTGCCAAACACATGCCAGTGCCAGCTGGGACTATCCTGGGCACTGACATTGAGCCCCTGATAGGTGGCGCTAGCCGAGGCAAACTCGGTGGTCGCGAAATTGCCCCCGGTCGATATGTAGGTCGCCAAGGTTTCATTGCTGAGACGGTCCCGGTACACATCCGCGTTCATCACGAAATGCCGCAAAAGACCGGCATGACGAAGAAGGAAGCGCGTTCCGAGTTCATAGTCCACGCTCTTGACGGGCTTTAGGCTCCCCAGGTTTATGGCGTTGCTGCCGCTGTAGGCCCCAAAGGCGTTGTCCCCCGGGTTCTGGTAGGTCTCGGCGCCATTGCCGTAGAGCGACCAATGCGGCGTTACCCTAAAGACCGCACCGACCGACGGCTCGAGCCTCGTAAACACCTTGCTATCGCTCGGGGCGACCGTCTGATTGGTAGCACCAGGCGGCGTATAGCTTGCGCCGTTATTGAAAAACTGCGTCTGAAAATCAACGGCGGCTATACCGGGCGTAATCGTAAAGGACTTGATAGGCGATATCGCGTCTTGCACGAAGCCCGTGAGATAGGTGTTGGTCAGCGTATCGTTGTTGTACTGAACGGGATTGGCCGGGCTCGTCCCGTAGGTCTCGTTGTAGCCCGTATACGGGGTCGAGTAGGTCTGGTTGATCCACGACGCGCCCGCCTTGACGAGGTCCATAGGCAAGGCCCAGTCAAAACTCACGCGGTTTCCGTAGGTATCAGAACGCGGATTGTAGTACTCGGAATTGACCGTGCCGGGCGGGGCGCCGTTGTAATTATAATTATCCACGCGCCAATGCACGCGATGCCCATGCCGGTACCAGACCATATCGTGCATGGTGAGGTCGGGGGCGATGTCCAGGTTCAATTTCGAGTAAAGCATGCGATCGCGCACCACGATCTGCTTGAACCACACATCCTCCGGCAAGGAAGAGTAGTAGCCGGTCGTAGACTGACTATACAAAGGGGTGTTGGCGGTCCCGTCCACCGTAATGGCGCTGCCGTTGGGTCCCGCCGGGATGGGGTTTACCGGAATAAAGTTCGGACGGAACTCAGTCGTATCGTCGGCATAGCCGCCGATGCTCAAAGAACCTGCCGAAAAGGTTTTTACCGTCTTGGCGAACAGGGCCGAGGAACGGCTGGGCGCAGAAAACGAACCCGTACGGAAGGTATTGTTGCGGCTAAAGCCGCCCGCCACGACCGTGGACCAGCCGCCGTGGGTCCCGGTATTTACGATGAGATTGGCGCCCTCGGTCTGGTCACTGCCATACGTAAGACCAATGTCTGCGTTGGCTTTTTCGGTCGGCTGCACGGGCACGAAGTTCACGGTCCCGCCGACACTATCGAACCACCGGGTATCGGGGTTGCCGGGTCCGTAGATCACGTTCACGCCCGAGATGAGCTGCATGATCGGGATCTCGTTCGAATCCCAGCCGCCGTTATGCGATATGAGGTTATTCATCGGGACGCCATCGAACAGTACCGTTATCCCGTTGCGCTCGACGTCGCCGTTGACGCTGGACCACCCCACCTTTACCCCGCGAACGGCAATCTCGTAACGCGCCGACCCACTGATGCCGCCGTAACCGCGGACCGCGATGCCCGGGGCCAGAGCAAGCGCCTGCGCAGCACCGGCGGCCGGACCATTGGCATTAATCTCCCGACGGCTTATGACGCGCTCTGTCTGTGTGGCCTTTAGAATCTGCTTTTTCGTAAGTTTGCTATTGGTCGCTTTCAGCAGCTCCCGGTTCTTCTTGGCGCTTTGTGCACTTACAGTACCGACATTCACCGCCGCGCGTGCCACCGACATGCTGGCAATGGCGCACATGACGCAGGATGCCACGAGCACCGCCGGCCTAAGCGCGGGCATGGGGATCTGAACGTTACGGGACATGACGTATATTACCTCCGCTATTTTTTATCGAATCAGGAACTTTTGCGAAGCGGACTCTGCCTGAGACATATGACGCCAAAGGTGTGTCCTGATGACAGATTTGTGACATGGGGGCGGTAGAATATGCGTTTATGAAGGGTTTAAGAGAACTTACATGGTTACGACATATGCCGTATGATCGGCGGGTTTTCGGGGCATCCGTGTCAACAATTTGTTGCGATTGAGAGGGTTGGGATGGGCGATGATGCGTGCGGGAAAAACCAGGGCCTAATCACAGAAACCGTCCGCGTCTGGGATCTCCCGACGCGCTTGTTTCATTGGCTACTCGTGCTCCTTATCGGATGGGAATGGGCATCGAGTCATTTGGGCCAGCGCTTTCTCGTCTACCACATGTGGGGCGGTTACGCGGTGTTGGCCCTGCTCGTATTTCGTTTGCTATGGGGGCTCATAGGTAGCGAGACGGCACGCTTCTCATCCTTTGTCGCTTCGCCGCGCCGCGTATGGCAATACCTGCGGTCGGCGGGCAAGGACACACGCTGGCGCTTGGGACACAATCCCTTGGGAGGCTGGTCGGTGATGGCTTTTCTGCTCGTGTTGTCCGTGCAGGTGGGGACCGGCTTATTTGCGACCGACGACATATTGACCGCAGGTCCCTTGAATCGATTCGTACGCAATCGGACAGGGGACCTCCTGACGCACATCCATAAACTCAATTTTGATCTCATCCTCGGACTTGTCGGCATCCATATATTGGCTATCATCGCGCACCGGGTCATAGGGAAACACGATCTCGTAAAGCCCATGCTCACCGGCCACGCGGATCTGCCGGCGCCCGCGCCAAGACCCGCGCCGTTTTTTGCGCGTCTCTGGCTCGCAGGGCTCGTGGCGCTCGCCTCTGTGCTGGCAACCTGGCTCGTAGTGACCGCCTAAACGCCTGGATGCGGTGGCGACTAGGATGTGCGCATGGGCCGGCCTACGCCTACTGGCGGAAATGCGGGGCGGATCTGGCCGTCATCGACGGTATCGGGTAGGCGCGACAAATGGGCCCGCACCCTGAGGGGGGCGCGCTTGCGAGCAGAGAAAACGGCGCCGTCGGACCTGCGCGCCCTACTTCATGAAACGGTGATGGCAGGAATGACAGCCGCGCGCGACCTCTTCGAGCGGATGAGCCACCGCGCTAAGGCGGCCTTGAGCGGTTGCGGCCTGGAGAGCGCGGGTCGCTGCTTCAAAAGACAGAACCGCCTTCTGAAAGGCCTGGCCTTGTTGCCAAATAAGCGGCTTGGCCTTGGTCTGGCCATAATCCGAGCCCGGAACGAAGGCCGTCCACGGCAGAACCCCTAGCGCGGCCAGGGCACGACCTTCGTAGGCCAATCGGTTACGGTCAAGGGGCCGCTGGTGACGTACCATTTGGGCAATGCGCACAAGATTCCAGTCCATGGCAAACATCAAATCTTTTCGATAAGCGATGTCTGACTGAATGCGTGTCTCCGCTAAGGCGCGCGGAGCAACAGCGGCCACGAGGGGAAGGGAGACGAGGACGGCGGTCATAAAATGGGTGAATCTCATTACTCTCCTTACTACAGCATGGGCACGGGGTTTGCGGCCGCCTAAGGGCCGAGCAGCAGAGTACCCGTGCCTTATGGCAGGTTCGTGACAGTCTGCCAGGAAACGATATCGGCCGAAACGGATCTTGTCCCTGCCGTAAGCCGTAGCTCACCATCCTGGACCATGCAGTCGAACTCCATGCTGCGCTCGATGAGGGCAGCCATCGCGGCGAGCGTCGCATCGGGCACGGCCATGACGGTGAGATTCGGGCAGGCCGCAAGGGGCTCGGCCGCGAGTTTCCACCAAGATGTGGCGGCGCGCCCGCCGTAGGTATAGACGACATGCTCGCGGGTCCGCAGCACACTCTTCTTGACGCGCCGCCAATCGGGCAAGCCGACGTCAATGGAAAGCCGCATGGCGCCGGTCAGATCCTTGATGGCGAGATCCGGTTCGCCGGTATCGCCTACACCGGCACCCAAAACCAGCCCCGGATCTGCGTGGCGGATGAACGCGAGCAAACGCACCATGACCCGTTCATCGGTCTCCGAGGGGTGTTGCGCGAGCGTCAGGGCGTGATCGGCGTAGTAACCGCGATCGATATCGGCTATATGGAGCCTCGCCTTGCGGACCGTAAACCGCGACAGAAAAAGATCCTCGTTAGGGGCAGAGACGGCGGCCCGGCGGGGCCGAGCATTCGTATGGGCGCCTTCCTTAAGGCAGGCCGTGGACAGCCGTGCGACAGACTGCGATCAAGGTTCCCGTCCACGGGGCGAGCGCGAGCATGGCCGCCGCGTTTAGACTTAAAATCCAGCGCAGATCCCAGCCGCCGCGCAAAGGCGCTACATCGATTGGGGCATCAAAAAACATGAGCTTGATGACGCGTAGATAATAAAAGGCACCGATCACCGAGAACAAGACGGCAGCGACAGCGACACTATAGAAACCCGCGCCCACGGCGGCCTGGATGACGGCAAGCTTCGCATAGAAACCAATAGTCGGCGGCACCCCGGCCATCGAGAACATGATAAGCAACATCATCCATGCATACCACGGGCTGCGCTGATAAAGTCCCCGCAGATCCTCGAGGCGATCGGCTTCGAACCCTTTACGGGACAACAATATCACGATACCGAAGGCGCCAAGCGTCATAAACGCATAGACGATCGCGTAGAACATGGCGTCGGCATAGCCGCTTGCACGTGCGCTCAAGAGACCGAGAAGCAGGAAACCCATATGCGAGATCGCCGAGTACCCGAGCATGCGCTTCATGTTGGTTTGGGCGATCGCAACCACGTTGCCGACGGCCATCGACAAAACCGAAAGGAGCACGAGCATCTCCTGCCAGGACCCCGATAGCCCATGCAGGCCCTCGACCAAAAGCCGCAGGAAGAGCGCAAAAGCCGCCACTTTGGGCGCCGCGCCCACATATAAGGTAAGAGCCGTGGGCGCCCCCTCGTAGACGTCGGGGATCCACATGTGAAACGGCACGACGCCAAGCTTGAAGGCGAGTCCCGACAGGACGAAGACGAGCCCCAGGGTAGCGACGAGATCGTGCGCCGGTAGCGCTGCCAGTCGGCTTGCCACTACGCCGATCTGGAGGCTGCCTGTGGCCCCGTAAAGCATCGAGAGCCCGTAGAGCAGGAGGCCCGACGAGAGGGCACCCAATACGAAATATTTCATGGCCGCCTCAGTAGCGGCTATGGAGTCGCGCTGCAGGGCGATCAGCGCATAAAGGCTCAACGACAAAAGCTCCAGACCCAAATATAAAGACAGGAAATGCGCCGCGCTCACCATCACACACATCCCCGCTACACCCATGAGCGCCAGCACGAAGAACTCGCTCTTAAAGATGCCGCGCTCGGCGACATAAGTGCGCGCATAAGCGAAGACCACAATCGTCAACAGGAAGATCGTTATCTGCAGCACAGTGCTCAGATCGTCTACCGCGACCATGCCGTGCAATAGGGGGCGCGCGGCCGGACCCCGCACCTCATAGGCGGCCACCGCCGCGGCCACCAGCGTTCCCTGTGCAGCCCAGTAGAGCAGCGGCCGGAAACGCCGTTTCCAGAAAAGATCAGCGAGCAAGATGACGCAGGCCATGCCCGCGACGAGGCTCTCCGGTAATAAGGGCAGCATATCGGCCATGGATTCTTCCTAGGGCTGCGGGCCGGCGAGCCTTAGGCCCGGGCGCCACAAGAGATGATGAACGGAGGCCGTCATGACATGAAGGAGCGGTTCCGGCCATACGCCGAGCGCGAGAACCGCCACCCCAAGCACCGCCAGAAAGGACAGTTCGCGGCCCGTGACGTCAGACAGGGTCGCCACCGCGGGTTTGGTGATCGGCCCAAAGATGACCCGTTTGTACATCCATAGCGTGTAGGCCGCGCCCGACACAAGCGTCGTGGCCGCGAGTACCGCGTACCATAGATTTACCTTGAACGCACCCAATATGACCAGGAACTCGCCCACAAAACCGGATGTTCCCGGCAACCCGGAATTAGCCATGGCAAATAGCATCATGAACGCGGCGAAGATGGGCATACTGTTAACGACTCCACCGTAATCGTGGATCGCCCGCGAATGCAGTCGGTCGTACAGAACGCCAACACAGAGGAAGAGGGCCGCGGATACGAAGCCATGGGAAATCATTTGGACGAGCGCCCCATCCATGGCTATGCGGCTAAACAGAAAGATGCCGAGCGTCACGAAGCCCATATGGGCGATCGACGAATAGGCAATCAGTTTCTTCATATCCTCCTGCGCGAGGGCCACCAAGCCGATATAAACCACCGCGATCAAAGACAGCGTGATCATGAAGCCTGCGAGCTCGTGGCTCGCAAGCGGCGTGATCGGTAGGCTAAAGCGCACGAAACCGTAGGCGCCCATCTTTAACATGATGGCCGCAAGAACCACTGAGCCACCGGTTGGGGCCTCGACATGGGCATCCGGAAGCCAGGTGTGGACCGGCCACATCGGAATCTTCACGGCGAAGGCAATGAGAAAGGCGAGGAAGATGAGTATTTGCGGGGTCTGCGCCAGCGGGAGATGATAGTAAGACAGTATGTCGAAACTCTCGCCCGCCCGGAAATAGAGATAGAGCAGCGCAACCAACATCAAGACGGACCCCAAAAAGGTGTACAGGAAGAACTTGATGGTTGCATAGACACGATTAGGTCCGCCCCATATCCCGATTATCAGAAACATCGGGATCAGCATGGCCTCCCACAACACATAAAAAAGCATGGCATCGAGCGCGCAGAACACGCCGATCATGAGACCTTCCATCAATAGAAACGCCGCGAAATACTCGCTTACGCGTTCCTTGATGCTCGATCCGCCGGCCATAACGACAATGACGCCTATGATCGCCGTCAAAAGCACGAGCGGCAACGATATGCCATCGATACCCAAGGCGTAATTCACATGAAACGCGGGAATCCATGCCACCTTCTCGCGAAACTGCATCGCAAAAGACCCGGCCCGGAAGAGCGGCCAGAGCGGCACGGTGACAAGCAGGGTAAGGCCGGACCCCAGGGCCGCCAAGGGGCGCACCATGCGCACGAAGCGCGGTCCGACAAAAAGGATCCCGAGCCCGAAGGCGATGGGTATCCAGATGGCAAGGCTAAGGGCTATATGTCGGTAAAGGTCCATCGATTCGCCCTTATGCGTGGTGCAGGAAAAAGGTCATCAGCACAAAGAGCCCGAGGATCACGGCGAAGGCGTAGTGGTAGATGTAGCCTGACTGCAAACGCCGGGCCCAGGCCGCGATTCGCCCAATGAGCCGCGCCGTCCCGTTCACGACGGCGCCATCGATGATCGCGACGTCGCCGATGCGCCACAGAAACCGGGCCGCGGCCCGCGCCCCACGCGCAAACCCGTCGATATAGACCTCATCGAAGCCATAACGCGCCTTCAAGATGACGGTCAGGAGTCCCAGGCGCCGGGCGATGATCGCGGGCAACTCGGGGCGCTGGATGTACAGATACCAGGCCGTCGCCATCCCGGCGAGGGCAAGATACAGGGGTGGCGAGACAAATGCCGCGGCGATGAAGGCCAGGATCCCATGATAATGCGGGGCCATGCGCAGCAGCGGATTGTCTGCCGGGCGCACGTAGATCGCGCCATGGAAGAAATGTCCGAACAACAAGGGCTTCATGAGCCACATGCCAGCCCCGATCGCGGGAATCGCGAGCAGACCGAGCGGCAAGGTGACAACCCACGGCGACTCATGAAGGTGGTGACGGGTGTGGGCATCCATCCGCGGCTCTCCGTAAAAGGCAAGAAAGAGCATGCGGAAGGTATAGAAGGCGGTGACGAACACCCCGGCTAGAACCGCGGCGAAGGCGTAATCCGCCCCCGGCAGATGGGAACGAGCCACCGAGTCGATAATCGCGTCCTTGGAGAAGAAGCCGGCAAAGGGCGGGATGCCGGCCAGTGCCAGGGAACCGACCCAGGTGGCCGCGAAGGTGAACGGCAAGTATTTGCGCAGCCCACCCATCTTACGCAGGTCCTGCTCATGGTGCAGCGCAATGATCACCGAGCCCGCGGCCAAGAACAGCAGGGCCTTGAAGAAGGCATGCGTCACAAGATGGAAGATCGCCGCGGCATAGGCCGAGGCGCCGAGCGCCACCGTCATGTAACCGAGCTGCGAAAGGGTCGAATAGGCGATCACTCGCTTGATATCGGTTTGCACCATACCAAGGAGCGCCATGAAGAAGGCGGTCGATGCCCCTACGACGAGCATGACACTGCGCGCGACTGGCGACATTTCAAAGAGAGGCGACATGCGCGCAACCATGAAGATGCCCGCGGTAACCATGGTCGCCGCGTGGATGAGCGCGGATATAGGCGTTGGGCCTTCCATGGAATCCGGCAACCAGACATGGAGCGGCATCTGTGCTGACTTGCCCATCGCGCCGACAAAAAGCAGGATGCAAATCACCGTAATCAGGCGCCATGAGGTATGGGCGGTGATGGCGATCAAGACATGTTCGGCAGCCGGCGCGCGCGAGAATACCGTCGCGTAATCGAGGCTGTGGAAAACACTATAGATGGCGGCAATGCCGAGAATGAAACCAAAATCCCCGAGACGGTTTACGAGGAATGCCTTCAGGTTGGCGAAGATGGCCGTCTCGCGCGTATACCAAAAACCGATCAAGAGGTAGGAGACGAGACCAACCCCCTCCCAACCAAAGAAGAGCTGCATGAAATTGTTGGCCATGACAAGCATGAGCATGGCGAAGGTAAAGAGCGAAATGTAACTAAAGAAACGCTGATAGCCGGGATCACCGCGCATATAACCTATGGTATAGATGTGCACCATAAGCGATACGAAGGTCACGACGACCATCATGAGCGCAGTCAGCGGATCGATCAGAAATCCGACCGTTATGGGCAGGCCCCCTGCACGGCCCCAGACATAGACCGTTTGATCGAGATCGTGGCCATGGAGGACTTGCGGCAGGACATAACCCACGGATAAGGCAAAGGCGATCGCCACCCCCAGGATGGTGACCCGATGCGACCAGACGGTGCCCAGGGCGCGGCCGAAGAACCCGGCGACCAGCGAACCGGCGAGACACACCAATGGGATGGCAAGATAGACTCCAAGCGAGGCGCCCATGACCTAACCCTTTAGCGTGTCGAAATCATCGACATTGATGGTTCGCCGGTTACGGAATAGGACTATGAGTATGGCAAGGCCAATGGCGGATTCGGCCGCCGCCACGGTGAGCACGAAGAACACGAAGATCTGACCGGATATCCCCCACAGGAAGTGGGAGAACGCCACGAAGTTCAGATTGACGGCCAACAAAATGAGTTCTATGGCCATCAACAACACAACGAGGTTCTTGCGGTTCAGAAAGACCCCGACGATGCCGATCGCAAAAAGCGCGGCGGCCAAAATCAGATATTCCGACAACGACACCACAGACCCTCCCCCCCACATCTCATTATCTCCAGCGTCAGGCCTTCGGTTCCGCTGGCATTTTTACGAGCCGCATTCGGTCCTGGGCACGGACCTCGACCTGCCGGGCCGGATCCTGATATTTGGTGTCCGGCCGTCGCCGCATAGTAAGCGCGATCGCGGCGATAATGGCAACCAATAGGATAACCGCTGCGACCTCAAACGGGTACACATAAGTCGTATAGAGCAGCGTCCCGAGCTCGCGGGTATTACTTAAGTGATGAACGATGGCGGGCGATACCCCCGCGCGCATCGCGGGGAACTGGCGCGGTCCGACGGCGAGCGCGATCTCGATCACCATGAGCACCGCGACAAGACCGCCGATCGGCAGATATTCGCCGAAGCCCTGACGCAAGACAGCGAGATTCACGTCGATCATCATGACGACGAACAAAAACAACACCATTACCGCGCCAACATAGACGAGCACAAGGACGATCGCGAGAAACTCCGCCTCCGCAAGCATCCATAAAGACGCCGCGCTCACGAATGCCAAGACAAGAAAAAGCGCTGCCTTTACGGGATTGCGGATGGTGACGACCATGGCCGCCGACCACAACAATACGGCCGAAAAAAAATAAAACACCCCCGCCTGAAAGGTCATGGACGCGTCCCCTTAGCGATAACGCGCGTCGGCCGCGCGGTCGGCGGCTATCTGCTGCTCATGTTTATCGCCGATCGCAAGCAGCATGGGTTTTGTGTAGAGCAGGTCGCCCCGCTTTTCCCCGTGATAATCGAATATCCGGGTCTCTACGATCGAATCCACGGGACAAGACTCCTCACAGAACCCGCAAAATATGCATTTCGTGAGATCGATATCGTAGCGCGTCGTGCGCCGTGTGCCGTCATCCCGTTGGGCAGATTCGATGGTAATCGCCAATGCCGGACAGACGGCTTCGCATAACTTGCAGGCTATGCACCGCTCCTCGCCGTTGGGGTAACGCCGCAAGGCATGCAGCCCGCGGAAACGCGGCGACTGGGGCGTGCGTTCGTCGGGATACTGGACCGTGATCTTGCGCGCGAAAAAGTGCCGCCCCGTGAGCGCCAGTCCACGCAGGAGCTCAAGGAGCAGGAAGCTCTCAAAATACTTCCGTATCGCTTTCATAGGGACACCCCGCTATCGGTAAAACAAGAAAGCCCACGGCGTAAAAAAGATCACAAAGCCCATGACCCCGATCCATACCAAGGTCACAGGGATCAAGACCTTCCACCCAAGGCGCATGATCTGGTCGTAACGGTAACGCGGGAAGGTGGCCCGCAACCACAGATACAGAAACAGGATCGCCGCAACCTTTATAAGGAACCAGGCAAGAGGCGGTACCCAGGTAAAGGGTGCGAAATCGAACGGGGGAAGCCAGCCTCCCAGGAACAAGATGGCAGTCAGGGCCGACAGCAAGATCATGTTGGCGTACTCGGCCAGGAAAAACAGGGCGAAGGTCATGCCGGAATATTCCACATGAAAACCCGCCACAATCTCCGACTCGCCTTCGGCAACGTCGAATGGGGCCCGGTTGGTCTCTGCCACCCCGGATATGAAGTACACAAGAAACAAGGGGAAAAGCGGCAAAAATAGCCAATGCCAGAAGCCGCCGGCCTGCTCTAGAGCGATACGGCGCAGGTTCAAAGTCCCGGCGGCCATAAGGACGCCAACCAGCGCAAAACCCATGGCGATCTCGTAGGCCACAATCTGCGCCGCGGAGCGCAGACAGCCGAGAAAGGCGTACTTGGAGTTGGAGGCCCAGCCAGCAACCACCACCCCATAGACACCCATGGATGTAGCCGCGAGTACAAACAGGAGCCCCGCATTCACATTCGCGAGCACGAGGGTATTGGTGAACGGTATCACGGCCCAGGCCACGAGGGCCGGCAAAAGGGCAAGCACCGGAGCTAACACAAACAGCGTCTTATTGGCTCCCGAAGGAACGATGATCTCCTTTAAGAGCAGCTTAAGACCATCGGCGATGGGCTGCAGCCAGCCGCGCGGACCCACCCTATTGGGGCCGATACGGACCTGCATATAGCCAATAACCTTACGTTCGATGAACGTGAGGTAGGCTACGCTCAGCATCAGCGGAACGATGATGGCCACGATTTTCACGAGATCCCACAGAAAGATGCGCGACCACCCCGGAAACGCGCCCCACAATGCAATCAGATGCGCCATCGTCTAAACCCGCGTCACAGTAACGACCCCGGACCAGGGGAGCCGGGCCGTGGCCTCGATGGCTGCAGGGATATAGGCGGCCCCATCAGGGACACGGCCATCAACGGCAAGTTCGAGACCGGCCTGCTCGGAACCCACCGTTACCCGGACCCGCTCGCCCACCGAAAGGCCTAATCGCAGGGCCTCGGCCTCGTTCATATACAGCCGGGCCAAGCCACGGTCCTTAGTCTGCTGCAAAGGACCGGAACGTCGGACGATGCTGTCGGAATCATAGAGAAGGACCTCGGCCACCCGCTCAAGCCCGTCATGGCGCCCCGGGTTCTTAATCGCCGCCAACACCGGCGCCGCGGAGGGCGGGGTCACGACGGCATCGGTAAGCTCGGCGCGAATATCGCCGATCGACGCGTACGCGAGGCCTGTGACGGCGAGCCGCTCGGCCAACATCCGCAATATCTTCCACGCCGGCCGCGTCTCCGCGCGCGGCGCCACCGCGGCTTCAAAGGACTGCCAGCGCCCCTCGACGTTCACATAGGTCCCATCGGTCTCTGTAAAAGGCGCCATGGGAAGCACGAGATGGGCATAATCGAGGGCCTCAGACCGGAAGGCGGACAAGGCGAGCACAAACTGGGCCGACGTGAGGGCCTGGAGGGCGCGGCCGCCATCAGCGCTATCCGTCACAGGCTCGGCATCCATAAGGATAAAACCCCGCTGCTGTCCATCAAGCAGATCATAGGCGGGACGTCCGGCGCGGGATCGCGCCTGACCGAGCGGGCCGCGGTGCGGAACGAGTCCGGCGAGCCAGAGCCCGGCCCCATTGCTCGCGGGAAGCTCGCCCACCGCGGCCCCCGTCAAGGTCCCAAGGGCGCGCGCGAGCGCGCGCAACACCGCCGCCTCGGGATGAGAGGCGGCCAGCGCCCCCAAAAGTACGGTCGAGGACTGCCCTTGGTCTAGCATGTCGGCGATGGTGCATTGGGCCGGCGCAGGCTCGATACCGGCCGTAAGGGCCGCGATCGCGGGCTCGAGGACGGCCCCTTTGCGGCGTGCGGCGGCCACCACCACGCCGGCGACCAAGGCGGGCAGCCGGCTGGGCGGCGCAATGAGCTTATGTGCCGGATCGAAGGTAAAGGCGAAATCGAGGGGGTTTACAACCGCAATCGTCGCGCCTTCCAGAAATGCCTTGCGTAGCCTGTGGCCGAGCAAGGGCTGCTCTTTACGGATATTACTGCCGATCAAGAGCGCGGCATCGACCCGCTCTAGATCCGCGATGCTCTGGCCGAGCGAGGGGTAGACAGGGGCGGCTGCATCGCCGCGGAAATCCACCTCACGCAACCTGTGATCGACATTCTCGCAACCAAGCCCCCGCACCAAGGCCTGTAGGAGAAAACCCTCCTCCACCGTGACCTGAGGGGAGGCCAGGGCGGCCAAGGCCCCCGGTCCATGCTCGTCTATGACACGGCGCAGGCCCGCCGCCGCCGCATCGAGGGCCACATCCCAATCGACCTCGCGCCACACGCCGCCGTCACGCAAAAGCGGGACATCCAGGCGATCGGCGCCGTCTAGTGCGGTATAGCTGAACCGGTCGCGATCCGAGATCCAGACCTCGTTTACGGCCTCGTTTTCGCGCGGGAGGACACGCATGACCTTGTTGCGGCGGGTCTCTACGACTAGGTTCGCGCCCACGCAGTCATGCGGACTCACCGACAATCTGTCCTGCAACTCCCAGGGTCTCGCCTGATAACGAAAAGGCTTGGACGTAAGGGCGCCCACCGGACAGAGGTCGATCATGTTTCCCGACAGTTCGGAATCGACCGTGGCCTCCACATAGGTTCCGATCCGCATGTGCTCGCCGCGGCCCGTGGCGCCAAGCTCCATCACCCCGCCGATCTCCTGACCGAAGCGGACGCAGCGCGTACAGTGGATGCAGCGCGTCATCTCTGTCGCTATGAGCGGCCCGATGTCCTGGTCTTTCACGATGCGCTTGGCCTCGGTATAGCGGGAGATGTCGCGCCCGTAACCGACAGCCAGATCCTGCAACTCGCACTCGCCGCCTTGATCGCAGATAGGGCAATCGAGGGGATGGTTGATCAAAAGGAACTCCATCACGCCCTTTTGAGCGGTCCGGGTTTTTTCCGAACGCGTGAACACCTTCATGCCTTCGGTGACGGGCGTGGCACAGGCTGGGACAGGTTTTGCCACTCGCTCGACATCGACGAGGCACATGCGGCAGTTGGCGGCCACCGACAGCTTCTTGTGATAGCAGAAGCGCGGTATATAAATCCCGGCCGCTTCGGCAGCCTCTATGACCATGGCGCCTTCTTCCACGGCCAACTGTTTGCCGTCAATCTCGATATGGAGCATAGGCCTCTCCTGCACCATCACGCCGCAACAGCCACTTGGCAGCTGTGATGGCGAATGTGGTGCTCAAACTCTTCCCGGAAATTCTTGATGAAGCTGACGACGGGAAGGGCCGCGGCATCGCCCAGGGCACAGATTGTCCGACCCTCGATCTTCTTGGCCATATCAACCAGCAGATCCAAGTCCTCCATGCGCCCTTCTCCATGCTCTATGCGATGCAGGACTCGCGCAAGCCAGCCCGTGCCCTCACGGCACGGCGTGCACTGGCCACAGGACTCCTCGTAATAAAAGTGCGAGATCCGTTCGAGCGCGCGGACCATGCAGGTCGAGTCGTCCATGACGATCACCGACCCCGCGCCGAGCATACTTCCGGCCTTGGAGAGGGCATCATAGTCCATCGTGAGATCCATCATGACCTCCCCGCGGACCACCGGCACAGACGAGCCACCTGGGATCACCGCCTTCAATTTGCGCCCCCGCCACACCCCACCGGCCATGGCCAGCAGTTCGGCGAAAGGGGTCCCCAGCGCAACCTCGTAATTGCCCGGCCGATTGACGTGTCCGGACACCGAAAAGATCTTCGTGCCGCCATTGTTGGGCTTGCCAAGCCCAAGGAACCACTGGCCGCCGTTGCGCAAGATGGCGGGTATGGACGCTAGGGTCTCGGTGTTATTGATCGTGGTCGGGCGTCCATAAAGCCCATAGCTCGCCGGAAAAGGTGGCTTGAAACGGGGCTGCCCCTTCTTGCCTTCCAAAGACTCGAGCAGGGCCGTCTCCTCCCCGCAGATGTAAGCCCCGCCGCCCCGGTGCGTGTGAAGCTCGAAATCGATGCCCGATCCCAAGATGTTCTTACCGAGATAACCCGCGGCGCGGGCCTCCGCAAGGGCGGCCTCGAAGCGCTCTATGGGTTCGTGGAATTCACCCCGAATATAGTTATAACCCACGGTTGCGCCAATGGTATAGCCGGCGATCGCCATGCCTTCTATGAGGGCATGGGGGTTGTAGCGCAGTATGTCGCGATCCTTGAAGGTGCCGGGCTCGCCTTCGTCGGAATTGCAAACGATGTACTTCTGTCCGGGGGCGTTTCTCGGCATGAAGCTCCACTTGAGGCCGGTCGGAAAACCTGCCCCGCCGCGCCCCCGCAGCACCGATTTCTTGACCTCGTTTATGATCTCATCAGCCGGCGTCTTTTCGCTCAGAATGCGGCGCCACGCCTTATAACCGCCATCGCTCTCGTAGACATCGAGGGCCCACGGACGGTCGCGATGAAGGTTCCGA
The DNA here is from genome assembly GCA_021816625.1 of Pseudomonadota bacterium. Lineage (GTDB taxonomy): Bacteria > Pseudomonadota > Gammaproteobacteria > Acidiferrobacterales > Acidiferrobacteraceae > Acidiferrobacter. The sequence goes on along the minus strand of JAKAXM010000003.1, from coordinate 28,607 downwards.
AAACACACCTCGTTCGCCATGTTTACTCCAGGCCCGCCAGGATTTCATCAATCCGGTCAGGCGTCAGGTTCTCGTAGTAGGTCTTGTCGATCTGGAACATGGGCGCACCGCCGCAGGCCGCAAGACACTCGACTTCTTTTAGCGTAAATCGCCCGTCGGCTGTCGTCTCCCCAAGCCCCACGCCCAGCCGCGCTCTAAGGTGTGCCACGACGTCATCGCTGCCCCGCAAAAGACACGAGATGTTCGTGCATACGGCAATCTTGTGCCGGCCCACGGGCTCGAGATCATACATAGAATAAAAGCTTGCCACCTCGTAGACCTGAATGGGCCGCATCCCGAGGAGTCCGGCGATAAAATCCATCAACGTCACGCTAAGCCAGCCGTGCTCATCCTGCGCAATATGAAGCGCCGCCATCACGGCCGATTGCTTATGCTCCGGCGGATACTTGGCAATCTCCTGATCGATCTTGGCAAGGGATTCAGGGCTCAGCATGGGCTACCTATCGATCTCACCGAACACGATGTCCTGCGTCCCTATGATGGCCACCACGTCGGCAATCATATGGCCACGCGCCATTTCATCTAGGCCCGCCAGATGGGGAAAGCCGGGGGCGCGAATCTTCAAGCGGAACGGCTTGTTGGCGCCATCCGATATCACATAAATCCCGAACTCGCCCTTGGGATGCTCCACGGCCGCATACGCCTCTCCCTCCGGTACGCAATACCCTTCGGTAAAGAGCTTGAAGTGATGGATCAAGGCCTCCATGTCCGCCTTCATTTCCGTACGCGAGGGCGGCACGATCTTGTGATTCTTCGCGATGACGTCGCCTGGATTCTTACGCAGCCAATCTATGCACTGGAGCACGATTCGGTTGGCCTGGCGCATCTCCTCGACGCGCACGAGATAGCGGTCATAACAATCGCCATGGACGCCGACCGGGATATCGAAGTCGAGCTTGTCGTAGACCTCGTAGGGCTGCTTTTTGCGCAAATCCCACTCGACTCCCGATCCACGCAACATCGGGCCCGTGAAACCGAGCTGCAAGGCCCGCTCCGGACTGACCACACCGATACCCACGGTGCGTTGTTTCCAGATACGGTTGTCTGTCAAAAGCGTTTCATAGTCGTCGATATAGCCCGGGAAGCGCGCACAAAAGTCGCTCAGAAAATCCAGCACGCTGCCTTCGCGGTTAGCGTTCATGCGCGCCACATCCTGCGCGTCATGCCAGCGCGACACGCTGTAACGCGGCATACTGTCCGGCAGGTCCCGGTAAACGCCTCCTACGCGGTAATAGGCGGCGTGCATGCGCGCGCCCGACACGGCTTCGTAGACGTCCATCAGGTCCTCGCGCTCCCGGAAGGCGTACAGGAAAACCGTCATGGCGCCTATGTCGAGTGCGTGCGCGCCGAGCCAGAGAAGATGGTTCAAGATCCGCGTAAGCTCATCGAACATGACCCGAATGTACTGGGCGCGCACCGGCACATCGATGCCCAGAAGCTTTTCCAGGGCGAGCACATAAGCGTGCTCGTTCGACATCATGGACACGTAGTCAAGCCGGTCCATATAAGGAATCGACTGATTGTAGGGCTTGGTCTCGGCCAATTTCTCGGTGGCGCGGTGCAAAAGGCCGATATGGGGGTCGGCGCGCTCGATCACCTCGCCATCGAGCTCCAACACCAACCTCAGCACCCCGTGTGCCGCGGGGTGCTGAGGCCCGAAATTCATCGTGTAATTACGAATCTCTGCCACCGTAGCCCTCCTCGCGGATAACGCGTGGCACAAGAACCCGGGGCTCTATGCTCACCGGTTCGTACACAACACGCTTTTTATCTGGGTCATAGCGGACCTCGACCCGGCCCGATATCGGAAAATCTTTACGAAATGGGTGGCCTATGAAACCGTAGTCTGTAAGCAGGCGGCGCAAATCTTTGTGCCCCTCGAACACGAACCCAAAGAGATCAAAGGCCTCGCGCTCATACCAATCGGCGGAATTCCATACCGGCGTCAGCGAGGCGAGGGTCGGTTGCTCCTCATCCAGAAACGTCCGCAGCCGTACGCGTCTGTTGTGCTTTAACGACAGCAGGTGCACGACGACCGCGAATCGGGGGCGGGGGCCTTCATGCACGCGTTCCCCGTAGGTCAGATAATCAACGCCGCAAAGATCGATAAGCTGCTCGAAACACAGTTGCGGGTTGTCACGCAACAGAAAGCAGCTGTCCTGCCAGCGATCGCGTGCGACCACAAGCGTCGTTTCGTTGCGCTCGATGGTTGTGGACACTAGGCCCTGCCCCAGTGTTTTTTGGGCGTAGTCGAGGAAGGCCTCTGGCGTGCTCATATCTTAAAATGGTCCCGAGTCCGGTTCAGCGCGCGATCGTATTTGTGCGCCGAATTTTGTTTTGCAGCTGAATGATGCCGTAGAGCAGCGCCTCCGCCGTGGGCGGGCAACCCGGCACATAGACATCGACGGGCACGATGCGGTCGCATCCGCGCACGACGGAATACGAATAATGGTAATAACCGCCTCCATTCGCGCAGGAACCCATGGAAATTACCCAGCGGGGCTCGGCCATCTGGTCATAGACGCGACGCAAGGCTGGCGCCATCTTATTGACCAGAGTTCCCGCCACGATCATGACGTCGGACTGCCGGGGGCTCGGGCGAAAGACGACGCCGAAGCGGTCAAGATCGTAGCGCGCAGCACCTGCATGCATCATCTCGACTGCGCAGCACGCGAGCCCGAAGGTCATGGGCCATAGCGATCCGGTTCGGGTCCAGTTGATGACCTTGTCCGCCGAGGTCACCATCCACCCTTTATCAAGAATCCCCTCTACTCCCACTCGAGCGCCCCTTTCATCCACTCGTAGACAAATCCTACGACTAAAATTCCCAGAAAAAGGACCATGGCCATAAACCCAGCACGGCCGATTTGGCGCAAGGCGACAGCCCACGGGAACAAAAACGCGATCTCGAGATCAAACACGATGAAAAGGATAGCAACGAGGTAATAGCGCACGTCGAACTTCATACGCGAATCCTCGAAGGCCTCAAAACCGCATTCGTAGGGAGACAGCTTGGCCGCGTCAGGACGATAAGGCGCAAGCAGACGGCCCAGGACCATCGGTAGGACGCCAACCAAGGTGCCGACGCCAATAAAGATCAGAATAGGCAAGTAATTCTCTAGCATCCGCGTTCCTCAAGGTAGGGCTCGCCTAAGACCCGAAAGCCACCGGGTCGGTTAGTCTAGACACCCCCTTGCGCGCAAGTCAAGCGACCACTCTTTCGGGCAGATTGGCGTTATTTCAAGCAGTTAGCCACGAAAGCAAGGAGGGTTACGATATCCAGTGCAAGGGTGGGGCGAGAAGGGTGTACGGTACGGGCGACGGAGCGGGGATGCGCGAGGCAAGTCGCGTCCGGCGCGGAAATCGGACCCAGCCGTGGGCCTCGCGTACAATCGGCTGCGGGGCCCGTTTTATGAAACATGGTGCCGAAGGCGGGACTCGAACCCGCACAGCTTTCGCCACCGCCCCCTCAAGACGGCGTGTCTACCAATTCCACCACTTCGGCGAACTCGATGATCTTCCTTACTTGGTCCCCGTAACGGGCGGCGTCTTCTGCGCCGGCACCTCGGGGACGGTAGGAAGGGACTGGGGCGCAGCCGGCTTGCGCGGCGCCACCGGGGCTACAAGACTCGTCACGCTCGCGACCCGGCGCGGGTGCGCCGATAGGTAGGCAAGCCCAAGGCTCGTTGCAAAAAACAAGGTTGCCAGGACCGCGGTGACCCGACTCAAAAACGTCGCCGAGCCGCGCGCCCCAAACAGGGTCTGCGAGGATCCGCCCCCAAAAGATGCCCCCATGTCCGCGCCCTTGCCATGCTGTACGAGCACGATGCCGATTAGGGCGAGCGCGACCACAACCTGCACAATTACCAAAAAGACTGTCATGCGACCCTTTTACCCGAGATGGGCAGCCCGGCAGATACCGACGAATTCCGCGGCCAAGAGCGAGGCCCCGCCGATCAAACCGCCGTCGATATCATCCTGAATAAATAAATCCCGCGCATTCTGCGCCTTGACGCTGCCCCCATACAGAACCCGCAGGGCCTGAGCCGCCGACGTGCTATGGCGCGCTACGACCCGGCGGATAAACGCGTGGACTCGCTGCGCCTCCGCGGGCGCCGCGGCCCGCCCGGTCCCGATCGCCCACACCGGCTCGTACGCAAGCACGGCGGCTGCCAAGGACGCCGCGCCGCATTCGGCGACGATCGCCTCGATCTGCCGTGAGACCACGAGCTCGGTCTGGCCTTGGTCACGCTCCGCGGCGGTCTCGCCCACGCATAAGACAGGCGTCAACCCGGCCTCTTGGGCCCGCGCAAACTTCTTCGCGACAACGGCGTCCGTCTCGCCAAAGAGGGTCCGCCGCTCCGAGTGGCCTATGATAGCAAATCGACAGCCGATGTCGCGTATCATTTCCGCCGACACCTCACCTGTAAACGCCCCGTCGGTATAGGCCGACACATCCTGGGCGCCACAAGCGATGGCACCAGTCGCCCCAAGGACGCCGAGTGCCGTCGGTAGATAGAGATAAGGGGGGCAGACGGCGATACCGACGGAGACAAGGTCGGCCGTGCCACGAACCACGGCCGCGAGCAAATCCTCGGCCTCGTGACGGCGGCCATTCATCTTCCAGTTCCCTATCACCAAGGGCTGCCGCATCGTCCCTTCCCCCGCTTCTCCGTAAACGGCCGCAGATGTTACCGGCCTCGGGCGCCGAATGCAATTTCAAGACCCCGGGAGAAACCGGCCATGGTTTCGGGGACCACTCATGCCACGGCAAGGCCGGAGGCCGTCTTGGCCACGGCCGCTGCGAGATAGGCGCTCAACTGACTGACGGTCGCAGGGTCCGCGGCCTCTACCATGACACGCACGACAGGCTCGGTGCCGGAGGGTCGCAGAACCACGCGCCCCTCGCCGCCCAGCGCGCTTTCGACCTCATGCAAGATGGCAAGCACCTTGGGGGCGCGCACGACAGCGCGCGCCGACACCCCGCGCTCGAGAGCGACATTGACGATAGTCTGGGGATAGAGCGGCATGCCCTGGGCCCACTCACGTAGAGTGCGCTCCGAGGCGCGCAGTGCCGCCAATACCTGGAGGGCGGCAATGACACCATCCCCGGTTGTGCTCTTGTCGAGACAAATCACATGGCCGGAGGCCTCACCGCCCAGATCCCATCCCTGTTGTCCGAGTAGCGCCATGACATGGCGGTCGCCGACCGCAGCCCGTCCAAACGGGATACCGAGACGCTTTAGGGCCTGCTCCAGACCGACATTGCTCATCAAGGTCCCGGCCACGCCCGGGACCGGCAGGCCGCTCTCTTTGCGGTGCGCGGCGATGATATAAAGGATGCGGTCGCCGTCGATGATCTCGCCTTTATGGTCCACCATGATCACCCGGTCGCCGTCCCCATCGAGGGCGATCCCGAGGTCAGCGCCATGCTGTAAGACGGCCGCCTGCAGGGTGGCTGGGCATGTGGAGCCGCAATCCCGATTGATATTGAAGCCGTCGGGCGCATTGCCGATAGCTATGACCGCCGCCCCGAGTTCCTCGAAGACGTGCGGGGCGATCTGGTAGGCCGCCCCGTGGGCGCAGTCGACTACGATCTTTAGGCCCTCCAGATCGAGACGGTAGGGGAAGGTGCTCTTGCAAAACTCGATGTAGCGCCCGGCGGCGTCGGCGAAACGGCGTACCTTGCCGAGCTCGGCGGAGGGAACGGTGCGCATGGGCTTGCGCATCATGGCCTCTATCGCACACTCGATATCGTCCGGCAACTTCGCGCCCTGGGACGAGAAAAATTTGATCCCGTTGTCTTCATAGGGATTATGGGAGGCGCTGATGACTATGCCCGCTTGGGCGCGGGCCGTGCGGGTAAGGTAGGCGATTCCTGGGGTTGGCATCGGGCCTATGAGTCGTATATCGGCCCCGGCGGCCGACAAGCCCGCCTCGAGCGCGGACTCAAGGAGATAGCCGGAGATCCGGGTATCCTTGCCGATCAGAACGCTGCCGCGCTCGTCCCCTGCGGCCAGCAATATCTTGCCCGCCGCCCAGCCCAATTTCAAAACCGTCTCCGGCGTAATGGGTTCATCGCCCATACGGCCGCGAATCCCGTCGGTACCAAAGTATTGCCGTCTCACGCTACCCACTCCTTGGGCTCGAATACCCATTCCCAGGCGCGCACCGCCTCCCGCGTTGCGCGCACATCGTGAACACGCACTATCCGCGCGCCTCCCTTAATCCCCGCGAGCGCTAAAGCCACGCTCGTGTGCAGGCGCGCATCCACGGGCAAATCCCATGGCTCCCCGGTCATCCGCTTGCGGGACAGGCCGATCAACACCGGGGCAAGCCCCGTAAGCTGCGGCAAGCCGCGCAGCAGCGCCCGGTTTTCCTGAACGTCCTTACCAAAACCGAAACCCGGATCGATCACGATCGCGTCCTGCGCTATCCCGGCGGCACGCGCCGCGTCCCTGCGCCCTTCGAGGTAGGTACGCACCTCGGCGACCACGTCCTGCCCGGCTACCGGTCTTCCTATCATGGTCGACTCCGCCCGGGCGTGCATCAGACAAACCGGCACCCCGAGGCGCGCCACCGTCGCCAAGGCTCCCGGACGCGTGAGGGCACGGACATCGTTTATGAAGGCGGCCCCGGCACCGACGGCCTGCTCCATGACGACCGGGTCCGAGGTGTCGACCGATATCGGGGTCGCAAAGCGGCGATGAAGGGCCTCCACCACCGGGATGACCCGGTCACATTCCTCATCGCGGCCCACTGCCTGCGCCCCGGGACGGGTCGACTCGCCACCGATGTCGATGATATCCGCACCCGCCTCGATCAGGGCCTCGGCATGCGCGAGCGCCTTTTCCGGGCGCAAAAAAAGACCCCCGTCCGAGAACGAATCGGGGGTTACATTCAGGATGCCCAAGATCGTCACGGCCCCGTCCGGGCGTAACCAGGACGCGCGCCTCTCTTGCACCGGCGACGCCACGCTGTTACCGCGACTCTCCGGCCGGCGTATCCATGCGCGGCTTCACCCGGGTCCGGTCGGCGGCCTTGACATCGCCGCCCTCTCCGCCGGTCGTGGTGTCGGTAAACCCATACGGGGGCCGGGGCTTACGCCCTTCCATAATGTCGTTGATCTGGTCGGTATCGAGGGTCTCCCACTCGAGCAACATCCCCGCCATCATCTCGACCTTGTCCTTGTTGGTCTCGATGATACGACGGGCACGGCTATATTGCTCATCGACGATCCGCCGAATCTCGGCATCGACAAGTTGCGCCGTCGCGTCACTCAGGTTTTTGTGGGTCGTTACATCGCGCCCCAAAAAGACCTCGCTTTGATTCTCGCCATAGACGCGCGTCCCGAGCCGATCGCTCATACCCCACCGGCTGACCATGTTTCGCGCAAGCTCAGTGGCGCGCTCGAAGTCATTGGCAGCGCCGGTCGTCATTTGGTGCATGAAGACCTCCTCGGCGATACGCCCCGCCATCAGGACCGCGATCGTCGATAGCAAATACTCGCGATCATGGCTGTAGCGATCCTCGGTCGGCAATTGCATAGTGACACCCAGGGCGCGCCCGCGCGGTATGATGGTCACTTTGTGAACGGGGTCGGTATTGGGCAACATACGGGCCACTACCGCGTGTCCCGACTCATGATAGGCCGTGTTGATGCGCTCCCGCTCCGGCATGACGATCGAGCGACGCTCGGCACCCATCACGATCTTGTCCTTGGCAAGCTCAAAATCCTGCATCTCCACGAGGCGCTTGTTGGCGCGTGCGGCAAAGAGAGCCGCCTCGTTTACGAGGTTGGCAAGATCGGCGCCCGAGAAACCGGGCGTACCGCGCGCGAGGATACTCGGCACCACGTCATCGGAAACCGGTACCTTACGCATATGGATACGGATGATCTGTTCCCGCCCGCGGATATCCGGTAAGGGCACAAACACCTGGCGATCGAAACGTCCCGGGCGCAGGAGCGCCGGATCGAGGACGTCGGGCCGGTTCGTGGCCGCGATCACGATGACACCCTCGCTGCCCTCGAAACCGTCCATCTCAACGAGCAGCTGGTTTAAGGTCTGTTCACGCTCATCGTGACCGCCCCCGAGACCGGCGCCACGCTGCCGGCCGACGGCATCGATCTCATCGATAAAGATGATGCAAGGCGCGTGTTTTTTGGCCTGATCAAACATATCGCGTACCCGGGAGGCGCCAACGCCCACGAACATCTCGACGAAATCCGACCCCGAGATCGAGAAAAACGGCACCTTGGCCTCACCGGCGATCGCCTTGGCGAGCAAGGTCTTGCCCGTGCCGGGGCTGCCGGTCATCAAGACACCACGGGGGATGCGGCCACCGAGCTTCTGGAACTTCGTGGGGTCACGCAGAAACTCGACGAGTTCCTTGACCTCCTCCTTGGCCTCTTCCACCCCAGCGACATCCTCGAAGGTCACCTTATTCGTGTCCTCGGTGAGCATGCGCGCCTTGCTTTTCCCGAAACTCATGGCGCTGCGGCCGCCCCCGCCGCCCTGCATCTGGCGCATAAAGAATATCCAGACCCCGACGAACAGAAGTAGGGGGAACCAGTTGATGAAGATCTGGAGCAGCAAGGACTGCTGCGCCGGGGGCTTGGCGTTGACCCTCACCCCGTTATTCAAGAGCTGGTCGATCAAGCCCGAATCCGTAGGCGCGTAGGTCTGAAAGCGTTGTCCGGTCTTGCTCACGCCCGTGATCTCGTGACCCTTGATGACGACGCTACCCACCTGCCCCTGCTTCACATGGTTTATGAAACGCGAGAAATCGATGGAGCGGACGGCCGGGTGATGATTACCGAAACTATTGAAGACAGACATGAGGACTATGGCGATGATGAGCCATAGCAAGAGATTTTTTGCGAGATTATTCAAGGTGTGACCTCGTGCGCCCCAAAAGACGCGCCTGCCGCCATTCTCCTACGACTCCGGTCCCGACACAACAGGCCGTAATCCGGTACCGAGGAGGTAAACCTCGGGGCTGCGGGGGCGCGACGCCGGCGGTTTGCGCGTAGCCACCCGTTGGAAGCGGCGCCGCATGTCGGCCAACAACTCCGTAAATCCGGCACCCTGAAAAACCTTAATAAGGCAGCTGCCCTCCCGCGTCAAGCACGAGGCCGCGAAATCGAGCGCCATTTCGGCGAGCCCGACCGAACGCGCCTGGTCGGCAGGGGCCACGCCACTTATATTGGGGGCCATATCGGAAATTACAAGGTCCGCGTGGCCCCCCAGGGCGGCCCGAACCTCCGCGTAGCAATCCGATTCGCTAAAGTCGCCCTGGATGAAGGTCACCCCGGGGAGCGGGTCCATCGGCAGGAGATCGACGGCGACGATGCGCCCGCCAGGCCCGATCCGCTTGGCCGCATACTGGGAAAACCCGCCGGGCGCGCTCCCCAGATCGACGATCGTGCTATCGGGACGGATGAGACGGTCCTGAGCGTCGATCTCTTGCAACTTGAAGGCCGCGCGCGAACGGTAACCCTCGGCCTGCGCACGCTTCACATAGGGATCGGAGAAGTGCTCGGCCATCCAGCGATTGCGCGCCATAGCCCCTCCTCAAGCCGCTACAGGGCGCGGGCCACGATCACCAGACCGAGGACGCCTTCCACTAAGTATAACACGGTCGAAACCGCATGCAGGGCCATGAATAGGCCCCACGTCGGGCTGTGGGGACCGAACTGCGGCGCGGCGCGCAGATAGGCCATAACCGGCAGAATGGCGAGCACAAACACCGCATCCACGGCCCAGGCCGCCTGAGCGACCCGGCGCCAGGGGGGGCCGCTCACCGCCCGAACGACGATGGCTCCGAAGATGAGCCCCAGGCCTTGCCCTCCCACAAAAAGATCGCCGGCCAAGGCCCCGGCCACGGGCCGGGGCAGACGCCAAAACAGCAAGGGGACCACCGCCGCGATGGTCCAAAGACTGCCCATCCAGAGAGTCGCCGCAAGCCGCGCCCAGGCCGTGGCCCGCGGTTTAGACGTAACGGACGTCGAGGATCTCATACTGGCGCGTGCCGTCCGGCACCCGTACCTCGACTGCGTCACCGCTTTGCTTGCCGATTAGGGCCCGGGCGATCGGAGAGCTTATCGATATTTTACCGTCCTGGATGTCGGCCTCGTCATCCCCTACGATCTGGTAACTGACCTCGCGCTGCCCATCCTCCTCGAACAGATCCACGGTCGCCCCGAATACAACGCGGCCACCGGCGTTGACGGTGAGGGGGTCTATGACCTGCGCATTGCCAAGCTTCATCTCGACGTCGCTGATCCGCCCCTCGATGAAGCTCTGCTGCTCCTTGGCCGCATGATATTCCGCATTCTCCGACAGATCGCCGTGCGCGCGGGCCTCGGCGATAGCCTGGATGATCCGCGGCCGCTCGACGGTCTTTAGGCGATGAAGCTCCTGCTTTAGCTTTTCGGCGCCACTTACCGTGAGAGGGACTTTAGTCATGCAAAATCTCCTTATGCAAATCCTGTAAACAGCGGACCTCGAATTCCTGGGTGTTGGCGTGCGCCTCACAGGCCGCGCGGGCGGCGGCGAGGGTCGTATAATTGGTCACTTTGTGCTGAAGGGCCTCGCGGCGGATCAAGTAAGAATCCGCCAGGCTCTGTTTGTCGGCCACGGTATTGACGATGATATCGATCTCATCGTTCTTGATCATGTCCACGACGTGCGGCCGGCCTTCCGACACCTTATTGACCGCCCGCACCTGCAAACCAGCCTGACCCAGAGCCTGGGCCGTACCGCGCGTCGCCAACAACTCGAAACCATGATCCGCAAAATAACGGGCGATGGCGACCGCGGCCGGCCGGTCACGGTCGCGCACGCTGATAAAGAGCCGCCCGCCGCGCGGTATCGCAGCCCCAGCCGCCACCTGGGACTTGGCAAAGGCCTCACCAAAGCTCCGCCCTATGCCCATCACCTCACCCGTCGACTTCATTTCCGGGCCTAGCACTGTGTCGACGCCGGGGAACTTGATGAACGGAAAGACCGCCTCCTTTACGGAACAGTATGTCGGCCGGATCTCGTGCCGCACCCCTTGTCCGGCCAAAGATAGTCCCATCATGGCTCGCGCCGCGATCTTGGCGAGCGGACGCGCCGTCGCCTTCGAAACATAAGGCACCGTGCGTGACGCACGCGGATTGACCTCAAGGACATAGATGGCGTTATCTTTTATCGCGAACTGCACGTTCATGAGCCCAATCACATTGAGCGCCTGGGCGAGCGCCACCGTCTGGCGACGCAGCTCGTCTTGCAAGGCCCCTGACAAACCAAACGGGGGCAATGAGCAAGCGGAGTCCCCGGAATGGACACCGGCTTCCTCGATATGTTCCATGATCCCGCCGATCACGACGTCCTGACCATCCGCCACCGCGTCCACATCGACTTCTATGGCGTCGCTCAAGAACCGGTCGAGGAGAATCGGCGCATCCTCGGAGACCCGGACCGCCACGCGCATATAGATCTCGAGATCGTCCCGATTATGGCAGATCTCCATGGCCCGACCGCCCAGCACATAGGACGGACGCACGACAAGCGGGTAGCCCGTCTCCTCGGCCAGCGCCACCGCTTCCGTGGCATTGCGTGCAATGCGATTGGGTGGCTGTAGGAGCCCGAGATCCTCGATCAATCTCTGAAAACGCTCACGATCCTCCGCCAGATCGATCGACGTGGGGCTGGTGCCGACAATGGGCGCGCCGTTTTTGGCGAGCCCCTCCGCGAGTTTGAGCGGCGTCTGTCCGCCATACTGGACGATCACGCCCTGCGGCCTCTCCAGATCCGTGATCTCCAGCACATCCTCGAGCGTCAGGGGTTCGAAATACAACCGGTCCGAGACGTCGTAATCGGTAGAAACGGTTTCCGGATTACAGTTCACCATGATCGTTTGATACCCATTGGCGCGCAAAGCGAGCGAGGCATGCACGCAGCAATAGTCAAACTCTATCCCCTGGCCAATACGGTTGGGTCCGCTACCAAGCACTATGACCTTGGCGCGATTCTCGGGCGCAGCCTCGCACTCCTGCTCATAAGTCGAGTACATATAGGCCGTTGCCGACGCGAATTCGGCCGCGCACGAATCCACCCTCTTGTATACCGGCCGAATGCCGTGCGCGTGCCGGAACCCGCGGACCGCGTCCTCGGTCATGGCTCTAAGTGTCGCGATCCGGCGATCCGAAAACCCGCGGCGTTTCCAGCTGCGCACGGTTAGCGCATCATGGGCGTCCAGCCCCGGTTTGGCGGGATCGGCTGCGATCACAGCCTCCGTCGCAACGATCTCTGCGATCTGCGCTATGAACCAGGGGTCGATGTGGGTAAGGTCGCAGACCTCCTCTACGGAAAAACCCGCGCGCAGCGCATCGGCGATATACCATAAGCGCTCCGCGCCCGGGATCTTGAGCTCTTGAATCAGGCGGTCACGCAGCGCCTTGGGCTCGCTCGTGCGATCCACGCGCGGCTCGAAACCATAGCTACCGATCTCAAGGCTGCGGATCGCCTTTTGCAGCGACTCCTGAAAGGTCCGGCCGATTGCCATCGCCTCTCCGACCGACTTCATCTGGGTCGTCAAGACGGCGTCCGCCTTGGGGAACTTCTCGAAGGTAAAGCGCGGTATCTTCGTGACGACGTAGTCGATGCTGGGCTCGAACGATGCCGGCGTGGCCTTACCCGTTATCTCGTTGCGGAGCTCATCGAGCGTGTAGCCAATGGCAAGCTTGGCCGCAATCTTGGCGATAGGGAACCCCGTCGCCTTCGAGGCCAGGGCCGAGGAGCGTGAGACCCGAGGGTTCATCTCGATGACGATCATCTGCCCGGTCTTTGGGTTGATCGCAAACTGCACGTTTGAACCACCCGTCTCCACGCCGATCTCGCGCAAGACCGCAATGCTGGCATCGCGCATGCGCTGGTATTCTTTATCGGTCAGGGTCTGGGCCGGAGCCACGGTGATCGAATCCCCGGTGTGTACGCCCATGGGGTCGACGTTTTCGATCGCGCAGACGATGACGCAGTTATCGAGGCGGTCGCGTACGACCTCCATCTCGAATTCCTTCCACCCGATGATCGACTCCTCGATCAGAAGCTCATGGGTCGGCGAGGCGTCCAGACCGCGCTCACATAGCTGTACGAATTCCTCGCGGTTGTAGGCGATCCCGCCACCGCTACCCCCAAGCGTAAACGACGGGCGAATGATCGCTGGAAAACCGACCAGCGCGTGCACCTGCAGGGCCTCCTCGAGGCTATGCGCGATGGCCCCTTTGGCGACACCCAGACCGATCGACTCCATCGCCTTCTTGAACAGTTCGCGATCCTCGGCCTTGTCGATCGCGGCCTTAGAGGCCCCGATCATGCGCACGCCATACCGTTCCAATACCCCTTCGCGGTCGAGATCCAACGCGCAATTCAAGGCCGTCTGACCGCCCATGGTGGGCAACAGGGCATCGGGGCGTTCCTTGGCGATGATCCGCTCTAAGACGCGCCAGTTGATCGGCTCGATATAAGTGGCGTCGGCAAGGTCCGGGTCGGTCATGATGGTCGCCGGATTCGAATTCACCAGGATGACGCGCAACCCTTCTTCCTTCAGGGCGCGGCACGCCTGGGTACCCGAGTAATCAAACTCGCACCCTTGGCCAATGATGATCGGGCCTGCCCCGATCAGCAGGACGCTCTGAATGTCGGTTCGCTTGGGCATACTGGTCTCTAGGCGCCGGCGCGCGCGTCGGCCATGAGCGACGCAAAGCGCGAAAACAAAGGGGATACATCGTGCGGCCCTGGGCTCGCTTCGGGATGCCCTTGGAAGGAGAATACCGGCCGCTCGACATGGGCAAGACCTTGCACTGACCCATCGAAGAGCGAGCGGTGGGTCACCCGCAAAGACGCCGGTAGACTCCCTTCATCGACGGCAAACCCGTGGTTCTGGCTCGTAATGAATACGCGCCCCGTGGCCACCTCGAGGACGGGGTGGTTGGCCCCATGGTGCCCAAATTTCATCTTCACGGTCTGCGCGCCGAGGGCGAGACCCAAAAGCTGGTGCCCAAGACAGATCCCGAAAACCGGGATGGCCGACTCGACGAGCTCGCGCACGGCCGCAATGGCGTAATCGCACGCCTTCGGATCGCCCGGCCCGTTTGAGAGAAAAATCCCATCGGGGGCCATCGCGAGGACATCGCGCGCGGGGGTCTGCGCGGGTACTACGCTTAGGCGGCAGCCGACCTGCGCCAAACTGCGCAAAATATTGCGCTTAACCCCATAATCATAAGCAACGACGTGAAACCGAGGTTCGCAGGGGGCGGTCTCCCATAGGCCCTCCTGCCAGGTGTAGGCCCGCGGGGTCGAGACTACCCGCGCGAGATCGAGTCCGTCTAGGCCGGCGAAACCGCGGGCCAACGCCACCGCCGCGGCGTGATCCGTAGCCGCCGCGCCCGCCACTATGGCAGCACTCTGGGCGCCTTTTTCGCGAAGACACCGGGTAAGCGCCCGGGTATCAACCCCCGCGATCGCAACGACCCCCTGGCGCGCCAGAAAATGCCGCAGATCCTCGGTGCCCCGAAAGTTGCTGTAACGATGCGGGGCGTCGCGCACGACCAACCCGCTCGCGTAGACCCGTGCCGCCTCCATATCCTCGGCATTGGCGCCGGTATTGCCGATATGAGGGTAGGTCAGCGTAACGATCTGGCTTGCATAGGAGGGATCGGAGAGTATCTCTTGATACCCGGTGAGCGCCGTATTGAACACGAGCTCGCCCGGCACCGCACCCGCGGCCCCGATTGATTCCCCGACGAACACTGTGCCGTCGGCGAGAGCGAGCAATGCCGGATGCGCCACGGTACCTCCGCCTTAGGGTTGACATGCAAAGGCGGGGGCCGCTCCGCGCAGCCCCCGCCCCGAGAACAAATCAATTTGCTGGGATTTATGGCGCCGATTCTAGCGAGATGCGGGCCTGAAATCAACGAAGCCCGAGGACGTCCTGCATGTCGTACAGACCGGGAGCTGCGCTCCTTAGGAACTGGGCCGCCCGCAAGGCGCCCTCCGCGAAAACCTGCCGGTTGTCGGCCACGTGGGCGATCTCGAGCCGCTCGGAGGGTAAAGCGAGATAGACGCGATGCTCCCCTACCACCTCACCGGCCCGGATGGTCGCAAAACCTATGGTACCGGCTACCCGGGGACCTGTCTGGCCGGCCCGGTCGTATACGGCGACGTCCGATAATGCCTGGCCGCGCGCTTGCGCGGCCACTTCGCCCAGGCGCAAGGCCGTGCCCGAGGGCGCATCCACCTTGTGGCGGTGATGGGTCTCCAGGATCTCGATATCGGCGTCGCTTAAGACCCGGGCTGCGATCCCCAACAGATGCAGGGCCAAGGTCACCCCCACGCTCATATTGGCCGCGACCACAAAACGCGTCTGCCGGGCGAGCGTCTGGAGTCGGGCGTGATCTCTAGAATCGAAACCCGTGGTGCCGATCACCGCACCCTTCCCGAGGCGCGCACAGATCTCGGCATACTCTCTACTCGCGGCGGGACGGGTAAAATCGACCAGGATATCGCACCGAGCGATCACCTCCTCCGCCTGCGCGGAGACCGACACACCCGTAGGCTCCCCCCCGACGAGAACGGCGGCATCCTGCCCGCAGGCGCGATCGCCCGGACGCACGACTGCCCCCGCGAGCTCCAACGCCGGGTGGGCCTGGACGGCGGCCAGCACCGCGCGGCCCATACGGCCGCTGGCGCCGGTTACGGCGATCTTCATAGACACCTCATACGACACTATCCCTAAAGAACCCGGCAACACAGGCGAGGATATCCATCCGGCGCGGCTCGGCCACCCCCATCGCTATCCTACCAGGCGATATAAGCGTAGCCCTTGTGTTGCAACTCCATCAAATCCGCAGCTCCCATGGGCACGTATGTGGCGAGCGGCAGGAGCGCCTGCCGCGTGAGCTTTAAGGTGCGCAAGGTATTGCCACAGCCATGGAAATCGACGCCATAATCATGCAGGCTTGCGACCCCTGCGCGAATATCCCGGGCTACGGGGCGCACCGGCTTTTTCAGCACGACACTGATGCCGGGACCGAAGCAGGTCACGACGATGTGGATGCTGTCCCCGTAACGCCGCAGCAAGGCCTGCACCGACGACAGGATATGCTGCTGATAATCGTGCCCCGACTGGTTCAATTGATAGACGATGTGATGCTTGGCCTTCTGTCCCGGGAAAGTGAGATTCAGGCTATCTGCCGAATCCGCGAACGCCGCGCCCGAGCCCGCGGCCGCTACCACCCCGCCTGCCGCCACGATTACGCGCCGGCGAACTGGATCGAATTTACGTCCACCACTCATAACGGGCCCCTCCTTAGCTGTCGTCTTACAAAGGACGAGGTCCGTCCCTTTTTATTCCCCCGGGCTGCGGGT
This sequence comes from Pseudomonadota bacterium, assembly GCA_021816625.1. Lineage (GTDB taxonomy): Bacteria > Pseudomonadota > Gammaproteobacteria > Acidiferrobacterales > Acidiferrobacteraceae > Acidiferrobacter. Next base: position 12,132 of record JAKAXM010000003.1, on the reverse strand, counting down.
CTTGGGCTCAAAAAACCCGCGCAGCTTGTCGAGCCAGGAATGCTCGACGGGGTTATGACGCTCACCGCCCTCACGCAACGAGGCGTCGAAGGCCTCGAGCAACTCACGCTGGGCGCGCGTGAGTTTGACGGGGGTCTCTACGCTGATCTGGCAGAAGAGGTCGCCCACATGGCCCGTGCGCACGTTCTTGACCCCCTTTCCCCGGATCCGAAAGACCTTGTCGCTTTGCGTTTCCGGAGGAATTTTCAGGGTCATGCGGCCGTCGAGGCTTGGAATCTCGATCTCGCCGCCCAATACCACGGTACCGAATCGCACCGGGACCTTGCAGTACAGATCATCCTGCTCACGCCGGAACAAGGGGTGAGGTTTCAGTTTCACCTGTACATAGAGATCACCGGGCGGCCCGCCGTTCTCGCCGACATCGCCCTGCCCGCTCACCCGGATCTGATCGCCCTCGTCGACCCCGGCCGGGATCGTTACCGACAGGGTCTTCGCACGCCGCGCCCGCCCTTCGCCCCGGCACTCAACGCAGGGCTGGGTCACCACCCGCCCACTGCCCCGGCAATTCGGGCAGGTCTGCTGGATGGAAAAGAAGCCTTGCTGGAGCCGCACCTGGCCGTGGCCGCCGCACGTCGGGCAGGCGGCCGCGACGCTGCCAGCCCGAGCCCCCGTGCCCTTACACAGCTCGCAGACGGCAAGCGTTGGCACCCTGATCCGCGCCTCCGTGCCGAATACGGCGTCCTCGAGCGATAGATCAAGCGTAAAACGAACGTCGGAGCCCCGGTAAACATGGTTCCCGCGGCGCGCGCCACCGCCGAAGATGTCGCCGAAGACATTATCGAAGATGTCATTGAACACGTCCCCGCCGCGTCCGCCCCCAAAAGGCCCCGCACCGGGTTCAGCGTGACCAAACTGGTCGTAGGCGGCCCGCTTCTGAGGATCGCACAGGACCTCGTAGGCCTCCTGACACTCCTTGAAGGTCGCTTCCGCGTTCCGATCATCCGGATTGCGATCCGGGTGATATTTCATCGCCATGCGGCGATAGGCCTTCTTGATCTCGGCCTCGTCGGCCCCTCGGCTTACGCCGAGAACCTCGTAATAATCGCGTTTCGTCGTCATAGGCCTTAACTACAAAACCCGGACCTTAGAAGAAAAAAGGCACGGGCGTCAACAACGGGCCCGTGCCTCCGGTCAGAAAAACACGCCCTACTTGTCGCGGCGGTTCTCGTTCACTTCCTCGAATTCCGCATCCACGACATTGTCGGCGTTGCCCTGCCGAGTGCCGGACTGCGCCTCGCCCCCGGGTGCCGCAGCGCCTTGGGCCTGGGCATACAGCTGTTCCGTGAGCTTGTGGTTGGCCTGGCTCAAGGCCTCGGTCTTCGCGACGATTTCGGCCTTGTCATTGCCCTTCACCACGGCCTCCAGCTCACGCACCGCGGTCTCCACGGCCGTCTTATCCGCCGCACTGACCTTATCGCCCAAGTCCGCGAGAGACTTGCGGGCGCTGTGCAACAAGGCCTCGGCCTGATTGCGGGCATCGACCAACTCGTGAGCGAGGCGGTCTTCCTCGGCATGCGCCTCGGCGTCTTGCACCATGCGCTGGATCTCGCTCTCGCTCAAACCCGAGCTCGACTTGATGACGATCCTATTCTCCTTGCCGGTCGCCTTGTCGCGTGCCGACACGTGCAGTATGCCGTTGGCGTCGATATCGAAGGTGACCTCGATCTGCGGGACGCCGCGGGGTGCTGGCGGGATATCCGTGAGATCGAAGCGGCCCAGCGACTTGTTTCCGGCCGCCATCTCACGCTCGCCCTGCAACACATGCACAGTAACCGCAGTCTGGTTGTCGTCGGCCGTCGAAAACACCTGCGCCGCCTTGGTCGGTATGGTCGTGTTCTTTTGAATCAGCTTGGTCATGACCCCGCCCATGGTCTCGATGCCGAGAGACAGCGGCGTCACATCCAACAGCAACACGTCCTTGACATCGCCAGCCAGCACGCCGCCCTGGACCGCCGCCCCAATCGCAACCGCCTCGTCAGGGTTTACGTCCTTACGCGGCTCCTTGCCGAAGAAATCGCGCACAGCCTCCTGCACCTTGGGCATGCGCGTCTGGCCGCCCACCAGGATGACGTCATCGACCTCGGTCACCTTGAGGCCCGCATCCTTCAAGGCGATCTTGCAAGGCTCGATCGTGCGCCGGATCAGGTCCTCCACCAGGCTCTCGAGCTTGGCGCGCGTGATCTTCACGTTCAGGTGCTTAGGTCCGCTGGCATCGGCCGTGATATAAGGCAGATTGACGTCCGTCTGGGTCCGCGACGAAAGCTCGATCTTGGCCTTTTCCGCGGCATCCTTCAGACGCTGGAGCGCCAGGGGATCCTTGTGCAGATCGATCCCGGAGTCCTTCTTGAACTCTTCAGCCAAATAATCGATCAGCCGCAGGTCGAAGTCCTCGCCACCGAGGAAAGTGTCGCCGTTCGTCGACAAGACCTCGAATTGGTGCTCGCCGTCGACCTCCGCGATCTCGATGATGGAGATATCGAAGGTACCGCCACCGAGGTCGTAGACCGCGATCTTGCGGTCCCCTTCTTTCTTATCGAGACCAAAGGCCAAGGCCGCAGCGGTCGGCTCGTTGATGATGCGCTTCACATTGAGTCCGGCGATACGACCCGCGTCCTTGGTCGCCTGGCGCTGGGCGTCGTTGAAGTAGGCCGGGACCGTGATCACAGCCTCGGTTACTTCCTCTCCCAGATAGTCCTCGGCCGTTTTCTTCATCTTCTGAAGCACGCGCGCCGAGACCTCGGGGGGCGCCATCTGTTTGCCGTTGGCCTCGACCCACGCGTCACCGTTCTTCGCGCGCACGATCTTGTAGGCCACCATCTTGATGTCGCGCTGGACGATCTCGTCTTCGAACTTCCGCCCCACCAGGCGCTTCACGGCGTACAACGTGTTCTGCGGATTGGTAACCGCCTGCCGCTTCGCGGATTGACCGACCAAGACCTCGCCATCGTTCGCGTAGGCGACAATAGAAGGCGTGGTACGATCGCCCTCGCTGTTTTCGATGACGCGCGGCTTGCCATTTTCTATGACCGCCACGCACGAATTCGTGGTTCCTAGGTCAATCCCGATAATCTTTGCCATCGCTCTCGTCCTCTTAGTCCCGATTCCGGGAAGCTTTCGTTTAGGGTCACTGTTTCCCCAGATGGGGGTCAGGCGGCATTTTTCAAGGTCAGGACTTGGCCTTGGCCACAACTACCAGGGCCGGGCGCAAGAGCCGGTCATTCAATAAAAACCCCTTCTGGACAACCTCGACGACATGATTGGGGGGGACCTCCGCGCTCTCGACCATCGCCATGGCCTGATGCTGCTCGGGATTGAACCGCGCGCCGGCCGGATCGATCATGGTGATCGCAAATTTTTCAAGGACCGAATCCATCAGCTGGAGCGTGAGTTCGACGCCCGTAAACAGGGCCTGTGGATCGGCCGCCGCGGCCGCCCGATCGACGAGTCGGGCACGGTCGAGGCTGTCGCGTACCGGCAGTAATTCGCCCGCGAACCGCTCAAGGGCGAACTTCCGCGCCGCCGCCGCATCCTGCTCCGCGCGCCTGCGACTGTTTTCCGCCTCCGCGGCCACCCGCAGCAGGCGCTCGCGGGCATCGGCGAGCTCGGTACGCACCTTCTCGAGTTCGGCCTGTAGATCCGGCCCGGCCTCCACGGCCCCATCCGCGGCCCCGGGCGCCGCGGCTTCGCTGCCTTGCTCGTCTATTACCGCCTTCTCGTCTGTCACTCGTTCATTGTCCGCCATCAACACTCCCTCTCGACGTTGCCCGCCCGCATATGGGGATCCGCGCCACGCTTATCAAGCCGGCGCCGGATCGCGGCTGCCGCTGCCACCATGACTAAGCGCGCCGCTTAAGAGGCGGGCGGTGACATCCACGATCGAGATCACGCGGTCATAGGACATGCGGGTGGGCCCAACGACCCCCACCGTGCCCACGATATGGCCGTCGACCTCGTAGGGCGCGGTCACGACACTACATGCCTCCAGGGCATCGTAACCGGATTCGGCCCCAATAAAGATTTGCACCCCCTGCGACGCCATGCTCTGATCCAGCAAATGCAGCAGATCCTGCTTGGCGGTAAAGGCGTCGAACAAGCGCTTGAGCCTGTCGGTATTGCTGAGCTCCGGGAAGGCAAACAGGTTGGACTCCCCGGTGACGAAAAGCGGGGGCTCTTGGGCCTGATCCCCGGTAAATACCTGATGGGCCATTTCGACCGCCGAGCGCAACATCTTCTGCATGTCCTCGCTGTCACGTTCCAGCGCCACGAGCAGACTCTGCCGAACCTCTTCGAGCGTACGGCCGGCATAGGCGCTGTTAAAGACGTTAGCGGCCTCCTGGAGTTCGGCCGGCGAATACGGGCGCTTGGGATGTATGACCTTGTTTAATACCTGGCCGTCGTGCGTCACGAGGATCACAAGCACCCGGTCGGCCGAGAAACCGAGAAAATCGAGTTGGCGGAACTCAGCGTAGGTACGGCGGGGCACCCGCACGATCCCCGCAAGCTTGGTGATCTGCGAGAGCAGGCCGGAGGCCGACTCCAGGAGCTGCTGTGGATCCTGTTCGCTCTGGAAACGATCCTCGATGTGGGCCAGATCGATACTGTGGAGAGGCTTTGCGGCGAGCAACGTATTGACAAAAAAGCGGTAGCCCCGCTCGGTCGGGACGCGCCCGGCTGAGGTGTGTGGCGAGCGTATGAGACCGAGCTCTTCGAGGTCGGACATGATGTTGCGGACCGTCGCCGGGCTAAATTCAAGACCCGCTTGCTTGACGAGTGTGCGCGACCCAACGGGTTGGCCGTCTGCGATATATTGTTCGATAAGGGCCTTTAGGAGCCGTTCGGCGCGAGGCGTTAACGACACCATGGTTACTCCTCCTCTTAGCACTCACACAGTGAGAGTGCCAGGGGCACGCTACCAACAGCGGCTTTTGGTGTCAACTCGTAACGGGGGTGGCAGGGCGGCGCCGTCGCTCTGGTCGCCCACTTGCGCCCATGTTAGTGTTGCTGTCATGAGGGAGTGGCCATGAAGGCGTCGATCGGGCGCGTCGGTTTATTCGGTAAATATGGTGACCGGGGTGGCCGGGAACTCCTGGAGCGGCTCTACGGTTTACTTAAGGCTCGGGCGCTCGGGATCGTGGTCGAGGCCGAAACCGCCGCAGCCCTCGGTATGCGAGACGTCCCTACCTGCGCCCTGGAACGCATCGGCACAGAGATCGACCTTGCCATTGTGCTCGGGGGGGACGGGACCTTGCTGGGTGTAGCGCGCACCCTCGCCCTCCACCACGTCCCCCTGATCGGGATCAACGCCGGGCGGCTCGGCTTCTTGGCCGACGTCTCGACCGACAACATTGGCATGATCGACCATATCTTGGACGGCCACTACCAGACCGAGGAACGCTTCCTGCTGTCTGCGGCCATCATCCGTGACGGCGTACCGGTACTGACGCGGCTTGCCTTGAATGACGTGGTGGTAAACAAGGGTGAGCTTGCGCGATTGATCGAGTTCGAGACCCGTATCGATGGCCAGCTCGTGAGCGGCTCGCGCGCCGATGGCATGATCGTGGCTACCCCGACCGGATCGACCGCCTACGCGATGTCAGCCGGGGGACCGATCCTGCACCCAACGTTAGCGGCCATCGTTCTCGTACCGATCTGCCCACAGACGCTCAGCAACAGACCCATCGTGGTCCACAGCGGATCCCGCGTCGAGATCGTCCTCGTAAGCGACCAAAGTGCGCATGTGACCTTCGACGGCCAATCGAATTTCCGTTTGCAAAACGGTGACCGCTTGCATGTGTGTCGAGCGGAGACGCCCGTTACCCTGCTACATCCGGAGGGCCGCAACCACTACGAGGTGCTGCGCCAAAAGCTAAACTGGGGGCGGAGGGTTTAATGCTCTCGGAGCTCCTCATCCGCTCGTTTGCCGTCATAGACGAGCTACGGATACCCCTGGGCGCCGGACTGTCGGTCGTGACCGGCGAGACCGGGGCCGGCAAATCCTTGCTCGTAGACGCGCTGGGCCTTGCACTTGGGAATCGGGCCGACGCAAGCGTCATCCGAACTGGGGCGGACGCAGCCGAGATCGTCGCCACCTTCCATCTCGAACCCGAGCACAGCGCACAGGCCTGGCTGCAGGCGCACGATCTGGGGGGTGACCAGGGGGACTGTATCATTCGCCGGATCGTCGGTCAGGATCGATCGCGCGCCTTCATCAATGGCACACCCGTACCCGTTCAGCAGCTCCGGGAACTCGGGGAATTTCTGATTGACCTCCATGGTCAACACGAACACCACGCCTTGATGCGCAAAGACGCCCAGCGTGCGCTCCTCGATGCCTATGCGCAGGCCAAGCCCGAGGCGCAAGCGCTCGCCGAGACGATGACCGCGCTCCAGGCGGCGCGCGCGCACCAACGCCGCTTTATCGAGGACGCGCAGCAGCGCAAGGCCCGCGCCTCACTCCTGCATTACCAGCTCGAGGAGCTCGAATCCCTCGAGCCCCACGCGGGGGAATGGGAGACACTAAACGCTACCGAAAAACGCTGGGCCCATGCCCAGGAACTGGCAACCGGTATCACAGACCTCGTGGGGCTGCTGGCCGAGGGCGATCAGGCCCTGGGCCCGAACCTCGAGGCCGCCATCGCCCAGGTCCGCGCGCTTATCCGCCATGAGCCGCGACTGGCCGAAGTGGAAGGCCTACTCGCGAGCGCGGCCGTGGAAATCAATGAGGCGGCGGCGGCCCTAAACCGCGTCGGGGCGAGTCTCGAGTCCGAACCTACGGACCTACCGGCGCTCACCGCCCGCGTGAGCCGCTGGCACGAACTGGCGCGTAAACACCGGGTCCCTCCCGAAGAGCTCTCCGCACTATGGCTGACCTTGCGCGCCGAACACGATACGTTACAGGACGATGACGATCAGCTTGCAGCGCTCGCCGCCGAGGTCGAGCGGCGCGCTAAGGAGGCCGAACATTACGCGCAGGTCCTGACCGAAAAACGCCGCCGCGCCCAACCTCGCCTGAGCGCGGCCGTGAGCGAAGAGATGCAGCGCCTGGGTCTTGGGCGGGCGCGCTTTGGGGTGGCGCTTGAGCCCATCGAGCTCTCTGCCGGCGGGTGCGAGACCGTGGAGTTTCTGGTCAGCCCCGCCGACGATGCCCCGCTAAAGCCCATCACCAAGATAGCCTCCGGTGGGGAACTGTCACGCATCAGTCTCGCGTTACAGGTGGTGCTCGCCGATGTCGCCGCGGGACCCACCCTCGTTTTCGATGAAGTCGATGTCGGTATCGGAGGTGCGGTGGCCGAAATCGTGGGGCTGCGTCTCCACGAGCTCGCCAAGACCCGGCAAGTCCTGTGCATCACCCATCTCCCGCAAGTCGCCGCTCAAGGCGACAACCACCTGCTCGTCGCGAAGGCCGAAACGGATGGCCGGACCCTGAGCTCGGTAGAGGTTCTCACGCAGGCGCGCCGTATCGAGGAGATCGCGCGCATGCTGGGCGGCGTTGCCATCAACGCACGGACCCGGGCGCTTGCCCGCGATATGCTCCGTGGATAGGAAAACTATGACTCCCAATGTGCGGCCCGCCCGGATCTCCGACGTGCCCTTCATCCACCACTTCCTCGATATCTACGCGGCCAAGGGCAACCTCCTGCCGCGCACCATGAACGAGATCTATCGCCATCTGCGTGACTTCTTTGTCATCGACATCGGCGAGCAGGTCGCCGCCGTCGGCGCCCTCGAGATCTTTACGGAGGATCTAGGCGAAGTCCGCAGTCTCGTAGTGGCCGAGGAATTCGAGCGACACGGCTTGGGTCGCCTCATGGTCCAAAGGATTATCGCCGAGGCCCGCCAACTCGGGCTGCGTCGCCTCATGGCCCTTACCTATGTGCCGGCCTTCTTCCATAAACTGGGCTTCGTGACCGTCCCTATGGACACCCTCCCGGAGAAGGTCTGGAACGTCTGCGTAAAGTGCTACAAATACAACCAATGCGACGAGGTTGCGGTACTTCTCAACCTTAACCGGCCATCCCCTTAAGTCCGTTCGCTCTTACTTGGCGCCCCGGTCGACTTTTTGGAACACTTTCCTTCGCGCTTCATGCCCGCGCAGACCCCGTACATATAAAGGGAGTGGCTGTCGACATGAAAGCCTAGCGTTTCGGCTACTCGGCGCTGGCGCTCCTCTATGGCCGGATCATAAAACTCAAACACCTCGCCACACTCGACGCATACGATGTGGTCGTGATGACCGCCCTGGTTCATCTCAAACACAGAGCGTCCGCCCTCGAAATTGTGGCGGATCACAAGACCCGCGCTTTCGAACTGGGTCAGGACACGGTAGACGGTGGCGAGCCCTACTTCTTCGCCCATATCCAACAAGGCCTTATACACGTCCTCGGCGGTCATATGCCGCACCCGGGTCTCATCTAGGATGCTCAATATCTTGAGACGCGGCAGCGTCGCCTTGAGTCCTGCCTTCTTCAGATCCGCGCTGTCGGTCATGAGGTCCGTCCCGTGTTTTGCCTTGCCGGTGTCGATAGTGTAACTTTGTCGCCTTCGGCCCACTCAAAGCCAGTGTAAACTAGAAAGAACCCCATGCCCAAACTGACCGTTCCCGTCCTTGTGTTCGCCGCGGCGACACTGAGCGGATGCCATTTGCTCTACCGCCCGACCATTCAACAAGGCAATGTCATTACGACGCGGATGATCGCGCGACTACACCTTGGCATGACGAAGAACGAGGTGTCGTATGATTTGGGGGCGCCGGCGATCCGCGACCCCTTCCACCGCAATCGCTGGGATTACTATTACTCGCTCAAGCGCAACTACCGGCCACTGATAGCCGAGCACTTCACGCTATTTTTCAAACACGGCAGGCTCGTGCGTATCGTGGGTACCCCACGGCCGACACCGCGCCATATTTACGGGCACGACCACTCTTAAGGCGGGCCCGCTTGCGGCGCGCAGTCTTTGGATCCTCTGGCAATGGCGCGTAGATCTCGACCCGGTCACGGGCCTTGACCGGGTCGGTGAGCCCAACAAAACGGCCAAAAATACCGACACGCTGGACCCGCATATTGATCGCCGGGTAATCCTGGAGAAGCCCTGACTCGCGAATAGCGTCCAAGACGATACTGCCGGCTTTCAGGTGCACGATGCGCACGTCGGGCTCGGCAAGCGCGTAGACGACCTCGACGCATAACTTAGCGGGGCCCATAAACCTCGCGGGCCCGCTTCTTGAAGCTGTCGACCAGACTGTTGGCTATGGTACCAAATACCGGTCCCACGGCCAGCGCAAGCAAACGGCTCGCAAAATCGAATTCGAGATCCAGGCTGATGCGGCTGCCAAGGTCGGCTACCTGGGAAAATCGCCAGGAGCCCTCGAGACGGCTGAAAGGCCCGCGCACGAGGCGGATGTCCATGCGTCCGGGGGCATGGACGTTACGGGTGGTGAAGGTCTTGCGGACCCCGCCAAAGGCCATGTCGATCTCCGCGACGAGCCCGCCTGCATCGCGCTCGAGGACCCGCGCGCCAGCACACCAGGGCAGGAACTGCGGGTAACGTTCGACATCGGCCACGAGCTCGTACATCTCCTCAGCGCTGTAGGCCACCAGCGCGCTTTTGCTAATCGTCGTCACAATATGAGTCTCGGTGCACTGACAATCACGACCAGGACTAGCGTCGGCACCAGGATACGCAAGAGCCAAGGCCACAAGCGCCCGACACCGAAACGGCGTCCCATTCCCAAAAATCCCGCATCGTCCCACCCCATGCGCGCACTCAGCCCGCCGGCGCCAACCGGCAACAGGACATTTACCGCGAGGATCATAAGGACATCAAGCAAACCGAAGGTCTTTAGGCGCCCAAAGAAGGTAAACGAGAAGGCCCAGGACTTCAAAGAAAGCGTGAGCACCACGCCGATCACAAATGCCGTGAGCCCAAGCCCCCAAGCGGCCCGCAAACGGGAGATCCCGCGTCCCGCGAAGATCTGCATGGCGGGCTCGAGCCACGCGACTGCCGATAGCCAGGCCGCCGCCACGAGGCCCCCATAGCAAAGGGCGACCACCAGCACCCCATGCGTCAATCGTGCACTCACAAGCGGTAGTGTCTCGAAAAGAAAGGCGCCGCCGGCAAGCGGTCGCAGCCCGGCTGAAAAAACCAGGGACGCGAGCGCAAAGCCCCCGAGCGTGGCCGCGAGCGTCTGGGCGACGAGCAAGGCGAGGGTGATTTTCCCGGGGGAAACGCGACCCGGTAAAAAGGTGCCGTAGGCCAAAAACGAGGCCGTCCCCAGCCCGGGACCAAAGAACGCCTGCGACAAGGCAATGAGCAGGACCGGCAGCGGCGCCGCGCCCTGATCAATAAAGAAGGGGGCGCTGACAAAAAAGCTGCCGGAACTGGCTGCAAACAGGATAAGCACCACGAAGAGCGCGAGCAGGCCCGGCATCAAGACATAGGCCAGATCCTCGATGGCGCGAACGCCGCCGCCGAGTACCAGGAAAACGAGCAGCAGAAAGAAGGCCTCCCAGGCCAGCGGGGTGCCGGGGGCGGCCACCATGTGATCGAAATAGGCGCCCAGGAACGAGGGGGTGGCGGCGCGGAAGCCATCCCCGAGCACCATCGGCAAATACGACAGTATCCAGCCCGTTACCACGGCGACATAGCAAAACATCAAGAAACCGCCCAGCACCGCAGCGCCCAGGGCCCAGCGCCCGAGGCGGCCTGACACGGCCTGCGCAAGCCCCGCGGTGGCGTCGGTCAGACGCTGGCGCCGGCCAAAGGCAAGCTCCGCGGCAAGCAGCGGCCAGGCCACGGCCAGCAGAGCCCCCATATAGACCGCGACAAACGCAAGGCCGCCGTAATGGGTCATGAGATAGGGAAATTCCGAGAACGTATCCATGCCGCCTAAGGCCCCCAAGGCGGCCAGAAAAAACCGCGATGGGGACGACCACAGGGCGAGGGGGTGTGCTGGCGGACGGGACATAACCGCACTCTAAACGATTCCCCGGCACGGCGAATAGGGCTTGCGCCGCCGCCCCTCCTTGGGCACCATGCCCGACCATGCCCCGCCCCAAAGACACCGAACCTCGCGTCATAGCCCAGAACAAGAAGGCCTGGCATGACTATTTCATCGAACAGCGGTTCGAGGCGGGCCTCGTATTGCAAGGCTGGGAGACGAAAAGCCTGCGGGACGGCCGCGCGCAACTGAAGGAAAGCTACGTGATCGTTCAGAATGGCGAGATCTTTTTGTTCGGGGCCCACTTCTCGCCCCTAAAAACGACCTCAACCCATGTCAAGGCTGACCCCACTCGGACCCGCAAGCTCTTACTCCATAAGCTCGAGATTAGCCGTCTCATCGGCGCTGTCGAACGTCGCGGCTATACACTCGTACCCTTGTCTTTGTACTGGAAATTCGGGCGCGCCAAGATCGAGATCGCACTTGCTAAAGGCAAGAAACAGCACGACAAACGGGCCGCTTTGAAGGAGCGCGAATCGGAACGCGAGCAGGAGCGGGCCATAAAGCAGCACTAAAGCGCTTTCTCACTGAGTCCGGCTGTTGCAGGCCCTTACGAATGTTCGCTGAATTGCCGGGCCACCCCTCTTATGATAGGATTTCCGCTTCTGGGGACGATCGGCTTCGACGTGGATTGCGACGCCTTCAGGGCATGCCGAGGTGCAGAGCTCCTCGTAAATCCAACTGCAAAACTATAGTTGCCAACGACGACAACTACGCCTTAGCGGCTTAATCCCCGCTAACCGTTTCCCGGGTTCTTCCTGTGGGCTTGGATGAAACGGTCATATACGCAGGATCGTGTCGTGCTGTGCCTGTTAGCGCGACATTAAACGCAAGCAGGCTCAACCTGTCCTTCGTCCTGTCTGTCGGAAGGGGGTAGGTGAAATGATAGACAGACTACGCATGTAGAACTGACTGGCCGAGGGTTTGCGGACGCGGGTTCGATTCCCGCCGTCTCCACCAAAATATAAAGGTCAACCGTTCTCGGTTGGCCTTTTTCTTGCGCGCTCCCACGTGTTCACTCCAGCATGGCCTCGCTGATGCCCCAGCGGGTGGCCAGCTGCTTCTGGTTGAGA
>JAKAXM010000021.1 GCA_021816625.1 Pseudomonadota bacterium | reverse complement strand
GGTCCGTGCTGCGGGCCCTTGCAATGACCGTGCCCTTGTTCCTGCCCCTTACGACCGGTATATTAGCGACAACCCTCTGTTGAGGTCCACCGCGGCAGATGGCGGCCGGGCGCCGCCCGAGGTTGTCATGTACCCGTTAACTCAACAAGTGTTGCGCACCGATGTCGCCGGAATGCCACTCGAGTGGATCGATTTCCGCGAGGCGGTACGCATATGTCACTTGGGGCAGGTGGCCTACACCTGCGGCGTGCTTCTCTACCGTATTCATGGCGGCTATAACGCCGTGACGGGGCGGCGCAGCGTGGTCGAGGTCAATTCCATTCTCGCCACCTACGGTGAAAATGGCCAGCTCTTGCGCCAGCGGGACCGCTATGTGCCGCCGCTCAGCAACCCCGCTTTGTTTGCCCGTGATGCGCGTCTCTGCCTGTATTGCGGCGAGCGTTTCTCCGTGCGGGATCTGTCGCGGGATCATGTGACCCCACTCAGCCGGGGGGGCCGGGATGCCTGGAGCAACGTGGTTACGGCGTGCAAGCGCTGCAATAACCACAAGGCGGGGCGCACTCCCGAGGAGGCGGGCATGGCGCTACTCGCCGTGCCTTTTATCCCGACGCATGCGGAATACATCTATCTGCAAGGCCGCCGGGTGCTGGCCGATCAGATGGCCTTTCTGATGGCCCACTTTCCGCGCACAAGCCCGCTGCACCAGCGACTCGCCCAGGCCTTGGCGATGCCAGACAAGGGGTGAACGGAACGCTACCGTTATTATAAAAGGCGTGCTGCCCTAAGGCGGCCATGTCGCCCCTCGTGCCCTGGGAAGGGCACGAGGGGTCATGCTTAGCCCGTTACGGCGGCGTAGGTGCGGATCGCGGTGGCAAAGTCTCGGAGGGCCTGAATGCCTGTCGCCTCGGCCTGTTTACACCAGTCTTGCAGGGCGTCGACGAGCTGCTCTTGAGTGGTGGCGGACCGGCGCCATACGTCCTGCAGGCGCTCCTTCATGGCGTAGACGGTGTGCAATGTCGTGTTGCCGGCGAGGATCTCCTGGAGCTGCCGATGGCCGGCCTCGCTTATGAGGGTCTTTTCACGAACCATGAGGCGCCGGGCGCTCTTGAGGAGCGAGGCGGCCTGGTGATTGGCCGCGGCGGCCTTGCGCAATTCTTCCTCGTGAACGCGGTGGAGGACCTCGCGGGCAAAGCGCGCCATCACCTGAAAGCGGTTATGAATGACCGCCTTTACGGTATCGACATCGCACACCTCCTTGGCGGGCGCGTAGGTCGGTACCGGCGCAACCTTCTTGACGGTCGCAAGACCCAATGCCTGAAGGATGCGGATATAGCCCCAGCCGATATCAAACTCCCAGGGCTTGCAGGAGAACTTAGCGGAGCTTGCATAGGTGTGGTGGTTGTTGTGCAGTTCTTCGCCGCCGATCAAAAGTCCTATCGGAAGGATGTTGGTCGAGGCATCGGCGCACTCGAAGTTGCGATACCCAAAATAGTGGCCGACACCGTTGACGACGCCAGCGGCAAAGAACGGAATCCAGATCATCTGGATGGCCCAGATCGACAGACCGAGCGCGCCGAAGCAGAGCAGATCGATGGCAAGCATGATGACGATGCCGCGCGCGCTATAGGGGGTGTAGAGCTTGCGCTCGATCCAGTCATCGGGGGTGTTGTGCCCGTACTTGACGAGGGTCTGGGTGTTTTTCGCCTCGGCGCGGTACAGCTCCGCCCCTTGCCATAAGACCTTCTTCAGTCCGCGCACCTGCGGGCTGTGGGGGTCTTCCTCGGTCTCACAGCGGGCATGGTGCTTGCGGTGAATCGCCACCCATTCCTTGGTCACCATACCCGTCGTGAGCCACAGCCAGAACCGGAAGGCGTGGGCGACCAGCGGATGCAGATCCAGGGCCCGATGGGTCTGATGGCGGTGGAGATAAATGGTGACGGAGGCGATGGTGATGTGGGTCATGACCAGCGCGACCACCACATAACCCCACCAGGGCAGGACGATAAGACCTTGGAGCATGTTTCTTTCCTCGCTTAGAAGCCGGAGTCTATACCAGGGCCTAGGCCGTGCGGGCCCGGGCCGTGCTCGGGACCCCTGATGCGGCCGGCGGCATCAGGGACCTTGCGCGACGTCGCGCGCCCAATTCTGCATCTGCCGCCCCCAGTCATAGGCGGTCGCGGGATCGAGCTCGACTGTCATGTACTTCACGCCGTCGCGTATGATGACGCGCAGCAGGCGTGCCCCGCTTTCGTGAAAAATCTGGCGCAACTCTACCACTTGACCGGTTGGGACGGTAATCTGGTCCATACAGAGTCATTCTAGCACGATCCGAGGGCTGTGATGGCAGCACCTGTGACCCCATTGTTGACCGTAGACATCATCATTCACCCCGCCGACCGTCCCGACGCCGTCATTCTGATCGAACGCGGCCACCCCCCGTTGGGCTGGGCCCTGCCCGGGGGCTTCGTGGACCGCGGCGAGCGGGTCGAGGACGCGGCGCGGCGCGAGGCGCGCGAGGAGACCGGACTTACCGTCACCCTGGAGGTGCTGCTCGGCTGTTATTCGGATCCACGCCGGGATCCGCGCGGCCATACCGTGTCCATCGTCTATACAGCGGCGGCGCACGGCGTACCGCAGGCCGGAGACGATGCCGTGGGTTGTCGCCTGGTGGCCCTGACCGACATCAATCTCCCGCTTGCCTTCGACCACCGCCAGATCCTCGATGATTATCGGGTTTTTCTGGCAAGGGGGGTGCGGCCGGCGCCGGATGCCGGATCGTGAGGGCGGCGATGCTGTAGGGGTCGGCGTAAGCGGCTTCTGCGGTCGTGCCGATGGCCGTCAGGGTCCCGCTGTGCTTGTCCAGGCGATACCGGCTTATGGTGCTTGCCCCGAAGTTCACGGCAAAGACGAAGCGCGCGGCGCTATCGAGGGTCAAGGAGAACGGGTAACTGCCCGTTGGTATGCGTCCGACATGCGTGAGCCGGCCGGTCTTTTGGTCGATACGAAACACCGAGATGTCGTTGGCCGAGGTGTTGGCGACAAAGAGATAGCGACCGCTCGGGTCGATGACTAGCGAGTCGGGATGGTGATCAAAGGGCTCGGTCACCCGGTCTTTTAATGTGAGTGTCCCGTTTTTGGCGATGGCCAGGACCAGCAAGACGTTGGCGCGGAAGTCGGCGACATAGAGAAAGCGTCCATCGGGACCGATCGCAAGGCCATAGGGGCCATCACCCGGGGGTTCATGGAAGAGCCCCAGTGCCGCCAGCTGCCCGTGCGCCGGCCGGCGCCTAAACATGCCGATCGTGGCATTTCCGAAGTTCGCGACATAGGCATAGCGGCCGTTAGGGGTAATGGCGACCGCGTAGGGCTCGCTGCCCGGTGCTTCATGGATCATGCCGACCTCGGCTAGCCGTGCCGGGGCATGTAGGCGGAAGATGCCTACGGAGCTATTGCCGCTGTTGGCGACGTAGATATAGCGGCCGCCGGGGCTTGCACTGAGACTAAACGGATTGGCGCCCGCCGCCTCCGTGTATACCGATCCCGGCGTGAGCCGGCCGGTCCCCGGGGCGACTCGGTAGGCGCTGACGGCATGGGCCAGACTGTCGGCCGTGATCACGGCCCCGCGCCGGTCGGCCACCACGCACTCGGGCCCCCCTGGCGTGCGAATCGAGGGCAGGGCCTGCAGTGCCCCCTTGTCCCGCTCGGCAAAGGCGGCGATGGTGCTGTTGTTGTAATTGGCCACGTAGACGAAGGTGTGTCCCGACGCCGATGCGAGGAGGCCGGCTACGGTCACGAGGACGGCACCGACGCGCGCCGTCCGGGCGCGCCGTCCGGGCGTGGGCCTAGACACGGATGTATGTCCAGCCCCGGTGTTGCAGGTGGACGATCTCGGCAATCGCGGAGGGCACGATGACGGCTTGCGGCAGGAGATGGGGCTCCACACCTTTACGCCGCTCCAGACGGTTGATCGTGTCTTGGCAGGCAGCAAAGATCAGATTCGGGTAACGCGCCTCCAGGGCGGCGATGCGTGCCGGAAACGGGGACAGGCGGCGGCGTAAAAGCGCGAGTCCCGGCCCGTCGGCCAGGATCTCCACCTTGGCGGGCTTGCCGTCCGCGCGATAGCGGGCCAGGAGGTGCTGGGCCTCTTCAAGCACCTGGCGCATATGCGCCCGGTCTCCATTGTCGAGATGAAACAAGACCTTGGTCATCGGGCTCCGGGCGGTCGCCACGGTCGTCCGCGTGCGTTCCACCGGTGGGTGGGGCGTCAGGACACCGTGCAACGACCACCCGAGCGTCGCCCCTGCCACGAGCAGGAAGGGCGTCAGTACATAGGGCGTGGCCAGTGCGGCCAGGCGCGACGTCAGGCGCCGTACCGGTCGCCGTGCGGCGTTCGGCACGGGCGGCGTATGGTAGGCCAGACGTACGAGGTCCGACACCTTGCGCAACTCGCACACCTTGCGGTTTAGTCCCTCGTCGGCGTTTATGGCCTCGTAGGCGCCGGCCTTTTCGTCCGCATCGATCTGGTTGTCGACAAAGGCATTCAAGAACTCATCCGAGAGTCCAGGCCCCTTCTGTTCCGTCATTTTACCCTCCGCATCCTGGGTCCCTCTGTGGGTGCCGCGAGTTCGGGAAGCAGCATGTCCTTCAGGGCCGCTCGCGCACGGCACAGCCGGCTCATGACCGTGCCGCTCGGTATCCCGAGTATTGATGAGACCTCAGTATAAGAGAATCCTTCTATATCTACCAGGGTCACGACTTGGCGTTGACCCGCGGGCAGCTTGGCGATGGCCCGGCGTACCCGCACGGCCAGCTCGGACCGCATCTGCTCGGTCTCTAGACAGTGCTCGCACGGGATTTCCATCCCATCGATGTCCTCGGTCTCGCGTTCCCGCCGGTGATGATCCCGAAAACAATTGGTCATAATCGTGAAAAGCCAAGCCTCTTCGGCCTTGGGGTCGCGCAGCTGGTCATGCTTTTGCCATGCCTTGGTCAAGGTTTCCTGAACCAAATCATCGGCCAGGGCCGCGTTATGGGTCCACGCGTAGGCGATGCGGTAGAGGCGGGGGCGGCTCGTCTCCAACGTCTTCTTGAAGTCTTGGGAGCGGCAGAACAGCTGGCTGATGCGCATGATGGTCTCCTCGGGTGGTGGGACGATGCCCTTTCGTTATTTATTCCCAATCCGCACGCCGTAGCGGGCTGGGCGGGGCGGGATCGAAGTCCTGCCCTCACGCCGCCACAGGGCCTGCCTGCCTCGATCAGGAGGGGTTCCGGCGGTTCGGTAATAATAGGGGGTGGGTCTTGCAGGTGTCGCGGTGGATATGATGGCGGCAGGGTCGGGCGGCAGCCGCGGACACGGCACCGGGGCGCAGCCCTGGCTGCGCTTCGGTCCTGGTAGCCCTGGCCCCTCTGCATGACCCTGAGTGTAGGACCTTGAGCGGGTCCGGGTAAACCCCCAGCGGGCCCTTTAAGGGGTCTGGGCCGGGAGGGGGATGGTGTCGCGGGCGAAGCGCCCGAGCACCGCCGGGTAGAGTGTATGTTCCAGGGCCAGTACGCGCCCGGCGAGTGTGGCCGCATCCTCGCCATCCTGGACGGCGAGCCGGGCCTGGGCGATGATGGGGCCTCCGTCCAGGGCCTCGGTAACGAAATGCACGGTGGCGCCATGTTCGCGCACCCCGGCAGCAAGCGCACGCCGGTGGGTGTTGAGACCCGGAAACGCGGGCAGCAGCGAGGGGTGGATATTGATGAGGCGGCCGGCGTGGCGGCGGACGAACGCGGGGCCGAGGACCCGGAGAAAGCCGGCGAGGGCGATGATCTCGGGCCGGAACTCGGCGAGGGCCGCGGCGAGCGCCTCGTCAAACGACGCGCGGTCGGCAAAGAGGCGGTGGTCTACAACCGTGACCGGCAATGACGCGGCGCGGGCGTATGCCACGGCAGCGGCGGCCGGGTTATTGCTGACGACGCCGCTGACCCGGTAACCAAGGCCCGCCGCCTGTTCATGGATCGCACGCAGGTTGCTGCCCCGCCCGGAGACGACGACGGCAACGCTAAGGGGCGCCATTTAAGCCCACGCAAACTCGCCGGGGCCGGCATCGACACGTCCGGCCACGAAGGGCTGTTCGCCCTGTTCACGCAGGATGGCCTGGGCCCGTGCGGCGTCTTGCGGGGCGACGATCACGACCATACCGATCCCGCAATTGAAGGTGCTGTACATCTCGTCTTCGGCTATGTCACCGCCCTGCTGTAGCCAGGAAAATACCGGCGGCCATTGCCAGCTGGAGCGATCTATCACGGCGCGTAGCCCAGCCGGGATGACACGGGGCACATTGCCGGGCAATCCTCCGCCGGTGATGTGAGCCATCGCGTGGATTGCGAGGCTGGCATGGAGTGCGAGCAGGGCCTTTACATAGATGCGGGTGGGCTTTAGCAAGATATCCGCGAGCGCGGCATCGCCGACCCGGGTGTTCAGGCAGTCGCCCTGGCGTTCCAAAATGCGGCGAATGAGCGAATAGCCATTGGAGTGGGGACCCGAGGATGGCAGCGCGAGGATGATGTCGCCGGCAGCGACCCGGCTGCCATCGACTAGGCGGTCGCGCTCAACGGCGCCCACGCAAAAGCCCGCGAGGTCGTAATCGTCTGCGCCGTACATGCCTGGCATTTCGGCCGTCTCCCCGCCGACGAGCGCGGCGCCCGCGAGTTCGCAGCCCCGGCCGATGCCGGCAATGATGCGTCGCGCCTTGTCGACATCGAGCCGGCCCGAGGCAAAGTAGTCGAGGAAAAACAACGGCTCTGCGCCCTGCACGACGATGTCGTTTGCGCACATGGCGACGAGATCAACGCCGATATCATCGTGCCGGTCGAGTGCGATGGCGAGCAGGAGTTTGGTGCCGACGCCGTCTGTGCCCGAGACCAGGACCGGATCGCGGTAGCGTCCGGCCAGCGCAAAGAGTGCGCCAAAGCCCCCGAGTCCGGCCAGGACCCCAGGCCGGCTGGTGCGCGCGGCGATCGGTTTGAGGGCCTCGACCAAGGCATCGCCCGCGTCGATGTCGACGCCGGCGTCGCGATAGGTAAGGGGTGCGGGATTTTTGGGCTTTGTCACAAGTGCGCTCCGGGAGACGGGTTATGGTAGGGCCTTGGATGCCGCAAGTAAATCTTGACTTCCGTCCGAGCGGGGCGGTAAACGAAGGCCTGAGGCCGCCCGTGCATGGCGGGCCGCCGCAAGGCGGCGGGTCCGAAGGGGAGCTTTGTGAAGCGCGTTCAGCATTTACCGAACCTGATTACCATACTGCGCATGGCCTTGGCGCCGCTTTTGATCCTGCTTGTCAAGGATCAACGCTATCTCGATGCCCTCTGGGTGTTCTTGCTCGCCGGCCTATCGGACGGCCTCGACGGTTTTATTGCCAAGCGCTTTGGTTTTGTGAGCCCGCTTGGGGCCTTGCTCGATCCCCTCGCCGATAAGATCCTGTTGGTGAGCGCCTATGTCATGTTAGCCTTACAAACCCTCGTCCCATTTTGGCTGGTACTTGTCGTGACGTTCCGCGATCTGCTTATCGTGGGGGGCTATCTCGTCTACACGTCCCTCTACGGTCCCGTACCGATGCGCCCCAGCCGGGTCAGCAAGTTCAACACCTTCTCGCAGATCTTGCTCGTGATCTTTATTTTAAGTGAGCGGGCCTTTCAGTTTCCGCTCATCCATCTTCAGTGGGCCTTGGTCTTGGGGGTCTTGCTCACCACCATCGCGAGCGGCGGCCACTACCTGTGGACCTGGGGGGTCGTGCGCGACGTCGAGGCCGCTGGTGCCCGTCGGCACTGAGCGGCGTGCCCTGTACGCTGCGGCCGTTTTGCTGGCCGTGGTGGCGGTTGTCTATGTCCTGGCCCCGGTCATCACCTTATTTTTGCTGGCCGCCTTTCTCGCCTATATCGTAAATCCCCTCGTTTCCTACGCCGAGCGGGCGAAGGTACCGCGGGCGGCGACCATCCTATTGTTGCTGCTGTTCCTGGTCGTAGTCCTTGCCGCCCTGGGGTTTGCGTTGGTCCCGATGGCGCAAAAGGAATTTGCGACCTTCAGTGCCCACGTCCCCGACTACGTGGATTGGGTGCAGGGCCAGATCTTGCGGGCCACTCATGGCCGCTACACGCTGGACCTCCACGAATTGAAGCAGCGTTTCCTTCAGCAATGGCAAAGCGTGGGCACCGATGTGGGCAGGGTGGTGTCGCTTGCGACCGACTCGGGCCTGCACATTCTGTCGTGGCTTGCGCGGCTTATGCTGATCCTGGTCGTGACCTTTTACCTGTTGCGCGACTGGGAGGATATTCTGGAGACCGCACGCGAACTGGTGCCGGGGCGCTATCGCGCGCGGGTGACCGCCTTTGCGGCCGAGGTCGACGTGCAGCTCGGCAAGCTCTTGCGCGGCCAGCTGTCGGTGATGATCGCGCTGGCGATCATCTATACCATAGGTCTTGCGCTTGCCGGGCTCGATCTGGCCTTGCCCATCGGCGTCATGACGGGCTTTCTGAGCTATATTCCCTATCTCGGATTTTTTACGGGACTCCTCACTGCAAGCCTTGCCGTGTTGCTCCAGTATCATGACCTCATGCACCTCGTCCGTGTGTTTGCCGTGTTTGGTTTTGCCGAGATCATGGAGAGCATGGTGCTCGGGCCGCGCCTGGTCGGGCGCTCGATCGGTCTGCACCCCGTCGTGGTCATTTTTGCGGTGTTGACGGGCGCGCGGCTCTTTGGTTTTGCGGGGATATTGCTGGCGCTACCGGTATCGGCGGTGCTCATGGTGTGGCTCGAGCGCGTTCATGCCCGCTACCGCCGCGGGGCATGGTCCGAATGAGCCGCCAACTGCCCCTGGATCTCTCCCTCAAAGATCGCCCCTCTTTTGCGAATTTTTGGCCGGGCGAGAACCATACGGCGCTGGAGGCCGCGCGCGCAGTGGCCGCCGGGGGCTATGGCCCCTTGTATCTTTTTGGACCGGCGGGCAGCGGCAAGACCCATCTCCTGGCGGCTATCGCCCGCGAGGTCCAGGCGCGCGAGCCCTGCGCCTTCGTGTCGCTCGCCGAGGCGCGGACGGGTGAGTGGTGGGGGCTCGAAGATCTGGCCCCCGATACCGTCGTGTGTATCGACGGCGTGGATGCGGTGGCGGGCGATCCGGCGGGCGAGGCCCGGCTCTTTGTCTTGCTCGAGGCGCTCGCACCGGCGCGGCGCTTGGTGCTCGCCGGCCGTAGCAATCCGGCGGGTCTCGGGATCGTCCGGGCCGACGTGCGCACGCGGCTCGCGAGCGGCCCGGTCATCGCCATGCGCCGTCTGTCCGATGAGGCCCGCCGCCACGCCTTGCAGCATCGGGCCCGGCTGCGGGGCCTCGTGCTGACGGAAGGGGCTAGCCTCTATTTATTGGCCCATGGGCCGCGGGATCTAAAGGCCCTGTTTGCCTTATTGGATGAACTCGATCAGGCGACGCTGGCCGATCAACGCCGGCTTACCGTGCCCTATGTGCGGGCGGCACTGGCGCGCCGCTCAATGGAGCGCGGTTTGCCGTAGGCGCAGGGCGATATCGGCCACCCGCCGCCCAAGTCCTACGCATAAGGCCTTTTCCTCAGCGGTTACCGGCCGCTCGTCTTGGGTGCCGGCAAAATGGCTGGCGCCGTAGGGAGTGCCCCCTGAGGTCGTGCTCGCAAGCTCGGGCAGCGTGTAGGGGATCCCGACCAGGAGCATGCCGTGATGCCATAGCGGCAGACTCATGGACAACAGGGTGGCCTCTTGGCCGCCATGCAGGGTGCCGGTCGACGTGAAGACGGCCGCCGGTTTCCCGGCGAGCGCCCCCGATAACCACAAGGGGGTGGTGGTCTCGAGAAAGTATTTGAGAGGCGCGGCCATGTGTCCAAAGCGCGTGGGGCTGCCGAGGAGCAGGCCGTCGCAGTCGCGGAGATCGTCGAGGCTTGCGTAGGGCGGCCCTTGGTCGGGAACGGGCGGTGTCTGGGCCTCGCTCACCGGCGATACGTCCGGTACCGTCCGCACCACCGCCGCGCAGCCCGAGACGCCCTCGACCCCGCGTGCCGCCAGATCCGCCATGCGGCGCACGCTGCCGTGCCGGCTATAGTAGAGGATGAGGATGCGCGCTTCGGTCATGCGCCTTCCTCGCCGGCGGCCGCGGCGGCGACGAGGCGGGCAAAGGCCGCCTCGTCCATGAGTCCTTGGGCCTTTACGAGCTCACTGATGGGTCGGCCGGTCGTCTCCGATTCCTTGGCGATGCGTGCCGCCGCGCTATAGCCGATCGCCCGGTTCAATAAGGTGGCCAAGCCGACACTGGTCTCGGCGTAGGCGGCACAGCGTTCACGCTGGGCCCGGATGCCGGTCAGCGCCTTGGTTGTAACGGCCGTGAGCGCATGCGTGAGCCAGTCCATCATGTCGAACAGCGCGGAACCGAGCGCGGGCATCATCACGTTGAGCTCGAGCTGTCCGGCCTGGCTCATGGCAGCGATCGCCGCGTCCTGGCCCATGACCTGATAGCACACCTGATTGAGCATCTCGAGCATGACGGGATTGACCTTGCCCGGCATGATGCTCGACCCCGGTTGCACAGCGGGCAGCACGATCTCCGCAAGGCCTGTGCGCGGGCCTGAGGCGAGCAGTCGCAGGTCATTTGCGATCCGCGTGACCTCGATGGCAAGCCCGCGAATGGCCGCAGACAGACCCATGAGGTCGGCCATGGACTGCATCTGGGCGCTCAGATCGGCGGCCGGCCGCAAGGACTCGCCCGTCAGGGCCGCGAGCTCGGCACACACCTGTTTCGCGTAATGCGGAGGGGTATTGAGTCCGGTGCCCACCGCGCTACCGCCGAGCCCCAGGTCGCCTAGATCCAAGGCGCAGTCCTGGATACGGCGCGCGCAGCGCTTGAGTGTCCAGGCATAGGCACCGAACTCGCGACCCAGGGTGGTCGGCACGGCGTCTTGCAGATGGGTGCGGCCGCTTTTGATGGTCGCGTGCTCGCGCCGCGCCAGGACATCGAAGGCGCGGGCCATCTCGTGGCTTGCCTGGACGAGCCGCCTAAGCTTCGCAAGCGCTGCCAGGCGGATCGCGGTAGGGATGGTGTCGTTGGTGCTTTGCCCCATGTTGACGTGGTCGTTGGGGTGCAAAGGCTCGTAGGTGCCGCGCGCCCCGCCCAGTGCCACATTGGCGAGGTTCGCGATGACCTCGTTCGTATTCATATTGTGGCTGGTGCCAGCCCCCGCCTGAAAGCGATCGACGACGAATTGATCATGGTAGTCTCCGGCGGCGATCGCGAGTGCCGCCCGCTCGATCTCGCGGGCCAAGGGCGCGTCCAGCCATCCGGCACGGGCGTTGACGCGGGCGGCCGCTACCTTGATGCGGGCATGGGCCACGATGAAGTCGGGGTCGGGGCCGCGCCCCGATATGCGAAAATTGGCGACCGCCCGCGCTGTCTGGATCCCATACCAAGCATCGGCCGGCACCGCGAAGTCGCCCAGGCTGTCGTGTTCGTTACGTGTCGTCATGATGGTTGCACCGTGGCTTGTGTCGCGGGCCGCGTGCGCGTCCCGGTCCCTGCCCCACCTGCCTGTCCTCCTCGCTCTGGTTGCCCGGCCGTGATCGGCGCCGCTGATCCTTACGGGCGCCAGTATAGCCCACGGCGCTGTAAGCCCGAACCTTGTCCGCGGTCCGGTAAGCCGGTATCGTCAGGTCCATGGGACATGTGACTGAGCCTCGCATCCCGGCACGCGACAGCCGGCGCTTTCTGCGTCTGGCCCTTGCGTTGTCCGATCAAGCCCGGGCCCTGCTCAAGGACACCGTTCTGGGGGCCGGGGACATAGCGGTGAAGCCCGACGGCTCTTATGTGAGCACGGCGGACACGCGTATCGAAGAGGCATGGCGCGAGGCGATACGCAGCGCTTGTCCCGACCACGATCTGCGCGGCGAGGAGTATCCGCCCGACGGTCGCGGCAGTGCCTGGGAATGGGTTCTCGACCCTATCGACGGGACCGACAATTTCGTGCATGGCATTGCGACCTTCGGGACCCTCGTGGCCTTGCGCCATGAGGGCATACCGGTCGTCGGCGTCATCGATCATCCGCGCCTCGACATCCGCGTGAGCGCGGCCCAGGGCTTGGGGACGAGGCGCAACGGACAGGTGCTGTCCGTACGCGACGGCGATGGGCCAGGCCTGCCGCTTGTCCTCGCTACGGCGCCGGAGAACTTCTCGAAGGGGGGCCGTCCCGAGCTGTTTTGCCGTCTCGCCCAGGCCTTTCCCAATCTACGCGTCTATCGCGACTGTTTCATGCAGAGCACGGTATTGAGCGGCCAGGCGGCAGTGGCGGTCGAGTGGCACGCGCAGCTGTGGGATGTGTGTGCGGCTTGGGCGATCGCCGCCGAATTGGGGATGGCCTTTGTATCCTTGGACGGGCCCCCGGACCGCTATCAGGTGATCATGGGACAGCCGCGCGCGGTCGCAGCCGTCCAGGACGTCATTTAGGACACCTTAGAAAGGGGGATACATGCAGCCGGAATTCTGGCATACGCGGTGGCACGAAAACCGCATCGGCTTCCATCAAGCCGAGGTCAATCGTTATCTGCGGGCCCACTATGGCTGGCTCGGTACGGCAAGCCCTGTGTTTGTCCCCCTGTGCGGCAAGAGCCGGGATATGGTGTGGCTGCGCGCCGCCCAACGCACGGTCCTGGGCGTCGAGCTAAGCCCGCTCGCCGTAGAGGCATTTTTTGCCGAGGACGGGCAGGTCGCGGAGCGCCGGGGGCGCGGGGAATTCCTCGAGTACCAGAGCCCCGGCATCACCATCTTGCTCGGGGATTATTTCCATTTGACCCCCGACATCGTGGGCCCGCTGGGAGCGGTCTATGATCGGGCGGCCTTGATCGCGATGCCGCCGCCTATGCGCCGTCCCTATGCCGCGCAAATGGCGCGCCTGCTGGCCCCCGGGACCCCAGTCCTGCTCATCGCGCCTTACTCGCTCAAGGATCCAGACGACGGGCCGCCTTTCGCCGTCTCCGAGACTGAGGTCCGGGAGATCTTCGGAGAGGCCTTCGCGATCGAGATCTTGCAGCAGGAGCGGGAGACGGTAGCACAGATCCCGCGGCTCGCGGAGCAGGGCTTGGCCTGGCGGGATGAAGTGGTGTATGGCCTGCGCCGGCTGTGAGGGCTCGGGCGCGCCCCGAGGCTGCCTACCGCCGGTAGCCGCGCTCGGTCGGGCGGCCTAGGCGTGGATGCTGCCCCGTGGCAATATGTGCCTCATGAACGTGCCTGCCTATCCGCTCGAAAACCTGGCCATCGAGCGCTTCGATGCGCCGCTTGACGAGCCCCTGCGGGAACGGGCCATTGCGGGCCTGGAGGGCGGGCGCGTGTTGTATTTTCCGCGTTTAAGTTTTGCCTTGAGCCCCGAGGAGCGCGTATTCCTCGACCCCGCCTGCTCGGATGGCCGCGCGAAGAATGTTAGTTATGATCCGGTGCGACGGGTCTTGAAGGGGACCGTCCTGACAGGGCCAGAGCGCGAGCGACTGCAAGCGATGGTGGCCCGTTTTGCGCAGAGTGCCGAGACCCTCGTCGCCGGACTCTTGCCCGAGTACCAGGGTTCGTTACGGCTGGGACGGACGAGTTATCGGCCGGTCGAGGTAAAGCAGCGCCCCTCCTCTTACCGCAAAGACGACAGCCGTCTGCACGTCGACGCTTTCCCTTCGCGACCCAACGGCGGGGAGCGGATATTGCGGCTCTTTAGCAACGTCAATCCGGCGGGGCAGGCGCGGGTCTGGCGGCTGGGTGAGCCCTTCGAGTCCTGCGCTCGCCGGTTTCTGCCGATACTGCGCCCCCCGGCCCCGGGTTATCGCCGCGTCCTGCAGGCGCTGGGGCTTACCCGCGGATACCGCTCACTCTACGATCACTATATGCTCGGCTTGCATGACGCCATGAAGGCCGACAGCGGCTATCAGCGGCAGTGTCCTCAGGTCGAGGTCGCCTTCCCGGCCGGCACGAGCTGGCTCGTCTTTACCGACCAGGTGTCGCATGCGGCCATGACCGGCCAATACCTTTTCGAACAGACCTTCCACGTGGCCGTAGAGGGCCTCAGAGATCCTGGGAGTGCACCACGGGTCGTGCTTGAGCGTCTCCTCGCCCAGGCCATGGCCGCCTAGAACGGCTCGATGCGGGCCTCGTAGGGATAGAGCAGTATCCGGTACAGGGTGTCGCCAAATTGGATGTGGGTGGCATTCGGCTGCCCGATCGCGAGCGTATGGCCGCCGTGGGCCGAGAGCGCGGCCATCCCGAAGCGCCGCTCGGCAATCAGGCCTTCGAGCACCGCGGCCAGCTCTTCCCGCGGGATCGAGCAGGTGTTGTCGATGATCCGGCAGGGCCGACCCGTATGCGTCCGTCCCGCGATGATGGTGGCGTCGGGCCGGATGGACTCGGGTCCCGGGCAGCGTGCCGTGGGGTCGATATAGTCGCTCATGGTGGGGATTGTAGCGCCCTTGGGGCTGTGCCGTCAGGTGACCTCAGAAGGTGTTGACGACGGCCTCTACGCCGGGCACGGCGCATACCACCTTTTCCACCACATTGCGCAGATCCAGCACGGAATTGGGGCAGCCGGCGCAGGCGCCTTTCATTCGCACCCGTACGACCCGATCGTCGATCCCTACGAGTTCGATGTCGCCGCCATCGCGGGCCAGGATACGGCGGACATCGGCAATCGCGCGCGCCACCGCCTGGGGATCGGGCCGGGGGTCTTGCGGACCGCGTACGCGCGGGCCAGTTTCGCCCGCGCGCAGGGCGAGGGCCTGCGCGCGGGCAATGGCGTAGGCGGCGTCGGGGTCGCTTGCTTCCAGGGCGTCGAGTTCCGCTTCGCTGTAAAAGCGTATCCCGTAGGTGCGTTCAGATTCTGGCATGGCGCCTCCAGGTTGTCCGGTCTCGCTCCATCCTTTCGTCCCAGGCCGATTGACCCCGCCGATGATGGCCCCTAAGGTGGGCCACCGACAATGCAGAGGGAGCTGCTATGTTATGGACGATCTTCGTTATTCTACTCGTGTTATGGCTCATAGGCATCGTGAGCGCCCGTACCTTGGGTGGTTTCATTCATATCTTATTAGTCGTGGCGCTGGTGTTGCTTGTGGTGAATTTGGTTCAGGGTCACGCCTTGTGAAGTTGGATTGACTGTCTTAGGGGCCGCTCCTAGAGTGGGCGCACGTTCGGGCCGGGAGGGCCCGGCGCCCCGGGTGGGCGCAGGCTTACTGACAGTCAACGCGGTAAGGAGCCAGTTTATGACGGATATCAACAATATACGCAAGGATGTGATGGCCATCGTCGAGACCAGCGGTAAGCTCGCCGGGCCCATACCCCCCGACAAGGACCTCTACAGCGATCTAGGGGTTGAATCCGTAAACGCCATCAGCATCCTGTTGGCGCTCGAGAACCGGTTTTCCGTCACCATCGACGATGCCCGCTTCGTCGAGGCGCGGACTGTCAACAAGCTCGCTGACCTGATCGCCGAGACGCGGCTCGCCCTGGGTTTGCAGGTCGCCTGAGCCGGGCGCTATATCCCTGACGGTATTTGACTTTAGCGATTTTCCCTCTAAGGTCAAAGGAACGGTCAACCGGTGGGCAGACTCGGGTGGGTAGGCCCGGAATCTGCGCCGAGAGAAGGGGTGAAAGTGAGTGCGACTACGGCGGTACTGACGGCGCGCAACGCCGGCCGCGTCCTCGTGGTGGACGACTCCGCAGTCATCCGCCAAGCCATCAGCAAGATGCTCAAGGTCGATTTTGACGTCGCGGTGGCAGGCGATGGCGAGGCGGGTTGGGAGGTCTTGGCGCAGGGGTCCGACATCGGAGTCTTGATAACCGATATCGAGATGCCGCGGCTGGACGGCTACGCCTTCATATGCCGGGTTCGGGCGAGCGAGGATCCCCGGATTCGGGATTTGCCCATCATCGTCATCACCGGCGCCGATGATGAGGAGACCAAGACGCGTGCCTTTGCCTGCGGCGCGACCGATTTCATCACCAAACCCCTTAATCTGGCGCAGTTGCAGGCCTGTACCCAGGCCTATATGCGGTTTGAGCAGCCGCTATCCGAGGACGAGACGGACCGCGATGGCTTGCTGAGCCGCCGGGCCTTTTATGAACAGGGCGAGGCCTTCTGGGGTCAGTCCGACCGGACGCGACCGCTTGCCATGCTGCTCGTGACGCTCGATCGTGTCCGTATTCTGTATCGTGAGTATGGCGACGAGCAGATGGAGATGGTGCTACGGCATACTGCCGCGGTTCTGCAAGCCGAGATCGGGACGGAGGCCGGCGCGTTCGGCCGTCTCGGTGGCGCCGAGTTCGGGATTCTGGTACCCGGTGCGCGTAAGGGTCCCGCGCTCGCCCTTGCGCAGCGTTTGGCCACCCGCTTTGCCAGCCACCCGACACGGGATGGCAAGACCCTGAGTATTAGCGTGGGTGTCGCCTCGTCCGAGGAGGGCGTTGCGGATTTCACGGGCCTGCGCCAGATGGCTGAGGAACGCCTGAAGCGGGCCGTGGCGCTCGGCGGTAACCGGGCGAGTGCCGCGGCCTTGAGCGATACCCTAGGCGGCGCCGAGGAACTCGTGCTCGACGCGGTGGCGGTGCCCGCCGCCCCCGAGGCCGAGGCGGCTCCCGAGGTACTTTTCGAGCCTGAGTTTCTGCCCGCCTTGGCCCCTGTGGCCGAGTTCCCGGCCCGACGGAACGCGTCTTCGACCACCCCGCCCTTGATGGGCCTGGACCGCGCGCTCTGGCGTTTGGCCGAGGGCCGGGGTGCGGAGCTCGAGCCCTTTTTCGGTCCGCTGGCCGCGGACATGGTGGTGCTGCTCGAATTTCTGAATACCCGCCGGGATCTGGGTCTTGAAGGCGCGATCGCGGCATTACGCGCGCTCGCCCAAGGCGAGACCTGATCCATCGCGTTTCCCGGAGGGCGGGGGCGGCCTGTTGCTGGCACGCCCATCCCCCTTTGCCGCGCGCGCTCACGGAACCTCCCGCGGATCCCTTGGTCGTATTTATCACAAGCGGCCCGTACGGGTCCGCGGAGGGAAGTTTATGCATCGCCGTGTTTGTGAGCGAGCCTCTGATGTCGATCCGGTAAGGCGCCGCCCGGGCGCCGGGCCCGCGCCTATACGGTCCAGGTCGCCTGGTACGATGCGCTAGCCGGCGCCGTGGGGGAGGGGATTTCTCAAAAACCGCCAGGCCGGGCGGTGGCCCGGTCCGGCGTTTGGGCCCGCACACACAGACTTCTGGCCGCCGCCGTTCTGGGCTTGATCATGGCTGGCCTGACGCGGGCGCGCGCGGCGCCCCGGGTGCCCAAGCCCGGGGTCCACGGCGAGCTGGGGGCCGGACTCTCGTCTTCGTCCGGTGTCGCCCTAACGACCAGCATCAATTCCGCCGACCGCCTGCGCGACAACGTCGGACTCTGGAGTTACGGCGGCAATCTCAACTATAACTATTTTTCCTACAACAGCGCCGTTGGCGTCAACCGTTTCGTAGCCCAGGTCCAGGCGCGCCGGATGTTCACAGGGGCGCCCGTGAACTTTGCCGTAGCGCGCGTACGGTATGACCACAATCTCTTTAACGGTTATGACTACTATCTCGTGGAGACGCTCGATGTCGGGCGGCGCGTCATCAACGGCAAGAGGATGCACCTCGATCTCGAGATCGGCGGCGGCGCCCGGCAGAATGCCTATCCCGGGGCCCGTCCTTCAGACGATGAGCCGGTTGCCGATGGCGGCCTTAATTACGTGTGGACGATGCGTCCGGGCACCCGTTTCAGCGAGCGGGTGAGCGTCATGGGGGCCCGCACCGGGACCTTGATAACATCGGTCACGGGGGTTACGACCACCCTGATTTTTCACTTGGCGCTCAAGTTTTCCGAACAGGTCATTCACTACACAAGCCTGCCGTCGACAGCCCTCATGCACTACGCGCGGACCACGACCTTTACGACCTTGAATCTCATCTATCACATCGGATGAGACCGTCGCGGGTCCCCGTCTTTAGGGTTGGGCGCGCGCGTACTGGAGCGGCCAGGCGAGATCGACATGTAAGGCCCTAGCGGCATGCAGCGGCCAGTGCGGGTCACGCAGGAGTTCACGGCCCAGAAATACGCAGTCGGCGAGTCCCGTGGCGACGATCTGTTCGGCCTGGAGCGGGTCGGTGATGAGCCCCACGGCGCCCGTAGGGATGCCGGCCTCCTCGCGGATACGGGTCGCAAACGGCGTCTGATAACCAGGCCCTGCCGGGATCTTCGCGTCGGCGACGAGACCGCCGCTTGAGCAGTCGATCAAGTCGACGCCGTGGCCCTTCAGAGCGGCAGCCAGCGCTACCGACTGGGTATCATCCCAACCGCCCGCGGCCCAGTCGGAGGCGGATATGCGCACGAATAAGGGTTTTGTCGCCGGCCAGGCGGCACGCACCGCATCGGTGACTGCGAGCGGCAGCCGTATGCGGTTTTCAAAGGTTCCACCATAGGCATCATTACGCTTGTTACTGAGCGGCGACAGGAATTCGTGCAGGAGGTAGCCGTGTGCCATGTGGACCTCGAGGACATCGAAGCCTGCGGCATCGGCACGGCGCGCGGCCTGCGCGAAGGCCTCCGGGAGGGCCTCTATGTCCTGCCGGTCACAAGCTCGCGGCGTAGGCGAGTGCGGGCTGAAGGCGAGCGCGCTCGGTGCGATGGGCTCCCAGCCCCCCTGATCGCGCGTGAGGGCGCCGCCCCCCATCCATGGGGCGGTGGTGGACGCCTTGCGTCCGGCATGGGCGATCTGGATGCCAGCGGCCGCCCCTTGTGATTTGAGAAAGGCCACTATGGGCTTTAAGGCCTCGGCATGCGCGTCGCTCCAGAGGCCTTGGTCGCCGGGGCTTATCCGGCCTTCCGGACTTACGGCCGTGGCCTCCATCATGACGAGCCCGGCCCCGCCGACGGCCCGGCTCCCGAGATGGACGAGGTGCCAGGCCGTGGGAAAGCCGTCGACGCTCGAGTACTGACACATGGGTGACACGAAAATGCGGTTGCGAAACGTCTGTGCACGCAGGGTCAATGGCGAAAATAGGGCGCTCACGCGACCTCCTATAGGCTCTGGTTACTGAATTTAGGCACGTTCGATCGGAAAGGCGAGCGTGGTCCCGATGTCAGAGGCCCGGGTGGCCAGCATCACGGCCCGGTCAAAACCGAGCGCGCAGCCCGCGCAAGGCGGCAACGGCGCGTGCGCGAGCCCCCGCAGGAGCCGTTCGTCGCGCGCGATGGCCGGCAGTCCGCGCGTCTGGCGTTTGCGGGCCTCTTGGGCAAAGCGGTGCGCGTACTCATCGTGGTGGACTGCTTCGCAAAAGCCGTTAGCAAGCTCCAGCGCGCCCCCATAGACCTCGAAACGGTCGGCCAGCCCGGCTTCGTTCAGGCAAGCGAGGGCGGCTTGGCTCGGCGGGTAGTCGACGACCACGGTTAGGCGGTCATCGGCGAAGCGGGGTGCCAGGGCCGTGCTCATGAGCAGATCCAAAATGCTGTCCCTATCCTCGAGCGTCAGGCCACGCGCGGACGGCACCCAGTCATAGGCCGCCTGAAGCAAGAGCTCGGTCGGTTCGGCTAAAGGGTCGATACCGATCAGCTCCCGAAAAAGCTCGGCCCAGGCCACGATTCGGGGCGCACAAGCCAGATCGGGTATGAGTTCACCCAGCAATTGGCAGGTCTCTTCGATGAGACGGGCGCGGTCATAGCCCGCGCCGTACCATTCAACAAGGGTAAATTCCGGGTTATGGAACCGCCCCACCTCTCCTTGCCGAAAGGCCTTGCTGACCTGAAAGATCGATCCGGCCCCCGTGAGAAGTAGGCGCTTCATCGCGTATTCGGGGGATGTCTGCAGATAGAGCGTTCCGTAGACGGGGTCGTTGACGACGAACTGGCCGATCTGGGCGTCGGCGGCCCCGGCGTGGGCGAGTAGTGGCGTCTCGACCTCGAGATAGCCGCGCCCCGCAAAGAAGGCCCGTACGCGCGCCATAAGGGCCGCGCGCACGCGCAGCATCTCCAGGCTCGCGCTGCTTCGCCAGTCGTCCCGGCCGCTTGGCGGCTCGCTAATCTTTAGCGCGGGCAATGTATTCCCCGGTCTGCGTGTTGACCTTCAGGCTGTCGCCGATATTGATGAACAAAGGGACGCGTACCACAGCGCCGGTCTCGAGCGTCGCGGGTTTACCGCCCCCGCCGCTTGTGTCGCCCCGTACGCCGGGATCGGTATCGGTGACTTTCAAGACGACATGCACGGGCGCCTCGACGCTCAACGGTACGCCGTTCCAGAGGGTCACAAGGCATAAGGCCTGTTCTTTCAGCCATTTGGCAGCGTCGCCGACGGCCGTCTTGTCTGCCCCGAGTTGCTCGTAGGTCTCCGGCGACATGAAATACCAGAAGTCGCCGTCGCTATACAGGTACTGCATCTCCACGTCGACCACATCCGCGCCTTCGACCGTGTCCCCGGACTTGAACGTCCGCTCGACGACGCGCCCGGTCTTCAAATTGCGAATCTTGACACGGTTGAACGCCTGCCCTTTGCCCGGTTTCACGAACTCGTTTTCGATGATCGAGCAGGGATCGGCGTCGATCATGATCTTCAGGCCGTTTTTGAACTCACTGGTGCTATAGGTCGCCATGATGGTCTCGGTGTGGGGGTGGAGCCTATCCATCGCCGCTTGCCTTTTATGGGCGGAACACGGACAGTGCGCGTATGATACATGGAACTTCGGCACCGCGGCAGGCGCCTTGGCGGGAGGAACTCGCGCGGGCGATCACCAACCCGCAGGACCTATTGGCCACCCTTGGCCTCCCTGCGACCCTGCTGCCGGCCGCCGAACGGGCCCACGCCTTGTTCCCGCTGCGCGTGCCGCGTCCCTATCTCGCGCGCATTACCCCAGGCGACCCGGACGACCCCTTGCTGCGCCAGATCCTACCTCTGGCGGCCGAAGAGCATGTGGCCGCGGGCGATTTACGCGACCCCGTGGGCGATCTGGCCGCACAGGTCGCGCCGGGGGTCCTGCACAAATACCAGGGGCGGGTCCTGCTTACTGCCACCGGGGCCTGCGCGGTGCATTGTCGCTATTGTTTTCGACGCCATTTCCCGTATGCGGAGGCAAACGCGGCGCGCGATGATTGGCGGTCTGCCGTGACCTATATTGCCGAAAACCCCTCGGTGCGGGAGGTCATCTTGAGCGGGGGCGACCCGTTGACCTTGGCCGACGACAAACTCGTGGTGGTCATCCGCCGCCTGGAGGCGGTCGACCATGTCCAGACGCTCCGCCTGCACAGCCGCGTCCCGGTCGTCGTTCCCAGCCGGGTCGACAACGGACTCCTGGCCGTGCTGCACAAGACGCGTCTGGCCGTCGTCCTGGTCCTGCACATCAATCACCCCCGCGAGATCGATCAGGATGTGGCGTCTGCGTGCGGCCGCCTGCGCGCCGCCGGGGTGACCTTGCTGAATCAATCCGTGCTGCTGGCCGGGGTTAACGATGAGGCGGACGTGCTCGTGGGTCTTAGCGAAAGGCTTTTTGCGGCCGGGGTGCTCCCCTACTATATGCATATGCTCGACCGCGTCCAGGGCGCTGCGCATTTTGCAGTGGCCGAGGATGTCGCACTAGGGCTTATGCGGGCGGTGCGCGACCGGCTACCCGGTTACCTGGTTCCGCGTCTGGTGCGGGAGGTCGCAGGCGCCCCGGCGAAGATCCCGGTCCCCGAGGTTGGCGGGTCCCTCTGTTACGGATAAAGTAGCGGGCTGCATCAGAGGCGTGGACGGAGTGGCGCGGTGATCGGTGGGCTCAATCTATGGAATCCGGAGGTCGCTGGGCTCACGGGCACGGTGGCGCTCGTTACGGCGTTTTTTTTGGGTATCGTGCACGGGATCACGCCCGACGAGCACACCTGGCCCATTACCTTCAATTACGCCATAGGATCCTACTCGGTGCGCGGCGGGGTCCGTGCCGGCCTGCTTTTCTCCTTGACCTTCACCTTGCAGCGGGCGATCGCCTCCGAGCTGTCCTATTTCGCGCTGACCCCGTTTCTGAGGGCGGCCGGGTGGAACGATTTTATTTATATCGTGGTCGGCGCGGTCATGGCCGGGTCCGGGGCCTTCATCCTTCGTAAGGGCCGTATCCCCCACCTCTTTCACAGTCATGAGCTTGACCGGGACGCCGTAACCCGCGAACCGGGGGCCATGCCCGCTTATATGCCGCTTGTCCATGGCTTCCTTGCCGGCTGGGGGACCGGCGCGTTTGCCATCATCGTTTATACGGTTCTGGCCCCGGCCATGCACAGCCCTTACCTCGCCTTCCTGCCAGGCCTGTTGTTTGGGCTCGGTACGACCCTCATGCAGATGGTACTGGGTTCTTTGTTCGGCGGCTGGATGGCGCGTCGCAAGCTCGATGACCGCGCGCGCGTCTATGTGGCGCGCAAGATGGCCGGACGCACGCTGGCGGGCGGCGGCTTGAGCTTTGTGCTGGTCGGTGCTCTCGGGCTCATCGACCCGCGCCTGGTGTCGGGGTCGTTTGCCACCGGTGTGCACGTGCATAACCTCGCCCACGTCGGGGTGGGACTTTTCCTCGTGGTCATTCTGCTGGTTCCGATCGCAGGCTACGCCTTCTGGAAGTCGGTGCGCGAGGCCCGCCGGCTCTTTCCGGCAAGGCCCTCGCCGTCTTAATGGGTCGGCTGCGGGGTCATCCGCAGATACGGCTTGATCTCCCGATAACCGCGAGGAAACTTGGCGGCCAGGGTGCTCTGGTCCTTGATCGCAGGCGATATCACGACGTCGTCCCCGCTATGCCAGTTGGCGGGGGTCGCGACGCTGTATTTGTCGGTCAGTTGGAGGGAATCTATGATCCGGAATATTTCCCCAAACTCACGGCCGGTACTGGCGGGGTAGGTGAGGATGGTGCGGACGATCTTGCGCGGGTCGATGATAAATACCGAGCGGACGGTCAAGGTGTCATTCTGTTTGGGGTGGATCATGTCATAAAGCATCGAGACCTTGCGGTCCTTGTCCCCCAGGATCGGAAAGTCGACATGCGTCTTTTGCGTCTCGTCGATATCCTTGATCCAGTCTTTGTGGGTATTGACGGGGTCAACACTCACGGCGAGCACCTTAACATCACGCCGCTTGAATTCCTCCGATAGGCGCGCGGCAGTGCCGAGTTCTGTGGTACATACCGGCGTGTAGTCTGCCGGATGCGAGAACAGGACGGCCCAATGATTGCCGATCCATTTGTGAAACTCGATGGGTCCGATGGTCGAATCCTGGGTAA
This sequence comes from Pseudomonadota bacterium, assembly GCA_021816625.1. Lineage (GTDB taxonomy): Bacteria > Pseudomonadota > Gammaproteobacteria > Acidiferrobacterales > Acidiferrobacteraceae > Acidiferrobacter. The sequence continues at coordinate 16,715 of JAKAXM010000021.1, read as the reverse complement.
AGTCGGGAGCGACATCTCCGAGGCGCAGGGTCATGGTAGGGTCTCCGGTGGATATCCGTAAATGACATGTGCGAGGATAGAGGGAAGTCCCGTGCGCGCGATGAGCCTTAGGGAGGAGAGATGGCCTGCGTCAGACTGACGGTCAGAGGGAGGGTGCAAGGCGTCGGATTCCGCGCGTATGTCCAGGACTCAGCACGCGGGCTCGACCTTACGGGCTGGGTGCGTAACCGTAAAGACGGTACGGTCGAGGTGTGGGCGTGCGGCCCAGAAGCCGTTCTTACGGCGCTATCCGAGGCGGTCGCAAAAGGCCCGCCAGGGGCGGTGGTGAGACAGGTGACGAGCGAGGCCGCGCCGAGCGACCTCGTGCCGGAAAGTTTTCTGATCCGCTACGACGAGACGTGAATGCGCGGTGTGATTTATCGTTCATGTAGCTCGAATATCAGCTTGGGTGCCATCGCTGGAAGGGTTGGCGGTGAAGAACAGGGTCTGCGGTGATGGTTACCGCAAGATGGAAGCCTCGCCGCGTGGAGCCACGACACTTACGCCATACCGTAAGATTAACGGGAGTGGTTCATGCCCGGGAAATCTCAGGCATGGTAGTGGCTCGGGCGCGGCCCTTCCGTAAGTTAACGGCGGCCGTCATCTAGCCGAATCGCGGAATCACGCGGCAGCGGGTGCGTCTGTCGCGGGTTTCCTCCGGAGGTCGCCGACGAACCGCGCGTCTTGGCGAGAAGCCCGCCGCCTTAGCGGGTTTAAGGGTGTCACTGGTGAAACCAGCGGGCATGAAAGACGCGGTAGACACGGTCCGGATAATAGGGGAGCCCGTTGCTGCCGTTGTAGGCCGCTAAAGCACTGAAGAGATGACCCTGATGGCGGTTTAGGTAGTGGCGCAGGATGCGGCAGCCCATGCGTAGATTGGTGCGCACCCGGAAGAGATTCGCGTGGGGCGCGCCCAGGCGTTGGCGCCAAAATGGCATCACCTGCATGAGGCCCAGGGCACCTTTCGGCGAGATCGCGTAGGGATTGAATGCGCTCTCCACCTCGATGACGGCCAGCACGATACGCGGCCGCAGGCCCTCACGCAGCGCCGCGTAACGGACATCCTCCAGGAGCCGCAGGCGAAAGCGCCGGCTTGGCACGAGGCCGGCTAGGCGCTGCGACATGTCCGCAAGCCAGACCTCGGCGGCAAAGCGGTTTGGGAAGGCATCGCGGTGTACGGGGATATGTCCCCAGCGTGGCGCCGCGCGCACGGCGGGCGCGAGCATTCCCACGGCAAGCGCGAGCGCGCTAGCGCGCCAAACGTTCGGCAAGCAGCGCCGGCACATCGTGGCGGGGCCAGTTCTCGACTTCATGGTTGCCGCGTCCCTTGTATTCGATCGTTCCGGCGCGCAGACCGCGCTCGCCAATGACGAGGCGATGGGGGATGCCGATCAGATCCATGTCGCCGAAGAGCACCCCGGGCCGCTCATCGCGGTCGTCGAGCAAGACGTCGAGGCCCTGGGCGCGCAGCTCATCGTACAGATCCTCCGCCGCCTGACCGACCGCCGGCGACTTTTGTGCCCCGATGGGGATGATGACGACGGTAAAGGGGGCGATGGGACTTGGCCAGATAATGCCCTGCTCATCATGGTTTTGCTCGATGGCAGCGGCCACTACCCGCGACACCCCGATGCCGTAACAGCCCATCACAAAGGCTTGAGATTGGCCGGCCTCGTCTTGGAAGGACGCGCCCATCTGGCGGCTGTATTTGGTTCCCAGCTGGAATATGTGGCCGACCTCTATACCGCGTCCGCGCTCAAGGGAGGCCCCGCACTGCAGACAGGCGTCCCCCGCGTTGACCTCGCGCAGGTCAAAGGCCTGCGGCTCCGGAAGGTCGCGCCCCCAGTTGACGCCCGTCAAATGTCGGTTGTCCCGGTTGGCCCCGCATACGAAGTCCGCGAGCGCCAGCGCGGCTGGGTCGGCATAGCTCGGTATCGTAAGCCCTCCCGGGCCGGCCGCCCCGACGACCGCGCCGCAGGCGCGGATCTCCTGGGGGCTTGCGAGGGTAAGCGGTTGTAGCGCCTGCGGGACCTTGGCGGCCTTTATCGGATTGATCTCGTGGTCGCCGCGCACGAACAGGGCGATCGGTCCGTCTACGCCCCTTATGAAGACCGCTTTCAGGAGCTGGGCCGGCTCCACCGACAGGGCGGCGGCGAGCTCCGCGATGCTGTGGGCCTCGCCGGTCGCCACCTCCTTAAGCGCCGCGGTGGGGGCTGGCCGGACTGGCCCGGGGGTCGCCTGGGCGAGCTCGACATTGGCCGCATAATCGCAGGCGGGGCAGGTAATGATGGCGTCCTCCCCGGTCTCGGCCAGGACATGAAACTCGTGCGAGGCGTCTCCGCCTATGGCCCCGGTATCCGCCCGGACCGCCCGAAAGCGCAGGCCAAGCCGCGTGAATATCCGCTGGTAGGCCGCATACATCACCTCGTAGGTGGCGGCGAGCGAGGCCTTGTCGGCATGAAAAGAATAGGCGTCCTTCATCAGAAATTCGCGGGCGCGCATCACCCCAAACCGCGGACGCACCTCGTCACGAAACTTGGTCTGTATCTGATAGAAGGTTACGGGCAGCTGGCGGTAGCTGCGGATTTCACGGCGCGCGAGGTCGGTAATGACCTCTTCGTGCGTGGGCCCAAAACAGAACGAGCGGTCGTGGCGGTCATGGAGACGCAAGAGTTCCGGCCCATAATGCTGCCAGCGTCCCGACTCCTGCCAGAGTTCCGCGGGTTGCACGGCGGGCATCAGGACTTCTTGGGCGCCGGCGTGGTTCATCTCCGCGCGGACGATGGCCTCCACCTTACGCAGGACGCGCAGGCCGAGCGGCAGCCAGGTATAGAGGCCGGAGGCGAGTTTGCGGATCATGCCGGCGCGCAACATCAGGCGATGGCTTACGATCTCGGCGTCTGACGGGGTCTCTTTGAGTGTGGCAAGCAGTAAGGCTTGGCTGCGCATAGATCCGGAAGCGTCCTCGCAAAAGTAGGGGTCCGAGCTCCCCGGCGCGGCCCGGGTGTCGGGTCTGGGCAGGGGTCGGCGGTTTTGTTAATCAATCATATACGATTCCGGCCCCGACACGTGTCCTTTGATCACAGTCCGTCGGGTCTGGGCCAGAGCCTTCCCGCCGTTTAGCGTGAGGCCGGCCACAAATGGGCCGCACCGCGCACGCCCGAACTCGCCCCATGACGCGCCGGCACGATGGGGGTCGTACACTCGTCTGTGAACGCGGCCTGGGCCAGGGCCGTGCGGGCCGCCGCACAGAGGCTTGGTATGGCACTGAGGCCGCCTCCAAGGACGATGATGTCGGGGTCCAGGATGTTCACAACCGTTGCAAGCGCCCGACCCAGGCGTTCGTAGTAGAGATCCAGCGCGGTGCGGGCTGGCGCATCGTGCGGTGCGCGCGCCACGATCTCGTGGGCGGCCAGTCCGGGGGTACCGCCGAGCGTCCGGTAGCTTGCCGCAAGCCCGGGTCCGGACAACAGGGTCTCGACGCAGCCGCGCCGTCCGCAATAGCAGGCCGGCCCGTCGGCCTCCAGGACGTTATGGCCCCATTCGCCGGCGATGTGTTGATGACCGGCCCATAGGGTCCCGTCGATGACGATGCCGCCGCCGACGCCGGTGCCGAGGATTACGCCAAAGACGCAGCGGTGACCGGCCCCGGCCCCGTCGCGCGCCTCGCTTAGGGCGAGACAATTGGCGTCGTTCTCGAGACGGACGGGCCGGTCGATGGCGCGTTCCAGATCGGGGGCCAAGGTTTGGCCATTCAGGCACTGGGTATTGGCATTTTTAAGGGCCAAGGTCTTGTGCGAGATGGCGCCCGGACACCCAAGGCCCACCGGACAGCGCTCCCCCGCGTGCGTCTCTAGGGCGGCCACCATCTCGGCAAGCGCCCCCAGGATGGCCGGGTAACCCCCCGCAACGGGGGTAGGGACGCGCCGCCGGGCGAGTTCCTGACCGGCCGGGTCGATCAGTATCCCCTCGATCTTCGTGCCGCCAAGGTCTATCCCGATGCGCACACGGCCTCCAGCCAGCGTGCGTACAAGGTGTCGGCGACCTGGTGCAGGGACGGGAGTTTCGTGGCCATGGCCGCGCGCATCATATCGGCAGTTTGGATGGAGGGGGCGGCGACGAGCCTCTGCCCGGCCGCGCTGCCGGCCCATGCGTCGATCATGGTGGCGGTCATTTCGACATGGCATTGCAACGCCAAAGTGCGGTCGATTACGAAGGCCTGGTGGCGACAAAAACGGCTTGCGAGGATATGGGCGGCCCCCGGCGGGATCGTGAAGGTGTCGCCATGCCAGTGGAAGACCTCGAACTGCGCCGGGAGATCGCCAAGCCATCGGTCGGCCGCCGGCCCCGCGACGGCGTCGACCATGCCCCAACCGATCTCCATGACGGGATTGCGGGTCACTTGGCCGCCTAAGGCCTTGCTGATCAGTTGACCACCGAGGCAATGGCCCAGAACCGGTAGCCTGTCGCCTTGGGCCTCGCGTATGAGGGCCAGGACCTGCGGGATCCAGGGCAGGGGGTCGTTGACGCTCATAGGTCCCCCCATGAAGACGAGCCCCGCATAGGGACGCGCCGTCGCCGGTACGGGGTCGCCCTGATCGACGCGGATGACGGTAAAGGGGAGCTGGTGGGCACGGAGGACCTCGGCCAGGTAGCCAGGGCCCTCGCCGGGGGCATGTCGAAAGACCGCGATCGGTTTCATGGACGCAAGATCTCAGGCCGTAATAAACAGTAAATAGTCATAGGAGAGCGCCCTGGGTCCGGGATGGGCGCGGGCGTAGACCTCTGCGCCCTCGTGGGCATCACGGCAGTCATGGGCCCGAGTATAGCGAAGGTGGGGCCCGGTCCCCTAGTCCGCCGCGACGGCCGGGGCGGCCACCGAGCTCGGACGCGCCCCGCCCACGAACAACACGAGCGGCAACATGGCGACGAAACTCATGGTGATAAAGAGGAAGGCGGCATCGAAGGCCACCATCTGTGATTGGCGGCTCAGGGTGCTGGCGAGCACGGCCGCCCCGAGCGGCGAGCGCGGGAGCACATGGAGGGGCGCCAGGTAGACCGATGCCGCGGTCCCGTAGTCCGTGATGTGGCCGCCTACGAGGTTCCAGGCCATCTGGCCGTGACGGATGAACATCGTAGTCACGAGCGATATGCCAATGGAGGAGCCGACGGTGCGCATCAGGCTAAAAAGGCCTGCGGCCTCCGACGCGGATTCGCGTGGCAGGGTGGCGAAGGCCACCGTCGAGAGCGGCACGTAGATCATGCCAAGCCCCATGCCCTGGATCAGTATGGGCCATACGACCTGCCAGGTACTGATATGGAGGTCGTAGAGGCTCATCGCCCAGGTGCCGGCGCCGCTCAACAGAATGCCGGCGGTGATCAAAATCCGCGGGCTGACCCGGCGTATGGCCCGGCCGACGATCAGCATGCTGATCGCGCTTATGATGCCCCGCGGCGCCATGGCAAGGCCTGTAGTGAGGGTCGGGTAGTGCAGGAGTTCCTCGAGGAACAGGGGCTGCATGACCATGGACCCGTACATCCCGAGACCAAAAATCGCGAGCAGCAGGCTTGCGACCGTGAAGTTCCGATCCTTAAAGATCCGCAGGTCGAACAGACGCGGACCGGTACGGCCCACGCTATGGGCGAGGAAGGCGGCGAAGCCGGCCGCGACCAGGACCACCGTGAGCTGGATGCGCTCCGAGCCCAGCCAACCGTATTCATTGCCCCGGTCGAGCAAAAACTGCAGGGCGCTGATACCAAGCGCGAGATAAAGTAGTCCGCCCCAGTCCATGTGCCGCTCGTGCCGCTCGGTATCCGGGACCGAGGTCATGGCGAGGACATAGGAGAGGATGCCCACCGGCAAGTTGATAAAAAAGGTCCAGCGCCAGCTCAAGACCTCCGTCAGATAGCCGCCCAAGGTCGGTCCCAGTATGGGTCCTATCATGACCCCTATGCCCCAGATCGCCATGGCGCGTCCCCGCTCCTCGATCGGATAGACGCTCACCAGGATGGCCTGGGACAGGGGCACAAGCGACGCCCCGAATGCCCCCTGCAGGAGCCGAAAGACGACGATCTGATCCAAGGTGCGGGCCAGCCCGCAGAGGGCGGAGAAGAGCACGAAGCCAAAGATGCTGACCAGTAGGTAACGGCGCCGTCCCCACCGGTCCATGAAAAAGCCGGTGAGCGGCATGAAGACAGCGGAAGCGACGAGGTAGCTCGTCAGCACCCAGGTGATCTGGTCGGGCGTGGCCTCGAGCTGGCCTTCCATGTGGGGAAGGGCGACGTTGACGATCGTGGTGTCCAAGACCTGCATGACGGTCGTCGCCATGACGGCCACGGTGATGAGGAAGCGTTGGCGCGCGGTCACGGGGGCGTTTCAGGACGGGGATTCTCGATACAGACCAAGATACTGCAGGCCGAGAGATCTAGGAGTGTCACCCCGACGGAGTCCCCCCGCCACCAGCGCGCGAACCCCGACTGGGTGCGGTGGCCGAGGACGATCAGGTCGACCTGGAAGGTGTGGGCGGCGCGCACGATCTCGTCTAGGGGTTCCCCCAGGGCCAGATGGCCCTCGGCCCGGACGCCCCGGGCCGTGAGGCGTGCTACGCCCTCATGGAGTATCTCTTCGACATGCTGTGTTTGGTCCCGGAACGGGGCATCGGTTGACAGGGATTCCGCCACGATGGCGGTAGCGCTCGTGCGCACGACGGCGAGCAGGTGCACGAAGGCCCCGCAGGCGTAAGCGAGTTCCGCCCCTTGCTTGAGCGCCGTGCGCCCCTCGCGCGTCCCGTCATAACAGAGAAGCATGGTGCGAAAGACCATGGGGCTCCCCTAGTGCCTGTGCGCCCTTCGAAAGAAGACGACCGCGTCGGCGCTCGTCCCGATACGCAGAGGGCGGCGCGGATCGAGGTTTAGGATCAGGATGCGGACCGGCACGCGTTGCGTCACCTTGACCCAATTTCCCGTGGCATTTTCCGGGGGCAGCAAGGAAAACGCAGTCCCGCTGCCGCCACTGATCCCAACTACTTTACCGTGAAAGACGTAGCCCGGATACATATCGACGTGGATGTGGGCGCGGTCGCCGAGTGCGATGTCGGCGATGGCGGTTTCTTTGAAGTTCGCCGTTACCCAGTAAGGATGTGCGGCGATCAGGGCAAACAGGGGCGTACCGGCTTGGATGTAGGCCCCAGGCTGGAGACGCATATCGCTCAGGTAGCCGCGCGCCGGTGCCCTGACCAGGCAGTGGGCCAGGTTCAGGCGGGCACGGGCCAGGGCCGCTTGGGCCGCGGCAAGCGCGGCCGCGTCGGCGTTTACGGTTGCGCGCGCCGTATCCGAGGCCTGGGGCGATAAGAACCGGTGCGCCGCCATGCGCTGGGTCCGGCCCCAGATGGCTTGCGCATTGGTCAATATGGCCCGGCGTTCCTGGACGGTGGCCTGCGCGGCCTGCACGGCAATCTCGTAGGGATGGGTGTCGATCTCGAAGAGGCGCGCGTGCGCGGCGACCGGGGTGTTGTTGTGCACGTAGACCCGTGCGACCGGTCCCGAGACCTGGGCTGCGATCGAGATCACATGGGCGCCTACATAGGCATCGTCCGTGCTGACATAGTTCTGGAGGCTGCGCCAATAGACGTAGATCCCATAGAGCGCCAGGATGGCGACAAACACGAGCAGCGCCCGTTGCCGTAGGAGGGCGCGGACCATCTGGGATAGTCGGGACATGGACAGGCCTTGACCAGTAGTAGTCTAGAGGGAACGCAGTCGGTCGCGAATCTTGGCCAGGGCGGCCTGACTCACGGCGACCTCATCGCTGCTTAAGTTCGCGAGCAGTTCGCGGTTTAAGTTCTCAGCCATCTCGGCAATCGGTTTCATTAACGCCCGGCCCCCTTCGCGTAGCCGGACGGTCTTGCTACGCCGGTCGTGGGCCGACTCGTGACGCTCGACTAGCCCGTCGGCGGCGAGCCGGTCGAGTAGGCCGACCACGGTCGGGGCCTCGACCCCGAGCCGCGCCGCGAGCTCGGCCTGGGTACAATCCTCGCTGCATGAAATATGGACGAGCATGCGCCACTTGGCCTGGCTTAAGCCTAATGGCCGCAGGCGCCGGTCCAGTTCGGTCCGCCATAGGCGTGCCGTTTCATGGAGTATCCCCGCAAATGACTCCTGAGGAAGCCCCATAGTCGACTCCTTCCTAACCTAACTATTAGGAGGCTAACAGAGGCGACGCAGTTGACGCAAGCGCTATCCGGCGCTTAGCCCGCCGTCTTGTCTTTGGTGATCAGGGCGTAGGCAGAGTGATTGTGGATGGACTCGAAGTTTTCGGATTCCACGGTGTAGGCGTCGACGCGCTTGTCTGCGTTGAGCGCGCCTGCGACCTCGCGCACCATGTCCTCAACGAAACGCGGGTTGTCATAGGCGCGTTCCGTGACGTATTTCTCATCGGGGCGCTTCAATAGGCCATACAACTCACAGCTGGCCTGTTTCTCGACGAGGTCGATCAGATCTTCCACCCACACGAACTCGTTCGTTCGTACCGCTACGGTGACATGCGACCGTTGATTGTGCGCGCCCCGGTCCGAGATCTCCTTCGAGCAGGGGCAGAGACTCGTGACCGGAACCACGACGCGGATGGTCGTTACGCTCTGGCCGTCGCGGATCTCGCCTAGGAAGGTTACGTCGTAGTCCATGAGGCTGCGCACACCAGAGACCGGGGCCGTCTTCATGACAAAGTAGGGGAAGGTCATCTCGATATGCCCGGCATCGGCCTCGAGGCGCGCTGCCATCTCGGTAAGCATGTCCTGAAACGACTCGACGGATATCTCGGTTTCGTAGTTGTTGAGGATCTCCACGAACCGGGACATGTGGGTCCCCTTGAAGTTATGGGGTAACTCCACATACATGTTGAAAACCGCGATCGTGTGCTGCTCGCCCTGGCTCCGGTCCTTAACCCGGACCGGATGGCGGATATTCTTGATGCCGACCTTGTCTATGGCGATACGACGCGAGTCAACACTGTTTTGCACATCGGCGATACAGTCGGCTCGCGCACCGGTGGGTGCTGCGATCATGGCGAGACCTTAATCCTGAGTGATTCAGTAGGTATTAGCGTATTCTAGGCCGATTCCGACGCCCGGGCAAGCCGGGGCATGGCCTGCTGGACTTGCCGTACGATCCCGGCGGCATCCAGGCCGCAGGCCGCCAGCATCTGCGCCGGCACCCCATGATCCAGGTATTCATCCGGTAGACCGAGATTCAGGACCCGGACCGGCAATTGGAGTTGGCCTACGAGTTCTCCCACGCCGCTACCGGCCCCTCCCGCGACGGCATTCTCTTCAACCGTCACGAAGAGCTCGTGCGAGCGAGCTAGTTTGATCAAGAGGGCCTCATCCAAGGGCTTCACGAAACGCATGTTGACCACGGTCGCGCCCAAGGTCTCGCCGGCTACGAGCGCCGCCCCCAAAAGCGAGCCGAAGGCCAGCAAGGCCACGCCTCCGCCGTGACGCCGCACCTCGGCCTTGCCGATGGGTAGGGCGGTCATGGTCGATTCAATCGCGACCCCACTGCCACTACCACGCGGGTAACGCACGGCGGTTGGACCATCGTGGCAATAGGCGGTATAGAGCATCTGTCGGCACTCGTTCTCGTCGCTTGCTGCCATGATCACGAAGTGGGGGAGGCAGCGCATGAAGCTCAGATCGAAACTCCCGGCGTGCGTCGGCCCATCGGCACCCACCAGCCCGCCGCGGTCGATAGCGAGCATGACCGGCAGATTCTGGAGGCTGATGTCGTGGATCACCTGATCATAGCCGCGCTGCAGGAATGTCGAATAGATGGCGACGACCGGTTTTAGCCCTTCACAGGCCAGTCCCGCGGCAAATGTCAGCGCATGCTGCTCGGCTATGCCGACATCGAAGTAGCGGTCCGGGAAACGTTCCGAGAACTCGACGAGTCCCGAGCCTTCCCGCATCGCCGGGGTGATGCCGATCAGCCGCGGATCGGCGGCGGCCATATCGCACAGCCATTCCCCGAAGACCTGCGTGTAGGTCTTGCCCGAGGCCTTGGTTTCCATCTTTCCCGTCAGCGGGTCAAAAGGCGTTACCCCGTGATAGACGCAGGGGTCGCCTTCGGCAGGCGTATAGCCCTTCCCTTTACGGGTCACGACATGCAAAAACCGCGGGCCGGTGAGGCCGCGCATGTTACGCAGCGTCGCAACCAATGTCGGGAGATCGTGCCCGTCGATCGGCCCGATGTAGTTGAAGCCGAGTTCCTCAAAGAGCGTACCGGGCATGATGATGCCCTTCATATGCTCCTCGATGCGCTTGGCGAACTGAAAGACCGGGCGCACTGTACTCAGTACCGTTTTGCTGCCGCTCCGCACGCTCGTGTAGGCGCGCCCCGACAGGATGCGGGCGAGATAGCTCGATAGCGCGCCGACGTTCGGGGATATGGACATGTCGTTATCGTTCAGGACCACGAGCAGGTTGGCGTCCATGTCGCCGGCGTTGTTCAGGGCCTCGAACGCCATGCCGGCCGTCAAGGCCCCGTCCCCGATCACCGCCACCACCTGCCGATGTGAGCCGGCCCGACCGGCGGCAACCGCCATCCCGAGGGCCGCGCTGATCGACGTACTGGAATGCCCGACACCAAAGGTGTCGTACGGGCTCTCGGAGCGTTTCGGGAAACCAGAAAGCCCGCCCGCCTTGCGCAGGGTCGCCATCTGATCGCGACGCCCCGTTAGGATCTTGTGGGGGTAGGTCTGGTGGCCTACGTCCCAGACGAGACGGTCTTCGGGTGTATCGAACACATAATGCAGGGCGATCGTAAGCTCGATCGTGCCCAGTCCCGCCGCCAAATGTCCGCCGGTGCGACTTACGCTCGTTATAAGATAGTCGCGTAATTCCTGCGCGAGTTGGGGCAGGGCGCTTTCGGGCAGACGCCGCAGGTCTGCTGGGGAGTCTATGGATCGTAGTAGGGCCTGACCGGTCTTTGCCATTCTATTTAGTGGTCTCGTTCAATGGCGTAGCGGGCGATAGACGCAAGGAGCCCACCATTATCTCCCAAAAACTGGAGACTGGCGAGGGCATCGTCGTACAGGGCGCGCGCCCGGCGCCGGGCCTCGGGTATACCGAGGGCCGATGCGAAGGTGGCCTTGCCGGCTGCGGCATCGGCCCCGACGGTCTTGCCCACCACGAGGGCTACCCCTTCGACATCCAAGAGGTCGTCTGCGATCTGAAAGGCAAGGCCCAATGCCTGTCCATAGTGATCCAGGCCGGCGGGCACCTCGGAGGCTGCCGCCAGCGCACCCAGCCGGACGGCCCCTTGAATGAGGGCGCCCGTCTTGCGGCCATGTCGTTCGATCAGGGTCTCAACTGTAGCGACCGGGCCCGCCTTAAGGTCGAGGGCCTGCCCGCCGGCCATACCCAGGGACCCCGAGGCCTGGGCCAAGGCCTCGACCATCGCGATCCGGGTCGCGGCCGCAAGCCCCGGCGCCGTAGCGAGGACCGTGAATGCCTGGGTCTGCAGGGCATCACCGGCTAATAAGGCCGTGGCTTCGCCAAAGGCCTTGTGACAGCTGGGGCGCCCGCGGCGTATGTCGTCGTCATCCATGCACGGAAGGTCGTCGTGAATCAGCGAGTAGGCGTGGATGAGCTCGACTGCCGCGGCGGCGTGGTCTAGGGCCTCGAGCGGGGCGCGCAAGGCCTCTCCCGTCGCGTATACGAGACAGGCCCGCAGCCTTTTCCCGCCGCCAAGGGTTGCGTAGCGCATGGCCTCATGGAGGTCGGTCGGCGTTGATTGGGCCGGCGGCAGGAGCCGCCCCAATACGTTTTCCACGCGCACACGATAGCGCTTTAAGGTCTCTAAGGTCTCTTCGGACACGGGATCACTCGTCGCGTTCGCGCGCAGTAAAGGGTTCTATCCGGGGGTTGCCGGCCGCGTCGGATATCAGTTGTTCGACACGTTGCTCGGCGTTTTTGAGGCCGGTCTCACATAGTCTCGAGAGTTCCATACCCCGCTGGAAGGTAGCGAGCGCTTCCTCCAGGGACTGTTGGCCGTTTTCCATTTGGTTTACGATCTGTTCCAGCTCGGCCAGCGCCGTTTCGAAGTCCGGAAGTGGTGTGCTCTCAGTCACGGGCGATCCTCATCCTTGGCTCGTCACCCTACTGCAACGATTCCCAACCGTCAATCGCCGCCCATGGCCGGGGTCGGAGGGTGAGCCTGCGGTCTCACGTGTATAATCGCCCTCATGGCAAACGGAAGATTCCCTGATAAAGGGCAGGCGCGGCGTCTATTGCGGGCGCTGCCGTGGACGACGGCAGTCTGGATCGCCCTCGCCGTCGGGCTTTTGTTTGCGGTCGGCTACGGCGCTCAACATTACAAATGGCCTCCGGAGGAGGTCAGTATCTTGCGCATTGTGGTGGTCGCCTTGGCCGGCTTGCGTGTCATCCGTGACATCGAGGGGGCCATGGCCCGCCGCCGGGCCAACAAGCTCGAGCAAATGGCGCGCGCCGGGGAAGGGTATCAGTTGGCGTGGCAAGATTCCGTCACGGGTATCTATTTGACGCGCTTGCTCTTATACGCCGCCCTCGCGCTCCTGATCATTTTCGTGGTCGGGGGGACCTTCAGTGGGGTCTTGGTGGGCGGCACCATGCTGTCGGTAGTGCTGGGTGTGGCCGGCCAATCGTTTTTCGGCAACTTCTTCGGGGGGTTGGCGGTCGCCCTCTTTAAGCCCTTCGATGTCGGTGACCATGTTCAGATCATAGCCTGGCAGTTTCCGATGATGCCCGAGACCTACCCTCACCAGATGCGGGCGCAAGGCTATCGGGGGGTGGTGCGGGACATCAATCTGTTTTACTCCGAGCTGCGCCTAGACGACGGCCAGTTGTTTCGAGTCCCGAATGGCGTCGTCATTACCGGCGGGCTCATACGGTCGCTTCCCCATGACTGGGCCCGGATCGTTTTCCGGTTCGATATCGCGATCCCGGCCAACGCTACCGAGACCCTGCGTAAGATAGAGGAGGCGGCAGCCGTCCATTTTCGGCCGCGGCCGGAAGACCCCGTGCCGGAAAGCGATGGGACAGCGAAGGGCGGCAAGGACGCCTCGGCGGCGCCCCCCTTTGGCTGGAATCCGGCGGCGGTGCTCATTGTCGATATCTCGCTTAACGCCCTGAGTGTCGAGGTGCGGGCCTCCGTCCCTCAGCATCTGCGCGAGCGCGCCAAGGGCGACTTCTTCGCCGACATCCTGCCTTTCGTGTACCCGCCAAAGCCCGGCTGACCACCTGCGATGGGGGTCTGTAGAGGTCGGTAACCTGCTATGATGTGGTTTTCCCAAGGAGCGCACTATCATGAATTTGGATCGGGTGGGTCCGGGCGATAAGGCCCCGGGGATCGTCAATGTCATTATCGAGATCCCCGCCCACGGGCACCCCGTGAAGTACGAGATGGATAAGGAGACGGGCGCGATGTTCGTGGACCGTTTCATGAACACGGCGATGTACTACCCGTGCAACTATGGCTATGTGCCCCACACCCTTTCCGATGACGGGGATCCGGTGGATGTGCTCGTGCTGACGCCCGTCCCGCTCATCAGCGGTTCGGTGATCAGTTGCCGTCCGGTGGCCATGCTGAAGATGACCGATGAAGCCGGGATCGACATGAAGGTGCTCGCCGTGCCGGCCGACAAGCTTTGTGTGTCGTACCGGCACTTCAAGGCCCTCGGCGATATACCCAACCATCTCTTGGAGCAGATCAGCCATTTCTTTGCGCACTATAAGGATTTGGAGCCGGGCAAATGGGTCCGGATCGAGGGCTGGGTGGACGGCGAGGCCGTCAGTGCGGAGATCACGGCCGGTATCGAGCGTTACCGGGCGTCGCGCCACAAGCCGAAGTTCTGAAGTAGTCGCGGGTGACAGTGGCCCCGAGATGCGGTTTTGGGCAGGAACGCGGATCGCGGGCGGCGTACGGCCGTATCCCGCCCCTCCCGACCCGTGGTGTCAGAGTGCCGGGCGGAACGCCGTGGCCCGGGGCACCGGCTTGTTGCGCGCGATCTCCATCCAAGCTAAGCGGGCCGCCCGGAACCGCTGCGGATGCGACCGAAAGGCGAGCAGGTAAGCCTTACGGTCAGCGAACCGGTAGCTCAAGCGAAAACACAGCCCTGTCACTCTCGTTCTGGTGTGTGGCAGCCCGGCGTCCGGCACATGGTGCCCTTTATCACCGCAGCGTATGCGGCCAATGGCGGGCACAGGCGGAGATTATGGAGCACGATCTCCACATAAATAGCGGCGATTGCGCGGATATGGGGCAGGCCAACGGCGGGTCGACCGGGCGCTACGATCGAGCGGTGTTGGCTGAATTTAGGGCGAGGGCCCGTTCCGCGCTCAAGAACTGTCGGTGGGTCGTTTGGCTGACGCGGGTAAGGCTCTGCGCCGGGGGCGAGGAGCCGGTAAGAAAAAGGCGCAAAGAGGGCCGGATGCGGCCCGATCTGGCCCAGGCGTCCCGGGGAAAGGAAGTTCGCAGAAATCCCCGCCCGCGCGGGAGCGCGCAAGAAAAGGGCTAACCGGGCAAGGCTTGCCTTGACGTGTTGGTGGTGGCATCGCCACCCGGTTCAACCCGTGCCCGTGGCGCGATTATAGAAATGTGCGGGTTAACGCGGGACACAGCGCATTCCTTATGTTGCAGTCTGCAACCCGGCCCCTCTCGCCTTCGGCGGCCATGATCCTCAAGCTGGCGAAGTTCACAGGCGTGCGCAGGAACCCGTACGAGTACGCGGGAACCGGCGCGATCAGGCAAGACAAAAAACCCAACCGAGAACGGTTGGGTTTTTTGTTATTGGTGGTGGGGCGGCAGCCTGCGTCAAACCACCGTGGAAACTATGTAGTCGAAGCACTGCGGTGCAATGCGAACCTCTGCGGGTTCAGGGGCTTTGGGAGTCGAACCCGCGCCCTTCTGACCCACTGTGTCTGTCCCGCCATCCGGGGCTTCTTGGGGCAATGGAGTCACGCCGACCGCTGGCGCGACTGCCATTCGTTGAGCTCGGACGGACGCAGCCCGTAGCGCGCCAGCACACCCTCATGCAGCCGTCGGAGCTCCTCGATCACCAGAGCCTTGACGTGGTTCCTGTCGGCGCCGATCTCATGCTGCGACAGACATTCAGCGATGACGTCCAGCGGCGCCCGCTCGGGCTGGCGGACGACTTCGCGCACGGACTGCTTGATTACCTCGCGCCAAGCCAGCCGCAGTGGGTCGGGCTCGGCAAGATCCTGCTTGATGGCAAGGTACTCCTGGGTCGAGCGCTCGTAGGCCCAGACATACAGGTCGCGCAACAGCTCGATCCTGGTCAGCTCGTAGACCCCGAGCACGGCGCGGCTGTATGCCTGTTCCGGCAGGTCGAGAAAGGTCAGCGGACACAGATTGGCGCGGATCAGCGGCAGGTTCGCCGCAAGCCGCGAGGTCCGTTTGTTGACGTCGGTAAAGGGCTGCAGATAGGGCAACTGGACCATCACGAAAAAGGATTGCTCGAACGGGTCCTCGATGCGGTTCGCCTTATCCAGAAGGAGGTCGAGCATTTCTTCGACCTGGGCTGGCACGGCGAGTGGGCGATAGACGCTCTTGCCGATCTCCACGCCATGCTGCCGCAGGCGGCCCTCATCGGCGGGGTTGGGCAGGAGGTTTTCCGAGAGCGCGCTGTGCAGGTTGAGCAGCGTGAAACGGTTGAATCCGACCGTGTCGGCATTGTCGACCAGGAGCTCGATGGCCGCCTTGTGATTCAGGATCATCTGCGTTTCGATGGCGGCCTTGCCCCGCGCGGCGCGGCCGTGCTCGATCAGCTCCCGGGTGTCGAGCCGGGTGTAGGTGTTGCCTTCCAGGTGGCTGGATGCCCAGGACAGGTCGATCAGCAGGCGGTTCAGGACGGCGCGGCCGTAGGTTCCCGCCGGCAGCATCGATTGGCCGGTATCACCCATCTTGCGCAACTGGCGCCGCAGCGGTTTCGGCAGATACCAGGTGCGGTTGGGCTGGTAGGCATCCAGAAAATCGCGCTGGTAACCCACGGGCTTGCGCGCCGTGAGCGGCTGATCGACATAGGCGAGGACGTCCCGGCTGTCGGCCGAAAGCGGGATGTACCGGGGAAAGGCATCTTCGCCGGTGGCCGCGGGCGCCAAGGTGATGGGCGCAGCGATGTAGCGGCGTGCCCGCCCGGCGCCCAAGGCCCTGATCCGGCCTTCCGCCACCAACTCATTGAGCCAACGCTGGGCCGTCCGACGGGCAAGCCTCGGATGCCGGGCCAGGATGGCGGCGACCGATAACGCCCCGGGACTGGCTTGGATGCTCTTGAGTAGGTCTTCCGGAGAGGGCATGGGGCTCTGTGGCGCAATTAATAAGATTCTGTGGCGTTATTATGGCGCAAAATACAACATTGCGCCAGTGTGGATGGCGCGATTCGCGCCGGCGTCCGGGAGATATCCTTCAGCGCGGCGATATCGCTTGGCTCGCGGACGGAACAGCTCCTTCATGACCCCTGCCAATTCATTCGGAAGGAGACCAAGATCGAAGTCGTTCATCTCAACCAGAAGCAGCTGGCCACCCGCTGGGGCATCAGCGAGGCCATGCTGGAGTGAACACGTGGGAGCGCGCAAGAAAAAGGCCAACCGAGAACGGTTGACCTTTATATTTTGGTGGAGACGGCG
>JAKAXM010000020.1 GCA_021816625.1 Pseudomonadota bacterium | reverse complement strand
GCGAGCCAGCGCCCGAGACGCCGCCAGGACCTCAGTGGCCGATGGTCAGCGTCTCGCGGCGGCCGTTGAGAGGGTAATCGGAGCGAAAGGTGACGGTACCGGCGGCCGATACCGTCACGTACATCCCATCCCGGTCAGACACCTCATAAATCAATGATGTAGGACTCAGATTGCGCAGTGCGGTGTCGGTAAGCATCGAGGCTTTTCCTCCTGTTCGTGACGGCTTTTACCGTCAGGGGCCAGGAGACCTGCTGATGCCGGGAAAGCCGCATAAAACCCGCTTTCCCGAGGAGACTTTTACCGTCAAAGACCGGTTTGGTCTGGATAGTAAACGGGAGGGTCTTAATCCGACCTCCGGTTCCTACCGTCAGTTCTACCGTCAACCTGATCCGCTGGTCGGCGATAGCCACCGATAGACGCCGTGACCTATTTCATACTAAATCAACACGTTACGTCAGTTTTTCGATAACCGGCGATAGCCCCCGAAGGACCTCGTATCACTCCCACTCGATCGTAGCCGGCGGCTTGCCGGACACGTCGTAGACAACACGGCTTACCCCGCGCACCTCGTTTATGATGCGGTTGGATACGCGGCCAAGGAGGCCGTAGGGGAGCTCCGCCCAGTTGGCGGTCATGAAATCCACCGTTTGCACGGCACGCAACGCGATCACGAAATCGTAGGCACGGCCGTCCCCGACCACGCCCACTGAGCGCACGGGCAAGAACACCGCAAAGGCCTGACTCACCTTGTCGTAGTAGCCGCTCGCACGCAGCTCCTCGATGAAAATAGCGTCGGCCTCCCGCAGGATATCGGCGTAACGCTCCTCGATCGCCCCGAGGATGCGCACCCCGAGCCCAGGCCCGGGGAAGGGATGGCGGTGGATCATGGCCGGCGGCAAACCCAGGGCCAATCCGATACGCCGTACCTCGTCTTTAAACAGAAGGCGCAAGGGCTCGAGCAGTTTCAATTTCATGCGCTCGGGCAAGCCGCCGACATTGTGATGGGACTTGATGACGCGCGCCTTGCCGCCCTTGGCACCCGCCGACTCGATGACGTCCGGATAGATCGTCCCTTGCGCGAGCCATTGGACGCCCGGCAGGCGCTGCGCCTCTTCCTCAAAGACCTGGATAAATGTCTCGCCTATGATCTTGCGCTTGCGTTCCGGGTCGGCGACGCCCTTGAGCGCCCCCAGAAAACGTCTGGCGGCGTCGACCCGGATCACCCGCACTCCGAGGTGATCGGCAAAGGTCGCCATCACCTCATCGCCTTCGTTCCGGCGCAACAGACCATTGTCGACGAATACGCAGGTCAGGCGTGAACCGATCGCCCGGTGGAGCAAGACCGCCACCACCGACGAATCGACCCCACCCGACAGGGCCAACACGACCTCTTCCGAGCCCACTTGGGCGCGTACGTCATCGAGGATGGTCTCGATGATGGCGCTCTCCGTCCACGCACGGGCGCAACCGCATATCTCGTGCACGAAACGCTCGATGATGGCCTGGCCTTGCTTGGTGTGGGTCACTTCGGGATGGAACTGGAGACCGTAATAACGTCGCCCCTCGTCGGCAATGGCGGCAAGCGGCGCATTATCGGTGGCCGCGATCGCGACGAAGCCTGCCGGGCAGGACTCCACGCGATCCCCATGACTCATCCAGACATCGAGCCCACCCGCTTCGTCGCCGAGACCCGTGAGCAATGCGCTGTCTGCGACCGTACGCAGCCGCGCATAGCCATACTCCCGGTGCGGGGCCGCCGCCACATGGCCGCCCAGCTGGGCGGCCATCGCCTGCATCCCATAGCAGATACCGAGCACCGGTACCCCAAGCGCAAAGACCGCCTCCGGGACTCGCGGGGTATCCGCGGCATGGACCGACTCGGGGCTACCGGAGAGGATCACCCCGCGCGCGCCGAATGCCACGACCTCTCGGTCGGCCACATCGCAAGGCAGGATCTCGCAATAGACCCCGGCCTCCCGTACCCGGCGGGCGATCAATTGCGTGTATTGGGACCCGAAATCGACGATGAGGACGCGTTCATCGCCCGTATCCCGCCCGGCAGACGTCCCCGTCATGGTCTGTCTAGCCACGCTGATAGTTGGGTGGTTCTTTGGTGATCGTAACGTCATGCACATGGCTTTCGCGCATGCCGGCATTCGTGATACGGACGAATTGCGCACGACTGCGCAAAGCCGCGAGATCCACGCTACCCGTATAGCCCATGCTCGACCGCAGCCCCCCTATGAGCTGATAGACGATGCTCACAAGCGAGCCCCGATAGGGCACCCGCCCCTCGATCCCTTCCGGCACGAGCTTTTCGGGGGCCCCGTCCTCCTGAAAATACCGATCGCTGGAACCATCCTGCATGGCCCCCAAAGATCCCATGCCACGATAGGTCTTGTACGAGCGGCCCTGATAGAGTTCGACCGTGCCCGGGGCCTCGTCAGTGCCGGCAAAGAGGCTACCGATCATGACCGTATGGGCACCCGCCGCCAGCGCCTTGGCCACATCGCCGGAGTACCGGATGCCGCCATCGCTGATCAGGGGGATATCGCTGCCGGCCAGGGCTTGCGCGACGTTATCGATGGCCGTGATCTGCGGCACGCCCACGCCGGCTACGATACGCGTCGTACAGATCGAGCCCGGGCCGATCCCGACCTTGACCGCGTCGACACCCGCATCCCGCAAGGCCCGGGCCGCATCTCCGGTCGCGATATTACCGCCGATGATCTCGGCCTGGGGGTAGTGTTTCCTGATCCAGCGCACCCGTGCCAGCACACCCTCGGAATGGCCGTGCGCCGTATCGACGACCAAGACATCGACCCCCGCCTCGAGCAGCCGCTCGACCCGCTCCTCGGTCCCGGCCCCGACGCCCACCGCAGCCCCCACGCGCAGGCGCCCCTGGTCGTCCTTCACCGCCAGCGGCTTTTCGGTGGCCTTCTGGATATCCTTGACGGTCACAAGACCCTTGAGCCGAAACCCTTCGTCGACGAGCAAGACCTTCTCTATGCGATGCTGGTGCAACAAGGCGACGATCTCATCGCGCGCCGCCCCTTCCCTTACCGTCACGAGCCGATCCTTGGGTGTCATGATATGCGCTATCACTTCGTCGTTGCGGGTCTCGAAGCGCAGATCGCGGCTCGTCACGATGCCGACGAGCTCGCCATCCCGGATGACGGGCACGCCCGAGACATGGTGGCTGCGCATGAGACCGAGGACCTCGCGCACCGTCATGTCCGGCCGCGCCGTAACCGGGTCGCTTATGATCCCGCTTTCGAATTTCTTGACGCGCCGCACCTCATCGGCCTGTCGCGCCGGATCGAGGTTCTTATGAATGATGCCAAGCCCCCCTTCCTGGGCAAGACAGATCGCGGCCCGGGCCTCGGTCACGGTATCCATGGCTGCCGACAGGAGGGGGATATTGAGCTGGATATGGCGGGTGAGCGGGGCCTTCAGATCGACATCGCGAGGCAAGACCTGCGAATGGGCCGGCAACAGAAGGACATCATCGAACGTGAGGGCTTCTTGGACGATACGCATGCGCCATTATACGGAAAGCCCGTCCGGGCGTAAACGCCTGGGCGTGCCCTGCGCTTGGGCCACCCCGCGCCCGGACTTTGTGTTTTGCTTGGGAATGTCTATACACTAAAGTCATACCAAGAGAGGAGCTTGCGATGAAAAAAATAGCATTGGCGGCCGTTTGGGCCCTGGCACTGGGCGGGTGCGCCCACATGGGCGGCCACCACGTCCCGCAAAGCGCGCTGGCCCAGCAGCGCCTACAGCAGGCAGATCGTGCGGTAAAGCAGACCCGCGCCCAGGGCGCCTTGTGGCTGGCCACGCCACATCTGCTCGCGACCGCCCGTAAGGCCGACGCCCAGGGCCATTATGGACAGGCCATCAAGGCCGCCAATATGGTGATCCTGCAGTGTGAGACCGCCCAAAAACAGGCGGCCGCCAACGCCCACGCCCGGCCATTTTATCCCCACTGACGGACGGGGCTAGGTCCCCGGGGTTTTCCGTGCGGGGCGTTCCCGGTATGGTGGCGGCATGGAGATCGTCACGCCAGATAGCCGCCCCGCCACGACCGTCTATACGGTCTCGCAACTGAATCAGGCCGCGCGCGGCCTGCTGGAGGCCCGGCTGGGCCGGGTGTGGGTGGAAGGCGAGATCGGCAACCTGTCGGAGCCCGCCTCGGGCCATATTTATTTCACGCTCAAAGATGCCCGTGCCCAGGTGCGCTGCGCCTTGTTCCGGGGGGCGCGCGCCTTGTGCTGTCCGGCGGCCAACGGCATGCAGGTGCTCGTAGGCGGCCGCGTGAGCCTCTATGAAGGACGCGGCGACTTCCAGCTCATCGTCGAACAGATGGAAGATGCCGGGGAAGGGGCCTTGCGCCGGGCCTTCGAGGCCCTGAAGGCGCGCCTCGGCGCCGAAGGTCTGTTCGAGACACGCCATAAGAAACCCCTGCCGCGCTCGATCCGGCGCATCGGCGTGATCACCTCCCCCGACGGGGCGGTCTGGCATGACATCGTCACCACCCTGAAGCGGCGGTTCCCCGCCATAGCGCTCCTCCTCTATCCCGTGCCCGTCCAGGGTAAAGAGGCGCCTGGGCGCATCGCAGCGGCCCTCGACCTCGCCAATGCCCGGCGGGAGTGCGACGTCTTGCTGCTCGCCCGCGGGGGTGGCTCCCTCGAAGACCTGTGGTCGTTCAACGAAGAGGTCGTGGCCCGCGCGATCTTTCGGTCCGCATTGCCGGTAGTGACCGGCATCGGACACGAGACCGACACGACCATCGCCGACTGGGTCGCAGACCTGCGCGCCCCGACACCCACGGCGGCCGCCGAGCTGCTGAGCCCCGATCAGGCGCTCTGGCACGAACGCCACCGGGACGCCACGCGACGGCTGCAACGGCTCCTGGACCGCGCCTTGCGGGAACGCATCCAGCGCCTCGATGAGTTGCGGCGCCGGCTGCTCGTAGAACCCCTGCGCGGCCTGCCGCAACGGCGCCTGGCCCTTGCGCAATTGCGTGACCGGCTGGCGCGCGCCCTGCCCCTCTACCCCGCCCGCCTCACGGCACGGGTACTTGCCCTTACCCAAAGACTCGAGCGCCGCTCCCCGCAGGCGCAGATCCACGCCCACAAGCTGCGTCTCGCCCCTCTCGGGACGCGTCTGGCGGGGGCCTTTCGCGACCGTTTGAACGCGCGCACCCGGCGGCTAGCGGGCCTTCGCGAGCGGCTGCGGGCACAGCACCCCGGTACCGCCTATCTGCGCCTACGGGCCCGGCACGAGCGGCTCGCTGAGGACTTGACGCGTGCCGCCCGCGCGGCCGTCAAGACTCACCGCGACCGCCACGCAAGGCTTACCCAAGCCCTTATGCTTGTAGGCCCCCCTGCGGTCTTACAGCGGGGTTATGCCATCGTGAGCGACGCCGACGGTCAGGTCGTGCGCGCGAGCCGGGACTGCGCGGTCGGGGATATCCTCACCATCCGCTTGGCCGATGGCGAGCTCACAGTCGAGGTGCGGGGACGTCAGCCGTAGTGGGCCTTGCGAAAACGCTTCAGCCGCCGCCTCTTGGCCTCGTCGCGCGCGCTCGGCGGCTTACCCTCGCGCCCGGCAAAGGGGTTATCCCCTTCGCGAAACTCGACCTCGACCGGGGTCCCCTCCAGACGAAAATGCTCCCGTACCCGCTGCGCAAAATAGCGCCGCCAGGCGTCGGGTGTCTCGGCCACCAGATTGCCGTGTACGATGACGCGCGGGGGGTATTTGCCCCCCTGATGGGCGAACTTGGGCTTGATGCGCCGGCCCCGCACAAGGGGCGGCGCGGTTGCCGCTATCGCATCCCGCAAGAGCCGGTTCAGCTCGGGGGTCGGCAAGACCCGGCCCCCCGAGCGATAGGCGCGCTCCATCGCCGGGAATAACGGACCGATGTGCAAGCCGGCGAGCGCGGAAATAAAGTGCGGGCGCGCAAACGACAAAAACGGGAGGCGGCGGGCGAGTTCGCGGCGGATCCACTCACGCCGCGCGGGATCGAGACCCTCCCACTTGTTTACGACCAAGACGAGCGACCGACCTTGCGCAAGGATATGTCCGGCCAGCGTCACGTCCTGCTCGCTTACCTCCTCGCGGGCATCGAAGACGAGCAAGACCACATGCGCGGCATCCACCGCCTGCAGACTCT
Organism: Pseudomonadota bacterium; assembly: GCA_021816625.1. GTDB lineage: Bacteria > Pseudomonadota > Gammaproteobacteria > Acidiferrobacterales > Acidiferrobacteraceae > Acidiferrobacter. Next base: position 34,481 of record JAKAXM010000020.1, on the reverse strand, counting down.
TTGCGACGCTATGACGCTCCAGGGGGTCGGTAACATGACTGCGGCGACGGACCCCGGCGGTATCGATCAGCACATAGGCGCGGCCCTCCCGCTCGAACGGGACGTAGACGCTGTCGCGCGTCGTGCCCGGGAGATCGGAAACCACGACCCGCTCCTCGCCCAACAAGGCGTTCACGAGCGTGCTCTTGCCGACGTTGGGACGGCCGGCGATGGCGATGCGCATCCCGGCCCCGCCTTCGGGGGGGCCATCATCCGCCGGGAAACCCGCGAGGGCCGCGCCCATGAGCTCCTCGAGACCGCGATTGTGGGTAGCGGCAATCGCATACGGGGGCCCAAGACCCAGAGCATGGAACTCGGCCACCGCCAGGGCGGCATCCATGCCCTCGGTCTTGTTGACCGCAAGACAGATCCGGCGATTGAGACTGCGCAGGTGCTCGGCGATGGCAAGATCGTCGCTATTGGGACCGGCGCGGCCATCCACGACAAAGACCACGACATCGGCCTCCGCCAAGGCCAAGCGCGTCTGCGTGGCGACCAAGGCCGCCAGGGGATCGTGCTCGCGCACCATGCCCCCAGTATCCACGACGATGTAGGAGCGGCCCCCGACCCGCCCGTCCCCGTATTGGCGATCACGGGTGAGCCCCGGCAGATCGGCGACCAGCGCCTGCCGGGATCGGGTCAAGGCATTGAAGAGCGTGGACTTGCCGACGTTGGGCCGTCCGACAAGGACCACGACCGGTTTCATGATCCCTTGGGTTTGAACGTAAACGCGGACAAACGCCCGGTCGTGGTCAGCACAAAGACATAGGGGCGGGCCTCGCCCGCTGCGACCGTAGCCACGAGGGGCGCGACCCGGATGGCCCCGGACCCGGCCCGCGCCCGGCCCCATAGCGCACCGGTACGACGTGCTATCCACTGGACATAACCCGCGAGGTCGCCCACCACCACCGCCGGGCCGGCCAGCGCCGGACTGCTCAGGCGGCGGTTCAGAAAGGCCTTTTGAGTCCACAGGCTTGCCCCTGTCGCACTGGCGAGCGCCACGACCCGGCCATGCACCGTGACGGCGTAAATCGACTGGCCGCCCAGCGCCATGCTACGGTCCGAAGACAGGGGGTGGGCCCAGAGGATGCGCCCGGAGTGCGCAGCCAGCGCCGCCACCGCCCCGTGATAGCCATCGACATACAGCAGATTCTGCGCGTACACGGGGTGTGCGAGATCGATCAGGCGCTCGACCGCATCCCCGCCGCGGGGCTGGGTGACAACGCTCGTCCACACCCGTTGGCCGTTCTCGGTCCGCAAGGCCACGACCTCGCCGTTGGCGTAACCTTCATACAAGAGTCCGCCGCCGCGCGTCGGCCGTGCCGTCACAAAGAGCTTGAGGGCCGGGTTGGTGTGCGCCGCCAACCACAGTCGGCGCCCATGGCGCAAGCCATAGGCGGCCACGTGGCCATCCAACGAGGCCACGTAGACCCCATGACGTCCCACGACCGGGGCCGCCAGGACCTCGCTCGGGGCCTGGGCGGTCCAGGCGGGAGTACCGGTCGCTGCATGCAAGGCGATCACCCGTCCACGCCGGGTGGCGACCACCACCAGGCCTTGGCCCAGACCCACGCCGGCCGTGACCTGTGCCTTTAGGGACCGGTGCCAGAGCCTGCGCCCGGTAGCGGCCTTATAGGCCGCCACCTTACCGCCCTCATTGGCCACATAAATCGTTCCGGCCGCCAGCGCCGGACGCAGGCTCAGATCGTAACCACCTGTGCCATTACCCGTGGCGCGCGACCAGACGCGACGGATCGCCAGACGGGCCTTAAAGGGCTTGAGCTTGGTCGGCGGCGCGACGTTGCTATGGCTGCCAAAAAGTCCACAGCCACCCAGAAGTCCGAGTGCGAGAAGGGCTGCGATGAGGTTTCTCATGAGACGCCCTGCAGTTGGGCGAGCTCGCGCCGCCAGAGAGTGGTCAGCGCCGATTTGGGGGGCGCGTCCTTCAAGGCTTCTACGAGGCGCGCACGGGCCTTTTGGGTATGCCCTTCACGCATCAGGATCTGGGCCTGCAGGCCGAGGACTAGGGTCTTGAATCCGTAGGGCTTCGCGATCTGGGCGTAGTGCCAGGCCTGATGCGGATGGCCGGTCGCGAGCAAAAGATCGCTGAGCCGCAGCCGCGCCACCGTGCGCAGCATCCAGTCGCCGTGGTGCGCGGCAAACGTAAGCGCATCGATCGCCGCCGGCACATGGTTTTGTTGATAGGCGATGCGGGCGAGCAGCAGCGCCCCTTGATCGGCATAAGGGGTGGCGGTGAACTCCCGCTCGAGCCGGTGGGCGGCGGCCTGCGCCAGATTCAAGCGATTCTGGCTTGCGGCATTCAGGGCCTCCTGATACAAAGCGGCGGCCAATAGGCCCTGGCGCTCTTTATAGTGGCGATAATAGAAGACGCCCCCGATCGCGATCGCCGCGGCCAGGATCGTATAGAACATCAGGCGCCCGTATTTTTGAAAAAACGCCTTCAGGTCGCCCCATTCATCGTCTGCCGCATCACTCATCATGACTGTCCGCTTCTGCCCCCAAGGCCTGTGAAATTCGCAACACCAGGTCGTCCCAAGGCGCCTCCTCCCCCGGTCCACCGGCGCCCACCGTAAATGTCGCCCCCTGCCTGTCCCGGGCTTGGACGAGACAGCGCGCACCGCTGTCCCGCGCCCGCTTCATCTGGCTCTTAAAACTGGCCCCCGCCAGATGGACCTCGACCTTGAGGCCTGCGTCGCGCAGCCCCTCGGCCAAGCGCAAGGCCTGCCCCTGCCACGCGGCCGCGGTGAGCACATACACGTCCGTAGGCGCTGTCGGAGGCAGGCGCGTCACGAGGCTCATGAGCCGCTCCATGCCGATCGCGAAACCGACGGCCGGCGTCGGCGCGCCCCCGAGTTCGGAGACGAGACCGTCGTAGCGACCGCCCGCCCCGACCGCGGCCTGGGCCGCCCCGCTGTCGGCCACCCACTCAAAGACCGTATGGGTGTAATAATCGAGACCCCGCACGAGCCGCGGTGTCTCCTCGAAATCCACGCCCAAGGCGGTCAGATGCCCCTTGAGGCCCTCAAAATGCGCGCGCGACTCGGCGCTCCAGTGATCGGCGATCTGAGGGGCGTCCCGCAAGACCTCCGCCATCGTCGGGTTCTTGCTGTCCAGCACGCGCAAGGGATTGCGCACCAGTCGCTGGCGGCTCTCCTCATCGAGGTCGGCCTGCCGTCGCTCCAGATAACCCACGAGCGCGTCGCGATAACGGGCCCGACACGCCGCCGTGCCGAGTGAATTGATGAGCAGCCGCACCTCTACGCCCAGCTCGCGCATGAGGCGCGTGCCCAGCACGATCACCTCGGCCTCAATCGCCGGCCCCGCCATGCCGTAGGCCTCCACCCCCCACTGGTGGAATTGCCGATAGCGCCCCTTTTGCGGGCGCTCATGACGGAACATCGGCCCCTGGTACCATAGCCTGTGCGCTTGATTATGAAAAAGCCCACCCTCGATCCCGGCGCGCACGCACCCGGCGGTGCCTTCGGGGCGCAGGCTCAGGCTCTCGCCATTGCGGTCCTCGAAGGTATACATCTCCTTCTCGACGATATCCGTGACCGCGCCCACCGCGCGCGCATATAGCTCCGTACGCTCGAGCACCGGGAGACGGATCTCCGCGAAGCCATAGGCCGCCATGAGCCCGCGCATATGGGCCTCGACCGCGGCCCAGCGCCCCGCCTCCGGGGGCCATAGCGGGGATACGCCGCGGACCCCGGCGATCTGCTGACTCAAGCGAACCTCAAGAAATGGCCTTGATCGGTATGACCGGCGCCGCCGTCGCGCGGCGCTTGAGTTCCTCGCGCACCGCCTTCTCCAGGGTATCCACGAGGTCCTCGTTTGCGACCTTGCTATACGGCCGGCCGTCTTTATACAAGAGATTCGGGGAACCCCCGGCCAGTCCGACCTGGACCTCCTTCGCTTCCCCAGGCCCATTGACGACACAGCCGATGACGGCGACATCGATGGACTCCTGGACGTCCTCCAGGCGCATCTCGAGGGCGTTAACGGTCGCGATCACATCAAAGTTCTGCCGCGAACACGAGGGGCAGGCGATCAGATTCACCCCTTTTTTGCGCAGTTTGAGGCTTTTTAGGATCTCAAAACCTACCTTCACCTCTTCCACCGGATCGGCCGCCAAAGAGACGCGCAGGGTATCGCCTATGCCCTCGGCAAGCAGCATGCCAAGCCCGATGGCCGACTTCACCGTGCCTCCGCGCAGCGCCCCGGCCTCGGTGATGCCCAGGTGCAGGGGCTGTTCGGTCAAGGTGGCCATCTTCCGGTAGGCGGCCACCGCCATAGCCACGTTAGAGGCCTTGAGGCTTACCTTGTATTCGCGGAAATTCAGGCGCTCCAGGATCTCCATATGGCGCAGCGCCGATTCCACCAGGGCATCGGCATTGGGCTCGCCATATTTCTTTTGCAGGTCCTTTTCGAGGGAGCCCGCGTTGACGCCGATTCGTATGCTGATCCCCCGGTCGCGGGCTGCTTCCACGACCTGGCGGACCCGGTCCTCGCGCCCGATGTTGCCGGGGTTGATCCGCAGGCAATCGGCGCCCAGCCGCGCCACCTCGAGGGCAATGCGGTAGTCGAAGTGGATATCCGTCACCAGTGGGGTGTCCACCGCCTTGCGGATCTCAGCAAAGGCCTGGGCCGCTTCCATGGTGGGGATGGAGACCCGCACGATATCGGCGCCGGCGGCGGCGAGCCTCTGGATCTGAGCGACCGTCGCGGCCACATCGCAGGTCTCGGTGTTGGTCATGCTCTGCACGCTGATCGGGGCGTCGCCACCGACTGCCACGCGCCCCACCTGTATCATGCGGCTCTTGCGACGCTGTATATCCGTTGTCTCATGCATACGTTTGGTCCCGGCTATGGGTCGACTGTGACCCGCACATTCTGTCCCTTGGGCGCCACGGGCACGGGCACCGCATGCCCGGCCACCCGGATCCCGACCCCCTGACTTGCGCTCAGGGTCACGCGAAACGGCGCGCGCCCCACGAGACGCACACTCCGCCCCCCGGCGATCCGGGTGGCGAGCAGCCGCACGCCCCGCGCATCATGCACCACCACCCGCACTGCCCGCGAGCTCGCCGTGATGCGCAGACCCACATAGTGATGGCCTTGGGGCAAGCTTACCAATCCTCCGGGGCTCGGTACAGCAATGGATGACGGAGCCGCAGCTGGCGGGCTCACCACGGCGTGCTGCGCTGACGGCCGGGACGCCACGAGCGTGCGCGTCCGCGGTATGGCCGCCGGGGCGGGATGGCGGACCGGGGCGGAGGGCGCGGCGGCCGGATGCGGCCGGACGCGCCGCGGGGGAGGCGGTAGCGCACCTCGCGTAAGCCGCGCCGGGCGTGGGGCGGTCAGCGGGAAGGTGCGTATCTGTCCGCCGCGTACCCCGGCGGCGGCAAGCGGCTGCAGACGCGGCGGTAACACCCCACTCGGTTGCGGGGCTACCTTCATAGCCGCCGTGCGCCGGGAATGCCTGTGGGCACTGTGGCCATGCCAGACCACCGCGGCACCGACGATACCAGCGAGCAGCACGCCGTAAAGGAGCGCCCCCAGACGGGGTGCCTGGCGCCCCCCCGGGTGCGCCCGCGCCTGCCGGGGGGGCACCGGCGCACCCTCGAGGGTACTCTGGGTCTTCGCGAATTCCTGGGGGTCAAGGCCGAGCATCTGGGCATAACTGCGCAGATAGCCCCGGACATAAGCGGCCGGCGGCAAACTGTCTCGCCGACCCTCCTCCAAGGCCGTAATCTGCGCGACCGACAGATGCAGCCGGAGGGCGACCTGGGCGATCGTCAGGCCCGCCTGCTCACGGGCCGCGCGCAGCCGCTCCCCGGGCCGGACCGGGGCTTCGCTGCGGGCTCCTTCCTCATTCTCCAAGCAGACGGCCTTCGCGTTGCCAGGCCAGCACCGCGCGCGCCTGACTCGTGTGCGGATAGCCCTCGAGCAACCGGGTCGCGCAGTAATGCACGAAACGGCCGTCCTTCAGGGCCTGACCGATCTGCACACCGAGAAACAGGGCGCGCGCGCTGCGGGCGCGTTTTAGATAATCACTGAGATCACCCTTGGCCCGCGCATATTCATGATCCGTGAAACGGATGCGGGCCAGGTAGTAATACGGGTCTGCGAGCGCTGGGGCGAGGGCCTGCGCGCGATGAAAGTAATGGATGGCGGCCTTGCGATTCGGGATCTTCAGCAAGCACACCGCCATATTGAGATCGGCCAATTGCGGCGTCGGATAGAGTGGCGCATGCAAGGCCGCTCGAAAATGCTTGAGGCCATCCTGGATATGGCCGGTCTGACACAGGAACGCCCCATAGTTGTTCTGCAGGGCCCCGTCATGGGGGTGATGCGCCAGGCCCCGCTGAAAATAGCGGCGCGCCTTCGCAGGCTCACCCAAGCGCTCCTCGACTATCGCCATGGCGCTATTGGCCGCGGCGTCGGTCCTATCGATCGCCAGCGCCTGGGCGAGTTCGTTGCGGGCAAGCCCCAACTGCCCTTGGCGCATATAGCCCACGCCCAGGGCGGTGCGCAGCTCGATGAGCTTGCGGGTCCGCGGCGAGAGCCGCGGCGTGGTGGCGCATGCGGCGAGCGCACCGGCCAACACGACCATCCCGATGACCTTAAGACGCATGTATGGGTACCACCCGCCGGGGACGCTCTTTGACGACGCCTGCCAGTTGCCCGCAGGCGGCCTGAATGCTGTCACCCCGCGTGCGCCGGGTCACGGTAACGAGTCCGGCCTGCAAGAGCACGTCACGAAAGGCACTGATCGCCCCATCCGCGGACCGGGCAAAGGCCGCTCCGGGGAACGGATTGAAGGGTATCAGGTTGACCTTGGCCGGCACCGTCTTCAAAAGCCGCGCCAGCGCGCGCGCCTGCGCCGGGCTATCATTCACGCCCGCGAGCATCGCGTATTCGAACGTAATGCGCCGGCGCGAGTCCTGGGCCACATAACGCCGACACGCCTCGAGGAGCGTGGCGATAGGGTACTTCTTGTTGAGGGGCACCAAGGAGTCCCGTAGGGCATCATCCGGGGCATGGAGCGACACCGCGAGACTGACCGGCGCCACCTCCTGCAAACGATCGATCGCCGGTACCACACCTGCCGTGCTGACGGTGACCCGCCGCCGCGACAAGCCATAACCGAGATCATCCAGTAGGACATGGATGGCCGGTCCCACCTCTTTCAGGTTCAAGAGCGGCTCCCCCATCCCCATGAAAACGATATTGGAGATGACACGTTCCGGACGCGCCGCGGCGGCGCGCAGCCTATGCTCGGCGAACCAGACCTGGCCTACGATCTCGGCGGCCGTGAGATTACGGTTGAAGCCCTGCTTTGCCGTTGCGCAAAACGCGCAGTCCAGGGCACAACCGACCTGTGAGGAGATGCAGAGGGTATTGCGGTCCGTCTCCGGGATAAAGACCGTCTCTATGGCGTTGCCATCGGCCAGCCGCAGGACCCATTTACGGGTGTCGTCCGCCGATACGTGCTCGCTTACAAGTTCGGGAGCCGCCACCACCGCATGGGCGGCGAGCCGCGTGGCGAGCGCCTTGCCGATATTCGTCATCATCCTGAAATCGGCGACGCCGCGCTGATGGAGCCACGGAAAGACCTGTTGCGCCCGAAACGGGCGCTCGCCAAGTTCGGTCAGAAAACCGCCCAGGGCAGCGCGGTCCAGACCGAGAAGATTGACGGGGGCCTGCGTGCTCAGATCATCCTCCTAGCGCGTCCGCGGACAGAGATCGATGTCGCCGAAGAAATAGGCGATCTCGGCCCGGGCCGTATCGGCACCATCAGACCCGTGGACTGCGTTCTCGTCGATGCTGGCTGCAAAATCGGCCCGTATCGTACCCGGGGCCGCAGCCGCCGGGTTAGTGGCCCCCATGACCTCGCGGTGCTTGGCAATGGCGCCCTCCCCCTCCAGGACCTGAACCATCACCGGGCCCGAGCTCATGAAGGCCACCAGATCCTTGAAGAAGGGCCGCTCCCGATGGACGGCGTAAAAGCCCTCGGCCTGCGCACGGGTGAGGTGCATCATACGCGCCGCGATTATCCTAAGACCCGCCTTTTCGAAGCGATCATAGATGGCGCCGATGACATTCTTGCCGACCGCGTCGGGCTTTACGATGGAAAGCGTACGTTCAATGGCCATGCCTATTCCTTAAAAAGGGTGACGGTCTTTGCCGAAATCCGCGCATTCTAGCGCCTCCGTCGCGGCACGGCAATTTCCGCCCAGACGGTGTCGCCCTTTACGTCCAGGCGCGACCGTAAGCCCCTAGCGCGGGGCACTGCCGGGAACGCTACCCGCGCAGGCAAACGGCGGGGGCGGGCAGTGCCGGCTCAGGGCATAGGCGGTCTCGGGTCGGACGTGGACGAGCACGAAGCTTGCCCCCAGCAAGGCGCAGGCGCGGGCCAATTGCCGCAGCCAGGCCCAATAGAGGGGATCGATCACCGCGACCGCGCGGGCATCGTAATAGAGGCAAGTCGCGCGATCCTGCAAGAGAGCTGCGCTCACGGCCTCGATAGTGTCCCCCGCCGCGCCCGGATCGAGGCCCTCACCGGGCTCAAAAAGCCATAGGCCGGCCCCCAGCCGCGTGAGGTGCCAGGGGCGCTTCATGCCGGACGCTCGCGGACCTCGATGTTCATGCGCCGAAAGGCCTCCTTCAAGCCGTCGGCCAGTGTGGCGCGGGTGACCATGTCCGTGAGTTCGATATCGAGACTCGTGAGGGCACGGGCGATGTCGGGTCTGATCCCGGTCACGATCGCCGTGGCCCCCATGAGGCGCACGGCCCGCATCATCTGAATCAAGTGATGGGCGATCTGCGAGTCCACGGCGCGCACGCCGGTCAGATCCATCACCACGGCACGCGCCCGGTCGGTCTCGATCTTGGTCAAGAGCCGCTCCATAACGATCATGGTCCGCTGCGAATCGAGACTTCCTATGATGGGCAAAGTAAGCACTCCGTCCCATATGGTCGTGATCGGCGTGGAGGCCTGGGCGAGCTCGTCTTGCTGGGCGCGTATCGTTTGCTCGCGCTCGCCCAAATAGATATGAAAGACTGCCAGCATGAGCTCATTGAAGAGGTCGGCCAGAAAGGTCAGTAGGGCCCGGGCGCGGCCAAACGACATGTCGGCGTGCTCCTCGATCGATTCGAGGAAGAGGCGTTGGAGGAACAGGATGTAGCGCAAGAATTCGTCCATATCGCCGCCCCGCACGAGGATCTGCTGCGCGATCTCGCCGATAAAACGCGTCAAGGCCGTGAACGCGGGATTATCATGGGCCAACGGGTCGGGTGACCCCAGAACGACCACCAAAAGCTCGAGGAACTCGACGCTCGCGTCGGTGATCTCCTCCAGCGACATCAGATTCTTATCGCCGAAGATGTCCCGCCCCCGCTTCTCTATGGTCTCTGTGAGGCTGCCGATCTTGACCTGCAACTGCGCGATCAGATCCGCCTGCACCGACGCATCCTGTCCCATAACCTCTCCCCTCCTCACACCCGGCGCACCACGAGGCACGACCGGTCATCATTAGTCCGTCCCCATACCTGCCCTAAAAAATAGGCCAGGAGCTGCGGTGGATGCCCGGCGAGCTCCGCGAGCCCCTGCGGCCAGCTGCTGCGCAGACCGTCGGAGGCCGTGACCAAAAGCCCTCCAGAGACCCACTCTAGGCCTTTAGTCGGCAGATGGCCGTGGACGTGGCCGTACACCCCGCGTCCCAGACCCAAACTCACTCGGGTATTATTCTGCAAAAGGCATGCCTGCATGTCACCGGCCCCACTCCAGGTAAGCGCCCCGCTGGCATCGCAGGCGTAGGCGCAGACCGCGGCCCCGCGCCGCAGCGCCGCCAAACGCTCGATGGCCGCGAGGTTCTCGGCAAGCGACCGGGCGCAGGAAAAGGTCCCGCGTGCCGCATCCGTGAGGGCGGCGGCCTCGCGGCCGTGACCCAGGGCGTCCAAATGCACGGTTTGTATGCCGGTACCGACACAGAGCGCGAAACCGTCACCGTTTTCCCGGGCATCCTGGTAACTGCGCCGATAGAGCCCGAGGTCCCAGAGGTCATCCGCACCGGCGCCTGCGTCGGCCTCAAAGCGCGCCCAGGCGGCCGTGCCGTGCCACGGCACCTGCGCGCTGCTTGCCGTGCGGGTCAGTACCGCAAAACGGCTCGCCAAGCGGGTGGCCGCGCCCAGGCCCTTGCCGAGCGTCCCGCCACTGCTATATCCATCCCGCAAGGCCATCCCCAGGTTGGCTATGCCGACCCCATAATCGATGGCAAAGAGGTCGATCGCCATACGCGCGCCGAGCCGCACCTCCCAGGCCTGCAAGAGTCCGCGACCGCCACCGTACTTGCTCTGATTGGTCGCAAGCTCGGCTGCCACGAGCCGCAGCCGCTCGATCCGATCCTCCCGAAAACCAAGCCGACTCGCCACGGCAAAGAGCCGCGCCTGCAGCCGTATCAGGTCACTTTCCGCCAATAGCGCCTGCTCAAACAACAGGCGCACGTCGTAGCCGAGCAGGCGGGTCACGACCTCATGCCCGTTCGGTTCGGCCGCGCCCGGCGCGCTTGGCCTCATAGAGTGCTTGGTCGGCCCGCAAGGCTAGGCTCTGCGCATCATCACCCTTACGGTAAACGGTAAGCCCCAGGCTGACCGCGCCCGCAAGTCCCTCTATGATCATCTGGGCCACGTCCCATGCCGGCCCCGGCAAGGCGTTCAGGATAACGGCAAACTCATCGCCGCCCGTGCGGTAGGCAAAGCCGCTCCCGGTGCCGCCCGCGGAAAGCACCGTGCGCAGGACATCGGCCACGCCCCGCAAGTGGCGGTCACCGCCGGCATGCCCTTCGGTATCATTGATGGCCTTGAAATGGTCGAGATCGAGGAACAACAAGGCGAAAGGGGCGCCCTGATCATGCGCGGCCTCGAGGGCTTGCCGCAGCGCCGTCTCATAGGCCCGGCGATTGCCAAGGCCCGTCAAGGGATCGGTATCGGCGGCCTGCGTCGCGGCGGCGAGCGCCGCGCGTTTTTCCGCGAGCCCGGCCTGCAGGTCCTCGAGGGCCCGTGCCTGCTCTGCGGCGATCCGCGCCATCTCGCGATTGCGGGCCGCCAAAAGCGCGCCGTCCTGGCTCTCGCTTTCGGCCCGGAGCCGGGCCCCGATCTCCTGCCATTCGGGCGGCGCGACCCGCACCGGCGACAGGGTGACGCACCGCCCCCCGGCGACCACCACCAGGCGCCCTTGCCGGACGACGACACGGACCTCTAGAAGGCCGCCCGCCTCGGCGCGCAGCGTGCGCCACACCGGAAGCGCGGCCGCCAGGCGATCGGCGGCGGCAAACGCATCGCCATGACACAGCCGGACCGCGTCCAGGCAAAGTCCCGCCAATCGCACGAGGTCGGCCTCCCCGAGGATAAGTAGCCCGAAGATAAGCGCGGCATCCGGCCCCCCGGGGTCGGCTTCATCGGTATCGCTAATCGACGTCCGCTTCCTGTATCCAGGCCATCTGAATGGCCTCCAGCAAGCGCTCGCCGGAGCGCTCCGGTCGATCATCGAACTCCGGAATGGCAAGCACCCAGCCATGGAGATCGGTATAGCGGACGTAACGCGGGTCGACATCTGGGTGCGCCTCGTGCAAGGCCACCGCAATCTCCTCCGCATCGCTCCACTTAAGTCCCATGCCTCCTACCCCCTGTCCCTCCCGACCACCGACACTGTTCAGTGACCCTCGGACACCATATTGATCGTATATTTGGGGATCTCGATCACGAGATCGTCCTTCTGGATCTTGGCCTGGCAACTGAGACGCGAATCGGGCTCGAGCCCCCAGGCCTTGTCGAGCAGATCCTCCTCCTTTTCCTCGGCCGGCGGCAAGGAGTCGAACCCCGCGCGCACCAGTACATGGCAGGTCGTGCAGGCACAGGCCTTTTCACAGGCATGCTCGATAGGGATCCCGGCGCGCAGCAAGGCATCGCAAACACTCATGCCCTCGGGGGCCTCGATATCCGCCCCCTCCGGGCACGCGGTGGGGTGCGGCAGCACCTGGATCCGCGCCATCAGCGAAACTCCGTGACGGCGCGACCCTTCATGGCCTTCGCAAGCCCTGCATCCATGCGCCGGGCGGCGAACGCGGCGCTGGCGCGATCAAGGGCCCCGACCGCACTGCGGATCGCCTGGGGATCGGTGCCGGCCCGCGCCGCCTGGACCGATGCGATATGGGCGGCGATCATCTCGCCCTCGCCGGGTGCAAGCAGCTGCGGATCCGTCTTGAGGGCGGCCTGCACGGCCTCCACCATGCGGTCCGCCTCGACCTGCTGTTCGCGCAAGGTCCGCGCGGCGGCATCGGCGCCGGCGCTTGCAACCGACTCCGCCAGCATGCGTTCAATATCGCTCTCCGAAAGACCGAATGATGGCTTTACCGTCACCTCGCTCGCGACCCCGGACGTCGTCTCGCGCGCCGTTACATTCAAAAGGCCGTCGGCGTCCACTTGAAAGGTGACGCGTATACGGGCCGCCCCGGCCACCATGGGCGGTATGCCGCGCAGCTCGAACCGAGCGAGCGACCGGCAATCGGCTACCAGATCGCGCTCCCCCTGGACCACATGAATGGCGAGCGCCGTCTGCCCATCCTTGTAGGTCGTAAACTCCTGTGCCCGCGATGCCGGGATGGGAGAATTGCGCGGGATAATCTTCTCGACCAGCCCCCCCATGATCTCGATGCCGAGCGACAACGGCAGGACATCGAGAAGCAGCATGTCGGCCGCACCGGTGTTGCCGACGAGTAGATCGGCCTGGCGGGCCGCTCCCACCGCAACCACCTGGTCGGGATCGATGTCATGCAACGGCTCGCGACGAAAGAAGGCGGCCACCCGTTCACGCACCCGCGGGGTGCGGGTGGCCCCGCCTACGAGCACCACCGCACCGATGTCTGCGACCTTGGCCTGCGCGTCCTTCAAGACCCGCCGGCAGGCCGCGAGCGTCCGGTCGATCAGAGGATCGATGGCTTGATCGAGGTCCGCGCGGCTCAGTTCGCCCTGATAGAGGGGCGCCAAATCGACGGTGACGCGCGTAGCCGTGGTAAGCGCCTCGCGGGCCGTGCGCGCCTTACGCAACAGGGCGCGGGTGTCTTCCGGGCTCTCCGCATGCGCCCCACGCGCCTCCCACAAGGCCACCACCGCGGCATCCATGTCATCGCCGCCGAGCAAGGCGTCCCCGCCCGTCGCCAGCACCTCGAAGACCCCCTGCGAGAGCCGCAGCAGCGACACATCGAAGGTGCCCCCGCCCAGATCGTACACGCAGTACAGGCCCTCCGGATTACGGTCGAGCCCGTAGGCTACCGCGGCGGCTGTCGGCTCGTTTAAGAGCCGCAGCACGGGCAGACCCGCAAGCCGCGCGGCATCCTTGGTGGCCTGGCGCTGGGCCTCGTCGAAATAAGCAGGAACCGTAATGACGACGCCCGTGAGGGCACCCCCGAGCGTCTCCTCAGCACGGGCCTTCAGGACCTTCAAGACCTCCGCGGACACCTCGGCCGGCGTCTTTACGCCCCCGTCTGTGATAATCCTTACCGTTCCTGCGTCACCGGCGGCCAGCCGGTAGGGACTGTTGTGGACATCGGCCCGGCCACGACCCATGAGCCGCTTGACCGAGGCAATGGTATTCAGGGGGTCTTTGATCTCCGCCTCCTGGGCGGCTCGTCCTACCGTGACGCGCCCCGTGGCCTCAAACCGCACGACCGACGGCAGCAGGACGGCGCCTGCGGCGTCAGGCAAGACCGTAACGGCCCCGCCCCGCACCGTAGCGATTAAGGAATTGGTCGTGCCGAGGTCGATGCCGGCGGCCAGCCGAGGGGCATGAGGAAGAGGGGATTGACCGGGCTCACTGATCTGCCAGAGTGCCATTCAACAGGCCTCGGTCAAGACGTCATCCAGTTCCCGCGCGAAGCGCTCCAGGAATTGCAGCTCACGTACGAGCGTGCGGGCGTGGCGCAGGCCGTCGGCCCCGCCCTGTGTGAAGGCCTGCGCCAGGGCTCTTTCTTTTTCCGCACGTAACTCACTCACCTCGCCCTGCAACGCCTCGACATCCGTGCTGTTGCCGGCCGATTCCTCGAGGCGTTCCCGCCATGTCATCTGTGTCATGAGGAAATCCGAATCCATGGCCGTATCCGTCTCCTCATCGGTCGACACCCCGCGCAAGGCCAAGAGGTGGCGGGCCCGCGACACAACGTCACGCAAGGTCTTTAGTCCATCATTGAGATCGGCGCTCAGCGCCGCGGCGTGCTGGCGTTCCAAAGCCGTGCCCTGCGCGAAACGATCCGGATGCGCGACCCGGATGCGCTCCCGATGCCGACGGGCGAGATCGGTTACGTCGATGTCGAATCGTTCGGGTAAGCCAAACAAGGCAAAATAATTCTGCGTCATGGGCTGACCCTAAACACTGAAGCTTTCGCCGCAGCCGCAGGTCTCCTTCTCGTTGGGGTTCTTGAACCGGAACCCCTCGTTTAGGCCCTCACGCGTGTAATCCAGGACCGTACCGTCCAAATAAACGAGGCTTTTTTTGTCGACCAGGACCTTCACGCCGTGACTCTCGAACACGGTGTCTTCAGGCGCGGCTTGATCGGCATACTCGAGCACATAGGCCATCCCCGAGCATCCGCTCGTGCGTACGCCCAAGCGCAGGCCTTCTCCATGCCCGCGCTTTTCCAGGGACCGCTGCACGTGGCGTGCGGCGCTTTCCGTCAATGTCACCGCCATGCCCTGCCCCCTTTATGCTGCGTTGACGTTCTCGTCCTTGCCGGTCTTCTTGCGATAGTCGGCGATCGCCGCCTTGATCGCATCCTCGGCCAGCACCGAGCAATGGATCTTCACGGGCGGTAAGGCCAGCTCTTCGGCGATGTCGGTATTCTTGATCTTGCCGGCCTCTTCCAAGGTCTTGCCCTTGACCCACTCGGTCAACAAAGAGCTCGAGGCAATGGCGCTCCCGCAACCGTAGGTCTTAAAGCGCGCCTCCTCGATCACACCCGCGTCGTTCACGCGGATCTGCAACTTCATCACATCCCCGCACGCCGGGGCGCCCACCATACCGGTACCCACCGACGGGTCGGTCTTGTCAAATGACCCCACATTGCGCGGGTTCTCGTAATGATCCAATACCTTCGTGCCATACGCCATATCACTCTCCTTCCCTTAACGATCGGGGAACACTAATGCGCCGCCCACTTGACCGAGTTGAGATCAACGCCGTCTTTATACATCTCCCACAAGGGCGACAGTTCACGCAGACGGCCAATCTTGTCGTGCAAGAGGCGGATCGTGTAATCCACATCGGCTTCGGTAGTAAACCGGCCCATGGTGAAACGGATCGAACTATGGGCAAGCTCGTCATTGCGCCCGAGCGCGCGCAGCACGTAAGACGGCTCGAGGCTTGCCGAGGTGCACGCCGAGCCCGACGACACTGCAAGCTCCTTAAGCGCCATGATGAGGGACTCGCCCTCCACGAAATTGAAACTGATGTTGAGGTTGCCTGGTATACGCCGGTCGAGGTCGCCGTTCACATAGACCTCTTCGATATCCGAGAGCCCGTTCAAGAGCCGCGCACGCAGACCTTTAAGGCGCGCAGCCTCTTCTGCCATCTCCTCGCGGGCGATCCGGAAGGCCTCGCCCATGCCCACGATCTGATGGGTCGGAAGCGTACCCGAACGCATGCCCCGCTCGTGACCGCCGCCGTGCATCTGCGCCTCGAGCCGCACGCGCGGCTTGCGCCGTACGTAGAGCGCGCCTATGCCCTTGGGTCCATAGACCTTGTGCGCGCTCAAGGACAACAGATCCACCCCGAGTTCCGCCACATCGACCGGTATCTTGCCGGCGCTTTGCGCCGCGTCAGAATGAAAGATTATCCCCCGGGGCTTCACGATGCGGCTGATCGCCGCCAGATCCTGTATGACCCCGATCTCGTTATTCACATGCATGACCGAGACGAGGATGGTGTCGGGGCGCAAAGCCGCCTCGAGCTTGCCGAGATCGAGAAGCCCGCTGGGCTCGGGATCGAGATAGGTCACCGTGAACCCTTCCCGCTCCAACTGCCGGGCGGTGTCGAGGATGGCCTTGTGCTCGGTCTTTACCGTCACGATATGGCGGCCCTTGTTCTGATAGAAGTGGGCCACCCCTTTCAACGCCAAATTGTCCGACTCGGTGGCCCCCGACGTCCAAACGATCTCCTTGGGATCGGCATGGATGAGGGCGGCTACGTCGGCACGCGCCTGCTCGACGGCCTTCTCCGCCTGCCAACCAAAGGCATGGGAGCGCGAGGCGGGATTGCCGAACTCGCCTTCCATCGTCAAATAACGGCACATGACCTCGGCGACGCGCGGATCGACCGGCGTCGTCGCCGAATAATCAAGATAAATCGGCTTTCTCATACCTGCTCCCATTCGCCCCTTCGTTGCGTGTCACGGCCGGCCGTCGCGCTTGCCGCAACACCACCTCCTGCACCTCTGGCTCGTTTACAAGGTTGGCGAGTGTGATGCCGTCTAGGAACTCATAAATCCGGCGGCTCAACTCGGTCCAGAGCTGGTGTGTAAGACAACGCTCCTCGCCATGGCAGTTCTCCTCGCCCCCGCAGCGCGTCGCATCGATATTCTCATTGATGGCCATGACGATTTGCGCCACCGAGATGCGCGCCGCCGGCAAGGCCAGGCTATAACCGCCACCGGGCCCGCGCACACTGGCGACCAGACCCTTGCGCCGCAATTTGGCAAACAGCTGCTCGAGATAGGACAGCGAGATACCCTGTCGTGCCGCGATATCGGCCAAGGCCACCGTCGTGTGGTGCTGGTGCACGGCCAGGTCCAGCATGGCCGTCACCGCATACCGTCCCTTTGTGGTCAACTTCATAGGGGCCCTAGCGCCTCCCGCGTGCGTTGCTTCATACCCCTATCGTGCCATATCCGACAATTTTAGTCAACTATTGGCTTGTCTTCGGGACGGTGCTCGCGCCGCGCCGCCGGCTTACCGTCCACCGCCCCCGGCCGCGCGGATTCTCCGATAGGGATCCCCGCCGCGCGCAACTCCGCGCACAGCGTCTCAAGGCGCCGGTCTACCCCTTCCAGATGGTCCAGTACCCGGTCGATGGCCTGGGCGACCGGGTCCGGCATCTGGGCGGCCTGCCCGTAGGCCTCGAAACCGATCCGGCGAGCCAGGGCTGCCCGCGACCGTTCGCGCTCGCTGCGCTTGACAACCACCTGCCCCGGGATACCCACGACCGTGGCGCCGGCCGGTACATCCTTCACCACTACCGAATTCGAACCGATACGCACCCCGTCGCCCACGGTGATCGGCCCGAGCACCTTGGCCCCGGCGCCGACTACGACATTGTTGCCAAGCGTGGGGTGACGCTTGTTCGGTTGCCAGCTCGTGCCCCCCAGGGTCACGCCCTGATACAAGGTGCAATCATCCCCAACCTCGGCGGTCTCCCCGATCACCACGCCGTGGCCATGATCAATGAAAAACCGCCGGCCCAGACGCGCCCCGGGGTGGATTTCGATGCCGGTCAGAAACCGCGCCAGCCGCGCCGTTGCCTGAGCGAGCCAGCGCCACCGGTGCCGCCACAAGAAATGCGCTACCCGGTGCAGGGCGACCGCGTGGACGCCCGGATACAGCGTTATAATGTCGAATCGCGAACGCGCCGCTGGATCGCGGGCGAAGATGCTGGCAAAATACCCTTTGTCGGGCGCGTTCGGCGTTCCGTCCCCTGTCTTGCCCATGCGCACCATTAGGCCTTTCCTGACTAATTTTGTCAAGTATTCGGCGGGTCCGAATCGTCCCGGCGCGGCGGCTGCGGCTTATCGATCGCGCTCAATATCCCCCGTAGGATCAGGACCTCGTTAACATCGGGATTCGCGCGCCGAAACAAGCGCGTCAGCCGGCGCATCAGTTTGCGGGGGTGACGTTCATCCAGAAAGCCGATCGCGATCAGGGTCTGCTCCAGGTGCGCGAGAAAGCGATTGATGGCCTCCCCGGGCGCCGGCACATGCGCGCTCGGCGGCACGGCGGCCCCGGTATAGGCGCAGCGGATCTCGTAACAGAGGATCTGGACGGCCGCGGCGAGATTGAGCGACGGGAACGCCGGATCGACTGGGATCTGCACAAGGGCCTGGGCAAAATCGACTTCCTCGTTGGTAAGCCCCGTGCGCTCGGCACCAAAGAGCAAGCCGACCGGTCCGCCGGCGGCCTGCTCACACAAGACCGAGGCGGCCTCGCGCGGACCCAGACGCGGCCAGGCGATACTGCGCTCGCGCGCGCTCGTGGCCACCACATAGACACACTCCGCCACCGCCGCGCGCACGTCAGCGACGATCTGCGCATGGGTCAGGATGTCATCGGCGCCCGCGGCGCGGGCCGTGGCCTCGTCGTCCGGAAACCGCTGCGGCGCGACTAAAACCAGGTGGCGCAGGCCCATGTTTTTCATGGCGCGGGCGCAGGCCCCGATGTTACCGGGGTGTTGCGGACGCACCAAAATCACGCGAATGTCAGGCATATCCATCGACTGGCTTCCTCGAAAACGCGTAAGGGGTGACGCGCGGGCGGGAGGATAGCACGAGCCTTTCACGAGCCCCTGTAGCCCGCTACAATGCAACGCTTTTGCGGAGGCCCTATGCATCCCATGCTCAATACCGCCATCAAGGCCGCCCGCCGGGCCGGGGCGCTCATCGTGCGCGCCCTCCCCGATATCGATCGCCTGCAGGTCGAGACCAAGGGCCGCCATGACTTCGTAAGCGAGGTCGATCGGCGGGCCGAGGAGCTCATCATCGAGACCCTGAAGGGGGCCTACCCCGATCATGGTATCCTGGCCGAGGAAAGCGGTCTTGCCGCGGGCAACGAGTGGGAATGGGTCATAGACCCGCTCGACGGGACCACCAATTTTCTCCACGGTTTTCCGCAGTTTGCCGTCTCTCTGGCGTTGCGCCGCCGGGGACGTCTCGAGCAGGCCGTCGTCTTCGATCCCCTACGCGATGAACTCTTCACCGCGACCCGCGGCGAGGGGGCGCAGCTGAACGACCGGCGCATCCGGGTGAGCCGGGTGGCCGACCTCGACTCGGCCCTGCTCGGCACGGGTTTCCCCTTTCGGCAAAGCGACTCGGTGCGTCAATGGGTCGCCCTGTTCGAACGGGTGGCACAGAGCACGAGCGGGATCCGGCGCGCGGGGTCGGCGGCACTCGATCTCGCCTATGTCGCGTGTGGGCGTCTGGATGGTTTCTGGGAGACGGGACTCAAGCCCTGGGACATAGCGGGCGGCTCGCTGCTCGTGCGCGAGGCCGGGGGGCTTGCGAGTGACCTCTTTACCGAAGGCGACCCCTTGGAAAGCGGCAACATCCTGGCCGGCAATCCCCGGGTCTACCGCCTATTGCGTACGGCCTTTGCCGAGGTCCCGGGCGTCGGGCCCATCTAGCGGGCGCTGCGCGCCGCGTAGGGGACCGGCACCGTGACCGGCGAGGCCATAAAGGCCGCCCGCCGCGGATCGATACGCAAGAGGCTCTCGGTCTGGGCCTCGCCCAGCACTTCGACACCCATCGCGTATTCGCGGGGGCGGGCCCGCTTGAGCCAGCGGACCGTGGCTGCCCGCCACGAGCCCTCACTTTCCGGGTCTTTGACGCCGATCCAGCTCCCCGGGGCCGGCGGTGGGCCGTCGAGGCCCTGGCAGCTTAGCCATAGTCCGGAACGACCGGCATCCCGTATCGTCCAGATCGTGACTCGGGGCCGCGGGCCGCCGACACCGAGCGGCGGATCGGTCGCCAGGAGCGGCCCTTCCAGATCCACGTAACGGCATGCCGACGCGTCCCCGGCCCGCAGGCGCTGCAAGGCCGCCAGCCCCTGGCAGACCAGGCGCTCGCCACCGAGCCGCACGCGCAGGGAACGCCGGCGCGGACCCGGCCGCCAGGCCTCACCCAATGTGGCCAAGAGCCGCACGGCCAAATCCGGCAGGATGCGGGCTGCAAGCCGCGGCGGCAGGCGCGCGCCTATCCGCACATCCTCGCGCAATCGCGCGAGCTCCGCGAGGACGGCGCTCGTATCGAGGGAAAGCGGCGCCTTCTCTCCGACGGGTTCGGCGACCCGGTCCCGGTCGGGATGGATCGCAAAACCCACCCCACCCGTATTCAAGACGGCCCGGTCCCCGACCTCGCCTATGATCGCGCGCACCGCGTCCACGCCCCCGACCGGCAGGGCGTAGGGGTCGGACAGCCCGAGGAGCACGACGCGCACATAGTCACGCTCGAGCCCCCAGGAGGGCTCGGGCACGCTTGCCATTAAGCCGTGCAGGCGTCGCCAGAGCCCCGGAGGGGCCGGCACGTAGGTGCGGTAGGCCACGCGCAGCACCTCCCCCAGCGCCCGCACGCTCCCGGCCACGACCAACGGACGGATATCGGGCGGCAGGTCTGGCGTCAACGCCATCTGCAGACCTTGGGCGCGCTCGGAATGGATGGTGGTGATGAGACCAAAGGCCGCGCCCGAGGCCCCCGGGCGCTCCAGGGCGGCGGCCAGATTCAGGGCCGGCTCTTCGTAGAGGTCCAATAGGGCGGCGCGCGTGACGGGATCGAGAACGGCGGCATTGAGCGCGCGCACGGACTGGGCGAGGAACCCCAGGGCCCGCACCGGTTCGGCCGTCGGCAAGGTCTGTATCCAGTCGCGAAGGCGTCGCTCCCGCCACGATGTCCGTCGCCCCTGCCACGCCGCAATCGCTTCCATTTCAGGATATCCTTGTAAAGCAGCCCCGTCCATGGTACGCGCAGCGCGCACGAAACTGCAAGGCACGGTTTCCTAGGAGCCCGCCTTCGCCTAAGATGACGGCTTTTGGGAGGAGCGCGTCAATGACCTACGTGGTCACCGAAAACTGCATCAAGTGCAAATACACCGACTGCGTGGAGGTCTGTCCGGTTGATTGCTTTCGGGAAGGCCCGAATTTTCTTGTGATCGACCCCGATGAATGCATCGATTGCACCCTGTGCGTCCCGGAATGCCCGGTGGGGGCGATCTTCTCGGAAGATGAGCTTCCGGAAGACCAGCGCGCCTTCTTGACGATAAATGCCGAACTCTCGCGCCAATGGCCCCCCATCCTCGAAAAGAAAGACCCGCCCGCCGACGCCGCGCAATGGGATGGCGTCAAGGGCAAACGCGCCCACCTCGAGAAATGACCGCCACCCGCCCGATCCGGGCCTAGGGCCGCGCCGTGGGCCCCCAGGCCATGCCCGGCGGGCCCACGCTGCTTGCTTGGGGCGCGCGCTATAGCCGGCGATCGGCGCGTGCAGCGGTCCGCGCGCTTTATGCGCTCGCCGACGAACTCCAGACCATCCTGATTACGGCCGGAACCCCGGCGATACGGCGCCTGAAGATTGCGTTCTGGCAGGAGGAGATCGCCCAGGCGCGCCGCGGGAGGGCCCAACACCCCCTGGCCCGCACCCTGGCCGCCGTCGTACCGGCGCCCACGCTCCATGATCCGGCCATCGACCGCGCCTTGGCCGATGCGGCGTGCGAGGCGGCCCTTGACGGTCCGTTTCCGGCCGTCTCCTGGCCATCGTGGGTGGCGGGGACGGTGGGCGAGATCGTCGCACTGGGGGGCGCCTGCGAGCATCCCCACCCGCGCCCGGGCACGGCCCATGGCCGCGCCGCCGGGGCGGCCTATGCGTTTACGTGTCGCCTGCAGACGCTCGGGGCGAGCTACCGTCACCGCCCCTGGGAGCTCGCCTCGCTCGCCGCCCTCGACCCGGCCGCCGCGACCCAGGGGGATGTCCCGGCCGCGACGGCGGTCTTGCGTGGCCTGGCCCGTGAGGCCTATCGCGAGGCGCAATCCGCGACGGCCGATGCGACACCCTCGACCCGGGTCCTCGCGGCCCTCGGCCGCCGGCTATTGGCAGAGCTCGAGGCCGAAATCACCACCGATCCGGGTGCCCTCCTCGACCACCAACTGTTCCTGCCTGGTCCCCGGATATACTGGCTCGCGCTGCGTGCCCGCCTGCGCCTCTAGGCCCCACCCGGACCAGATGGCGGGTGCACGATTCGCGGGCAAGCCCCCGTTCGACTTCTAAAAGGGTAAACCCGGCATGCGGCCTTTCATGCCCGCCATGAGCCGCTTCAAGCCCCCCTTACCCATCTGCTTCATGAGGCGCTGGGCCTGCGCAAACTGCTTTAGCAGGCGATTGACCTCGGGCACCCCGGTGCCCGACCCCAGCGCGATCCGCCGCTTGCGCGACCCGCGTATGGTATCGGGATGGCGGCGCTCGGCGGGGGTCATGGAATTAATGATCGCCACGAGCCGGCGCGTGTCATGATTGTTGAGCTGCGCGCGCGCCGCGGCCGGGACCTCACTCATGCCGGGCAGCTTGTCGAGCAGGTTCGCCATCCCGCCCATACGCTCCATCTGCAGCATCTGTTCCCGGAAATCTTCGAGATCGAAACCCTTGCCCTTCTTGAATTTTTCCGCGAGGCGTTGCGCGCTATCGCGATCGACCTTGCGCTCGGCCTCCTCGATCAGGGTAAGCACATCGCCCATACCGAGGATGCGCGATGCCAGGCGTTCCGGGTGGAACGGTTCGAGGCCGTCGGTCTTTTCGCCGGTGCCTAAGAACTTGATCGGCTTCCCGATGACCGAGCGCAGGGACAAGGCCGCACCACCTCGGGCATCGCCGTCGGTCTTGGTGAGTATGACGCCGGTGATCGGCAAGGCCTCATTGAAGGCCTGCGCGGTATTGACGGCGTCCTGGCCGGTCATGCTGTCTACGACAAACAGGGTCTCGATCGGCTGTACGGCGGCGTGTAGGCCCTTGACCTCGGCCATCATCTCCTGATCGACGTGCAGACGCCCGGCGGTATCGACGATCAGAACCTCTATCCCTTCGCGGCGTGCCTCATCGAGGGCGCGGCGCGCGATGGTCTCCGGCCGCTCGGCACGATCGCCCTTATAGAAGCCGACGCCCACCTCCTCGGCCAGACGCTCGAGCTGATCCATGGCGGCCGGGCGGTAGACGTCGACACTCACGAGCGCCACCTTCTTACGCTCGCGTTCCCGGAGCAGCCGGGCGAGTTTGGCAGCGCTCGTGGTCTTGCCCGACCCCTGCAGGCCGGCCAGCAACACGACGGCCGGCGGGCGCGTGGCGAGATTCAGCCGGTCGCAGGCCACCCCCATGGTCTCGACGAGGGTGTCATAGACGATCTTCACCACGGCCTGGCTCGGGTTCAGGGTAGCCAGCACCTCCTGACCCAGGGCGCGCTCGCGGATGGTCTCGATCAGCGATTTCGTGGTGGCCAGGGCCACGTCGGCCTCCAGCAGGGCCACCCGGACCTCGCGTAAGGTGTCGCCTATGTTCTTTTCGGTGAGCCGCGTCTCGCCCCGGAGGCTGCGCATGGCCCCTTGTAGGCGATTGCTCAGGGTTTCAAACATACTTATCTCCTCGTCGCGGCCCGGCAGCGCCGGGGCCTAGGCCTTCCCGGGGAACCCGGGGTGTGCCATGATCGGGTCAGGATACCTGTTGCCCCCTATGATACAACTCATCTTCCATGTCGTGGCCATCGCCCTCTACGGACTTGCCGGGGTGTACTATTGGCGCATGCTCGAACCGGCCGTCGCCAACCCCCGTGACCGGGTTTGGGCCACCGCCATCGGGGGCGTCGCCGTCCTCTTGCAGGCCGGGCTGCTCGTGGGCGACGTGGACCATGACGGCCATCTGATGCTCGGCGTGGGGGTCATCCTGTCCCTGGATGCCTGGGCGGTCGCCGCGATCTTTCTGGTCGCCTCGCTGCGCAAGCCCATCATGAGCTTGGGGGCCTTTATCATGCCGAGCGCCGCGGTCGCGGCCATCGGCCAGATATTCCTGCCGGCAAGCAGCGCCGGCACGCCGGTCCACGACCCCTGGCTTGTCGCCCATATCGTCATCTCGATCCTGGCCTATAGCCTGCTGAGCATCGCGGTCGTGCAAAGCCTGCTCTTGTGGATACAGGAGACGCGCCTGCGCCAGCGGCATCCGACGCAGTTGCTGCGCAGCATCCCGCCGATGGAGACCATGGAGACCCTCATGTTCGAGATGATCCAGGTCGGCTTCGTGCTCCTCACCCTGACGCTCATAAGCGGCTTCTTTTTTTCCGAACAGATCTTTGGTACGCCCCTGCCCTTCACCCATCACAGCATCCTGTCGCTCGTGGCCTGGCTGTCCTTTGCCATCCTTCTGATCGGTCGGCGCCAGTTCGGTTGGCGTGGCCTCTATGCGATTCGCTGGACGATCGGCGGCTTCGTGCTCCTGGTCTTTGCCTATCTGAGCGCCGAATTCCTGTTTAAGCTCGTATTGCCAGGCTAGGACCCGCCCCGGATCGCAACGCGCGGTCCGACCTCGAAAATTCCCTTACTCTATGGTAGGGTTCTTCGCTTCATTCTCGGGAGCTCGCTCAACCCTTGGACCACGTCCCCGTCGGTACGCTAGCCGGCGTATTGCTGTTTCTGATTTTCCTGTCCGGATTCTTTTCGGCGGCCGAGATCAGCCTCATGACCATCAACCGCTATCGGCTTCGGCATCTTGCCGAGTCCGGGCATCGGGGGGCGCGCCTCGCCCGCCGCTTGTTGCGACGGCCGGATCGGGTGCTTGGCGTGGTGCTCCTCGGCAACAACTTCGGTAACATCGCCGCCTCGTCCGTGGCGACCCTGATGGCCGTGCGCCTCTATGGGGCCGGTGTACTGGCGCTTGTGACAGGCATCCTGACGCTCGTGATCCTGATCGTATCCGAGGTCGCCCCCAAGACTTTGGCGGCGCTCTACCCCGAGCCCGTGGCGTTCGGCGCCGCCTACGTGCTGACGCCGCTTCTGCGTGTCCTCTACCCGCTCGTGGCCGCCGTCAATTTCCTCGCCAACCAGCTCTTGCGGGCCTTCGGCGTGGCCGTCAAGCCGCGCACCCCGGACCAGCTGAACACCGAGGAGTTGCGCGCCGTAGTGCTGGAGGCCGGCAGCCTGATCCCAAAGACCCACCGCTCCATGCTGCTCGCCATTCTAGACCTCGAGAAAAGCACGGTGGAAGACGTCATGGTTCCGCGCCGCGAGGTGGAAGGCCTCGATCTCGAGGCCGATTGGGATGAGATCATCGAACTGCTCGGCCGTAGCCACTACACGAGACTGCCGGTGTACCGGGGCAGCCTCGACAATATCATCGGCATGCTGCACGTGCGCCGCGCCCTGCATCTGGCGCTCGCCGGCCGCCTGACCCGCGAGACCCTGCAAACGGCGGTGCTCGAACCTTATTACATTCCGCAAAGCACGCCGCTTGCCACCCAGCTTTTGAACTTCAAGGCCATGCGCCGGCACATAGGCCTGGTCGTAGACGAGTATGGCGACCTGATGGGCCTCGTTACGCTCGAAGAGATCCTTGAAGAGATCGTGGGCGAATTCACGACCCAGGCCCCCGGAACGCCGGACGACATCTTTCCGCAGGCTGACGGTGGTTTTTTGATAAATGGCAGCACCAGCATACGCGACATCAACCGCACTCTGGGCTGGCAACTGCCGCTCGATGGGCCCAAGACCCTCAATGGGCTCATAACCGAATATCTGGAGGATATACCGGCCCCCGGCACGAGCCTGCTCATGAACGGCTATCTCGTCGACATCGTGCGCACGCGCGGCACCGCGATCCAGGTCGCGCGTCTCAAACCGCACGCCGTGGTGCCCGTTACGCAAAGCGACGAGGAAGCGTAGAGCGCCGTGGCGCGCCGGTTCAAGGCGCTGGGCGCGAGGCCAATAACCGCGTAAGGTGGTGACGCGCGGCCTGCAAGAGCTCGGGCGAGAGCCCGCGGCGTTCGGCAATGGTAAGTCCATGGGAAGATCCGCTCGCGCCGATCTCGAGTTCATAGGTCGGCGCGAGGCGCTCGGCATCAAAGCGCATGGTCGCATTGGTGAGATGGGCGTGCCGATCCGCATAGCCCTTAAGGGGGCTCAAGTGGGTCGTGATGAGGCCACGGACCCCGCGGCGGGCGAGCTCATCGAGTACCGCCATGGCGAGCGCCGCGCCCTCCTCGGGATCGGTCCCGGTCCCCAGTTCATCCATCAGCACCAAGGTCTCGCCATCCGCCTCGCTCAGGAGCCGCTTCAAGATCTCGACATGGGCCGCGAATGTCGATAATTGATGGAGGATGTTCTGGCGGTCGCCGATGTCGACGATAAGTCGCGTAAAGCGCCCGATCACGACCTCCCCCTCGCTTGGTAGATGCAGACCGCAATAGGCCATGGCGACCAGCAGGCCCACGGTCTTCAAGACGACCGTCTTACCTCCGGTGTTGGGCCCGGTCACGAGCAACATCGGACGCTCGGCATCGAGCGTGATCGAAAGCGGCACGGGCTTTTGGCCGCGGCGGTCGGCGAAGGCAAGCAGCATGGCCGGATGGTAGACCGCCTCCATGTGCAAGAGCGGACGTTCATCGAACCGAGGAGGCACCGCATTCATGTGGATACTGATCTGGGCTGCCGCAAACGCAAGGTCGATCCACGCAATGGCCCCGAGCAGACGGTCAAGCCCCGCGGCCGCCTCCCGCACCAGGGCCGTGAGTTCCCGCCGTGCCCATAGTTCCTCGCGATCACGCTCGCCGGCGCGCGCCTCCAGACGGTTATTGGCCGCGACCGCCTCCAAGGGCTCCACTAGGTAGCGCCGGCCCTGGGCAGCCGGCCCGCAGCGCACCCCTTTGACCGTGTCGGCAAGCGCCGCCGGGAGGCTCAACAGCAGCCGGGCCCCGGCCGTGGCCAAGGCCTCGTCTTGGTCCCGGAGTCCCAAAGCCGCCAGTCGCTCCTTAAGGATGGCCTCCACCGCCTGCCGTTCCGCCGCAAGCCGCGCCGCCGCTTGCTGCAGACCGGGACTTGCCGTATCACGGAGCCGGCCGGTCGGCAGGACCGCGGCACGCAGTTGCGCTTCAAGGGCGGGGGCTGGCACCAGATCCTGCGCATCGGGATAGAGATCGTGGTCATGAGCCTGAACGTCGCCGAGCACCGCGCCGGCCTGCAGCACCTGCGCGATATGGGCCAATGCCGTCCCCGGCAGCGCCGCCTGCGCCTGCGCCGCCTGGCGTAAGGCCGCCCTGATATCAGGCAGCCGCGCGGGGCCCGCGGCACCGCCCTCGACGGCGCGCCGGGCCGCACTCACCGCAGCCTGCATGGCCTGCGCCTGCCCTTGGTCGGGGGCCGGCCGCAAGGTGCGGGCCGCATCGGCCCCATAAGGGGTGACAGTCAAACGCTCCAGCAGGCGCTGAATACCGCCAAATTCGAGGGCATCAAGATCGGTGTCCAGGCTCTCCTCCCTCTTCACAATGGCCCGCAGACCTCACGCCCGCGGGGGTGGTCACGAGCGAACGATGGCGACCTCGTCGCGCAGATACACCGGGGCCGCGAGCCGCGCATCTACGATATCCCCGCGTCCATAGGCCGCCTCGGCCAGCCGCAATACGCCCGCGGCACTCGGCAGGAGGTCAGGCACATGTCTTAGCCCGCCATGGAACTGCCAGCGCTCGCGATAGTGATCGAAACCGCTACCTACCCCCGTGTCCGTGTCCGCGGGCACGCCAATCGCGTCCGGTGCGGCTAGATGTTCGGGGCCATCTGCCACCACGAGGCCGGTCGGCAGGCGCCGAAACAGACCGTAATACACCTCGTCGCGGCGGGCATCGATGGCCGCGAGGATGCGCTGCCCGGGTGCCTCCTGCGCCAAGGCCGCGAGCGACGAGACCGGTACCACGGGCCGGCGATGGGCATAGGCCAGCCCCTGGGCGACCGCGGCCGCGACCCGCAATCCCGTAAACGAACCCGGACCGCGTCCGAAGGCGATGGCATCGACCGCGGGCCAGGGCATGCCCGTCTCGGTGCACAAGGCCCGCAAGAGCTCGAGGACGGTCTCGGCGCGCGCGGTAGCGTCCCGTACGCCGCGCATCACGATCGCGCCGTCGTGCCGCGCCGCCACCGAGACCGCGGCGGTCGCCGTTTCTATCGCTACGATGTTGACCACGGCCACCTACCATTTAAAAAAACGCGTCTTACGCGGCCCCGCGGGCTGTGCTGTGCGGGGCCTGCGGATGCCGCTTGGGGCAAGCGCGATCCGCTCGCGTAAGCCGACAGTATACCAAAGGCGTGCGCGGCGCAGCCATTTGACAGGCAGCGCCCTGCTTGGCAAAGTCGCGCCATGCGCATCCACCACATCCCCGGCACCGATCTCGCGATCTCCGACATCGGGCTTGGCACCATGACCTTCGGAGAACAAACCGACAAGGCCTCGGCCCACGCCCAACTCGACTACGCCCGTGAACAGGGCATCACGCTGTTTGACATGGCCGAGATGTATCCCGTGCCCGGGCGGGCCGAGACCCAGGGCGCGACCGAAGAGATCGTAGGTAGCTGGCTTGCGCGGCAGCCAC
This sequence comes from Pseudomonadota bacterium, assembly GCA_021816625.1. Classification (GTDB taxonomy): domain Bacteria; phylum Pseudomonadota; class Gammaproteobacteria; order Acidiferrobacterales; family Acidiferrobacteraceae; genus Acidiferrobacter. The sequence goes on along the minus strand of JAKAXM010000020.1, from coordinate 6,005 downwards.
GCGATCAGGTCGTGATCGCCACCAAAGTGGCGGGCCCTTCGCGGGGCTTTACCTGGATCCGAGGCGGACCGCTTGCCCTGGATGCCGCCAACATCAATGCGGCCATCGACGCGAGCCTGAAACGATTGCGGACCGACTATGTGGACCTCTATCAGATTCACTGGCCGGGCCGGCCGCTGCCCCTCTTTGGCGCGACCCAGTACGATCCGCGCACGACGGGGGACGAGCACGCGGCCATCGACCGGACGCTCGACGCCTTGGGGGCACTGGTGCGCGCGGGCAAGGTGCGCTACATCGGTCTCAGTAATGAGACCCCCTGGGGGGTCATGCAGTTTTTGCGCGCCGCCGAGCGCCTGAATCTCCCGCGCGTGGCGACCATCCAGAACGCCTACAATCTCCTCAATCGCAACTTTGAGTCGGGCTTAGCCGAGATCTGCCATCGCGAGCAACTGGGACTACTCGCCTACAGCCCACTGGCCTTTGGCCTGCTTACCGGCAAATACTTGGCGCCCTCGGACCCTGAGGCGCGCCTAAACCGCTTCCCGCAATTTGGCGAGCGCTATCAAAAGGCCGCGATCCGTCCGGCCCTCGAGGCCTACGCGCACATCGCGGAGACCTTCGGTCTGCCCCTGGCGGCGCTGGCGCTCGCCTTCGTCCGCTCGCGCTTCTTCACGGCCTCCACGCTGATCGGCGCGCGTACCCTGGCGCAACTCAAAGACGATTTGGCCTACGCTGCCATCGTTTTGTCGCCCGAGATCCTGGCGGCCGTGGAGGAGATCCATCTGCGCTCGCCCAATCCGGCACCCTAAGGCCCGTACGGCCGTACGGGTGGGCCATTCTTCGCTGAGATAAGGAAGGGATGGCCTGCCGCCTCGCACGGGGCGCTTCCGCTAGATCAGACTGGCGACGATATTGATCGTGAGCGCGAGAATCAGGGTATTAAAGGCAAAGGAGATGATGCCATGCCCGAGCGCGACCCGGCGCATGCTGTGGGAACTGACCGCCACGTCCGATACCTGCGAGGTCATGCCGATCACAAACGAGAAGTACAGGAAATCCGCGTAATTAGGCGCCGCCGTCCCGGGAAAGCGGATCCCGCCGTCGTCGCGGACACCATCGATCACGGCTCGCCCGCGGTAATAACCATGTGCATAATGAAACGCGAATACGGTGTGGACCACGAACCACGAACCGGCCACCGCTGAGACCGCAAGCGCCAGATACGCAAGCTTATGCGGGTAGGATACCCCTTTCACATGGCCTAAAAGAAAGAGGATCGCAAAGAGGCTGGCCGCGGCAGCCAGCAACGCCACCCCCAGTAACGCAAGACCGCTCTGATCTTGATCTACGGTACTGCGGCGCGTCTCCTTGGCATCGGCAAATCCCATCACAGCCCAGGCCATCGTCAAAAATGCGATACAAGCCCCGTCCCATGCCAAGAGCATACGCACATCGAGGAGATAGGCGCGCGGGAGCCCAAACAAGACCACGAGCCCCGCGAGCAAAGACAAAAGTAGGCGCCGCCGGGCCCCAAAGGCCCGGACAGCGCGCGCCAGAGGGCGCAACATGCAAGGCTTACTGAGACGCCGCCTGGGATCCCAACAGCGTCTTTATCGGTAGGGCGTACATCCAGCCAAAATTGCTCCCGATCAGGAAGGTGTGTCCGATCACGACGCCATTTTGCGGCCCAAAGCCGCCGTGGTGGGTCATGTAGCGGGACAGAACCTTACCGGTCTTATGGTCAAGCACGTCAAGGGCGCCGTTCCCGAGGGGATAAATAACGTCCCCGTTCACAAAGCTCGGCGCCGCCTTCATCTTGACCTTCAAGGGGGTGTGCCAGAGGACCTGGCCGGTCTTTAGCTTTACCGCATAGGCCGAGGCCGTCACCGGGCTGCCTGTATAGATCGTGCCCCCGTGGATCATGGGCACGGCGTCCTTGTTGCGCGGCGGGATCTTGCCCACGCCCAATATGGTCTGCCAGAGGATCCGGCCGCTCTTGGCGTTGAGGGCCATCTCCACGCTCTGGGCACGGTGCTTGCCGGGGGCCTTGCGCTCAAACTGCGTGACTACGATGCCTTGCGACTGGGCCGGCGCGCAGTCACCCATGCTGCTTGAAAAAACCTGGGTCGGCGCCGTGCGCCAGGCAAGCTTGCCGGTCTTTACGTCGACGGCGTAAAGGGCATTGGGGTGGGTGCCGGCCATGATGACCCAGTGCCGGTAGACGGTGGCCGACGACATACTGACAAACGAATGAATGGGAACCCGCCACTTGAAGATCCCCGTCGCAGCATCGAGACCGTAAATATGGCCGTCCCCGTTCCCGAACACCAAGGTCCCATCGACGATCGCTGGCGTCGGCATGTCCTCGCCCTTCGTATGGTATGCCCACGCGAGTTTGCCAGTGCGCGCATGCAGGGCGTAGATGCCGCTGATATCGGTGCCGCGCACGACCTGACTCCCCTTGTGCGCAAACTTTACGGCCTGCGTGTAACTAAAATTGGAATTGCCGCCCCCTACATACACGAGCTTATTCTTGCCCTGCCCGGCCACGAGCGGCGTGGTCATGATCTCGTTGCGGGCATTGAACTTCCACTTGAGATGCCCGTTGGCGCCGTCCAAGGCGTAGACGTAACCGTTATCGTCGGGCACGTAGACGAGGCCGTCTGCCACCCCGACCCCGATGGGGATACCGACTAGGTCGCGAACCGCAGTAATGCTCACGTAAGTCTTCTTGATGGCCTGTTTCTTCATGTCGGCTGGCACGGCGCTCGGCACTTGGAAGACCCACTGCACGCCCTGCTTAGACTCCCCCTGCGCACCCACATAGCGGGCGTCATGCGCCGCGTTCAACCCATACAAGGGCCAGGCATGCGGCGATACCCAGGCCGTCTTGCTCTCCCCGGCCTTACCCTGCGCGGATTTATGACTGCATCCCGATAGCAGAGCGAGCAGCACGCCACTTGCGACCACGGACAAACGCTTTATCGACGGTGTTTCCATATCCCTAGTTCCTCCCGAAACTCTTGTATGGGCTTCCTGGACCGCCTTGCACCCTATCGGGAAACGGACCGGATGGTCAATAGGGCAGCCGCCGCTTCCCCCGCGCCGGCGCACGGCCATGCTATGATGCCGGGAACGAAAACGGCCCCGGCGCGGTCCGAGGGCCTAAGGACAACGCTACAGCAGCGCCTGGGGGCTCCTCTCACCAATGGAAAGGTTCAATCTTGCATTCTTTCGCGGTGCATGGCGCATTACTGCGCCCTACTGGAAATCCGAGGAGCGTTGGTCGGCCTACGGACTACTGGCCGTTGTCGTCGGCTTGAGTCTGGGCCTTGTCTATATCAATGTCCTCATAACGGAGTGGTATAACGGCTTCTACGACGCGCTGCAACATTACGACGAAAAGGCATTTTGGGCCGACATGCTGCGCTTTTCCTGGCTCGCTGGTCTCTATATCGCGGGCTACGTCTACCAACTCTATCTCGGGGAGATGCTGCAGATCCGCTGGCGACGGTGGATGACCCATAGCTACTTGAAGGATTGGATGAGTAACCGTACCTACTATCGCATGCAGCTTCTGAGCGATGGCACGGACAACCCTGACCAACGTATCGCCGACGACATCAGCGCCTTCATCAGAGGCACATTGAAGCTGGGACTGGGCCTACTGAGTTCGATCGTGACCATCGCCTCCTTTGTCACCATGCTGTGGGTGCTATCGGCACGGCTTACGATCCCGATCGCTGGCCAGAAATGGGACATCCCGGGATACCTCGTCTGGGCGGCTCTGATCTACTCCATCGCGGGGACCTGGCTCATGCTGAAGCTCGGACGCCCGCTCATTGGCCTCAGTTTCAACCAACAGCGCTTCGATGCCGATTTTCGTTTCAACCTGGTACGGGTCCGGGAAAATACGGAGAGTATCGCCCTCTATGGCGGCGAACCCCAGGAGCGCGAGGGTCTGGGGGCAAGATTTGCGTTCATATTCAAGAACTACTGGGCCATCATGCGGCGGCAGAAGATCATCAATTGGTTTTCGGCGGGATACGGGCAGGCCGCGATCATATTCCCCTTCCTGGTAGCCGCGCCCAGTTTTTTTGCAAAACAGATCCAGCTAGGCCTCGTCATGCAGATCTCCTCGGCCTTCCAGCAGGTACAGGGGGGACTCTCTTATATAGTGACGATCTACCCCGATCTGGCCGCCTGGCACGCCGTCGTCGACCGACTGACGGGCTTTAGCGACCACATGCGGAAAATACAGGGGCGGGTAGACGAGGTCAGTGCCATAAATCAAGAGACGGCTGCGGCCCTGCGCCTCCAGGAAGTGAGCCTCCATGTCCCCAACGGGCGCCCCTTGCTGTCGGGGCTCTCGCTTACGGTAGGTCCCGGTGAACGGGTCCTCCTGACGGGACCCTCCGGGAGCGGCAAGAGCACACTCATACGCGCGCTCGCCGGCATCTGGCCGTTTGGCACCGGGCTGATCGCCACGCCGCCCAAGACCCAGTCGCTCTTTCTACCCCAAAAACCCTATCTGCCGCTCGGAAGCCTCCGCGATGTCCTGCTCTACCCACACGGCGCGGCGGATACACCGGACACCGACCTGACGGAGGCTTTGACCGCCGTGGGCCTCGCGCGGCTCATACCGGAGATTGATCAACAAAAACCCTGGCCCATGATCCTGTCCCTCGGCGAGCAGCAGCGCATCGCGTTTGCGCGCATCCTGCTGCAAAAGCCCGCCTGGATCTACATGGACGAGGCCACCTCCGCCCTCGATGAGGCGGCCGAGGCCGAACTCTACACCCTGCTGCGCCGGCGACTACCGCACAGCACTGTCGTGAGCGTAGGCCACCGCTCCGCGCTCAACGCCTACCACGACACACGCGTGCAACTAATGGGCGACGGGGCCTGGCAGGTGCTCCCCAGCGGGGCCTGAGGAGCGCGACAGGCGTACGAAGGCCTCTCGTAAGCCCTGGGGGTCACGGACCGGCGTATCAAAATCGATGCGCAGGCGGCCAGCGCGGGTGGCGATATCGAAGCCTTCGCTATCGATGCCGAGGAGTCGGGGCTCCGGCTCGTCCACGCCGCGAGTGGCGCAATAGCGGATCAGGGCGTCCTTGTGGTCACCATTCATGTGCGCCACCGCCCCGCTTTCCGCTGCCACCAGCGCGGGCTCAAAGGTTGCCGGATCGATCTGGTAATCGCCGCCGCGGATCCAGTGTATGTCCCCGAAGCCGCCGATAAAGCGCACCCGTTCCACCGAAAGGCGATAGAAACGGAAATCGTGGATCGCGAAATAATCGACGGCCTGCGGCAAATAGCGCAGATAGCGATCGCGCAGGGCATCGTCGCCGTCGATCCGACTCGCCTGTCCCAGGATCGTCACACGCCCGGCCTGCTGTATATCGCTCTTCTCGTTCTCCCAGACCAGGAGGCTCACGCGGCCATCGCGTTGAATATTGCGACTATGCTGAGCAAGGTCCGACAAAAGTAGAATCGGCCGCCCCTCAAAATCCAAAATATAGGGAGCAACCGATCCAAAGGGCCAGCCCTCCATTTCCACAGACAAGGTCGACAGGACCGCATTCGTATGGGTCCGCATCAACCGCCGCGCGTCGTGCACCGCCTTCTGATAATTGCTCATGGGCGCCATTGTAACAAACGGGACCCAAAATAGACCTAGCGGGGCGATCCGCACACCTAGACCTTTCGCGGGGAGACTGGCAAGCCCTAAGGAAGTGGGCCTATAATGCCGCGCTGGCACCGAGCCGCGATTGGGGGCTTGGGAGCGGCACAGCAAGGATCCGCCCGTGGGAACAAAAGATCCCAAACCGACACGCCTGTGATAAACTCCGTCGGACCAGCACGGATTCATCCTTGGCAGCAAGGAACGGTGCCAACAAGGCCTTTTGGCCATCATGACGGGCGATTAGCTCAGCGGTAGAGCACTGCCTTCACACGGCAGGGGTCAGTGGTTCGATCCCACTATCGCCCACCATAAAATCAAG
>JAKAXM010000019.1:26907-40788 GCA_021816625.1 Pseudomonadota bacterium | reverse complement strand
CGGCATCGTAGTCGCCTATGACGAGCACGGATTCATCCCGGCGAATGGCGCCCTCGAGGGCGGCACTTGCCGCCTCGAGGCCGAGCAGCGCCTCGGGCGCCGCCAACGCCTCGAGCCCGTACTCCGCTTCCCGGGGATCGGTCGCCCCACGCGCGGCGTAGAGTCGCGCGAGGACTGCCGCGACTGCCGCCGTGGAAGGCTTGCCGGGGGCGCTCATGAGCGCGCAGCCCGCCATATCCGCCAAAGATCGCGGCGCCGCAGGGTAAACACCGGGCCCCGTTCCCCGAGCACGCGCAGCTGCCCGCGGGCGCCGCGCCATAGCTCGCGCGCGAGCGGCCGCAGCCAGACGTCCATAAGCGCCTCCAAAAACTCGCTCCAGGCCTCCGTATCCCCATACTGCACGGGACCTTGCGCGCCCCGCAGCACCACCAGCGCGCTGCGCTCGCAAAGGCCGGTGGGGCCGGCCGGCAGAGGCGCCGCGCGCGCGCCGGTCGCCGCCGCCATACCGCACAGCAAAACATCGTCACTATAGACGCAGGTAAAGGGCCCTGCTTGCGGTGGCGGCGCATAGCCCGCTCCCCAGAGCCACACGCTGTTGGCCTCGTTGCGCTCAGCCTCGCCGCCGGCGGCCGCCAACGCCTGGTGCAAGACCATCTGGGCCTCATTGAAGCGGCTACGCCAATAACGGGTGTTGCCCCTCGGCAGATAGTCACCGGCGTTACGTCCGGCCACATCTGCAAGCGACGTCGTTTGCAGCGGCTCAGGATGGGGCAGGGTCAGATACCAGCGTGAGGGGGCCGCACAACTGAGGGCGCCGCCTTCCGCGGCGAACACGCCCGCGACCCGTTCGGCAAGCGCCTGCGCGAGCGCGCCATCGAGCGCGAGGGTCTCGTTGTCGAGCACCAATAGGCGGTCCCCGTCGACGGCCAGATGCACCGGGTCGCAGCGCACCCACCAGCGCCCATCGCGCGGCAGACCCTCCCCAAGCCGTGCCAGCGCGGCCAGCCCCGCATCCTCGGGGAGACCGAAGATCGTGAGGGCCCGGGCCGCGTAGCCGTCCGCGCCAACCCAGGGGGCCCGGCGCGCGGCCGCCAAGAACCGCCCGATGCCAACCGGAGGGGCGAGCGGCCAACCCTCCACCGCACAGAGCCCAGGCACATAGAAGGTCACATCACCTTCGGCCGTCATGACGGGCAGAAAATCCGCGGCAGACGCCTAGGTGAGCCGCCCCCGCTGTGTCCGCCCCTACCGCTCACCGGGCGCAAACGCCCCCGCTCAGGAGGCGCGCTCGAGAATGACCGCGCGTACCGCCGCCAAGGTCGGCGCGACCGTAACCAGTTCCTGGCTACCCCCTTGACGGATGGCAACATCAGGGTCCTTAAGCCCATGTCCGGTGACCGTGCAGACCACAGTCGACCCCTCCGCAATGCGACCGGCGCGCAGATCGCGCAAGGCCCCCGCCACCGACACCGCCGATGCCGGCTCGCAAAAAATACCTTCTTCGCGCGCCATGAGCCGTTGCGTCGCCAGGATCTCATCGTCATTGATGGCGCCAAACCATCCGCCGGTCGCCTCCCGCGCCGCCTGCGCAAGCGACCACGATTGAGGATGCCCGATCCGTATGGCGGTAGCCACCGTCTCGGGCTCATCTACCATCTTTCCGTCCACAAACGGCGCGGAGCCTGCCGCTTGATAACCGACGAGCTTGGGGATTGCGCACCGACCCTGCCCCGCGTAGTCGCGGTAACCAAGCCAATGGGCACTGATGTTTCCGGCGTTACCGACCGGAAGATAGTGGTAATCCGGGGCGTGCCCCAAGGCATCCACGATCTCGAAGGCGGCGGTCTTTTGGCCCTGCAGGCGATAGGGGTTGACCGAGTTTACGAGCGTAATCGGCGTCGTCTCCGCGATCTCCTTGACAAGCCGCATGCCCGCATCAAAATTTCCTTGAATCTGCACGACCAGTGCGCCGTGGATCATGGCCTGACTCAATTTGCCAAGCGCGATCTTGCCTTCCGGAATCAAGACGAATGCCGAAAGACCGGCGCGCGCCGCGTAGGCGGCGGCCGATGCCGATGTATTGCCCGTCGAGGCGCAGATGATCGCCCGGGAGCCGCTTTCGCAGGCCTTGGTCACCGCAAAACACATGCCCCGATCCTTAAACGAACCCGTGGGGTTCAAACCCTCGAATTTCACATAGAGGGCCGCATCCCGGCCCGTGCTGCGGGTAAGCCGGCTCAGGCGGATGAGGGGGGTATCCCCCTCTCCTAGGGTAATGATGCGACTGTCATCAGAGATGGGCAGCCAGTCGCGGTAGCGCGCGATAATGCCGGTATAACGACTCATGGTGCGGCCTCCTAGGCGAATGACTCGACGCGCAATCGGCGTATCTTTCCTGTGATCGATTCCAAGCTCGCGATGCGCGCGATCGCCGCGTCGACCTGGGCCTCGCGGACCGAGTGCGTCAGGAGAATGACCGGGACGGTATGGGCGCCCGGCTCCGGCGCCTTTTGCAATATGGCCTCGATGCTGATGCCGAGATCTGCCAATATGCGCGTTACATCGGCCATAACCCCCGGCCGATCCAAGGCCTCGCACCGCAGATAGCAAGCCGTCTCGACATCCGCCATGCCCAGGACAGGACCATCCGATAGCGCGTCTGGCTGGAAGGCGAGATGAGGGACCCGCAGCCCTGGGTCTGTGGTCAGCGTACGCACGACGTCGATGATATCTGCGACCACCGCCGAGGCAGTGGGCTCAGCACCCGCCCCCGGTCCATAAAAGAGCGCGGAGCCGACCGCATCTCCACTGACAAGGATCGCGTTCATGACCCCATCGACATTGGCGATGAGGCGTTTTTGGGGGATCAAGACCGGATGTGCGCGTAACTCAATCCCATGCGCCCCGCGCCGGGCAATCCCTAAGTGCTTCACGCGGTAGCCCAGTTCGGCCGCGTAGACGATATCGGCCGTTTCGAGCTCCCGTATCCCCTCGATGTACACCTGCTCAAAGACCAAGGGGATCCCGAAGGCGATCGCGGCCAGGATCGTCAGTTTATGGGCCGCGTCGATGCCATCTATGTCGAAATGGGGATCCGCCTCGGCGTAGCCCAGCGCCTGTGCCTGCTTTAAGGCGGCCGTAAACTCGGTCCGGTGTTCCCGCATCTCGGTCAGGATATAGTTGCACGTGCCATTGATGATGCCCGCGACCCCGCGAATACGGTTACCCGCCAGCCCCTCGCGGATCGCCTTGATGATCGGGATCCCTCCCGCCACCGCGGCCTCAAAGGCCACGACGACGCCGCGTGCCCGCGCCGCCGCAAAGATCTCATTGCCGCAAGTCGCGATGAGCGCCTTGTTGGCGGTCACGACATGCTTGCCGGCAGCGATCGCGGCCAAGATGTAGGAGCGCGCGGGTTCGATGCCCCCCATGGTCTCCACCACGACCTCGATCGTGGGGTCTTTCAGGATCTCATCGGCCTCGCGCGTCATGCGGCCCGGAGGCAGGGCGACCGCCCGGGGCTTGGCCGGGTCGCGCGCCAGGATCTTCACGATCTCGATGCCGCGCCCGGCGCGGCGCGCGATCTCCTGAGCGTTGCGCGTAAGCACCGCGGCCGTGCCGCCCCCCACAACGCCAAACCCAAGCAAACCCACTCGTACGGCCTTCACGAGGCTTCCTTGGCGGTGACCCCGTGTTTGCGGAGCAGATCACGGATACTGCGCACCGCCTGGCGCGTGCGATGCTCGTTCTCGATGAGACCAAAGCGCACGTAATCGTCGCCATACTCGCCAAAGCCGATCCCGGGGGAGACCGCAACCTTGGCCTCGAGCAATAGCTTTTTGGCGAACTCGAGCGACTTCATTTCCCGAAACGGCTCGGGGATCTTGGCCCAGACAAACATGGTGGCCTTCGGTACATCGACATCCCAGCCCGCGGCCTTGAGACCGTCGCACAACACATCACGGCGGCGCTGGTAGCGATCCCGGATCTCTCCGACACACTCCTGGGGACCTTCGAGCGCGAGAATGGCCGCGATCTGGATAGGCGTGAACATCCCGTAATCCAGGTAGGACTTCATGCGCGCAAGCGCCGCCACGAGCTCCCGATTTCCGCACATGAAGCCCACTCGCCAGCCCGGCATGTCGTAACTCTTCGACAGCGTGAAGAATTCCGCCGCGATATCGACCGCCCCCGGCACCTGCAAGATCGAAGGCGCGGTATAGCCATCGAACACGATATCGGCATAGGCGAGATCGTGGATCACGAAGATCCCATGCTCGCGGGCCACGGCGATCACCTTCTCGAAAAACCCGAGATCCACGCATTGCGCCGTCGGATTGCTCGGAAAATTCAAGACCAGCATCTTGGGTTTGGGCCAGCAATTACGGATGGCCGTCTCGAGTTCCGCGCAAAAATCGCCGCCCGGCACGAGCGGCACGTGACGGATATCGGCGCCTGCGATCACAAAGCCGTAGGGATGGATCGGGTAGCTTGGGTTCGGCACGAGAATGACATCGCCAGGCCCGGTCGTGGCAAGCGCCAAGTGCGCAAGACCTTCCTTGGACCCGATGGTCACGATCGCCTCGCGATCCATGTCCAGGGTCACGCCATAGCGCCTTTCATACCAATGGCAGATTGCGCGCCTAAGTCTCGGGATGCCGCGCGAGACCGAATAACGATGGGTGTCCCCCCGTTGCGCCGCCTCGCACAACTTGTCTACGATATGTTGCGGCGTAGCGTGGTCGGGGTTACCCATACCGAAATCGATGATGTCCTCGCCTCGCCGTCGCGCCTCGGCCTTCAGGTCGTTTACGATATTGAAGACGTAGGGGGGTAATCTCTTGATACGGGGAAATTGATCCATACTCCACCTGGGGCGTCAGCGCGCGCCGACCCCCGTTAGCCTTGGGAAAGAATGTTGTGAGAGACCACAGCCCGCCAACCACGGCCGTTTGAACCGCGAACATACGGACGAACGCGCCCCCTGTCAATGTCAACCGGAGGTTTTCCGTGAAGATCCACCTCGATACCGGCAGTGGCCGCCAGATCGTCCGGGATTACGCCCCGGGGCGCGTCCGGATCGGCGAAGAGATCTACGAACACAGCGTCATCCTCACATCGGATGGCGCCGTCACCCACTGGACCCCGCAACACTTCGGCGAACTCACCGAGGCCGCCCTCGCCCCCCTTGTCGCCATCCACCCCGAGGTGATCCTAATCGGCACCGGCACGGCCCTACGCTTTCCCCCGCCGGATTGGCTCGCGCCATCGCTCGCCGCTCACATCGGCATAGAGTGCATGGACACGGGGGCTGCCTGCCGGACTTACAATCTGCTCGCCGGCGAAGGCCGCACGGTCGTCGCCGCGCTGCTGCTCGCAGACCCCCCTTCGCGCCCGCCAATCCGCTAAAAGAGCGCGCCCATCGAATAGCCGCTCTTTTCCAGCATCCCCCGTAGCCGGCGCAAGGCCTCCACCTGAATCTGCCGCACACGCTCACGCGTAACCCCGATGTCGGCGCCCACTTGCTCGAGCGTCGCGACGTCGCGGCCATTCAATCCAAACCGCCGCTCCACGACCTCGCGCTGTTTTTCGTTCAATTCCGAAAGCCAGGCCGCAATCTGCCCGTGGAGATCCTCTTCCTGCAGGATCTTCTCGGGATCGGCCGTCTTGTCGTCGGCTATGGCATCGAGCAAAGAGCGGTCGGGGTCGATATCAAGCGGCGCATCTACCGATGCGATGCGCTCATTTAAGCTCATCATCGCCCGCACGTCGGCAACCGGCTTATCCAGAAGCAGCGCCACTTCCTCAGGCGTCGGCTCATGATCGAGTTTTTGCGAGAGATAGCGCGCCGCGCGCAAATAGATGTTGATTTCCTTCAGGATATGGACCGGCAGCCTGATCGTGCGGGTCTGGTTCATGATACCGCGCTCGATCGTCTGACGTATCCACCACGTTGCATACGTGGAAAAACGAAATCCGCGTTCCGGATCAAACTTCTCGACTGCCCGTATCAGCCCGAGGTTGCCTTCCTCGATCAAGTCGAGGAGCGCAAGGCCCCTATTCATGTAGCGCCGGGCGATCTTTACGACGAGACGGAGATTGCATTCAATCATGTGCCGGCGGGCATCGCTGTCGCCCTTGAGGGCGCGTCGGGCGTAATACACCTCCTCCTCGGCGGTCAATAATGATGAAAACCCGATCTCCCGAAGGTAAAGCTGAGTTGCGTCAGCCTGGGTCGCCACACTCTCGTCAGTCTCCGTCTCGCGCCCCGCCTCGGGCGCTGCGTCGTGACTGACCTCAATTGCCTCCTCTGTATCCGCTACCTCAAGAGCATCCGGCTCCGGTGCCTCCACTACGCTTTCGTCAAGCTCCGATTCGGCCATGGTCGGTTCACCTCGATTTGTTACTTTCCTAGTGATGTTTATGCGGGAGGTAGTCTATGGGGTTCACAGGCTTACCCCGTAAGCGGATCTCGAATTCGAGTTCCACGCGGTCGGTCCCACTGTCCCCCATAGCGGCAATGACCTGCCCTTGCCTCACTACCGCCCCCTCCTCAACCTCTATCTCAGCATTGTGCGCATAAGCGCTTAAGTAGTCATTATTTTGTTTTATGATAATAAGCTTGCCATATCCAGGAAGTCCACTACCGGTGTAGACGACGCGACCGGCGGCAGCGGCCACGACCGGCTCCCCCAGATGTCCGATGATATCGATACCCCGGTTTCCAGGCCGCCCACTGAGCGGTCCCGTCCCGAATGTCTCTTTCACCGTACCCGCAGCCGGCCATATCCAGGCCGAGCGCAGCGCAAAGCGCTGATCGCGCGGCACCCGGGTCGGGGGGCGCGTAACAGGCTGCGGGCGAGGCTGCGGGCGAGGCGCCGGGACGGCCAGCGCGAAAGGTCTCCCGCGCGGCAGGCGAAGGCGGCCCAAGCCGGTCCCCGCGAGCACCGCGGGTGCCGGCGGAGGCGGAACCAACCGGATCCTTTCGCCGACCTCGATCCGGTAAGGGGGCGGAATATGGTTCCAGCGCGCCAGCGTCCGGTAATCGTGGCCGGTCTCGAAGGCGATGCTATAGAGCGTATCGCCCGGCAGCACCCGGTAGCTGCGATGATGGCCCCCGAGGGTAAAGCTGTCATCGTGAATGGGAGCGGGGATATCGGCGCTACAAGCGGATAGAAGCCATGCCACCGCCAGCAAAACCCGGGCTTGTCGGGGCACTACTCCGTCTCGCCGGGAAGCAGGGGGACAAAATGGACGGTTTCCAGGCGCTCAAAATTCACATGTGCTCCTTGCCGCCGATACAGCAAGAGCTCCTGCCCATCGCCGGCGCCGACCGGGACGATCAAGCGTCCGCCGTCCTTTAGCTGGAGAAACAGGCTCTCGGGAACGGCCCGCGCTGCCGCCGTGATCATAATCGCGTCAAAAGGGGCCTCGTCGGGCCACCCTTCGCGGCCATCGCCATGGCGGCAATTGATATTGAATAGCCTGAGCGTCTGGAAACGTCGGCGGGCGACGCGTGCGAGCGATGCTAGGCGCTCCATGGTACAGACCTGACCTGCGAGCTGCGCCAACACCGCGGCCTGATAACCGGAGCCGGTGCCGATCTCGAGGACCTTGGTCAGCGCGCCTGTGGAGCGCACCGCCGCGGTCATGCGGGCAACAATATAAGGCTGCGAGATCGTCTGTCCGTGGCCAATGGGCAGCGCGCTATCCTCGTATGCCCGCGTCGCCAGAGCCTCATCGACAAACAGATGGCGGGGCACGGCCGATAGCGCAGCGAGCGTTAGCTCGTCGCGAATACCCTGCTCCCATAGGCGCGCGACCAGCCGTTCGCGCGTGCGCAACGACGTCATCCCCGCACCCTGCCGCGTGCCGGTCACAGCGCCTCCTCGCACCAATGCCGTAAGGCCTGCAAGGCGTTATGACGCGTCAGATCGGCGTGGATAGGCGTCACCGAAACCCGGCCTGCCGCCAAAGCATGGAAATCCGTACCGGGCCCGGCATCGGCGGCAAGCCCAGGAGGGCCCACCCAATAAATGGGGCGGCCCCGGGGATCCTGGCCGCGTACAACCGGCTCGGCCTTGTGTCGGTGCCCAAGTCGCGTCGCTTCAAAACCCCGGAGTTCCGCATAAGGGACGTCCGGCACATTGACGTTCAAGACCGTATCCGCCGGAAGCGTGTGGGGTTGCAAGGCCGCGAGCAGACGTTCGATGACCGTCGCCGCCGTTGCAAAGTGCCGGGGCTGCGCGGAGGCGAGCGACACCGCGATGGCCGGCAGCCCTAGCGAACGGCCCTCCATAGCCGCCGCCACAGTACCCGAATACAAAACGTCATCACCCAAATTGGCCCCGTGATTGATACCCGAGATCACGATGTCAGGCTCACTTGCAAGAAGACCCGTGATCGCCAGATGGACGCAGTCCGTGGGCGTGCCGTCGACGTAGAAGAAACCGTTCGCAGCCCGCTCGGCCCGCAAGGGATGGAGCAAGGTCAAGGAATTGCTCGCGCCGCTGCGGTCGCGGTCCGGGGCGACCACGGTCACATCGGCAAAACCCATGAGGCGCTCGGCCAAACACTGGAGACCGGCCGCCGTATACCCATCATCGTTCGAAAGAAGTATGCGCCGCACGGCCTACTCTAACCGCGGCAAAGGGGACAGGAATTCCGCCTCGAAGGCCTGACTCACGCGCGCCCCGAGATGGGCCGCAAACTGGCTGACAAGACCAGGCTTCGGGGAAAAATCGACGATGTGGGGGGCCTTCAAGACCCGTCTCGCCACCTCGCCCACGGTCCCAAAACCGTCTATCAGCCCCAGCTGGCGGGCACGCTGTCCCGTCCAGATAAGACCACTGAAAAGACCCGGATGCGGCCTTAACCGCGCTCCGCGCCCTCGCAGGACCGCGCGGATGAACTGGGCGTGTATCTGCGCTAGCATCTTCTCGGCAAAGGCCTTATGGGCCTTGGTCAGCGGTGAAAATGGGTCCAGGAAATCCTTATTCCGTCCGGCGGTCAGGAGCCGTCGCGTCACCCCTATCTTGCGCATGACCCCCGTGTAGCCGAATCCGTCCATCAGCACCCCCACCGACCCCACGAGGCTCGCGGGATTGGCGTAGATCTTGTCGGTCGCGACAATGACGTAGTAACAGCCCGAGGCGCACAAATCCTGCACTACGGCGTATACCGGCACCTGCGGATAACGCCGCCGCAGACGCCAGATCTCGCTATTAATATCGCTCGCCTGCACGGGGCTGCCGCCCGGACTGTCCACATCGAGGATCACCCCGGCCGGATGAGCCGCAAAGGCATGCCGCAAGGCGGCATCGATCGGGCCCGCGCTCACCGCGCCTCCCTCCTGGATCGTACCGTCCATGCGCACAAGCGCCGTGAAGTGATTGGCAAGCGCCCCCACCTGGTGTTGCGTCGCCTCATAGCTCAAGAAGATCGCCAAAACGATCGTCGCCATCACGAACCGGAATGCGAGCGTCCAGCGCCGTGCCCGCCGTTGTTCCGCCAAGGCCTGAAAGGCAAGCCGCTCCAGCACATCCCGGGCCCAACCTTCAGTCAAACCCGCGCCCGCGGCATCGGTCGTCTCGGTCCGCAGGGGCACCGGTTTTTTGTCGTTATCGTCGCTCACGGTGTCGATTCCTCCACAAACACCAAACCACCTTGTTCCCGACAGGCCACGGCCTGCAACGCACGCCCTCGGCAGGGACCGCCCATGCACCGGCCGTCGGCCGGATCATAGCGCGCGCCATGGACGGCGCAAACCAGGAATTGACCTTGCTCATCAAAAAATTGCCCGGCCTGCCAGTCGAGCTCGAGACCCCGGTGCGGACACCGGTTGTAATAGGCATAGACCCGCCCCCGGTACCGCACCACAAAGGCATCACCCCCGGCCAAACTAAAGCGATGACCGAGGCCCCCGTCCACCAAGGCCGCGCCGGCGCAGACCGTCAGGACAGCCACGCGCATAATTCCGTAAAATTCGCGACGAGCGCCTGTGGCCCGTAGGCGCGCAGCTCGTCTGCGGTATGGACGCCATAGGCGACGGCCACACGGTCCATGGCGAGGCGCTCGGCCATTTCCATGTCATAGGTGGTGTCCCCCACCATAACCGCCTGATGCGCAGCCACGCCGGTTACCGCCAGCAACTCCTCCAGCATCTGGGGATGGGGCTTTGACCGGGTCTCGTCGGCGCAGCGGCTCGCGCAAAAAAGGCCTCGTGTGGCACTGACCGCCATCGCGGCGTCGAGACCGGCACGCGACTTACCGGTCGCAACGGCGAGCTGGTAACCGCGTGCCTTAAGTCCCCGGAGACCCGCGGCCACGCCGGCAAATAAGGGCGTTGGGGTATCATCTAGGTGCAGAAAATACTCCCGATATCGTTGCGTAAAGGCCTGCCGCTGCGCCGCCGTGGCGCCCGGCAGAAGCTGGCTCAACGCCTCGGCCACGCCCAGCCCTATGGTCTTGCGTATAGCGGCGTCCGTAAGGCCTGTAAGACCGAGGTCGCAAGCCGCCCCTTGAAAGCACCGTACGATACGCTCCGCCGAATCCATGAGCGTGCCATCCCAATCAAAGATCAGAAGTTCGTAACGCCTAGACATCCAACGACTCCAAGACGCGCCGTAGTTCCACGGGCAGCGGTGACTCTATGGTCAAGACCGCGCCGGTCCCCGGATGCGGAAACGACAGGCGCGCGGCATGCAAAAAAAGGCGCCCCAGACCGCGATCCTTCCAGACCCCCAGGCGCCCGGCCGCCCCATAACGCTCGTCTCCGGCCACCGGATGCCCGAGATACGCGGCATGCACGCGCACCTGATGGGTACGGCCCGTATCGAGGTAAACGCGTACGAGCGTCGCCTCCGCAAACCGGGTCTCCGGGACGAACCGGCTCGTCGAGGCCTTACCTGTCGCGTGTACGACGACGCGCCGGTCGCCCCCCTCGAGCCGCAGAAGGGGCGCATTCACCGTGCGCGGGCCGCCGGCCAGCCGGCCATCCAGGAGCGCGAGGTACTCTTTCCCGAATAGGCCCGCCCGTAGCGACTCCTGCAGTCCGCGCAACGCCGAGCGCCGCTTGGCGATCAAAAGACAACCGGAGGTCGCCCGGTCGAGCCGATGCACGAGTTCGAGCGAGCGCGCCTGTGGCCGCGTCGCGCGCAAGGCCTCGATCACACCGTAAGACACGGCCGACCCGCCATGGACGGCCATGCCGCTCGGCTTGTCGAGGACCAACAGGAGGTCGTCTTCAAATAATATGAGCTTGTTAAGCCAGGCGAGATCCGGGGCCGCCGGCGGCGCCACGCGGGTCGCAATCGGCGGGATACGCACGACATCGCCGGTCTGCAACCGGTAATCGGCGCGCCGGCGACCTTTATTGATGCGGATCTCGCCCTTGCGGACGATCCGATAGATATGCGTACGCGGGACGCCCTTCAAAATTGCCAACAGGAAGTTATCCAGGCGCTGCCCGGATCGCTCGGCGTCAATAGTGATGGAGCGGACCGAAGACGCCGCCTTGTCATGCGCTGACATCAGGGAAGCCAAAGATTGCCGGGGCGCAACCCGGCTGCTATAGTGCGCTTTCGTATGTGGTGGATAGTAGCAAGGTTTCGGCCCGCATACAAAACGATTTTCAAGGGCTGACCGCAGGGTCGCCTCAATACATGGGTTTCGCACCCCTCGCCCAACTGGAGAGGTGCTCGGTTGTGCGCCCCTTAGCCGAGGAGGCGAAAAGTCCACAGCGACGGGTATCTCAAGCGAATTTATGCCCATGGAATCAGGGCCCCTTCTTCGCTCCCCGGAATCGCGTGAACTCGAGGCCCCCCTCTGCGCAGGTGGTCGTGCGCCGCGACGCGGCGGAGTCAGAATTGATGAAAAGGATGCTTTTCAATGCGACCCACTCGGAGGAATTGCGAGTGGCGATCGTCGATGGCCAGAAATTGATCGATCTGGACATAGAATCGGCGAACTATCAACAAAAAAAGGGCAATATCTACAAGGCCCGTGTCACCCGGGTGGAGCCGAGCCTCGAAGCGGCGTTCGTGGACTACGGGGCCGAACGGCAAGGCTTTCTCCCCCTAAAGGAGATCTCCCGCAGCTATTTCATCGGTGCCGAGAACAAGAGCGGCTCGGGACCCGTACGTATCAAGGATGTGATACGCGAAGGTCAGGAGATCGTAGTCCAGATCGAGAAGGAAGAGCGCGGCAACAAGGGCGCGGCCCTGACGTCCTTCATAAGCCTCGCCGGCCGCTACCTCGTCTTGATGCCGAACAACCCCAAAGGGGGCGGCATTTCGCGCCGCATTGAGGGCGAGGAACGCGCCGAGCTGCGCGATGTCATGGCGCAGCTTAAGCTCCCGGACGAATACTCGATCATCATCCGCACGGCGGGGATCGGCAAGAGCGTAGAGGAACTGCAGTGGGACCTGGACTACTTGGTCCAACTCTGGGATGCCATCAACCGCGCGAGCCAAGACCAGCCAGCATCCTTCCTGATCTATCAGGAAAGCAGCCTCGTCATCCGGGCGATCCGGGATTACCTGCGCAGCGACATTGGCGAGATCCTGATCGACAACCAGGATATCTACGAACGCGCCCTCAAGTTTATGCAGCAGGTGATGCCTCAGAGCCTGAACAAACTCAAGCTCTATCAGGACGAAATCCCCTTATTCTCGCGCTACCAGATCGAACACCAGATCGAATCGGCGTTTTCGCGCGAGGTGCGCCTTGAATCGGGCGGCGCCGTCGTCTTCGATCACACCGAGGCACTCGTCACCATCGATGTGAACTCGGCCCGCGCGACCCGCGGCAGCGACATCGAGGAGACCGCGCTCAATACCAATCTCGAGGCGGCCGAAGAGATCGCCCGCCAGCTGCGGATTCGCGACCTTGGCGGCCTTATCGTCATCGATTTCATCGACATGACCCCGGCACGCAATCAACGCGCCGTCGAAACCCAGCTCACCGAGGCCTTGAAGGCCGACCGGGCACGTGTCCAGGTCGGACGCATCTCGCGCTTTGGGCTGCTTGAGATGTCGCGCCAAAGGCTGCGGCCGTCCCTGGGAGAATCCAATAGCCTGACCTGTCCGCGCTGCGAAGGCACAGGGCACATCCGCAGCGTCCCCTCATCTGCGCTTCAGATCCTACGCTTCATCCAGGAAGAGGCCATGAAGGAGAACTCGGCGGCATTACATGTCCACCTGCCGCTCGCGACCGCCACTTACCTTTTGAACGAAAAACGCCACGAGATCAGTGAGATCGAGTCACGGCTCGCAACCCCGATCACGATCGTCCCCAGCATTGATCTAGAGACCCCCCACTATCGCATCAAACGCCTGAAGGCCGAGGAAATCGAGGCCGAACGGGTCGCACCCAGCTACCTGATCCCGCTCGAGGTCGATGCCGAAGAGGTCCCCCGTTCAGGCCCGAGCCCGGTCACCGAGCGCCCAGCCGTGGGCCAGCTCACGCCTATGGCGCCCTCGCCTCGCCCGGAGCCGGCGCCTACCGCTAACCCGCAGCCCAACGGCTTGATCCGATCTTTTATACAGCGACTGCTCGGCAGTGCGCCCAAGACCGCGCCTGGCACCCCCGAACCGGAAACCAGTGCCCTGAGCGCCCGTCCCACGCGCCCGCCCCGGCGACCGCCAAGCGGCCGTGCCCGCCCTCCCCGCGCAGCCGGCGAAGGCCCGAACCGGAACCGGCCGCCGCGTGAACCGCGCCCGGACCGGGAGGCGCGGCCGGACCGCGAACCCCGCCCGGACCGCGAACCCCGCCCGGAGCGTGGTGAGGCACGGTCCGCGCCCGAAAAGACGGAACGGACCGAGCGCCCCGCCACCGACAAGGGCGATCGGCCGCCCCGCGCCCGCGGGCATCGGACGCGCC
>JAKAXM010000019.1:0-26807 GCA_021816625.1 Pseudomonadota bacterium | reverse complement strand
CCGGACCGCGAACCCCGCCCGGAGCGTGGTGAGGCACGGTCCGCGCCCGAAAAGACGGAACGGACCGAGCGCCCCGCCACCGACAAGGGCGATCGGCCGCCCCGCGCCCGCGGGCATCGGACGCGCCGCGGCGGCCGCGGCCGTCACAGCGGTGAGCGCAGCGAGACGAACCCCGGCAATGAGGCGGTGAGTGGCGGGCATGAATTGACGCCCGCGACCCATGAGGAGCCGTCATTTACGCCGGCCGCGCGCCCTGAGGGAGGCCCCAGTCCCACCCCCGCTACCCCGACCGCGGCCCCATCGGCACCACGGCCCGACCACGAGAGCACACCCCAGCAACCGGTCGTGCGAGAGACGCGTGATCACGAAGGGACCAACGATTAAGGCATCTCGGGACGGCCGGGCGACGGTCAGGGCACGGTAAGGAGGCCTCGACGGCCGGCGCCGCCGAGGCCTGTCTGGGCCTTTTAGGACAGCCCGCGGCCCGAGGCGTGATCGTTCAGGATCGGCCCAGCCGCCGTTCGATATCGGCGACGAGACCGGACGCGGCCTCCTGAAGGAGCCCGTAGACACGTTCGAACCCGTCGCTGCCGCCATAATACGGGTCCGGCACCTCGCGACGGTCGGCATCCCGCGCAAAATCAAGAAAGAGACGCACAGGGTCGGCATGACCCCCGGCGAGCGTGCGTAGATCCGCGAGATTCGCGCGGTCCATGGCCAGGACATAATCGAACTCTTGCAGGTCACGCACGTTGACTTGCCGCCCCCTGAGGTCGCCGATATCAATACCGTGGCGCCTCATCGTGTCTTGAGCACGGGGGTCCGGCGGTTCGTCGATGTGATAGGCTGCCGTCCCTGCCGAATCCACCTCCACCTGAGCCGCTAGGCCGCGCTCCTCGAGCCGGGCGCGCAAAACGCCCTCGGCCATCGGCGAGCGACAGATGTTGCCGAGACAGACGAACAGCACGCGTATCACGCCGCCTGACCCTGAAGGTGCGCACGGGACGCGCGCGTAGGCGCGCACGAGCGCGATTCGCTGAGCACAAGCAGGATCGCGAGCGCCACAGGCGCAAAGCAGGCCGCGGGCCACGCGAGCGGCATAAACGACAGGCCGCTTGGCCGCAAAAGCTGCCCCCCTAGGGCGATGAACACGAGTAATCCCTGAAAACCGGTCACGCCCACAACCAGGCCGGCGCTGCGCCACAAGCAGGTCGCCCCCTGCCATAGCGCGTCATAGATGCCGTCGGCGGGCGCCACCACGGCCCGCGCATAGGCCATGGTCAAGAGCCCTGCCCATATAAAGGCCGCCGCGACCACGGCCAATACAACAGCCGCCAACACGAGGGTCGCGCCGACAATGCCCGCGAAGCCTGCCGCCCGCGCGCAAAATCCGAGCACATCCGGCAAACGTTGCAGGGCCTCCAGGAGTACGGCGATGACGGCTGCGAGCAATACGCCGCTCAGCCCAAGCCAGGCCGTGATGACGTACGCCTTGCGACTGGCCGTTCGCCAAAGCGTCCGGGTACGGCCATGCAGACGCTCGAGATAGACAAAACGCACGATAGGGGCACACCCAAACCAGATCAACAAAGGCCCAAGGCTCGCGCTGCGCGAGTGCAGGCCGACGAGTGCCGCGCCTAGCAGGTCGAAGGCGATCAAGGGCCCGGTCCAGCGATTGCGATAGGCCCGCGCCACGGCGTGCGTAAAAACTTTCATGGGGGTGTCCATAGGGTATTGGCCAGGGCCAGATCCTCTTCCGTGTCGACGCCCGGTCCCGGCGATCGATCGCTCAGGACGACGCCTACGGTAGCGCCCCGCTCGAGGGCCCGTAATTGCTCTAGCCCTTCACAGCGTTCGAGACCGCCGGGGCCCCAGCCCGTAAACTGCCGGATGAATCCCACTCGATAGGCATAGAGACCGATATGGCCCAGAAATCCGTCCGGGCCGAATCCCTGGCGGGGCCAAGGAATCGGCGCCCGCGAAAAATACAAGGCCCGCTGGGCGTCATCGCAGACGACCTTGACTTGATGGGGGTTCTGGAAGGCCGCCTCATCGTGCAAGCGGTACGCCGCCGTTGCCATCTGCCATCCCCGGTTGGCCGCCAGGGCCTGCGCCACCTGGGCGATCAAGGCCGGCGGCATGAGCGGCTCGTCACCTTGCAGATTCACCACGATCTCGTCATCCCCAAGGCCCAGGAGCCGCACGGCCTCTCCGATCCGATCGGTACCAGAGGCATGACTTGCCGCCGTCATCACGGCGCGCCCACCGGCATCGCGCACGGCGGTTGCAATGCGCGCATCATCCGTGGCGACGATGACCTGTGCGGCGCCACTCGCAAGCGCCCTTTCGAGCACCCGCACGACCAAGGGGCGACCGGCGACGTCGCGCAAGGGCTTGCCCGGCAGACGAGTCGCCGCATAGCGGGCCGGAATGATGACATGCATTAGCGCAGACTCTTTACATCCTCGTCCGTCAGCACCCGCGCCTCATCCTCAAGCATGACCGGGATGTCGTCGCGCACGGGGTAGGCCAGGCGGCAGGCCCGGCAGGCGAGCTCGGGAGGCTCGCGCCTTAAGCGCAAAGGGCCCTTGCATACGGGGCACACGAGAATATCCAAAAGCCGCTTATCCATGTTGCGATTCCCCCGCTGCCCTAAGGACTGACTGGTGGCCCATCATGAGGTGACAGGTCCGGTGCTCATTGTAAGGCCGGCCTCCATTTCCCGCCACGACCCCCCGGCGGCGCCCGTCACGGCCTGTGCCCGGCACGCAGACGTGCGACGATCCGGCGCCCTAGATCGGGATCGACGGAGGCGCTCACCGGGACATACCACCAGTCCGGGCGCGCGAAGCCTGCGCATTTCACGGCATCCTTTTCGGTCATGATTACAGGCCACGGAGGATCGAACGCGAGGTCGGCTGCGCGGTAATTATAGTGATCCGGGAAGGGGTGCGCCACGACCTCGAGGCCGCGGCCCTCGAGGTCCCGAAAGAATCGCCCCGGATTACCGATGCCGGCCACGGCGTGCACTCGGGTGAAGGCTGCAAGCGGTGCGGTCTCAGCGGAGCCCACGGCACACGCTTGGCTGCCGGTCAGGGTCATCGCCCACTCGCCGGGCCCAGCCCGCCCCTGCGTCACCCGGAAATCGAGCTCCTGCCAACGGCCGACCGGTTCCCGCAAGGGTCCGGCGGGCAGGCAGCGGCCATTGCCGAAACGGCGCGCCCCATCCAGCGTGCCAATCTCCAAAACCCGGCCCAAGCGATAATGTTGCAAGCCATCGTCGGCAATGACCACGTCGCAGCCGGCCGCGATCAATGCCTGGGCGCCGGCTACGCGGTCGCGTGCGGCTACCACCGGCCGCCCGGTGCGGCGCGCGAGCAATACCGCCTCATCGCCGACGACGACCACATCGCTTGTGGCGCTGACCGCGAGCACCCCCCGGCCGCGGCCCCCGTAACCGCGCAGGACCACACCCGGGGCCATGCCGGCCGCCACCAGCAACTCGCATAGCCAAACCGCCAAAGGCGTCTTGCCGGTGCCACCGACTGTGATATTACCCACGACGATCACCGGGGCCGGCAGCCAATAGCGGCGCCGTACGCCCAAGGCATAGAGCCCGCGCCGGGCGCTTACGATGGCACAGTAGAGTGCGCCCAGGGGCCGCAACAGACGCGCGCCAAGCCCGTCATGTGCCCACACCTGCCAGGGATCTCTCACGCGCCCCCCGCCAGATCGAGCAGCACCTCGGTGGCTGCTGCCGCTCGGCGCCGCTCGGCCCAAAAGTAACGCCGCAACGCATCGGCCGCCGCGCGCGCCGCCTGGGGCTCGGCTTGCACCTGAAACCAGTAGGACAGGAGCTCGTCGCTCGCCACCTCCACGACCGGCGCCGTACCGATGAGATTAAGGATAGCGCGGGAGGCCGCGCTTACCGTCCGCCCACCCGCCAGCACGGCCCACAACAAAGGTTCGGCGGGCGCGTTCAGGTGAATGGCCGTGCAACTCGCAGCCAGCGCCGGCCAATAGCGCTCCTCATCGACCCACATGATGGTGCCGGGGGGCACGGGGTGACGCGTGCGGTCCCAGACACTCAAGGGCTGCGCGCCGGGACAGGGGGCGCCGATAAACAGCAAATCATGGCGCGCCAGAGGGGATGCCCGCCAGGCCACCGCCAGATCCGCGGCCGCGGGCGCGGTAAGGTCGGCGACCCAAAAGAGCGCCCGTGCCCAGGCGCCGGCGATCCCCTGAAAGACGGGCTCGACCTGGGATGCGGCAAGTAGCGCGAGAAAGGGCGCGGCATGATGCGGGTAGTCCGCCCAGGCTGCCTGTTCGCGCGCCGTCTGCGGGAAACCGATACAAGGGATACCCGCATGCGGCAGCCCATGGACCAGTGCGCACGGGATCGCCCGATCCCGCAGTTCGGCAGCCAGGTGGCCGCCCATGCCGGCGCCTACCGCGAGCACGCGCGTGGGAGCAAGCCGGCGCAGGGCGCGGCGCAGGGCGGCGCGCCGATCGGCAGGGCCGTAGGCATAGCCCACGCCGGCGATGTGCGCGAGGATATCGATGACCGCCGGATGCTCCTCCTCGAAGGTCAATACGATAGGCCTATCCGGAAAACGCGCGCGTCCCGCACGCGCGATCTCGGCTGCTAGGCGCCCGCTCAGCTCGGCGCCGTCGGCCTTGATCCAGACGAGGGGCCCAGAACCGCTACGGGGCCGCAAAAGCCCGAGCCGACCATTCGCGCGCGCGTGGTTTTTGCCAAACCGGTCTGCGACATCCGCACACAGTCCGGCGAACCAGGCGCCCGCGTAGGCGCGGTCACGCATGGAACTGCATGTGATGGAGCTTGGCATAGACCTGATTCAAAGCCATGAGCTCGGCATGCGTACCGCGTTCGACGATCTGTCCCTTGCTCATGACCAGAATGCAGTGGGCGTGCTCGATCGTCGAAAGACGATGGGCAATGACCAAGGTCGTGCGGTTTTGCATGAGACGGGTCATGGCCGCCTGGACATGGCGCTCCGATTCCGTGTCCAGGGCCGCCGTGGCCTCATCGAGGATCAGGACGGGGGCATTCTTCAAAAGCGCCCGCGCAATGGCGATGCGCTGACGCTGGCCGCCCGAGAGCCGCACGCCCCGCTCCCCGACCACGGTCTCTAGCCCATGGGGCAGATCCTTCAGGAATTCGGTAATCCGCGCCGCCTCGACGATCTCCATGAGCCGGTCCTCGTCGGCCGTTTCCCGGTGGCCATACAGGATGTTGTGGCGGATCGTCGTATCGAACAAGACGGTCTCCTGGCTCACGAGCGCGATGTGCGCGCGCAGGTCCTGCAAGGTCAGTTCCCGGATATCGACTCCATCTAAGGTAATCGTCCCGCTCTCAAGCTCATAGAAACGCGGCAGGAGATTGGCGATCGTGGTTTTACCGCTGCCTGACGTGCCGACTAGCGCGAGCGTCTGCCCGGCGCCGAGCGCAAAGGATACGCCGTTTACGGCCAGGCGATTCCCGGGCGCATAACGAAAACATACATCGCGATAGACGATATCCCCGCGCGCGCGGCCGAGCGTCCGCTGTCCTGTCTCGACCTCGGCGGGTTGATCGATGAATGTAAAAACGCTAAGCGAGGCGGCCATGCCCGTCTGCAGAGTTTCGTTGATCTGGGTGAGCCGCTTGATAGGGGCAAGCAACATCATCATCGCCGTCACATAGGACATGAAGGCCCCGACCGTGGCATGCGGCTCGCGCATGGCCGCATACACGACCCAGGCCAGCGCCGACGCTGCCATGAGCTGTACGATCGGCACACCGGATGCGGCCACGCGGACCCGGCGCATATTCTCGCGCCGGTTGATCTCGTTGGCGTCCGCAAAGACCCGCAAGGCCTCGTCCTGGCCGCCAAAGGTCTTGATCACGCGGTGCCCGTCGGCCGCCTCTTGAACGACATGCGATATCGTACCCATCGATTCCTGGATCGCCCGGCTCGTGCGCCGAAAGCGCTTTCCCATGCGGCGGTTTACAAACGTTATGACCGGCGCCGCTACCAAAATCGCGAGCGTAAGACCCCAGTTCAAATAGAACATCCAGATCAACAGGCCAAGGACGGTCACATTGTCCTTAACGAGCGTCGAAAGGGCCCGGGTCGCAGCGCTTGCTACCTGCTCCACATCGTAAATGAGCTTGGCGATCAGCACGCCCGAAGAATGGGCGTCGAAAAACGTAGTCGGCAAATACAAGAGCCGCGCGAACATCGCGCCTCGGATGTCGAACACCACGCACCGTCCCACCCAATTCATGAGATAGCCGGCTGTAAACGACGCGATCCCGCGCACCAAGAACAAGGCGACTACCGCAATCGGCATGAGTCGTATGCTCTCGGGATTGCGGTGCACAAAGCCGCCATTCAAAAGCGGACGCATGAGCGCTGCAAATACGGGCTCGGTGGCGGAGCCTACCGTCATGGCGATCACCGCGACGACGAAGGTACGCCAATATGGCCATGTGTACCCGAGCAACCGGCGGTACAGGCCCTGAGTGCGCGCCGTCACGACGCTTGATGCACCTTGGTGGCAAACACGATGCGCCCAAGGCCTAGGCGGCGCGCCGCATCCAGCGCGTGCACCACGGCGCGATAGGGGGCCTTACGGTCCGCATAGAGGATTACGAGGGTGTTGGGGCCATGGGCATGGGCGCTGAGCGCCCCCATGATTGCGCGCTCGGTGCCCGGCACCAGCACCCCGTCCACGGCAAAATCACCGGCGGCATCGATCACGATATGGATCCCCTGGGCCTTTAGCGGGCGCGTGGGGTGCGCCTCCGGCAATTCCACCTTGAGGGCTGACTCATGCGCAAAACTCGTAGTCAACACAAGAAAAATCAGGGTCATGAGGAGTACGTCGATCATGGGGACCAGATTGATCTCCGGCTCCTCCCGGCTCCGCTTACGAAACTGCATCAGTGCGCCTCACGCTCACCTTTCAATATCTCCACGAGCCGCACCGCCTCACGCTCGATATCCACAAGCAGGCTATTGACGCGTGTACGCAGGTAACGATAGAAGATGAGGCTTGGTATGGCGATGCCCAGACCGGTGGCAGTGGTCGTCAGCGCCTGGGCGATACCCGTAGCCAACAGCGCCGGATTGGCGACCCCCGCCTGACCCAAGCCTGAAAACATATGAATCATACCGAGGACCGTGCCCAGCAATCCCAGAAACGGCGCGATCGCGGCGATCGTGCCGAGAGCGTCCAGGTAACGATCCAGTTCCGCCGCAGCGTGGCGACCCGCATCCTCGATCGCCTCGCGCACAACCGCGCGCGAGTGGCGGCGATTGATGAGGCCGACCGCCAAGACCTGTCCCAACGGTGACCCATCTTCGAGCCGCTTTAGCTGCTCTGCCGAAATCTCCCCGCGCGCCACCCACTCGCGCGCCGCTGCCGCAGCCGCCGGGGGCGCGACCCGGCTGCGCCGCAGCGCCACCAACCGTTCCGCTATGATCCCGACCGCCACCACCGAGCACAGCAAGAGCGGCCACATGACAAAGCCGCCCATCTTGATAAGTTCAAGCACTCCGCGCCTACCCCTATAGATTCTTCCTTACTCTAGCAAGGCCGCCCGCGCGTGGAAAGCGCGCCACCTCACCCGTCGGCACTGAGCATGCCATCGGCCATGACGGCAACGCGCCCTGCCGCTGCCGCCAGTTCCTGGTCGTGAGTCACGAGCACGAGACTTGTTCCGAGCGCCCCGTTGATCTCGCAGAGCAACGCAAACACCTCGCTTGCGCTGCGTCTATCGAGATTACCCGTAGGCTCGTCGGCCAGCACACAGCGGGGCTCATGCACCACCGCACGGGCAATAGCCACGCGCTGGCGCTCACCGCCGGAAAGCTCCCCTGGCTTATGGTTCACGCGGTGCGCAAGCCCCACGCGCGCAAGCATGGCGCGCGCCTGGGCCAAGGCAATGGCGGGCTTTGCACGCCCAATCAAAAGCGGCATGGCCACATTCTCGAGGGCCGTGAACTCCGGCAACAGGTGATGAAACTGGTATACGAAACCCAAAGCCGCGTTGCGCACCCTGCCCCGCTGCGCCTCGTTAAGATGCCCCATATCCTGGCCATCGACCAACACGCGCCCCGCCGTCGGTCGATCGAGACCCGCCAAAATATGCAAAAGCGTGCTCTTTCCGGCCCCCGAGGCGCCCACGATTGCAAGCCGGTCCCCACGCGGCACGGTCAGGGTCACGGCGCGCAAGACATCGACGGTGAGCTCACCGTCGTGAAACGTCTTACTTACGTTTACGGCTTCAATGACGTTGCTCATTCGTAGCGCAAGGCTTCGGCGGGGGCGGTCCGGGCGGCGCGCCAGGCCGGATAGATGGTGGCTAGAAAGCTCATGAGGAAGGATGCCGTCGCGACATGCATGACATCCGCCCACCGCAGGTGCGATGGCAATTCGCTGATGTAGTAGACGTTGGCCGACAGAAAATGGGTATGAAACACATGCTCGATGAAAGGCACTATAGTCGTGACATTGAGCGACAGCACGACGCCTGCGATCACGCCAAAGACAGTCCCCATGAGGCCGATCAGGGTCCCTTGCACGAGGAAGATCACAAGCACGCTCGCCGGGCTCGCGCCCAGGGTCCGCAATATGGCAATGTCGGCACGCTTGTCGGTTACGACCATAACCAATGTCGCCACGATATTGAAGGCCGCGACCGCCACGATCAAGAGCAGGATCACGAACATCACGGTCTTCTCGATCCTTAGGGCACGGAAGAAATTCGCGTGCTCCTGGCTCCAGTCACGCACGGTGCAATAACTCGGGAGTTGCGTGGCCAGCACGCGCCGCACGGCCGGGGCCTTGTTAATATCCGCAAGCCTGAGCCGCACTCCGCTCACCTCGCGCCCCAGACGATACAAGGCTTGCGCGTCGTGCATGTCGACCAAGGCTAGGCCTGCATCGTACTCGTACATGCCGACGTCGAATATTCCGACGACGCGAAAACTGCGCAGGCGTGGCAAGAAACCCGCCGGCGTGACCATGCCACCGGGCGCGACCAGCAAGACGCGCGATCCCACGGTCGCCCCCAGCCGCCAAGCGAGATAACGGCCGAGCACGATCCCGAAACGTCCGGGCCGCAGCGCCGACAGCCGCCCAGAAACCATGTGAGTGGCGATATCCGATACGGTCTTCTCGCGCTTGGGGATCACACCCCGGATCAGCGCCCCGCTCGAATACCGTCCGTGGACCAAAAGCCCTTCCCCGCGCACGTAGGGGGCAGCGGCGAGCACGCCTTTTTGCCGGGCGGCGATCTTGGCTATTCGGTGCCAATGCGGCATACGGTGTTGCGGCCCGCTGATCGTGACGTCCGAGATCACCCCGAGGATGCGCTGGCGCAAGGTCCTTTGAAAACCATTCATGACCGACAAGACCGTGATGAGCGCCATGACGCCCAGGGCGATGCCGACAAGCGAGGTGACCGATATGAAGGAAATGAAGTGATTGCGACGGCGCGCGCGCATATAGCGCAGGCCCACGAAGATTTCGAAAAACCGAATCACGGGCGACTCGTGGCCGCCCCGTCCGCGGGCGCGAGCGTTGCCGCAAGCCGCCCGAGGCTCGCCTTCAGGGCCGGGTCATCGATGCTTGCCGCCAGTGTCCCAAAGCAGCGGGCTGCGACCGCCGAACGGGGCGCGGCGGTAGCGACGGCGCGGGCTTGCGGCACGCGCTGCGCTGGGCGCACGACGATCTCACGCAATCCATCCAGACCCACCTCTGCCCGCAACGACTGTATGAGCCCCGGGGCCTCCTCACGCAGCCGCGCCGCGTAGGCCGACCCCGGCGCCGCCACGACCAGGCGCCCTCGGCAATACCAAAGCGGTTCCACGCCCTTGAGGTTTTCGGGGGCCTTGCGCTGCCATACCGGCCGCAAATTCGCAGCCAGCAGGAGATCGGAAGGGGGCTTGGGCAGGGACCGCCCGAGGATGCCGACAAGAGCTTGCATGGGGCGCAGTATGCCAGAGTGCTTAGGCTTTGGATATGCGCCGAACCCCGCTACACTGCCGCCCATGGACGATCTGGCCTTTCGCCTGCAAGACATCCGCGCGCGCATCGCTGAAGCCGCCGCCCGCAGCGGCCGTCCGGCGAGCGCCGTGCGCCTCCTCGCGGTCTCCAAAACCCAGCCCGCCGCCGCCATTGCGGCCGCCGCCGCCGACGGCCAACGGGCCTTCGGCGAGAGCCGCGTGCCGGAGGCGCTCGCGAAGATGGACGCCTTGCACGACGCCCGGCTCGAATGGCACTTTCTGGGCGCCCTGCAGCGCAACAAGGCGCGCCTCATCGCCGGCCGTTTCCACTGGCTGCACTCACTGGAGAGCCTCGCCGGGGCCGAGGCGCTCTCGCGCCACCTCAGCGCCTGCCAAGCCACCCTGCGCGTCTTGATCGAAATCAACGTCACCGGCGCCCCCAGCCGACACGGGCTCGCACCCGAGGCGCTGTTTTCCTTCCTCGAGGCCTACACGCGCCGATCCTGGCCGGGACTCACGCTCTGCGGTCTCATGGCCATGGGTCCTCAGGGCGCTCCTGCCGGGGAGATCCGGGATGCCTTTGCCCGTGTACGCGAACTCGCCTGGGCGGCACGGGATACCTTTGGGTTGCCGGGCTTTGAAGAGCTCTCCATGGGCATGAGTGCCGACTTCGAGCTGGCGATCGCCGAAGGCGCAACCATCGTCCGGGTCGGCCAGGCCTTGTTTGGCGGCCGCCCTTGACGCCTCCTCGTCAAGAACCGAAGGCGGCCACCAGGGTCGCGCCCGCGGCGATCACGGCGCCCCCGATCAGGGCATGAAGACCGAGCGCCCCGCGCAACAACAGATGGCGTGAAAAACCGGCTGTCACGACCTCAAACAATAAAAGCACCGCCGACTGGCGGACCGGCAGGGCCGTCACCCCGTACTGCACGAGCCAGGTGATGGCAAGGATCGCCAAACCGCCGCCCGCCGCCGCCGCGAGCCAAACGATCTCCGGGTGCACGGCGGGCCACCCGCTAGCGGCGAACGGGAGCGCCGCGACCCCGACGATGAGCACGCCGAGCAGGGTCGCAAAGACCTTGGCCTCGAGCGCGAGACCCGGGTGTGCCCGCAACAAGACATTCGCCCCGGCGAAGGCAACGCCGGCTACCAGCGCCACGACATCGAAATCAGTCAAAGCGAGGCTTGCGTGGTGCCACAACAGAATGACGGCGCCCGCGATCGCCAGAACCGCCCCGGCCAGCACCGGGACACTCAAGGGCTCTTTCAGAAACAGGCGCGCCGCGAGTACCGACCATACGGGGGCCAGATAAAAGAGCAGGGTCACCCGCAAGACATCGTCATGCAAGACCGCAATCACAAAGCCGATATTGGTGACCCCGCCCAGGACTGCGAGCGCGGGCCATAGCCAGGGCGGGCCGCGAAACGTAAGGCGCCGGCCGAACGCGAGGAGGCCAAGGCAGGCACCGCCCCCGTACAGGGCCAATGCGAGCCACAGCCCCGACAGGCCTGCGGCCGCACAGAGTCTCAGTGGATACCAGATGACACCCCACGCGCCCGCCCCCACCAACACCGCGAGGATGGGTGCCCATGCAATCTTGGTCATAATTGTCTTCTCATGCCGCCCATCGTCGCGCCGGTTGCCAACGCTGGATACTAGCCAGCCCTACCGCCCCTGGCGAGCCCCTGCCTTTAAGGGCGCGTGGCCCGGGGGCCCAAGCGCACCCGGCCGCAGCTTCTATCGCGGACAGGGGGCGTGCTACCATGATGCCTCAAGGCGACGGCGAGAGCGGCCGCTGTCCATGGCCAGGTCTCTCGCGCGAACTAATGAATCCCAGAATCGGACTGCTTCAGCCCTACCCGTTCCAGCGGCTTGCGGCGCTCACGGCCCGACTTACGCCACCGGCACTCCCGCCCATCAACATGGCCATCGGCGAACCCCGCCACCCGGCGCCGGAATTCCTGGCGCACGAATTCGGCGCGGCCTTGGCAGGCGTTGCGGTCTACCCGTCGACGCGCGGCAGCCGGCCCTTGCGGGAGGCGATCGCCGCTTGGTTTACGCGTCGCTATGAGCTGCCCGCGCAGGCCCTAGATCCGGATCGCCATGTGCTGCCAAGCGCCGGGAGCCGCGAGGCCATTACCGCCGTCATCCAAGCCCGCATAGATCCGACCGTCCGCGAACAGCCCGTAGTCGTCATGCCCAACCCCTTCTATCAGATCTATGAAGGCGCGACCCTGCTGGCAGGCGCGGAACCCTACTACCTGCCGACCGGGCCGGCGCAGGGTTTCCGGATGGATATCGATGCCATCCCGCCGGCCATCCTCGCCCGTACGCAGATCGTCCTGACCTGCAGCCCCGGCAACCCCACAGGGCAGGTCCTGGACCAGGGCGATTACGAACGCCTGCTGGCGCTCGCGCACCAGCATGACTTCCTGATCGCCGCAGACGAATGCTACGCGGAGATCTACGCCGACGAAGAAGCCCCGCCCACCGGCCTGCTGGGCGCGGCCTACGCCTGCGGCGTAAAGGACTTCGCGCACTGCGTCGCCATACACAGCCTCTCCAAGCGCTCCAACCTGCCGGGGCTGCGGTTTGGTTACCTGGGAGGCGAGGCGACGTTCATGGAGCGGCTTCTGACCCTGCGCACCTACCTCGGTTCCGCGCCATCGCAGCTTGCCCAACTCGTGGCAATCCCGACCCTGGCCGATGAAGCGCATGTCCGCGCCAACCGCGCACAGTATCGCGTGAAATTCCAAGATGCCCAAGCGATCCTGGGCGATGTGATCCCCATTACCCCGCCACCCGGCGGCTTTTATCTCTGGCTGCCGATCCCCGGCGACGACGAGACCTTCGTCGCCGGCTTCTATGCGCAACATAACGTCCTAGCCCTGCCCGGATCCTATCTGTCCCGGGAAAGCGGCGGCATCAATCCCGGGGCGGGCTTCATACGGCTCGCGCTCGTCGGACCGCGTGAGGAATGCCGGGAAGGCCTAGGCCGATTGCGCACCTATATCGAATCGTTGGAAAGGAGTCGTGATGTCTCGTCAAGCGCTCATTGAAGCGGCCTATGAAGAACGCGCACAGATCACCCCCCGCCACGTCGACACGGCCGTCAAAGAGGCCGTGGCAAGCGTCCTGGAGGAACTCGACCGCGGCGTCCTGCGCGTGGCCGAACCCACCGCCGGGGGCTGGCACGTCCATGAGTGGATCAAAAAGGCCGTGCTGCTGTCCTTTCGGATCGAAGACAACGCCTTGATCAAGGGTGGCGACGCCCAGTATTACGACAAGGTCCCGTCGAAATTTGCGGACTACAACTCGCACATGTTCCGGGAAGGAGGGTTCCGGGTGGTACCGCCGGCGGCCGTGCGGCGCGGGGCTTACATAGGCCCACAGGTCGTCTTGATGCCGTCCTACGTCAACATCGGGGCCTATGTCGATAGCGGCACTATGGTCGACACCTGGGCCACGGTCGGCTCCTGCGCGCAGATCGGCAAAAACGTGCACCTAAGCGGCGGTGTCGGCATCGGCGGGGTCCTGGAACCTTTGCAGGCCGCCCCCACGATCATCGAAGACGATTGCTTCATCGGCGCCCGCTCCGAGATCGTCGAGGGCGTCATCGTCGAACGCGGGAGCGTGATATCGATGGGCGTCTTTATCGGCCAAAGCACCAAGATCCTAAACCGCGCCACCGGGGAGACCCTCTATGGCCGCGTGCCGGCCGGCTCGGTGGTCGTGTCCGGATCGTTGCCGGCCCCGGATGGCAGCCACAGCCTCTACTGCGCGGTGATCGTAAAGCAAGTCGATGCCCGCACGCGCGGCAAGGTCGGCATCAATGCACTGCTCCGCGACATCTGAGTCCATGGACGACTCTTTCCAGACCCCGGACCCGACCCTTTCGTTGGCCATGGAACTGATCGCCCGGCCGTCGGTGACCCCAGACGACGGCGGATGCCAGGAACTCATCGCCGCGCGCCTGGCCGCCGCCGGTTTTCAGGTAGAAGGCATGCCCTTCGGCGCGGTCCACAATCTATGGGCCCGGCACGGGGCGGCCTCGCCTCTCATTATATTTTTGGGCCATACCGACGTAGTCCCCCCCGGTCCGCTGGCCGACTGGCATAGTCCGCCCTTCACGCCCACCGTGCGCGCGGGCCAACTCTACGGCCGCGGAGCCGCCGACATGAAGGGGTCGGTGGCGGCCTTCGTCCAGGCCCTGCTCGGCTTTGTCGCGCAACATCCCGACCATCCGGGGTCCGTGGGTCTGCTGCTCACCTCAGACGAAGAAGGCGTGGCCCGAGACGGCACGCGCGCGGTCATGGAGGTCCTGGCGGCGCGTGGCGAACATATCGACTACTGCGTGGTCGGTGAACCGTCGTGCCGGGACACCCTGGGTGACACGGTCAAGAACGGCCGACGCGGCTCATTGAACGGCGAACTCGTGATCCACGGGACCCAGGGGCATGTCGCCTACCCGGAGCGCGCCGACAACCCGATCGTCCGCTTCGCGCCCATCCTGCAGACCTTGATCATGACAGTCTGGGATCAGGGCTCCGCCGACTTCCCGGCGACCCGCCTGCAATTTTCCAATCTCCAGGCCGGCACCGGGGCCGACAACGTCATTCCCGGCAGCCTGCGCGCGCTCTTCAACCTGCGCTATGCGCCGACCACCCCCGCCTCTACCCTGCAGACACGGATCGAGGCGGTCCTGGCCGCCCACGGCGTGCGCTACAGTCTCAATTGGCGCCTCTCCGGTGAGCCCTTTTTGACGCGCGACGGCCCCCTCAAGGCGGCGCTGTCCGAGAGTATAACCGCCGAAACCGGGGTACGGCCCGAGTACTCGACCGGGGGGGGGACGTCCGATGGTCGGTTCGTTGCCCCCTTTGGTGCCCAGGTTCTTGAATTTGGCCCGATAAACGAGTCTATTCACAAAGTGAACGAGGCGGTTGCGGTCGCCGACCTCGCGCGTCTCACGCGGATCTATCGGGGGACGCTGGAGCGGATTCTGGCCCGCTAAGAGGGCCGGAATCGTCTATACTCTTGATCTCGGAGACAAGACTCCATGGACAGTATGCCGAGCATTATCGTCAAGCTGCAGGAAACCGTCATAAAGCAGATGCAACTACCCCAGGGGGATCTTTCCATAGGCCGGCGACGCAGCCATGCGCTGGTCCTGGAAGATGCCGCGGTGAGCGCCGACCACGCCAGTATCTTTACGGTCGGCCAGGACTCCTTCCTGAAAGACCTCGATAGCACCAATGGCACTTACATCAACAAGCGCCGGGCACGCAAGCATCACTTGAAGTCGGGTGACGAGATCCTCATCGGCAATTACACGCTGATCTATCAGGACGACGCAGCGCCCCCGAAAACGGCCCAACCGGCCGCCATCGGGGACGCGGCGCTCTTTATCCTGAGCGGCTTTAACAGCGGCAAGCGTGTCGAGCTCACGAGCACAGTGACCCATCTCGGCGCCGCCGGTCAGTCGGCCGCCTTCTTGTCGCGTAGCGGGGACCGCTTCACGCTGATGACAACACCCCAGGCAGCCGCCGTGCTGCACAACGGCAAGGCGGTCGGCGTCGGCGGGAACCTCCTGACCTCCGGAGATATCATCGAAGTGGGCGACACGCGTCTCCAGTTTTACCAGGACTGAGCGCTTGACGCGCCCGCCGGCCTGACAGTAGCTTTACGGCCTAGACCACGAGGCGGCCGGCACAAGGCGAGGCGCAAGACATGGATATGGATGACTTGAGGGCGCAGGATCTGCGAGTTGAGTTCGCGGAAACAGCGGACGAAATCGCAGAGGCTCAGCGGCTGCGTTACCAAGTATTTGCGCGCGAGCTCGGCGCAGCCATTGGCGACAAGGATCGCGAACACGACACCGACGAATTCGATCCCTACTGCATCCACATCGTGGTGCGGGATGGCACGAACCGGATCGTTGCCTGTTCCCGCATATTGACCCAGGAGGCGGCGCGCGGCTGTGGCGGGTTTTACTCAGAGACCGAGTTCGATCTAAGCCCCATCATGAGCCTCCCCGGACGCATCATGGAGGTCGGGCGCATCTGTGTGCACACCGATTATCGGCGCGGCCCGGCGATCGCCCTTTTGCTGGCCGGGCTTGCGCGCATGATGGAGGAGGCGCCCTACGACTACCTGATCGGCTGCGGCAGCGTACCCTTGGGTCCCCAGCGTGACCAGGCGCTCCGCACGGTCGCCACCCTCATCCGCAACTATGGTTGCCCCGAACCATTCCGGGTACGGCCGCGCCATCCGCTACCGATCCCGCCCGACGGCTATGACGATGAGAGCGCGGCGCCGGCGCTGTTGCGAGCCTATATGCGTCTCGGGGCCTATGTCGGGGGCGCACCCTGTCTCGACGCCGCATTCGATGTGGCCGACGTCTTTATCCTTCTGTTCCGCAGCCGCTTTAATCGCCGTTACCTCGAGCGTCTCCTCGGACGCAGCTATAAACAGCAAGTCGCGTGAAGCTGCCGGGCGGGGCCTTGGTTCGGCTGGCAGCGCTGATCGTGCATGCCCTGTGGGGCGTGCTCGTGGCCGTCGTGGCCCCGCGCCACGCCCTCTGCGATACCGTGCTTGGCCAGCGCATCGTGCGTTTCTGGCACCGCGGCGTCCTCATACTGCTCGGCATACCCTTGCGCACCCTGGGGCGCGCGGCGCAGCCGCCAGCCCTGATCGTCGCCAACCATATTTCCTGGCTCGATATCGCAGCCCTCGGGGCACTCGCACCAGGGCATTTCGTGGCGAAGGCCGAGATCGCGGGATGGCCGGTCATAGGCTGGCTCGCGCGGCAGGCGGGCACCTATTACATAAAACGCGGCGACCGCAAGGCCTCGGCGGACGTCGCTGCGTGCATGGACGCCGCCTTCGCGCGTGATCAGTCGGTGCTGCTCTTTCCGGAAGGGACCTCGACTGATGGCCGGGAGGTGCGCCCCTTCCATGCGCGCCTGTTCGCGACCGCCATCACCGCCGGATGTCCCGTGCAGCCCGTGCTCTTGCGCTACCCAGACACCACCGGCGCCCCGCATCCGGCCGCACCTTTTATCGGTGAAGATACCCTCTTGCGCCACCTATGGGGCCTGCTACGGGCGCGCGGTGAGTTCGCAGTCGAAGTGCGGTTTCTGGCCCCCGAGCTTCCGACCGGCCTCACCGCCCGGGCGCTCGCCACGCAGGCCCGCGATGTCATCGTGGCCCAACACGCCCAGGTCGCGGCCGCCCCCCTCGCTCGTAAGGATTCGTAATCGCCTTACCACGGGTCACCAAACTCCCGTATGCTGTCGCCATGGTCCGTCTCCTGCTCGTCGATGATGACGCTCGTTTACGCGAGCTGCTGACCCGCTATCTGGCCGAACAGGGTTTCCATGTGACCGCCGTGGCCGACGGCCGCGCCATGGACAAGGCCCTGTCGCGCGCGGCCTATGACTTTTTGATTCTCGACATCATGCTACCCGGAGAAGATGGTCTTAGCCTCTGCCGGCGTCTGCGCGCCGAAGGCCGATACTTGCCCTTGCTCATGCTCACCGCGCGCGGCGATGAGGCCGATCGCATCGTGGGGCTCGACATTGGCGCCGACGACTACCTCGCCAAGCCCTTCAATCCCCGGGAACTCGTGGCCCGCATCAATGCCATCATGCGCCGCCAGAACACTCCGCCCGAGAAAAAACTGCGCTTTGGGCGCTATCAGCTGGATCTACATGAGCGCACGCTCACGGCCGCCGGTGTCGCAATCGACCTCACGACGGCCGAGTTCGATCTCCTGCGCGTGCTGGCCACGCACCCAAGACAACCCTTGTCCCGCGACATCCTCATGCAACTTGCGCGGGGGCGTGACCATACACCCTTCGACCGCTCCATCGACGTGCGTATCTCGCGCCTGCGCCGGATCCTCGAAGAGGACCCCGCGCACCCGCGCTACATTCAAACGCTCTGGGGCTTTGGCTATGTCTTTAACCCCGGGGACCCGGAATGAGGGTTTGGCCTGACTCCCTGTTTGGACGCACCGCCCTCACGATCGCGGCCGCGCTCGTCATAGGCCAATTGACATTTCTGGTGCTGGCGCACCTATCCTTTAGTCATCTGCGCGTGCAACAGATTGCAGGACTCGTGAGCGACGAGATCCGTATCAGCCAGTCCGCGCAGCATCTCATGAGCCCTACGGCACGGACGCGTTTTACCCAGGAGACGCGCCACCTCGGGCTGCACTGGAATGCCTATCACGGCCGTGCGCACCCGGCTAAGGGGCCGTTCGCCCATGCCTTACAAAGCGCGCTACGCGCCCGAGATATCGAGGCCCGCGTATTGGTGGCCGGCCGCGGACTCGTGATCGCTACGCAAAGCCCCCTTGCGGTCACGGTCTATGTGCCGGGCTTTCTGCCGGCAGTTCCCTGGCCGCGCATCGGATTTCTGCTTATGGGGGCGCTGCTCGCGGGCAGCGGGGCCTTGCTCGTGGTGCGGCGCGTCAACCGCCCTCTGGATGCACTCACCCGCGCCGCCCAGACCTTTGGACGCGGCATGGCCCCGCCCCCACTGCCCGAGGATGGCCCCGTCGAGGTCCGCCGCGTATCACGCGCCTTCAACCAAATGATCGAGGATGCCCACCGCTATGAGCGGGACCGTGCCCTGCTGTTGGCCGGCGTATCCCATGATCTCCGCACCCCGCTTGCGCGGATACGCCTGGCCGTGGAGCTTGCAGGCGTCGCGGACGCCGAATTACAAAAGGGGATGATTCAAGATATCGAGGAGATGGATGGCATACTGGCCGAGTTCCTGGCCTATGCGCGCCACGGGGTCGAAGAGGCCCCGGTCCCGGGCAACCTGCCACCGCTCGTCGACGGGATCGCCAAACGCTACATGCGCCAGGGCCATGCAATCCAGGTCCACGCCGAGGCCATACCGCCCTTTCCCTACCGGCCCATCGCCATGGCGCGACTCGTTGCAAACCTCGTCGACAATGCGGCAGTCCATGGCAAACCCCCGATCGATGTGGCTATACGCCGCGACGGGAACGCCATCCACATCGAGGTGGGCGACCACGGCCCCGGTATCCCGCCGGCGCGGCTTGCCGAAATCGTCACGGCACGCGACCTGAACCCGGGCGGGCGCCGCGGGCTCGGGCTTGCCATAGCCCGCCGCATAGCCGAGGCCCACGGCGGTACTCTGCTCTTACGCAACCGTCCCCTAGGGGGACTAGAGGCCCTGGTGACCCTACCCCTCCCGGGCGCAGACTACTCGAAGGCGCAGCCCGTACGTAGCCCCATGGCCTTCAAGACCTTGGCAAGCGGGCAGAGCCCTGTAAACGACGACTGTAAAAGATTGAAGCCAACAAAGGCTGTCACCCATAACCAATCCGGCGAAAAATAATGCGCAAGCAGCAGACTCACGAGGATTACGCTGCCCGCGAACGCCATGACTACCCGATCAACTGACATGGTGCTCCTCCTAAAAAGACAGGGGTCCTGCCGATGGGCAGGTCATCCCCAAACTATATCACAAAATGCTTATATCATATCCCGGCCGCAGATCTACGCACCGGGGGTGCACGGCTCGCCGCAGTGCCCCTGCGGCCGGGCCGTGCACCACCCGCCAAAGGCGGCCTCATGACCGCCCACCCGCTGCGCTCGTGGCGCCGGGTCCTCGGCACCCCGTTCCTCCCGGGCCTTTTGACAGGCTTCTTCGTCCCCGCCCACAACACCGTCGTGATCGCGACCGCCGTTCAATATGCGCCCTCCCAAAAGGCGCTCTTCCTGCGGCGCCGCCAGGGCCCCATCGGGGTCTTCGTGGGTGCCTTCCCAAAGAGCGCGGTGGCTGGCCTCGACTACAATTACAAGCTGGGACCCGTGCTCATGGGTCTGGGTGGGGCCTATTTAACGCACACCACTTTCGTAAATGGAACCAACTGGAACTTCGAGCTGCGTCTAGCCTATGTGTTTAGCCGGCATTTCGAGGCCCTGTGGACACATTTCAGCAACTGCAAACAGATCTGTGGTTTTGATCGGTCCGGACCCAATCTCGGCTGGGAATTCCTTGGTATCGGCTACCGCTTTTCCTGAAGCGGCCGGGAGGGCCAACGCCGCGCGCCCTACGAACCAGGTGCTTGCCTCTGAAGGAGGTCCGGCCATGCAAACGTGCGATCCGCCACGGCCACGAATGAAGGATTCAACTGACGGGCGTCCTCATAGACCAGCGGCTTGCAGCCCGCGACCCACACGGCCCCGCCGCTTTCCTCCACGAGACACTGCCCCGCTGCCGTATCCCAGGTATGGGTAGGCCCCAAACGCGGATAGAGATCGGCGCGGCCCTCGGCGAGCCAACCGAACTTCCATGCCGACCCAAGCGCGGTCTGTTCGATGCTACCGGCCGTGCCGGCCAGGAGCTTACATAGGCTTGCCACGGCCTCGGTGCCATGCCGCGCGCTACCAACTACGCGCAGTGGACCTCCCACAAACCGGGCCCCATGCAGCGGCTGTGACCGGCCCGCTTGCCGTTTGAACGCACCACCACCCCGTGACGCAAAATAGGACTCCCCAGTCACGGGGACATGCACCACGCCCACCACCGGACGCCCATCCTCTACCAAGGCGATATTGACGACAAAAGCGCCCGTGCGCGCCACATACTCCTTCGTCCCGTCGAGCGGATCGACCGACCAGTAGCGACTCCCGGCAACCACGCCCCCTTCCTCCGAGGCCACCGGTATGGTGGCGGCGGCCTGCCCCAAAGACGTAACGATGGCCTCATGCGCGGCCTGATCGGCCGGGGTGACAGGACTCCCATCGGTCTTTAGCGCGACAGGTCCCGCCGCCCGGTAATGGCTCAAAATCACCTCAGCTGCCTTGTGCGCGGCCGTCATGGCCGCTTCCAGGTATCGATCATAAGTCCCGCTCACACACCCCTCCCTATCCCCCTCATGACGTTATGTACAGAACCATTATCCCACAGAGCCGGTCTACGATGGCAGCAGAGACGATGGCGAGGGCCACCTTAAGAGCACGGCGTGCCCAAGGCTTTGCAATATCCTTACATTCCCTGTGCATTTCGAGGGGCATTTTATGCTCCGACAATTCCATGCCCAAAGACAGGTTACACCGCCTTATAGCGGCTTTCCCAAAGGGGTGCTGCTATTGTCGGAAAAATGCGCTATAGTGCCGCCACAAAATAGGCGGGACCGGTATTTTTGCAACACTGAGATGGGCACTGCTGGCTTTAATCTGGGCTATTGAAACTATCCGGGTTCAACGGTGTCTTTAAGAGCAATGACTAACACATTCAAGGTAAACTCAATCCATGACAATGAAGATTACGGCGGCAACACGGGCGCTGACGGCGCTGGCCCAGGAAACGCGGCTTGGCATCGTGCGGCTCCTCGTCAAAGTGGGTCCCGATGGTCTCGTAGCAGGTCAGATCGCGCTGCGCTTGAAGCTGGCCCCGGCCACCTCCTCTTTTCACCTGTCACAATTGACACAGGCGGGACTGATCAAGCCGTCGCGTGAAGGCCGGTCGATACGCTATGCGCCGGTGCTTGCCACCATCGGTGAGTTGCTCGCCTTTCTCGGCGAAAACCTAAGCGGTGGTCCGACCGAGAAGAGCGCGCCCAAAGCAACGGCTAAGTCCGGTGCCAAAGTGACACCCAAGGCATCCGCCAAACCGGCCGCGGCGAGCAAGAAAAAGGCGAGCCGCAAGGCCCGCTAGCGATCCGGCAGCAAGCCTGTACACTGGCCCCCCGTGGTGCCGTGTACAGGCTTGCCCGACGTACCGGGATGCTGGCCGGACTCGGCGCCCGGACGCCGAGGGCTGCCCGGGGCCCACGGATGCGTCTCGCTAGGCGCGATGTAAGGCGTGGGCCTGCTCCACTCCCAGCACCTGCAAACGGCCCGATTGCCGAGCGCCGTACCAGCGTCGTTCACCCCGTTATCGGTCCATCAAGCCCGAATGTGAGGTCCCGCGGCACCTAGGGCGTTAGTGCGCATACGCCGGCGGTGGACCCCTTCCCCCCTTACGCGGCCCGGAAGGTGTTCTCCAGTGTGCCGAGGCCCGTAATGCTCATGCGCACGACATCACCGGACTTAAGGTAGGTAGGGGGTGTGCGGCTCATGCCGACACCCGCCGGTGTCCCACTTGCGATGATATCCCCAGGCTCCAACGCGATCAGATGGGATAGATAGCTCACGAGGGCGGCCACGTCATACACCATGTCGGAGGTATGGCCATGCTGGCGGCGCTCGCCGTTTACCCAAGTCTCGAGGGTGAGGCCCTGGGCGGATGGGATATCGCCCTTCTCCACGACCGCAGGCCCCATCGGCGCAAATCCATCGGCAATCTTGCCGGCGAGCCACTGGCTGGTCTTGAATTGCAGATCCCGCGCACTCACATCGTTTATGATGGTATAACCAAACACGCACTCAAGCGCTTCGTGGGGCGCCACGCGCAGGGCCCGGCTACCGATGACAATGCCGAGCTCGACCTCATAGTCGACGGCCGCGGAGTTCTGGGGTAACACAACCGGGCTCCGCGGTCCGGTGATGGCGTTATTCCACTTCGCGAACAGCGGGGGTTGCGCCGGCAGAGCCTGTCCCACCTCGCGGGCATGCTCGCGGTAATTGAGACCCACCCCAATAAACCGTCCCGGGTCGTGCAGCGGCGCGCCGAGTACGAGCGACTTAGACAGCAAAGCCGGTGCGCGACATTGGGCGCCGCTCATGCGGACCGCGTCCAGGAATGCGCGACTTGGCAGGGCGAGGAGCAAGCGCAGGCTGGCCCTCGCAAAGGCGGTCTTGATGCCGGGCACGTGCGGCCCCCCTAAGTCCCGGTACTGGCGATAACAGGCCGCGAGATCGTAAACGCCGTCATCAGTCTCGACTGCGAGATGAAACCGCCCTCGTGCCCCCTGATAGCGCAGAAAATTCATGTCAACCTCCCCCCTCCCCCAATTTACAACTCATCAGTTCGCGTACGTGGCGGCTTGTATAAATTCAGCGAATATCCGCCATAACGACCTGAAATAACTCATTGATTCTTATTCGGTTATTAAAACAATTCGCTAGCATTTCCCATGGCGCTTCGTGTACTTTTATGGCCTCGCTACCCTTTGGTTTTGGAGTTCGCATGTCCGTACCTAAACAGGCCGAGCAGTCGGTTCAGCAGGAGATCAAGTACTCCACATGTTATATGTGCGCCTGTCGCTGCGGCATCAAGGTGACAATAGAAGACAACCGCGTGCGCTTCATTCAGGGTAACCGCAACCACCCGATTAATAAAGGCGTGCTCTGCGCCAAGGGCTCGGCTGGGATCATGAAGCAGTGCTCGCCTGGACGGTTGCGTAGCCCCCTTATGCGCAAGCCCGGGACGGAGCGCGGGGCCGGCGAATTCATCGAAATATCCTGGGACGAGGCCTTAAACATCCTCACCGAGCGCCTGGCCCGCATCCGCGCCACCGACCCGAATAAGTTTGCGTTCTTTACCGGCCGGGACCAAATGCAAGCCCTGTCCCGCCTGTTCGCCGAACAGTTCGGCACCTTGAACTGGTCGGCCCATGGGGGATTCTGCTCCGTGAACATGGCCGCCGCCGGACTCTATACTTTGGGGTACGCGTTTTGGGAATTCGGCGATCCGGACTGGGATCGGACGAAATATTTCATGCTCTGGGGGGTGGCCGAGGATCACAACTCGAACCCCATGAAGATCGGGATCGAGAAACTCAAGAGCCGGGGTGGCAAGTTCGTGGGTATCAACCCGGCCCGCACCGGCTATCAGGCCGTGGCCGACGAATGGGTACCGATCCGCCCCGGCACCGACGCGATGCTGGCACTATCCATGATTCATGTCCTGCTCTCGCGCGAGCTCTTTGACTGGGACTTTTTGATCCGCTACACCAATGCCGCCTTCCTGGTGGTCCAGACCCCCGGCGAAAAGGGCGACGGGCTCATTTATCGTGATGCCGACGGCCAGCCCCTGGTGTGGGATCTCAAGAAAGAGGCCTTCGTAAATGGTCTCGATGCCGCAAGCCACCCGGCCCTCTTCGGCGAACACAAGACGCCCGACGGGCGCACGGTCAAGACCGTCATGACGCTCCTTGCCGAACGCTATCTCGATGAGCGCTTCGCACCCGAGCAGGCCGCGAAGATCTGCGGGGTACCCGCGGCAACCATAGAACGTCTGGCCCTCGAGATGGCCCATGTCGCGTTCAAGGAGACCATAGAGGTCGACGTCGAATGGACCGACTGGGCGGGCCGCAAGCACAACAAGTTCATCGGCCGGCCGGTGTCCATGCACGCCATGCGCGGGGTTTCGGCGCATTCGAACGGCTTTCAGGCCGCGCGCGCCATCCACTTGCTGCAGATCCTGCTCGGGACGATCGACTGCCCGGGCGGATTCCGGGCTAAAGCCCCCTACCCGAAACCCATACC
The DNA here is from genome assembly GCA_021816625.1 of Pseudomonadota bacterium. Lineage (GTDB taxonomy): Bacteria > Pseudomonadota > Gammaproteobacteria > Acidiferrobacterales > Acidiferrobacteraceae > Acidiferrobacter. Next base: position 2,370 of record JAKAXM010000019.1, on the reverse strand, counting down.
GCCAGGAGACAAGCCGGCCAAGCGCAGCGCGCCCAACACGCCCCTCGATGCCCACCCGCTGGGATTCCCGACAGCGCCCGAAGACCTCGTGATTGACGATGAGGGACGGCCGCTGCGCATCGACAAGGCCTACTCCTGGGAGGCGCCGATCGCAAACCATGGGCTCATGCACATGGTGATCACCAATGCGGTCAAGGGCGACCCCTACCCCATCGACACGCTCCTGTTCTTTATGGCGAACATGGCCTGGAATTCGACCATGAACACCGCCAATATCCAGGACATGCTGCGCGAAAAGCGCGCCGACGGCGAATACAAAATCCCGTTCCTGGTGGTCGTCGACGCCTTCCATTCGGAGACTGTGCATTTCGCGGATCTGGTCCTGCCCGACACGACCTATCTCGAACGCTATGACGCGATCTCCTTGCTCGATCGCCCGATTTCGGAGCCGGATGCGGTCTGCGACTCGATTCGTCACCCCCTGCTGGAGTTGGACCGCGACGTGCGTCCCTGGCAGGAGGTGCTCGTCGAACTGAGCGCGCGCCTCAAATTACCGGCATTCACCAATCCGGATGGAACGCCCAAGTACAAAAACTATCAGGATTTCATTACCTACTACGAACGGGAGCCGGGGATCGGATTCCTGGCCGGTTTCCGGGGCACGGACGGGAGCAAGTCGCTGCGCGGCGAGCCCAATCCTCAGCAATGGGAACGCTATATCGAAAACCAGGGCTTCTTCCAGTACCACCTGCCCAAAGATATCCGCTACATGCGGTTTGCGAACAAGGGCTACCTGGAGTTCGCCAAAGAGGCCGGTTTCCTGAAGGCCGCCAAGCCCCTCGTGATCGAGCTCTACTCAGAGGCAATCCAACGGTTTCGGCTGGCGGGCCTTGGGCTCTACGATGGCCCGCAGCCCACGGAACGGGTGGATCAGGAACGCCTGGCGACCTATTTCGATCCCTTGCCGGACTATTACGAGCCGCTCGAGCAGCAACGCGTCGACAAGGAGGAGTACCCCTTCTTCGCCGTGAACCAGCGGCCGATGATGATGTATCACTCCTGGGACTCGCAAAACGCCTGGCTGCGTCAGATCATCGCCCAGAATCACCTGTACATGAATCGCGCCCGCGGCGAGCAGCTTGGCTTCAAGGATGAGGACTGGGTGTGGGTCGAATCCCACAACGGCAAGATCCGGGTGCAATTGCGCCTCATCGAGGGCTGCCAGGAAGATACGGTCTGGACCTGGAATGCCATCGGCAAGCAATCGGGCACCTGGGGCTTGAAACCGGGCGCGCCGGAGGCCACTGATGGCTTCTTGATGAACCACCTGATCTCGGAATTGCTGCCGGAGCGGCCCGGCGAGCGGCGTATCACAAATTCCGACCCGATCACAGGCCAAGCCGCGTGGTATGACCTGCGCGTAAAGATCACGCGCGCCGCACCAGGCGAGGAAGGGGTGTGGCCTACCTTTGCGAACGTGGCGCCCTTGCCGGGCGCGGCGCCGAAACCCGATATCTTGCGCTATAACACGCGCATCAAAGCCTAGGAGAGGAGCGACCATGCGCCTTGGACTTGTGATCGACCTCGACACCTGCGTGGGTTGCCATGCCTGCGCGACGAGTTGTAAGGAGTGGAATACGAGCGGGATTACCGCGCCGCTTACCGACTACGACCCCTACGGCAAAGAGCCGTCGGGGGTGTGGTTCAACCGCGTTCGTCACTACGAGATCGGTGACTACCCAAACAACAAGACCATCAACTTCCCGATGTCGTGCATGCACTGCGAGAACGCCGAGTGCGTGACGGTCTGCCCGACCGGGGCCTCTTACAAGCGCCCGGAAGACGGCATCGTGTTGGTTGACCAAGACAAATGCATGGGCTGCAACTACTGCTCGTGGGCCTGTCCTTATGGCGCCCGTGAACTCGACCGCGAGTCGGGCACCATGAAGAAATGCACGCTGTGCGTAGACCGCATCTACGACGAGAACCTGCCGGTCGAGGAGCGCCAGCCGGCCTGCGTGCTGGCCTGCCCGGCGCACGCCCGGCTCTTTGGGGACTTGGATGATCCGGAGAGCACGGCGAGCCGGGCGGTCCGCGAGCGTGGTGGCTACGGCCTGATGCCGGAGCTCAACTATAACCCGACGAACCACTATCTGCCGCCCCGGACACGCCCGTCCATACCGACTTCCGATCTGCCGCGCGGCTCCTTGGCGCGCAAGGTCAAGGAGTGGGTCAACCGGGTTGTCGAACGCTAGATTTTTATCAGGAGAGCTTGTATGAATCCGTCACTTGCCGTTATTTTTCTTACACTCTTCTCGGGCGCCGGTTTCGGGCTCATGACCATGGTCGCTGTCGTGAACGACTTTGCGG
>JAKAXM010000018.1 GCA_021816625.1 Pseudomonadota bacterium | reverse complement strand
ACCGTGGTCGTCATCGAGCATAATCTAGACGTCATCAAGACCGCCGACTATCTAGTGGATTTAGGGCCCGAAGGCGGCAGCGGCGGCGGCCAGATCGTGGCGACCGGCACGCCTGAGGAGGTCGCAAGCCATCCGGCCTCGCATACGGGACGTTATCTGAAACGGACCTTGCAGCGGCACGCAGACCTTGGGGAAAAGCGCCGCTCATTCCAGAACCCCAAACGGGTCGGAGAGCTCTAAACCGAGGAGCGCGGCCGCCGATACCTGATTGGCAGCGATCTCGATCAGGCCATTGGCGTTTTCGTAAAAGAACGGCACGCCCGGCGGCTTGTCCGTAAAGGTCCGGGCACGCTCCAAGACGTGCCCACGGATAGTGAGCGCCCGCTGTCGTGGAGTCGCCCGCAGACCCGTGACGGCATTGCCGTAATGGTCGATAAAAAGCACCTCGAGACGGTCATCCGGCCACGCCGGATAACGGGTCAAGGAGGCGGCAACCAGGGCCGGACGGCGGCCCAGGGCGAGGGCCGCGGCGGCCGGCGCAAAGACGTCGCGGCCATGAAAACTCGGGGCCGCCGTGGCCGGTATGGCGAGCGCCGCGCAAGAGCTCAGACCGGACCTGCGTACCGCCATCTCAAAGACCCCATTGTCTGGTCCGACATAAAACCGGCCATCGATTTCCAGCACGAGCGCGGCGCGCGGACCGCCCACACCGGGATCCACAACGACCACGACCACCGCCCCCCGGGGCACTTCCCGGCAATAGGCCGGTAGGAGATAAGCGGTGGCCTCGGGCGCAAAGGCCGGCGCGTGATGAAAAAGATCCACGACCGGGACCTGCGGGGCCAATTGCGCGAGACGCAGGTGCATCTGGCCGACATAAGGGTCGTGGGTACCAAAATCCGTCACCAGTACGATCATGGCCACGAGTGTATGACAGGGGGCCACCGCGCCCAAGTCCCACGCAATCTCAGAGCGACAATACCCGGGCCGCATCGACACGTCGGTCTCTGACCGTCGTCGGCAATTCCTGGTGGTAGGCACAGGAGGGGAGCAGACCACAGCCACCGAACCGGGCCATGACCCGCAGCTGCGCCAGGACATCCTCCCCGCAGTGATGCTCCGGCAGGTCGCGCCAGAACGAAAAACCCCCCACCGCACGCAGGGCGCCTACGTCGTAAAGGACACAACCGCCGATCCAGGCCACCCGATACCGTTTGTGTCCGCTTACTTTTTTGCCAACATGATAGAGGTTGGCGGCATTATGGAGGCGATGGCGCAGCCAGGCCGGGGAGTCGGGTGTTACGCGCTCAGGCTGCACCGGTCCCTCCCAACACGTAAGCTCTTGCTCGTGGGGGCGCTCGTCATCACGAAAACTGAGACCGATCAGACCATAGCCTACGAAACCGCAGCGCTCGGCCTTAAGCGTCGCGCGCAGGGGCGCTAGCGCATGGGGCGTCAGAATGACGTCGTCGTCCAGAAATAGGGCCTGCGGGGCCTCGGCCTGACTCAGCAGGAAGGCCCGTTGTTCGGCGAGCCCCCGCCGGGGCAGATGACGGAACCACACGACCGTGTGACCCTGCGCCTCGAGGACGCGGCTTACCGCCATCACCTCGGGCACCGCGCGGGCATCCCGGTCCCCCTGGTCAGAAACCACGATACGCAAGACCATGTCCTGGCTAAGCAGGCCGGTCAAGGTCACCGCCAGGGCGCCCGGACGGTCACAGGTCGGAATAAGGACGTCCACTATCCGGTTTTGAGATCGCGGCGGATCCGCTCAATGAGGCCGCTCGTGGAATTGTTATCAACGTATTCCAGAATCCGCACACGGCCGCCCAGATCCTCGACGAGGGGTGCTTCGGGCAAGGCCTTGGCCGCGTAGTCTCCCCCCTTCACAAAAATATCCGGCTGCACCCGGGCGATGGGTTCATGGGCGGTATCGCCGGCGAAGGCCAGTACATGATCGACACAGCCCAACGCGGCCACCACGGCGATACGGTCGGCGAGGCCGTTTACGGGACGGTCCGGGCCCTTGAGGCGCCGGACCGAGGCATCGTCGTTAAGGCCCACGATCAGCACATCCCCCAGGGCCTTGGCACGCTCCAGGTAGGTAATGTGTCCGCGGTGCAGGATGTCGAAACAACCGTTCGTAAAGACGATGCGCCGCCCGGCCGTACGCGCTTGCGCCACCGCCCGGCCGATCTGTGCGGCATCACGCAATAGCTTGCCCTGACCGGCAAGCTCCCGGATCAATTCCTCTTGGCCACAACGCACCGTGCCGTCATGCTCGAGTATGAGGTCGGTTGCTGCGGCCGCGAGATCCATGACCGCCGGGAGTGGGCCGCCGTGGGCCAAGCCCAGTGCAAGCACGCTCAAAAAGGTGTCACCGGCGCCGGCGGCATAGGCCGCGGGCACGGCGCGGCCGGATGTCCGGTAGGGGCCCTCCGGGCCCAGCAGCAAGGCACCGTCCCGGTCGAGCGTCACCACCACGGAGCGAGCCCCGGTGGCCGCCAAAAGCGCCCCTTCAGCGCCCCGCACGAAAACGACCCGGTCGCCGCCGGGGTCGCGCGCCGCGAGCAGACCGGCGGCCTCGGCGAAATTGGGCTTGACTAGGTCGGGATGTAAATCGCGGTAACGGGCGGGGCGCTTGGCATCGACGATCAGCACATGACCGGCTGCGCGTAAGGTCTTTAGGGTAGCTTGCAACGTGGGTCCGATCAGGCCCAGATCATAATCCGATATCACGATGCACGCGCTGTCTTCGGCCGCCACCATGAGTGCCTGAGCGAGCGCTTGCTCGCTCTTTCGGTCTATGGGCCCCCCGTCCCCCTCGTCAAAACGGGCCACCAACTGATCGTCGCAGCGCAGTCTGTGTTTGACGAGCGTCCGCCGACCCGGGACCGGGAGAACGCCTTGGGTATTCACCCCCTGCGCGGTCAGTAGGGTCCTTAGACGCTCGCCATAACCATCCTCGCCTACCGCCGACACGAAGCGGACGCGCCCCCCCAGGGCCGCCATGTTCGCGGCCACATTGGCAGCTCCCCCCGGGGCCTCATGGACCTCCTGCAGTCCTACGACAGGGACCGGCGCCTCTCGACAGATGCCGACCGCATGGCCCTTCAGGTAGCGGTCCAGGATTGCCTCTCCCAGGAGCGCCACCGGACGCTTCCCAAAAGACAGTAAGAGGCGGATCACGGTCTGGCCATCAGCCATCAGCCACCTCCCGATGGGTCTCGCCCAGCAGCGCCAAGGCCTCCGCTACGACCTCCTGGGGGCCGAAGGCCAGGCACTCCAGGGCATTGGGGCACTCGAAACGGTAACAAGGGGAACAGGAGGTGGGCCGGCGCAAGAGTCGGGCGGGGGCCGTGCGGGGCCGCCACTGCTCTTCGAGCTCGGTACCGGCATACAGGATGACCATCGGACAGCCGACGGCATCGGCGACGTGCATGGGGCCGGAGTCGTTCGCCACCAACAGCCGGGCGCGCTGCAGGATCGCCGCGAGATCGGCAATAGTCGTAAGCCCGCACAGGGACACCGCGCCCGAGGCCGAGGCGATCACCTGCTCCCCCAAGGACTTATCCTTAACCCCCCCCAGCACCACAACCTGATGCCCCAAGCGCTGCAAACGGGCCGCCACTTCGACATAGCGCTCGGCGGGATAGCGCCGGGCGCTACAGGTGGCCCCCGGCGCCAGCGCCACGAAGCCCCCGCGCACGCCCTGGGCCTTGAGGAGCGTCTCGGCCTGCAGCCGGGCCGCGCGCGGCACAGCCAGCCGCAGGGCGGAGGCCCCGGGGCCCCCGATGGGGATCCCGACACCAGCCAGCAAATGCAGGTTGCGGTCCACCTGGTGCGTGGCGTCGGGAAGCGGCGGCACCCACTGGCTCAACACCGCGCCCCCGAATTCCCGCGACTGGCCGATGCGCCGCGGTATCCCCGCTAGGTAACAAACATAGGCGGCCGGATAAGGGCTTTGCGAAAAACTCGTAAAGAGCAAGGCGACATCGAAACGGCGCCGCCGCAGTTCGTCGATGAGTCCCCGCTCCCGTTCCGGGGCAAAGGCCATCTCGCCACGCGCATCCTGCCAGAGGGCCCGGTGCACGAAGACCTCGTCTGCCCCGGGGATGAGTCCGGCGACGGCCGACCCAGCCGGCGATACCATCAAAGTCAGATGCAAGCGGGGCAAGGCCCGCTTGATCGCGCGCACCGCCGGCGACAGCATCACGACATCGCCGATATTGTCCAGGCGCACCAAAAGCGCGCGCCGTGCGTCCCTGAAGGCCTCCATGCCCTATCCGCCCTGTTTTGCGAGGGGCCATTACAACGCCCTCGGCGCGCTCCGACCATCGGGCGAAGGGACGGGGCCGGACAGGTTCGGTGCCCCCACAAAAAAGGCCGGCATCGCTGCCGGCCTTGCGTATCTTTCTGCCTGCGGGGAGGCGGTCTAGGCCGCGTCCCCCGCCGTCTCTTCCTCGGCCGCTACTGGCCGATCCATTAACTGTACGAGCGCCATGGGCGCGGTATCGCCGGCCCGCAGGCCCATCTTCAGGATCCGCAGATAACCGCCCGGCCGATTCTGGTAGCGCACCCCGATCTCGTCAAAGAGTTTACCCACGATCTCGCGATCGCCAAGCCGTGCAAAGGCCAGCCGCCGGTTCGCAACCGTCGCCGTCTTCCCCATGGTGATGAGCGGCTCCGCGATACGCCGCAGCTCCTTCGCCTTGGGCAAGGTCGTCACGATCTGCTCGTGGCGCAGCAGAGATACCGCCATGTTCTTGAAAAGCGCCTTACGGTGCGCGCTCGTTACGTTGAATTTCCGTCCGCTCTTACCGTGCCGCATGGATCATTCCTCTCTCTTACCGATCCAGGCCTTCGCCGGGAACCTTGTTCCGTAGCGATGCCGGCGGCCAGTTTTCCAACTTCATCTCTAGGGTCAACTCATGCGACGCCAGGACGTCCTTAATCTCGGTCAGCGATTTCTTGCCGAGGTTCGGCGTCTTCAAAAGCTCCATCTCGCTCTTTTGCACAAGATCGCCGATGTAAAAGATGTTCTCCGCCTTGAGGCAGTTCGCCGACCGTACGGTGAGCTCCAGATCATCGACCGGCCGCAGCAGAATCGGATTTACATCCGGCTCTTCCTCGACGCGGACCTCGCTGCCCTTGCTCTCGAGGTCGACAAACACCGCCATCTGGTCGCGCAGAATGTTGGCGGCCCGGCGTACCGCGGCCTCAGGATCGATGGCGCCATTGGTCTCGATATCCAAGACGAGCTTATCGAGATCGGTCCGCTGCTCTACGCGCGCGTTTTCCACGGTATAAGAGACCCGGCGGATCGGGCTAAAGGACGCATCGATCTGCATGCTGCCCAACGCACGCTCCTCGTTCACGGCCCGCGCCGGTACGGGCTCATAACCCCGCCCCGCCACCACCGTAAGTTCCATCTTGAGCGGCACGGCCTTGGTCAATGTCGCAATGACGTAGTCAGGGTTCACGATCTCGACGTTCTGGTCGGTGCGCACATCGGCGGCCGTCACGACCCCGGGGCCCATCTTGTCCACGATCAGCCGCGTCTCGCCCCGACCTTCCATGCGCATCGCCAACCCCTTCAGGTTCAAAAGGATGTCGATCACGTCCTCCTGTACGCCTTCGATGGTCGAGTACTCATGCAATACGCCTTCGATCCGCGCCTCGGTTACCGCACAGCCAGGCATGGACGATAACAAGATCCTGCGCAACGCGTTGCCTAGGGTGTGGCCAAAACCGCGTTCGAGCGGTTCGAGCGTGATGCGTGCGCGCATCGGCCCCAGGGTTTGGACGCCAACGTTGCGAGGCTTAAGAAATTCCGCTGCCGAACTCTGCATATCGATCCTCTCTCGCCGCTTACTTGGAGTACAGGGCTATCACCAACTGCTCGTTGATCTCGCTCGGCAGATCCGTACGCTCCGGAACCGCCTTGAAAGTACCCTTCATTCCCTTGACGTCGACATCCACCCATTCCGGAAACCCGCGCTGCTCGGCGGCCTCGAGGGCTGCCTTCACGCGCAGCTGCTCCTTGCCCTTGACGCTCAACTCCACGGTATCCTGCGCGCTCAGTTGATAAGCCGGGATGTTCACACGTTTGCCGTTCACCAAAATGCTATTGTGACGGACGAGCTGGCGTGCCTCCGACCGGGATGCCCCAAAGCCCATGCGATGCACGACGTTATCGAGCCGCGACTCCAAGAGCTTCAATAGGTTCTCGCCCGTATTGCCCCGGCGCCGGTCCGCCTCGCCATAGTAATTCGCAAACTGCGCCTCGAGCACGCCATAGATCCGGCGAAGCTTCTGCTTCTCGCGCAACTGCGTCCCGTAATCCGACAAACGGCTGCGCCGCTGCCCATGCTGCCCCGGCGGATAGGTGCGCTTCGACACCGGACACTTGTCCGTAAAGCACTTCTCTCCCTTCAGAAAGAGCTTACCGCCCTCGCGCCGGCACTGACGGCATTTTGCATCGGTCTCACGGGCCATTCTTATCTCTCTCCGCTATACACGCCGGCGCTTGGCCGGACGACAACCGTTGTGGGGGATAGGTGTCACGTCTATGATGTTGCTGATCTCAAAACCCGCCGAGTGCAAGGCCCGGACGGCCGAGTCGCGCCCCGGCCCTGGACCTTTAACGCGGATCTCAAGCGCCTTTACGCCAAATTCCTGGGCGGCGCGTCCCGCCTTATCAGAGGCGACCTGTGCCGCAAACGGCGTGCTTTTGCGCGAGCCCCGGAACCCGGCGCCACCTGCCGTCGCCCATGACAGTACGTTGCCCTGGCGATCGGTAATCGTAATCACCGTGTTATTGAAAGAGGCCTGGATATGCGCAACGCCTTCGGCCACGTTTTTCTTGACGCGCTTTTTGGCCTTGCTCGCTGCGGGTGTATTAGTCGTCGCCATACGTGTCCTTAATTAATCCTTTTTACTTGCGGATGCCCTTGCGCGGCCCCTTGCGGGTGCGGGCATTGGTCTTGGTCCGCTGCCCGCGCACCGGCAGTCCCCGGCGATGCCGCATACCGCGGTAGCTGCCAATATCCATGAGTCGCTTGATATTCATAGAAACGGTCCGGCGCAAATCGCCCTCGACCGTGAGCTTGCCGACCTCGGCACGAATCTTCTCGACCTCGGCGTCCGTCAAGTCTTTGACCTTAGCCGTCGTAGCGACCCCGGCCGCCCCACAGATCTGCCGCGAGCGCTGCCGACCGATGCCGTAAATGGACGTAAGCCCAATCTCCACATGCTTGTGGTTGGGGATATTGATGCCTGCAATACGGGCCATCGTACTCTCTCTCCTAAACGCCTCTTCGCCACCGAAAAGCGCGCAAGCCTAGCCTAGAAACACGCGAAGATCAACCCTAGCCCTGGCGCTGCTTGTGCCGAGCCTCGCTACACACGATACGAACCACGCCCTTGCGCCGCACTATCTTGCAGTTACGGCATAACTTTCTTACCGATGCCCTGACTTTCATGGTTTCCCCTACTTAGGCAGCCCGCTTACCCCAGCCGTGAGGTTCGCTTTCTTCAAAAGACTTTCGTACTGGTGCGACATCAGGTGCGCCTGCACCTGTGCCATGAAATCCATGCTCACCACCACGATGATCAATAGCGATGTGCCTCCAAAGTAAAACGGCACATTCCACTTCAAGATCAAGAATTCCGGCAGCAAGGACACCAAGGTGATGTAGATGCCTCCCGACAAGGTGAGCCGCGACATCACGTCATCGATATAGCGCCGGGTCTGCTCACCGGGCCGTATTCCGGGGATAAACGCCCCGGATTTCTTCAGGTTGTCCGCCGTATCCTTCGGGTCCATGATCATCGCGGTGTAAAAGAACGAAAAAAACATCACCGCGACGGTAAATACGATCAAATAAATCGGTTGGCCGGGCGCTAGCGCGGCCGACACTGCGTGCAACCAGCCCATGCCCTTCGCCTGCCCAAACCAATTGGCCGCCATGGTCGGGAACAAGATCATGCTCGAGGCAAAGATCGGCGGAATGACCCCCGCGGTGTTTACCTTGAGCGGCAGGTGGGTGGTCTGGCCCCCAAACACCTTGCGGCCTTGCTGGCGCTTGGCATAGGTCACCGTCACACGCCGCTGGCCCCGCTCTACAAACACCACGAAGGCCGTCACACCAAGGGCTACGACAAACAACAGCAACACGAACAGAGGCTGGAACGAGCCATTGCTCGCAAGCTCAAGGGTCCCGCCGATCGCCTGCGGAAGCCCCGCCACGATCCCGGCAAAAATGATCATCGAGATCCCGTTGCCGATACCGCGCTCGGTGATCTGCTCCCCAAGCCACATAAGAAACATGGTCCCGGCGACCAGGGTCACCATCGTAAAGAGCTCGAAGGCCAGGCCCGGGTGCATCACGACCGACACCCCACCTGCGGTCTGGTGCTCGAGCGCTATCGATATGCCAAGCCCCTGAAAGGCCGCCAATATCACCGTGCCATACCGCGTGTACTGGGTCAGCTTGCGACGCCCGGCCTCGCCCCCGTCTTTGCGCAGCTCCTCGAGCTTCGGAATCACCGGCGTCAGGATCTGGATCACGATAGACGCCGAGATATACGGCATGATCCCGAGCGCAAACACCGAAAGGCGCTGCAGCGCCCCACCGGAAAACATATTGAACATCCCGATGATGGAGCCGCTCGCCTTCTGGAAGAGCGCCGCCAGCGCCGCGCCATTGATACCCGGGACCGGGATATGCGTACCGACCCGGAACACCACCAGCGCCCCTAGCAGGAACAGCAGCCGCTGCTTGAGGTCGCTCAAGCGCCCCAGCATGCCGGGCGTCAGGGTTCCCTGCCGCTTGACGTCCTTAAGGGCCATTAGTCCTCGACCCGACCGCCCGCCGCCTCGATCGCGGCTCGCGCACCCTTGGTGACGGCGATGCCGCGCAGCACGAGGGCCTTCTCGACCGATCCCGACAGGAACACGCGGGCCTTCAAGACCGCGGTGCCCACGATATTGGCCGCCTTCAGCGCGGCGAGATCCACGGTCCCTTCCAGGCCCCGCAATTCGCCCAAACGCACGGCCGCGGTATCCGCAGCCACCGGCGAGCGGAAGCCGAACTTGGGTAGCCGCCGCTGCAAGGGCATCTGGCCGCCTTCAAATCCGAGCTTGTGATAACCGCCGGCCCGCGCGCGCTGCCCTTTATGGCCGCGTCCGCAGGTCTTGCCAAGGCCGGAACCCCCGCCGCGTCCAACGCGCCGCGGCGCCGTCCGGTGCTGATCCGGCTTGATGGTATTGAGCCGCATCACTGCACCTCCTCACACTTCACCATATACGAGACCTTGCGTACCATGCCGCGCGTGGCCGCACTGTCCTCGACCAGCACCGTATGGTGCATGCGGCGCAAACCCAGCCCACGTACGCAGGCCTGGTGCCGCGCACCCGTGCCGAACATGCTCCGCACCAACGTCACCTTAAGCTGCTTCTTGCTCATATCTGCCCCTAGCCGCCCGTGATCTCTTCCACGGTCTTACCGCGCTTGGCGGCTATCTCCGCTGGATTGCTGATATCGAGCAAGGCCTTGAGTGTCGCCCGCACGACATTGATCGGGTTCGTTGAACCCAGGCATTTCGCCAGCACGTTACGCACGCCCACCACTTCAAATACCGCGCGCATCGCCCCACCGGCGATAACCCCTGTGCCTTCCGAGGCTGGCCGCATGACGACCTTCGACGCACCGTGGTTTGCCGTCACGCCATAGTGCAAGGTCCCGTTCTTCAGGTGCACCCGCACCATATTGCGCCGCGCATCGTCCATTGCCTTCTGCACGGCGACGGGTACCTCGCGGGCCTTACCCTGGCCGATACCGACACGTCCATCCCCATCACCGACCACGGTCAAGGCGGCAAAGCCGAACTGCCGGCCTCCCTTAACGACCTTGGCCACGCGATTGATGCTTATGAGTTTCTCTTGAAGGTTATCGCTATAGCCTTCGTTTTCCGATCCGCCTGCCGCCACCGCCGCCTCCTTAGAACTCCAGTCCGCCTTCGCGCGCCGCGTCCGCCAGGGCCTTCACGCGCCCATGGTAGCGGAACCCCGACCGGTCGAACGCCACCTTGCTGACTCCCACGGCCTTCGCCTTCTCGGCAATTCTCTTGCCGACGATCTGCGCGGCGTTCACGTTACCGCCCGTGGCCAGGCCCTTGCGTACCTCGGCCTCCACAGTCGATGCGCTCGCGATCACCCGGCTATCGGGTCCTATGATCTGCGCATACATATGCCGCGGCGTCCTGTGTATGCAAAGCCTCTGCACGCCCAGGCTCGCGATACGCTTGCGGCCGCGAAATGCCCGCCGCTTCCGTGATCCCACCTTATCTTTCATAGGGCCGCCTTACTTCTTCTTCGCTTCTTTCTTCACCACCACTTCGTCGCTATAGCGCACACCCTTACCCTTGTAGGGCTCAGGCGGACGAAAGCTGCGAACTTCGGCGGCAACCTGACCGACGCGCTGCCTGTCGGCCCCTTTAATGACGATCTCGGTCTGGCTTGGCGTCTCGATCGTGATCCCCGCGGGGATGTCATAGACGACCGGATGCGAAAAACCCAGAGTCAGGTTGAGCTTGCGGCCTTGGACCGCCGCCCGATAACCGACCCCAATGATCGTAAGCCGCCGCTCGAAACCCTTGGTGACGCCCGTGACCATGTTCTGTACCAAGGCCCGCGTCGTTCCCGACAGGGCGTTGGCGAAACTCGACGCGTCGGACGGCGCAAACTTCAAGGTCGCACCGTCCTGCTCGAGCTCCACCAAGGCGTGCAGCCGATGGGCGAGCTCGCCCTTCGGTCCTTTAATCGTAAGCTCCGCGCCATTCCGGCTCATCACGACGCCATTGGGAAGGGCGACCGGATTCTTTGCTACTCGCGACATACCCTACTCCTTAGACCACCACGCACACGATCTCGCCACCGAGACCCGCCTGCCGTGCGGCCCTATCGGTCATGAGACCCTTGGACGTGGACACGACCGCTATCCCGAGCCCGCCTTCCACCGTGGGCAGGGCGTCCCGTGCCCGATACACGCGGCGCCCCCCCCGGCTCACGCGGTCGATCCGCGTGATCACGGGCCGGCCGGCATAATACTTAAGCTCAAGTTCAAGCTCGGGCTTGGGACCATCGATAACCCGGAAATCGGTCACATAGCCCTCGTCCTTCAGGATCTTTGCCAGGCTCTTCTTGGGCTTGGAGGCCGCCATACGCACGCTCACCTTCTCGGCCCGCTGGGCATTGCGGATACGCGTAAGCATGTCTGCGATCGGATCGTTCATCATAAGTCAGCCCCTACCAGCTCGCCTTCACGACGCCCGGTATCTCGCCGCGCATCATCATCTCGCGCAATTTATTGCGCCCCAGGCCAAATTTCCGGTAATAACCCCGCGAGCGCCCGGTCATATAGCATCGGTTACGCACCCGCACCGGACAGGCATTGCGCGGCTGCTTGGCAAGCTCCGCGAAGGCCTGCTGGCGCTCCTCTTCCGACAACCGCATGTTCACGGAGGCTGCCTTGAGCTCCGCCCGCCGGGCCGCAAACTTCGCCACTACCGCGATCCGCTGCCGATTACGCCAAATCTTGGACTTTTTCGCCATGTGCGCCCCTTAAACCCGAATCGGCAACTTGAACGCCAACAACAAGGCCTGGGCCTCCTCGTCGGTCTTCGCAGTCGTCGTAATGGTGATATCCATGCCCCGGATCGCGTCGATCTTGTCGTACTCGATCTCCGGGAAGATGATCTGTTCCTTGATCCCTAGGGAGTAATTGCCCTGACCGTCGAACGACCGACCGGGCAAGCCCCGGAAGTCCCGGACCCGGGGCAACGCCACGCTGATCAAGCGGTCCATGAAATCGTACATCCGCGTGCGCCGCAGCGTCACCTTGCAACCGATGGGCCAGTCCTCGCGTACCTTGAAGGCCGCCACCGATTTGCGCGCCCGCGTCACCACCGGCTTCTGGCCGCTGATCGCCTGCATGTCCCCTACCGCGTTCTCTATGACCTTCTTATCGGCCAAGGCCTCGCCCACGCCCATATTGAGCGTCACCTTCACGAGCCGTGGGACCTGCATGGCATTGGCGTAGTTAAACCGGCTCATGAGCTCCGGGCGGATCGTCTTTTCGTATAGTTCCTGCAGCCTGCTCGTCATCGCCATCCCCTAAACGTCAACGACTTCGCCGCTGCGCTTGAATACGCGCACCTTACGGCCGTCATCCAAGACCCGAAACCCGACCCGCTCCCCTTTCCCGGTTGCCTTGTTGAACAAGGCCACGTTCGCGCCGGCGATGGGGGCCTCACGCTCCTCAATGCCGCCAGTCACGTTCTTGTTGGGGTTTGGGCGCACGTGCCGCTTCACGCGGTTCACGTTCTCGACAAGCACGCGGCCGTCGGCCAAGACGCGCAGCACGTTGCCGCGCTTACCCTTGTCCTTACCGACGCGTACCACCACCTCATCGCCTTTTCGGATCTTTTGCATGACGCACCTATATCACTTCAGGAGCAAGCGAAATAATTTTCATGAACTGCTCTCCGCGAAGTTCGCGGGTGACGGGCCCAAAGATACGGGTCCCGACCGGCTGATGCTGCGGATTCAGCAACACCGCAGCATTGCTATCGAAACGAACGACCGAACCATCCGCACGGCGCACGCCAACCTTGGTGCGCACGATCACGGCATCGTAGACATCGCCCTTCTTCACGCGGCCGCGCGGCACCGCTTCCTTGATGCTGATCTTGATGATGTCGCCTATCCCCGCGTACCGGCGCTTTGATCCCCCGAGGACCTTGATGCACTGAACCTTCTTGGCCCCACTATTGTCCGCGACGGACAGCACGCTCTGCATCTGAATCATGGTGTTCCTTCCGTTTGGCGCGCACTGCAAAGCCCGCCATCATAACATCGTTCCCCACCGCGCCATAGGCCCTACACCACGGGTGGCCGGTCCAATACCTTTACGAGGCGCCACGTCTTGGTCTTCGACAGCGGCCGGCACTGCTCCAGCAGCACCAGATCACCCTCGCGCCCCTCGTTATTCTCATCATGCGCATGGAGCTTCGTGCTCCGCCGAATAAACTTTCCATAGACCGGATGCGGGGTCTTGCGCTCGACCAGCACAGTGATGGTCTTGTCCA
Source organism: Pseudomonadota bacterium (assembly GCA_021816625.1). GTDB lineage: Bacteria > Pseudomonadota > Gammaproteobacteria > Acidiferrobacterales > Acidiferrobacteraceae > Acidiferrobacter. Next base: position 28,201 of record JAKAXM010000018.1, on the reverse strand, counting down.
TCTTGCTGCTCGTGACCCGGCCCGTGGCCGTGCGCGCGGGTTTCTCTAAAGTCTCTTCCGTCATGACTTACTCGCTCCCCGCCTGCTTCATAACCGTCAACATCCGCGCAATATCCCGCCGGACCTTACCGATCTCCGTCGCGTTCGTGAGCTGCCCGGTCGCCTTCTGCATACGCAGCGCAAACTGTCTCTCACGCAACGCTTCGAGCTCCTTACGCCGCTCCTCGACCGAGGCCGTGCGCATCTCCTTTAGATCCATAAAAGCCCCTTAAAAGACTTGCCGCGCAACGAACGCGGTCTGCACCGGCAGCTTGGCGGCGGCCAAACGAAACGCGTCGCGCGCAACTGCCTCGGTCACACCTTCCATCTCGTATAGCACCTTGCCGGGCTGAACGAGGGCGACCCAATACTCGGGGTTACCCTTACCCTTACCCATACGCACCTCAAGGGGCTTCTTTGAGATCGGCTTGTCCGGGAACACGCGGATCCAGACGCGCCCGCCGCGCTTGATCGACCGGGTCAACGCCCGCCGCGCCGCCTCGATCTGCCGCGCCGTCAGCCGCCCGCGGCCGAGAGCCTTGAGCCCAAAGGCACCGAAGCTCACCTTGCTGCCGCGCGACGCCAGGCCGCGGTTACGGCCCTTGTGTTGCTTCCGAAATTTCGTTCTTTTAGGTTGCAGCATCTGTTATCGGAATCAGGCCGTCGCCTTCTTCCCCTCCGTATCCGCCTCGGCGGTGTTCATATGGCCGTAGATCTCGCCTTTGAAGATCCACACCTTGATCCCAATGATGCCGTAGGTCGTATGAGCCTCGGCTACACCGTAGTCGATATCGGCGCGCAGGGTATGCAGCGGCACTCGGCCCTCGCGATACCACTCCGTGCGCGCGATCTCTGCCCCATTCAGACGGCCTGCGCACATGATCTTGACGCCCAAGGCCCCCAAGCGCATGGCATTGGTGACTGAGCGCTTCATGGCGCGTCGGAACATGATCCGCTTCTCGAGCTGCTGGGCGATATTTTCCGCCACCAAGGTAGCATCGAGTTCGGGCTTGCGGATCTCCTCGACGTTCAGCTGTACGGGCACGCCAGCGAGCTTGGCAAGTTCCTGCCTCATGCGCTCGATATCTTCGCCCTTTTTCCCGATGACGATGCCGGGGCGCGCCGTACGGATCGTGATATTGACGCTCTGCGCCGGCCGCTGAATCACGACCGAGCTCACCGCCGCATGGGCGAGCTTCGCCTTGAGCCAGGCCCGCAACTCGACATCCGCCCGCACGTTGGCCGCATAGGCCCCACGGTGCGCATACCACTTAGCCGTCCAGTCCCGGACGATGCCCAGCCGCATTCCGATTGGATTGATCTTCTGACCCATCTTTAATTGCCCCTCTCGGCTGCGGCGACTGTCACGCTGATATGGCTGGTCCGCTTCAAAATCCGCGCCCCGCGCCCCTTGGCCCGGGCGTGGAATCGTTTCATGGACGACGCGCCATTGATCTGAATCTCCGATATCTTGAGCTCGTCTACATCCGCGCCGTCGTTGTTCTCGGCGTTGGCGATCGCCGATTCCAAGACCTTCTTCATGATGCGCGCGGCCTTTTTCGGGCTGAACTCCAAGACCTCAAGCGCACGCCCTACGGGCATGCCGCGAATGAGGTCAGCTACCAGACGCCCTTTCTGCGCCGACACGTGCACGTTCTTCAATACCGCCTTGGTCGCCATGCTTAGCCTCCCGAGGCCTTCTTGTCGGCCGTATGGCCTTTGAAGGTCCGTGTCGCCGCAAACTCGCCGAGCTTGTGTCCGACCATGTTGTCAGAAATCAGCACCGGCACATGCTGGCGCCCGTTGTGGACTGCGATCGTAAGACCAATGAAGTCCGGCATGATGGTCGAGCGGCGCGACCAGGTCTTTATGGGTTTTTTATTCCCCGTCCGCTGCGCCTCATCGACCTTCTTTGCCAGATGGCCATCGAGAAACGGTCCTTTCTTAATCGAACGTGGCACGCTGCGCCCTCACTCTCTTCCGTTACTTCTGATACCGCCGACGCACGATCATGCCGTCGGTCCGCTTGTTCATACGTGTCCTATAGCCCTTGGTCGGGGTACCCCACGGGCTCACCGGATGGCGGCCGCCTGAAGTACGCCCTTCACCACCACCGTGCGGATGGTCGACCGGATTCATGGCCACGCCCCGTACCGTCGGGCGTATGCCGCGCCACCGCGCTGCTCCTGCCTTACCAAGCTTACGCAGCGAGTGTTCGGTGTTCCCCACCTCGCCTACCGTCGCCCGGCACTCGATGTGCACCTTACGAACCTCACCCGAGCGCAACCGAAGCTGCGCGTACTCCCCCTCACGGGCCACGTACTGCAGGGCCGCGCCGGCCGAGCGCCCGATCTGCGCACCCCGCCCGACCTTCAGCTCCACGCAGTGCACCGTGGTACCCACGGGAATATTGCGCAGCGGCAGGCAATTTCCGACCCGGATAGGCGCATCGCTGCCCGACAGGATCTCCTGGCCGACTTCTACGCCCTTGGCAGCGATCATATAGCGCCGCTCGCCATCGGCATAAAGCACGAGCGCGATGTGTGCGCTGCGGTTCGGGTCATACTCGAGACGCTCCACGCGCGCGGCAATCCCGTCTTTGTCGCGCTTGAAGTCGATCAAACGGTAATGACGCTTATGGGCCCCGCCGCGATGGCGTACCGAAACCCGCCCGCTATTGTTGCGCCCATCGATCTTCGCCTTCTTCTCGACCAGGCCTGCAAAGGGCGCCCCTTTATGCAGACCGGGGTTTACGACCTTTACGAGGCCGCGACGACCGGCTGATGTCGGCCTAACTTTGACGATTGGCATACTTCCCCCTTATTGCCCCGTTCCAAACTGAATATCGAAACCGGGCTTCAGGGCAACATAGGCCTTCTTGACGTCGGAGCGCCGCCCCGGCCGCTTTCCGCCCTTGGTCTTGCCCTTCAAGACCGCCATGCGCACGTCCGCCACCTCGACCTTAAAGAACTTCTCCACCGCCACCTTCACGGTCGCCTTGGTCGCATCCCGGCGCACGCGAAACACGAACTGCCGGTGCTTCTCGGCCAGCCGTGTGGCCTTCTCCGAGATATGGGGCGCGAGTAGTACTCCGTAGATATCGCTGCTCATGCCAACATCTCCTCAAGCTTGCGCACCGCACCCACGGTCATGATCACCCTCTCATGCGCGATCAAGGACACGGGATCCACACGGTCACACGGCCGTACCGATACGCGAAACAGATTCCGCGCTGCAAGCGCCAAGCCGTCATCGACGGCCTCCGCGACGATCAACACGTTGGGCGACCGCCCTGTCACACCGAATGCCGCCAGCCGCGCCAGCAGATCCTTTGTCTTCGGCCCCGACTGCATCTCATCGACTGTGATCAGACGATCCTGGCGAATCAGTTCCGATACGATGGAACGCAGCGCCACGCGCCGCATCTTTTTGTTGACCTTCTGACTGAAATCCTGGGTGGTGGCCGGAAAGGTCTTGCCGCCCCCGCGCCAGATCGGGCTGCGGATGTTGCCCGCACGCGCCCGTCCGCCGCCCTTTTGCGCCCACGGCTTTCTCGTGCTGCCGCTCACGGCCGAGCGGTTTTTCTGGGCCCGCGTGCCCTGCCGACCGCCGGCCTGATAGGCAACGACGATCTGATGAATCAGGTGTTCCTTAAAAGGAACCCCAAACGTCCCTTCCGCGATCTCGAGCTCGTCCGTCCCGCCGGCGGCCTTAACCACTGTCATCTTCATGCCTGCTTGGCCTCCGTCTTCGGCGCCTTAACCGCCGGGCGCACCACGACATCGGAACCTGCGGCCCCGGGCACGGCGCCCCGAATCAGCAAAAGATTACGCTCCGCATCGACGCGCACGATGACGAGGTTCTGCTGAGTGCGTATCTTGGCCCCCAGGTGACCCGCCATCTTCTTACCGGGGAATACCCGTCCGGGGGTCTGGCGCTGTCCGATCGAGCCCGGGGCCCGATGCGACAGCGAGTTACCATGGCTTGCCCGGCCGCCACCGAAGTGGTGGCGTTTAATGACGCCCGCGAACCCCTTACCGATCGTCGTGCCCTGGACATCGACCTTCTGGCCGGCGCTGAAGATGTCGACGCGCACCTCCGAGCCCACCTCTAGACCTTCACCCTCGCCAGCCTCGAGCCGGAACTCCCAGAGACTCGCGGCCGGCTCGATCTTTGCCTTCGCAAAGTGCCCACCGAGGGCCTTTGTGACCCGTGAGGGACGGCGGCGGCCCGCTGCGATCTGCACGGCCCGGTAACCGTCGGTAGCCACGTCCTTGATCTGAGCTACGTGGTTGCGCTCCACCGACACCACGGTCACCGGCGCCACTGCCCCGTCTGCCGCGAATACCCGGGTCATCCCGATCTTTTTGCCCACAATTCCAAGTGCCATGACCGCTCCTAGCTGACCTTGATCTCGACATCCACGCCGGCTGCGAGATTAAGCTTCAAAAGCGCATCCACCGTCTTTTCAGTCGGCTCGATAATGTCCATGATGCGCTTATGCGTGCGGATCTCAAATTGATCCCGCGAACTCTTGTCGACATGCGGGGACCGGAGCAAGGTGTATCGCTCGATCTTGGTCGGCAACGGGATCGGGCCCTTCACAATCGCCCCGGTCCGCTTCGCGGTATCCACGATCTCACCTGCCGAACGATCTATAAGTCGATGATCGAACGCCTTGAGACGAATTCTTATCTTCTGATTGGCCATGGTTTACTCGAGTATCTTCGCTACCACGCCGGCCCCAACCGTACGACCGCCCTCGCGGATGGCGAAACGCAGCCCTTCCTCCATGGCGATCGGACTGATCAGGGTGATCGTGAGTTTGACGTTATCGCCCGGCATCACCATCTCGGTGCCGGCGGGCAGGTCGCACGAGCCGGTGACATCGGTCGTGCGGAAGTAGAACTGCGGGCGGTAGCCCTGGAAGAAGGCCGTGTGCCGGCCGCCTTCCTCTTTGGACAAGACGTAGACCTCGGCCTCGAAGCGGGTATGGGGCTTGATGGAGCCGGGCTTGCACAGGACCTGGCCGCGCTCCACTTCTTCGCGCTTGGTGCCGCGCAAGAGCACGCCGATGTTGTCGCCGGCCTGCCCTTGGTCGAGGAGCTTACGGAACATCTCGACGCCGGTCACCGTCGTCTTCACGGTGTCGCGCAGCCCCACGATCTCCACTTCGTCGCCGACCTTGACGATACCGCGCTCGACCCGCCCGGTTACGACCGTGCCGCGGCCCGAGATCGAAAACACGTCTTCCACCGGCATCAGGTAGGCGCCGTCGATGGCGCGCTCCGGCTGCGGGATATAGGCATCGAGGGCCGCGGCAAGCTTTAGGATCGCGCCTTCGCCGAGATCCGAGCTATCGCCTTCGAGGGCCTTGAGCGCCGAGCCTGTGATAATCGGGGTCTTGTCGCCGGGGAACTCGTAGCGGTCGAGGAGCTCGCGCACCTCCATCTCGACCAGCTCCAGGAGCTCCTTGTCGTCGACCATATCGGCCTTGTTCAGGAACACCACGATATAGGGCACGCCCACCTGCCGGGCGAGCAGGATGTGCTCGCGGGTCTGGGGCATGGGGCCGTCGGCCGCCGACACCACCAGGATCGCGCCATCCATCTGCGCGGCCCCGGTGATCATGTTCTTGATGTAGTCTGCGTGCCCTGGGCAGTCCACGTGCGCGTAGTGACGCTCGGTGGTCTGATACTCAACGTGCGCGGTGGCGATCGTAATACCGCGTGCGCGCTCCTCGGGGGCGTTGTCGATCTGGTCGTAGGCCTTGAACTCGCCCCCGAACTTCGACGACAGGACCTTGGTCAGGGCCGCCGTGAGCGTGGTCTTGCCATGATCGACGTGGCCAATCGTGCCCACATTCAGGTGGGGCTTCGTGCGTTCAAATTTTCCCTTGGACACCGTGGGTACCTCGTAGACTGAATCGTTTTCGTTCTCAACCGGCTTTCTTGATGACCTGTTCGGCGATATTGCTGGGCGCGACCGCGTAACGCTTGAACTCCATCGCGTACGTCGCCCGGCCCTGTGTGGCCGAACGGAGTGACGTGGCGTAGCCGAACATCTCCGCCAACGGTACCTCGGCGCGCACGACCTTGCCGGCCGGCGCATCCTCCATGGCCTGAATCACGCCCCGGCGCGAGCTCAGATCGCCGTTCACGCTGCCCATGTAATCCTCGGGCGTCACCACCTCGACCGCCATGATCGGTTCGAGCAAGGCCGGATCGGCCTTCAGGCAGCCTTCCCGGAACGCCATGCTCGCCGCCATCTTGAACGCGTTTTCCGAGGAGTCGACCTCATGGTAGGAGCCGTAATACAGGCTCACCTTGACGTCCACGACCGGGAATCCCGCCTGAATACCGCGGTCCAGCGCCTCGCGCACGCCCTTCTCCACCGCCGGAATATATTCCCGCGGTATCACGCCGCCTTTGATTTCATCGACGAACTCAAAGCCCTTGCCGGGCTCTTGCGGTTCGATGCGCAAAAACACGTGGCCGTACTGGCCGCGACCGCCGCTCTGTTTCGCAAACTTGTGTTCTTGCTCGACCTTCTTGCGGATCGTCTCGCGGTATGCCACTTGCGGCTTACCGACATTGGCCTCGACCCCGAACTCCCGCTTCATGCGGTCGACGATGATCTCGAGATGCAATTCGCCCATGCCCGAGATGATGGTCTGTCCGGACTCTTCGTCGGTCCGCACACGGAACGACGGGTCCTCCTGGGCCAAGCGCCCCAAGGCAACCCCCATCTTCTCTTGATCCGCCTTGGTCTTGGGCTCGACGGCCTGCGATATGACAGGCTCCGGAAACTCCATGCGCTCGAGGGTGACGACGCGCTCCGGCGTGCAGAGGGTATCGCCGGTCGTTACGTTCTTTAGGCCCACCGCGGCCGCGATATCGCCGGCCCGCACTTCCTTGATCTCATCACGGTCATTGGCGTGCATCTGCAGCAAGCGCCCAACCCGCTCCTTCTTCCCTTTCACCGGGTTATAGACGGAGTCGCCGCTATTGAGAACGCCCGAGTATACCCGAAAGTATACGAGCTGTCCCACAAAGGGGTCGGTCGCGATCTTGAACGCTAGCGCTGCAAACGGAGCGGCATCGTCGGCCGGACACTGGACCTCGGTCTCGGCCTTGTCATCCAGATGGCCTACGATCGCCTGCTTTTCTTTCGGTGAGGGAAGGTAGTCTATGACGGCGTCCAGCATAGCCTGGACCCCTTTGTTCTTGAACGCCGAGCCGCAGAGGGTCACTACGATCTGCGAGGCCAGGCTGCGCGCCCGCAGGCCCGCCTTGATCTCCTCTACGGTCAGCGACTCGCCGCCCAGATATTTGTCCATTAGCGTCTCGTTGGCCTCGGCGGCGGCCTCGACCATCCGCTCGCGCCACTTCTCGCATTCGGCGCGCATCTCGGCCGGGATCTCGCGTTCCTCGAACTTCGTACCTTGCGTCGCGTCATCCCAGAAGATCGCTTTCATCTTCAAAAGGTCGACCACCCCCTGAAAATGCTCCTCGGCACCGATCGGAAGCTGGATCGGCACAGGCGTCGCACCCAACCGTACCCGTACCTGTTCCACCACCCGCAGGAAATTCGCGCCGGCACGGTCCATCTTATTCACGAACGCGATCCGCGCGACGCCGTATTTGTTGGCCTGACGCCAGACCGTCTCGGACTGCGGCTCCACGCCACCTACCGCACAAAACAAGGCGCAGGCGCCGTCTAGGACCCGCAGCGAACGCTCCACCTCGATCGTGAAGTCGACGTGTCCGGGGGTATCGATGATGTTGATCCGGTGCTCAGGATAGTTGGCCGCCATGCCCTTCCAGAAACAGGTCGTCGCCGCGGAGGTGATGGTGATGCCGCGCTCCTGCTCCTGCTCCATCCAGTCCATGATGGCGGCACCCTCGTGCACCTCGCCGATCTTGTGCGAGACGCCCGTATAAAAGAGTATCCGTTCCGTGGTGGTGGTCTTCCCGGCATCGATGTGGGCCATGATGCCGATGTTGCGGTAGCGGTCAATTGGAGTCGTACGAGCCACGGCCAGATCCTTAGGGCTAAAAGCGTGTGTTTGCGATTTCTACCAGCGGTAGTGCGAAAACGCCTTATTGGCTTCCGCCATTCGGTGGACCTCTTCGCGCTTCTTCACGGCGTTACCGCGCCGTTCGGCCGCATCCAGGATCTCGCCTGCCAGCCGCGCGCCCATCGATTTCTCGCCACGGGCCCGCGCCGCGTCGACGACCCAACGCATGGCAAGAGCAAGCTGCCGCCCCGGCCGGACTTCCACGGGGACCTGGTAGGTAGCGCCTCCGACCCGGCGGCTCTTGACCTCCACGAGCGGCTTGGCGTTATCGATCGCCTGCTGGAACACCGCCAGGGGCTCGCCCTTGTTGCGCGACGCGATCGTCTCGAGGGCACCGTATATGATCTTTTCGGCGACGGACTTCTTGCCGCTTTGCATCACCACGCTCATGAACTTCGTGAGCACTTCGCTCCCGTACTTGGGATCGGGACGGGTGGGACGCTTAGGGACTTCTCTTCTTCTCGGCATCTGTCAACCTTCACACCATATAAACGAGAAAACGCCGCAACCTTAAAGTGCGGCGTAACCAGAATCCAGTTTTCTTTACGACTTCGGCCGCTTGGCCCCGTATTTCGACCGTCCCTGACGACGATCGGCGACCCCCGCCGTATCCAGCGATCCGCGGACCGTGTGATAGCGCACGCCTGGCAAGTCCTTTACGCGGCCGCCTCTAATCAAGACTACCGAGTGTTCCTGCAGGTTGTGCCCCTCGCCACCGATATAGCTCGTAACCTCGTAGCCGTTGGTAAGCCGCACGCGCGCGACCTTGCGCAAGGCCGAGTTTGGCTTCTTAGGCGTTGTCGTGTAGACGCGTGTACAGACCCCCCGTTTCTGCGGGGAGGCGTTCAAGGCCGGCACAGTCGTCTTTTTCTGCGGCTGTACGCGCGGCTTACGGACCAACTGATTAATCGTGGGCATTCATGGCTCCGATGCAAACACTCACCCAAGACCCCTATGCGCAAACGGGCCTGGCTTCAAAGGTGCGCGATTTTAGGCATTCTGGCCGCCCCTGTCAAGTAAGCCCGACAGGGGCGGCCAGGGCTCTAGGCCGAGACGACCTTGTCGCCGCTTGCCGGCTTATCCCGCGAGGGCAGTAAGGCCTCGCGCAGCGCCGTCGCCTCGTCCTTGTCGTCTGCACGCTTGCGCTTGCGCTCCTGATGGTGGGCAAGGCCGCTGCCGGCCGGAATCAAGCGGCCGACGATGACGTTTTCCTTGAGCCCGCGCAAGCGGTCGCGCTTGCCGCTGATTGCAGCCTCCGTAAGCACGCGCGTCGTCTCTTGGAACGAAGCCGCCGATATGAACGACTCGGTAGCCAACGACGCCTTGGTGATGCCAAGCAGCAGCCTCTCGCCCGTCGCGGGCCGCTTGCCAGCCGCCTCGGCCTCTTCGTTGGCGTCGAGGAAGCGGGCCCGCTCGACCTGCTCGCCCGGCAGGAACTGGGTGTCGCCGGCGTCGATGATGCGGACCTTGCGCAGCATCTGCCTGACGATCACCTCGATGTGCTTATCGTTGATCTTCACGCCCTGGAGCCGATAGACGTCCTGGACCTCATCGACGATGAAGTTGGCCATGGCCTCGACGCCCAGAAGACGCAGGATATCCGCCGATACCGGCGGCCCATCCACGATGGCCTCGCCCTGCTCCACGGTCTCACCCTCGAACACCATGATATGGCGCCCTTTCGGGATCAGATACTCGTGCTCTTCGCCGGCCTTGTCGGTGATAAGGAGCCGTTGCTTGCCCTTGGTGTCCTTGCCAAAAGACACAACGCCGCTCGTCTCGGCCAATATCGCATGATCCTTCGCCTTGCGCGCCTCGAAGAGCTCGGCCACGCGCGGCAAACCGCCTGTGATGTCGCGCGTCTTCGAGGTCTCCTGCGGGATGCGCGCCAGCACGTCGCCGACACCGACCTTAAGGCCGTCTTCCACGGTGATGATCGCGCCGGCCGGCAGCATGTACTTGGCCGGAATATCGGTCCCCGGGATGAGCAGGCCTTTGCCCTTCTCATCGAGCAAGGCGATCATCGGGCGGATGTCCTTGGCCCCCGAACGGTGCTTGGGATCGAGCACCACATAGGTGCTAAGGCCCGTGATCTCGTCGGTCTGACGGTTGACGGTCACACCATCGATCAGGTCCGTGAAGGCCACGGTGCCCGCCACCTCGGTGATGATCGGGTGGGTATGCGGATCCCAGTTCGCGACCACGCGCCCCGCCTTGACCTTATCGCCTTCGCTTACGTTCAGGATCGCGCCGTAGGGCACCTTGTAGCGCTCCCGGTCACGGCCGTGGTCGTCTTGCACCACGAGCTCCCCGGAACGGGATACGGCGACGTTATTGCCGCTCGCGTGACGGATCAGCTTTAGGTTATTGAAGCGCACCGAACCGTTCGACTTGACCTCGATGCCGCTCACTGCCGTTGCGCGGGAGGCGGCGCCACCGATATGGAAGGTCCGCATCGTAAGCTGCGTACCGGGCTCGCCGATACTCTGCGCGGCTATGACGCCCACGGCCTCGCCCTGGTTCACGAGATGTCCGCGGCCGAGATCGCGCCCATAGCACAAGGCGCAGATGCCGTAACGCGTCTCGCAGGTCACAGGCGAGCGGACGATCACCTGATCGATATTGCGTTCCTCGAGCAGTCGGACCTTGCGCTCGTCTAGCAAGGTATTGTGGGGCACGAGCACGGAGCTGTCGGCCGGGTCTACGACATCGCCTATGACGACGCGTCCCAGCACGCTCTCCCGCAAGGGCACGACCACTTCGCCGCCTTCGACGATGACGCTCTTACGAATACCCGATTGCGTGCCACAGTCGGTCTCCGTGACGACAAGATCCTGGCAGACATCCACGAGCCGGCGGGTCAAGTAACCCGAGTTCGCTGTCTTAAGGGCGGTGTCGGCCAGACCCTTGCGCGCGCCGTGCGTCGAGATGAAGTACTGAAGGACGTTCAACCCCTCACGGAAATTCGCCGTGATGGGCGTCTCGATGATCGAGCCATCGGGCTTGGCCATGAGGCCGCGCATGCCCGCGAGCTGACGGATTTGGGCTGCGCTACCACGGGCCCCGGAGTCGGCCATCATGTAGATGGAATTGAAGGAAGGCTGGGTCACGGTCTTGCCCGTGCTGTCCACCACATCCTCGACACCAAGCTTATCCATCATGGACTTGGCGACGCGCTCACTTGTGTGCGTCCAGATGTCGACCACCTTGTTGTAGCGTTCGCCGTCGGTCAACAGACCTGAGGCATACTGCGTCTGGATCCCGCGGACCTCGGCCTCGGCATCGCCGATGATCTTGCTCTTTTCCGCCGGGGTGACCATGTCGTTTACCCCAATCGAGATACCCGCCCGCGCCGCGAACGCAAAGCCCGTGTACATGAGCTGGTCGGCGAAGATCACGGTCTCCTTCAGGCCCACCTGCCGATAACAGGCGTTGATCAACTCCGAGATCGCCTTCTTCTTCAGGTCGCGGTTTACGAGCGCAAACGGCAGACCTTCCGGCAATATCTCCGACAGGAGTGCGCGCCCGACGCTGGTCTCGACGAGTTTTATGCTACGCACCTTGTTGCCGTCGCCATCGATGGCGGTCTCGGCGATGCGCACGCGGCACTTGGCATGCAAGGCCACCTTGCGGTTTTCGTAGGCGCGATGCACCTCCGCCACGTCCGCAAAGACCTTGCCTTCGCCCAAGGCATTGACCCGGATACGCGTCATGTAATAGAGGCCGAGCACGATGTCCTGCGAGGGCACGATGATGGGCTCACCGTTAGCCGGCGACAACACGTTGTTCGAGGACATCATGAGGCTGCGCGCTTCGAGCTGCGCCTCCAGCGACAAAGGCACGTGCACGGCCATCTGATCGCCGTCGAAATCGGCATTGTAAGGCGCGCATACAAGCGGATGGAGCTGAATCGCCTTGCCTTCCACGAGCACCGGCTCAAAGGCCTGGATGCCCAGGCGATGCAGCGTGGGGGCCCGGTTCAGTAGGACTGGGTGCTCACGGATCACCTCCTCCAAGATATCCCAGACCTCGGGGCTTGCCTGCTCGACCATCTTCTTCGCGGCCTTGATGGTGGTCGCGAGCCCACGCATCTCGAGCTTGCTAAAGATGAAGGGCTTGAAGAGCTCGAGCGCCATCTTCTTTGGCAACCCGCATTGATGAAGCTTCAAGGCCGGCCCCACCACGATCACGGACCGCCCGGAGTAGTCGACGCGCTTACCGAGCAGGTTCTGCCGGAACCGCCCTTGTTTGCCCTTGATCATGTCCGCAAGAGACTTCAACTGGCGCTTGTTCGCCCCCGTAATGGCCTTGCCGCGCCGACCATTGTCGAGCAGGGCGTCGACGGCCTCCTGCAACATGCGCTTTTCGTTACGCACGATAATATCGGGCGCATTCAGATCAAGCAGGCGCTTTAGACGGTTGTTGCGATTGATGACCCGCCGATAAAGATCGTTCAGATCCGACGTGGCGAACCGACCGCCATCGAGCGGTACGAGCGGCCGCAGCTCAGGCGGCAGCACCGGCAGGATCTCGATCACCATCCACTCGGGCCGATTGCCCGAGTGCAAGAAGGCCTCGAGGACCTTGAGACGCTTGGCGAGCTTCTTGATCTTGGTCTCCGAGGTCGTCGCGCTCAATTCCTCGCGCATCTTCGCGGCCTCGCCCGCGAGGTCTATGCCCCGCAGCAGATCGCGCACGGCCTCGGCACCCATGCGGGCATCGAATTCGTCGCCGTACTGCTCGATTGCCTCCAAGTAGGAGTCTTCCGACAAAAGCTGCCGGCGCTCGAGCGGCGTCATCCCGGGGTCCACTACCACATAGGCTTCGAAGTACAAGACCCGCTCGATATCGCGCAAGGTCATGTCCAACACGAGGCCCATGCGGGAGGGCAGGGACTTCAAAAACCAGATATGGGCCACCGGGCTTGCGAGCTCGATGTGACCCATGCGCTCCCGCCGAACCTTGGACAACGTGACCTCGACGCCGCACTTTTCGCAAATGACGCCGCGGTGCTTTAAGCGCTTGTACTTCCCGCACAAGCACTCGTAGTCCTTGATCGGTCCAAAGATCTTGGCGCAGAACAAGCCATCGCGTTCCGGCTTGAACGTGCGGTAATTGATTGTCTCGGGCTTTTTTACCTCGCCAAAAGACCAGGACCGGATTTTGTCCGGGGACGCAAGACCGATACGGATTGAATCGAAATCCTCGGTCTTGCCCGACTGCTTAAACAAATTGAATAAGTCTTTCAAGTCGATCTCCTCAACGCCGCCGGTTCAAGGCCGGCCTTTCGTTTCGATCAGATGTCGCAGGGCTGCATCAGCCCTGGTCGAGTTCGATATCGATGCCGAGCGAACGAATCTCCTTGATGAGCACGTTAAATGATTCCGGCATACCTGCCTCCATCTTGTGATCGCCCTTGACGATGTTCTCAAACATCTTGGTGCGCCCGGTCACATCATCGGACTTCACGGTCAACATCTCTTGCAGGGTATACGCGGCGCCATAGGCCTCTAGCGCCCAGACTTCCATTTCACCAAACCTTTGGCCGCCGGACTGCGCCTTGCCGCCGAGCGGCTGCTGAGTGACCAGGCTGTAGGGTCCGGTCGAGCGCGCGTGCATCTTGTCGTCGACGAGATGGTTCAGTTTTAGCATGTACATATAACCAACCGTAATCGGACGATCGAAGGCCTCGCCGGTGCGGCCATCATACAGGGTGGTCTGCCCGGTGCGCGGTAAATCGGCCAACTCCAGAAGATCCATGATCTCCTCTTCGGTAGCACCATCGAACACGGGCGTGGCCATGGGGACGCCTTTCACGAGGTTGCCGGCGAGCGCCAGGATCTCCTGATCCGTCAGCGAATCGAGATCCTCCTTTTGACCGCTGCTGTTGTAGACCTGGTCCAGGAAACGGCGCATCTCGGCTGCCGCCGCCTGCTGCTTTAGCATCTCATTGATCTTGTTGCCAAGACCCCGCGCCACCCAACCGAGGTGCGTCTCGAGAACCTGGCCTACGTTCATGCGCGATGGCACGCCAAGCGGGTTCAAGACGATATCGATCGAATCCCCGTTGGCCATGTAAGGCATGTCTTCGACCGGAACGATGCGCGAGATGACACCCTTGTTACCATGCCGGCCAGCCATCTTGTCGCCCGGCTGGAGCCGGCGCTTGACTGCGACATACACCTTGACCATCTTCAGGACGCCTGGCGGCAGATCATCGCCCGCCGTGAGCTTCTGGCGCTTTTCCTCGAGCCGCGCATCGAACTCGACCTTCTGTTGGGCGAGTTGGTCGCGAATCGCCTCAACGGCCTCGCTCACCGCCTCGTCCCGCATCCGCACCTCGAACCACTGGGTATGAGGAAGGGCCGCCAAATAACTTGCCGTGACCTTGTCGCCGGCCTTGAGACCCTTCGGTCCGCCTTCGGCGACCTTACCCACCAGCAGCCGCTCGATACGGCCGAAGGCGTCGTTTTCGACGATGCGGTACTGGTCGTTTAGATCCTTGCGGATACCGGCCAGCGTTTGCTCCTCGTTTTGGCGGGCGCGGGCGTCTTTTTCAACGCCGTCACGCGTAAAGACCTGCACGTCGATCACGGTCCCGGACATGCCCGACGGCAAACGCAGCGAACTGTCCTTGACGTCCGAGGCCTTCTCGCCAAAGATCGCACGCAGCAGCTTTTCCTCAGGCGTGAGCTGGGTCTCGCCCTTGGGCGTCACCTTGCCGACGAGTATATCGCCGGGGTTGACCTCGGCGCCGATGTAAATGATCCCCGACTCATCGAGCTTGGACAGCGCCGTCTCGCCCACGTTCGGAATATCGCGCGTGATCTCCTCGGGCCCGAGCTTGGTGTCGCGCGACACCGTCGAGAGTTCCTCTATATGGATGGTGGTGAAGGTATCGTCCTCCACGACCCGCTCCGATATCAGGATGGAGTCCTCGAAGTTGTAGCCGTTCCAGGGCATGAACGCGATCAGGATGTTGCGTCCGAGGGCAAGCTCGCCCATGTCGGTCGACGGTCCATCGGCGAGCACATCCCCTTTGGCGATGATGTCGCCCACCCGTACGAGCGGCTTCTGGTTGATGTTGGTGTTCTGATTCGACCGCGTGTACTTGATCAGGTTGTAGATATCGACGCCGGCCTTATCCGCTTCCGTCTCGTCGTCGTTCACGCGGACGACGATGCGGCTCGCATCGACGGAGTCCACGCGGCCGCCGCGCCGCGCGGTGACGGCAACGCCCGAATCGACGGCCACCGTCCGTTCCATCCCGGTTCCCACGAGCGGCTTTTCGGCACGCAGGGTCGGTACCGCCTGACGCTGCATGTTGGAGCCCATGAGCGCGCGGTTGGCGTCGTCGTGCTCGAGGAAGGGGATCAAAGATGCGGCCACCGAGACGATCTGCGCCGGCGCCACGTCGATGTAATCGACCTTGGACACAGCCGAGAGCGTAAACTCGTTGCGATGCCGGCAGGAGACCATTTCGTCTGTGAACCGCCCGTCTGCGTCAACGGCCGCATTGGCCTGGGCGATAACGAACTTGCCCTCCTCAATGGCGGACAGGTAATCGATCTTGTCGGTCACCTGGCCATCGACCACCTTACGGTAGGGTGTTTCCAGAAAGCCGTACTCGTTCGTGCGGGCATAGACTGCCAAGGAATTGATAAGACCGATATTCGGCCCTTCCGGCGTCTCGATCGGGCACACCCGACCGTAGTGCGTGGGATGAACGTCACGGACCTCAAAGCCCGCCCGCTCGCGAGTAAGACCGCCGGGGCCCAGGGCGGACACGCGCCGCTTGTGCGTGACCTCGGACAACGGGTTGGTCTGATCCATGAACTGCGATAACTGGCTCGATCCAAAAAATTCCTTGATCACGGCCGACACGGGCTTCGCGTTGATCAGCTCCTGCGGCATCAGATTCTCGGATTCGGCAAGACTCAGACGTTCCTTGACCGCCCGCTCCACGCGCACGAGCCCAATGCGGAACTGGTTCTCGGCAAGCTCGCCCACGGAGCGTACGCGACGATTGCCGAGATGATCGATGTCGTCGATCTCGCCCTGACCGTTCTTAAGCCCGATCAAGACCTTCATGACGTCGATGATGTCGTCACGACTCAAGATCCCTGGGCCTTCATCGCTCGTTCGCCCGAGCCTGCGGTTGAATTTCATGCGTCCGACCGCCGACAGATCATAGCGGTCGAGACTGAAAAAGAGGCTCGAAAACAGGTTCTGCGCGGCCTCCTTCGTAGGCGGCTCGCCAGGCCGCATCATGCGGTAGATCTCGATCTGCGCCTCGAGGGCATCCCGCGTCGAGTCGATCCGCAAGGTATCCGAGATGTAGGAGCCGCGGTCGAGTTCGTTCGTGTAGAGCGTACGGATCTCCGCGATACCTGCCTTCATGAGCTTTTGAATGAGGTCTGCGGTCACCACTTCGTTGGCTTGGGCAATGAGCTCGCCCGTCGCCTGATCGATCACGTCCTCACCCAGCGGACGTCCCGCAAGAAAACCCACAACGTTCTCCGGTGGAATCACGAGCTCGGTCATCTTCGCCTTGTCGATCTCGCGCACATGGCGCGCCGTGATGCGCTGATCCTTCTTGACGATGACCTCGCCCTGCGGTGAGACGATATCGAAGTCCGCCTGCTCGCCGCGCAGGCGCTGCGCGATAAGCTTCAGCCGGACATTGCCGTCCGACAAAAAGAAAGTGTCCATCTCGAAAAAGGTCTGCAGGATATCCTGGCTGCTCATGCCCAACGCGCGCAGCAAAGTCGTTGCCGGCAGCTTGCGGCGCCGATCGATGCGCACATAGAGGAAATCCTTAGGATCGAACTCGAAGTCGAGCCACGAGCCCCGATACGGGATGATGCGGGCCGAAAACAGCAGCTTCCCGGACGAATGCGTCTTGCCGTAATCGTGATCGAAAAAGACCCCCGGCGAACGGTGCAACTGCGATACGATGACCCGCTCGGTGCCGTTTATGATGAAGGTCCCGTTCTCGGTCATAAGCGGGATCTCGCCGAGATAGACCTCTTGCTCCTTGATATCGCGCACCGACTTCGCGCCCGTCGCCTCGTCTTTCGAGAACACGACCAGGCGCAGCAACACCCGCAGTGGTGCCGCGTAGATCAAGCCGCGCTGCTGGCACTCCTTCACATCGAAAAGCGGGGTGCCGAGCCGGTAGCTCACGAACTCAAGCGCTGCCGCCCCATTGTAGGACTCGATCGGGAATACGGACTTGAACGCGGCCTGCAAGCCCTGGTCGACACGCTGGGTGCGCTCGACGTCGGCCTGCAAAAAACTCAAGTACGACTCCTTCTGCGTCGCGAGCAGATACGGAACTTGCAAGAGACTCGGCCGTTTGCCAAAGCTCTTGCGGATGCGCTTTTTCTCAGTGAATGAATAGCTCATAGGTTCCTCAGCTCTTGATGTCCGGAAGGTCCCGAACGACAAAAAAAGACGGACGGGCCGGTTTGCACCAGCCTGTCCTGACGATCATCCTGTCGCCACAGCCTTTTCTAGGGGCAATCAGCCTACCCTTACTTCAGTTCAACTTTGGCACCCGCCTCTTCCAGCTGCTTCTTCATGTTCTGGGCCTCAGCTTTGGCCACGCCTTCCTTGATGGGTGCCGGCGCGGACTCCACCAAGTCCTTGGCTTCCTTGAGACCGAGGTTGGTAATCGCGCGGACCGCCTTGATGACGCCGACCTTGTTCTCGCCGACCGCCGCCAAGACCACGTCGAAGCTGTCCTTCTCGGCCGCCGGAGCCGCAGCGGCCCCGCCGGGCGCCGCCACCGCCACGGCCGCAGCCGCCGCAGAGACGCCAAACTTCTCTTCCATTTCCTTGATCAAGGCCGACAGGTCGAGCACCGACATGTTGCCGATCGCATCCAAAATCTCTTCTTTCGTTACCGCCATGGTGTGTCTCCTTAAAAAATTAACGTGGCCTTTAAAGCCCTGGAATCTACTGCGCCTTGTCGCGAATGGCAGCGAGCGTCCGCACGAAGCGGGCCGGTATCTCGTTCAAGGTCCGCACGAACTGCGCGGCCGGTGCCTGCATGGTGCGCATCAAGGTAGCGAGCAATACCTCGCGGCTCGGCAGAAGCGCGAGCGCCTGCAACTGCTCGCCCGTCATGAGCGCCCCATCCATGGCGCCTACCTTGATCACGAACTTGTCGTTGGCACGCGCAAATTCGCTCAAGACCTTGGCAACCGCCACCGGATCAGACGACGCTGCAAACGCGAGCGGTCCGCGCAAGTGGCCGTCTAGACAGGCAAACGAGGTACCGGCCACCACCCGCCGCACCAGGCTATTCTTGACGACCTTGACGTAGACGCCAGCCTGACGGGCGGCGGCCCGCAAGGTCGTCATCTGCGCCACGGTCAAGCCCCGGTACTCGGCGACGACGGCCGCCTCGGCCCCCTGTATCGCGGCGGAGACCTCGGCCACCACTGCCTTTTTCTGCTCCAGATTCAAACTCAACGAATCACCTCCTTCATTCCCCCCGTTCAGGGGGGCGGTGATCGCGCGGCTTTAAAGGCCCCGGACACCATCTGCGCCGGCAAGATTTAAGCGTTGCCGCACCGGCGGTCTTCGACATCTGCCCTAAACCACGAGGCAGTCCCAGCCTTACATCTCGACTACTGCGGTAAAGTCCCTTGATCGATGCGTACCCCCGGCCCCATCGTGGCAGACACGGTGACACGCTTTATGTAGATGCCCTTGGCAGCCGTGGGCCGGGCCTTTTGCAGGGCGGCCACCAGCGCCAAGAAGTTCTCTTTGAGCGCCTCTTCGCTGAAGGACGCCTTGCCTATGGCGCAATGCACGATACCCGCCTTGTCGGCGCGATACTGCACCTGCCCGGCCTTCGCATTCTCGACGGCTTTAGCGGCGTTCGGGGTCACCGTCCCCACCTTGGGGTTCGGCATGAGACCGCGCGGCCCCAGGATCTGACCCAGCTGCCCGACGATGCGCATGGCCTCCGGGGTCGCGATCACGACATCGAAGTTCAGATTACCGGCCTTCACCTGATCGGCCAGGTCCTGAAAGCCCACCACATCGGCGCCGGCCTTGCGCGCGGCAGCCGCAGCCTCGCCTTCGGCGAACACCGCCACCCGCACCGTCTTGCCCGTGCCCCGCGGCATCACCGCAGAACCCCTGACGTTCTGATCCGACTTGCGCGGGTCGATACCGAGATTGACCGCGACATCGATGGCCTCGTCGAACTTGGCGCTCGCCGTTTTCTTTACCAGCGCAAAGGCCTCGTCCAGGCCATAGGCACGCGACCGGTCCACGAGCGGCCGCAAGCCCCGCAAACGCTTCCCACCCTTAACGATCTCGGCCATTTAGACGCCCTCCGTCTCGAGGCCCATGCTCCGGGCACTCCCCGCGATCAACCGAACCGCCGCCTCGAGATCGGTCGTGTTGAGATCCGGCATCTTCAGGCGCGCGATATCCTCGAGCTGGGCGCGCGTAACCTTGCCCACCTTGTGCGTATGCGGCGTCTTGCTGCCGCTCGTCACGCCCGCGGCCTTCTTCAAGAGGATGCTCGCAGGCGGGGTCTTGGTGACGAAGGTGAAGCTTTTGTCGCTGTAGGCGGTGATGACGACCGGGATCGGCAGCCCCTCTTCCATGCCCTGCGTACGGGCATTGAAGGCCTTGCAGAACTCCATGATGTTGAGACCCCGCTGACCCAGCGCCGGGCCGATCGGCGGTCCGGGCGTGGCTTTGGTGGCGGGCACCTGCAATTTGATATAGGCGTCGATCTTCTTTGCCATGACGGCTCCTTATGCGGGGTCCAAGCGCCTTGCGGCTCCCCCTTTGCGATTGCGAAAGGCGCGCTCTTACGCCTTCTCTACCTGACTGAAATCGAGCTCCACCGGGGTCTGGCGACCAAAGATCGATACCGATACCCGGAGTTTGCTTTTTTCGTAGTTGACGTCTTCAACCGTGCCATTGAAGTCCAAGAAGGGCCCGTCGATCACCCGCACCTGTTCGCCGCTCGTAAAGGAGAACTTCGGGCGCGGCTTTTCAACGCCGTCTTGGACCTGGCGAAGGATCATCTCGGCCTCCTTGTCGGTGATCGGCGTCGGCTTGGTGCCCGAACCGCCGATAAAACCGCTCACCTTAGGAACCGCCTTCACGAGATGCCAGGACTCGTCGGTCATCTCCATCCGCACGAGCACATAGCCCGGGAAGAACTTGCGCTCGCTCGTGCGCCGCTGGCCGCTCTTCATCTCGACCACTTCCTCGGTCGGCACCAGGATCTCGCCGAACATGTCCTGCATGCCGGCCCGCGCAATGTGTTCCTTCAGGGTCTTCTGTACCTGCTTCTCGAAACCTGAGAAGGCATGTACGACGTACCAACGCATAGCCATCGGATCACGACCTCCCGGTCAACATGCTCACGCCCTTGATCAAACCGAGGTCTACGACCCAAAGGAAGAGCGCTACCACGACGACAAGGACGATGACCACGAGGGTCGTCTGTATGGTTTCCTTGCGCGTGGGCCAAACGACCTTGCTCAGCTCGACACGGGCCTCCTTGACAAAGGTCCAGGCCGCACGGCCGGTGCTGGTCTGCATCCCCGCCACGATCCCTAGTGCAGCGCCCGCCAATAACGCAAGGACTCGCCAAAGTTCGGGTTGATTGGCAAGAATGTAATACCCGACGACGCCGGCTGCGAACAACATCATCGCCGCGGTCAGCTTTAGCTTATCCACCATCACTGCCCATGCATCCCAAAAAAACGACTGGCAGGCCAGGAGGGAATCGAACCCCCAACCTTCGGTTTTGGAGACCGACGCTCTACCAATTGAGCTACTGGCCTAAACTCGGACCACTCACGGCTCGACAAGTTACTCGAGTATCTTCGCTACCACGCCGGCCCCAACCGTACGACCGCCCTCGCGGATGGCGAAACGCAGCCCTTCCTCCATGGCGATCGGACTGATCAGGGTGATCGTGAGTTTGACGTTATCGCCCGGCATCACCATCTCGGTGCCGGCGGGCAGGTCGCACGAGCCGGTGACATCGGTCGTGCGGAAGTAGAACTGCGGGCGGTAGCCCTGGAAGAAGGCCGTGTGCCGGCCGCCTTCCTCTTTGGACAAGACGTAGACCTCGGCCTCGAAGCGGGTATGGGGCTTGATGGAGCCGGGCTTGCACAGGACCTGGCCGCGCTCCACTTCTTCGCGCTTGGTGCCGCGCAAGAGCACGCCGATGTTGTCGCCGGCCTGCCCTTGGTCGAGGAGCTTACGGAACATCTCGACGCCGGTCACCGTCGTCTTCACGGTGTCGCGCAGCCCCACGATCTCCACTTCGTCGCCGACCTTGACGATACCGCGCTCGACCCGCCCGGTTACGACCGTGCCGCGGCCCGAGATCGAAAACACGTCTTCCACCGGCATCAGGTAGGCGCCGTCGATGGCGCGCTCCGGCTGCGGGATATAGGCATCGAGGGCCGCGGCAAGCTTTAGGATCGCGCCTTCGCCGAGATCCGAGCTATCGCCTTCGAGGGCCTTGAGCGCCGAGCCTGTGATAATCGGGGTCTTGTCGCCGGGGAACTCGTAGCGGTCGAGGAGCTCGCGCACCTCCATCTCGACCAGCTCCAGGAGCTCCTTGTCGTCGACCATATCGGCCTTGTTCAGGAACACCACGATATAGGGCACGCCCACCTGCCGGGCGAGCAGGATGTGCTCGCGGGTCTGGGGCATGGGGCCGTCGGCCGCCGACACCACCAGGATCGCGCCATCCATCTGCGCGGCCCCGGTGATCATGTTCTTGATGTAGTCTGCGTGCCCTGGGCAGTCCACGTGCGCGTAGTGACGCTCGGTGGTCTGATACTCAACGTGCGCGGTGGCGATCGTAATACCGCGTGCGCGCTCCTCGGGGGCGTTGTCGATCTGGTCGTAGGCCTTGAACTCGCCCCCGAACTTCGACGACAGGACCTTGGTCAGGGCCGCCGTGAGCGTGGTCTTGCCATGATCGACGTGGCCAATCGTGCCCACATTCAGGTGGGGCTTCGTGCGTTCAAATTTTCCCTTGGACACCGTGGGTACCTCAGTTTATGACTTTTTTTACCGACCGGCTTCGTACCGTTCGGGTTGGTAATCTGGAGCCCATAATCGGAATCGAACCGATGACCTCTTCCTTACCAAGGAAGTGCTCTACCGACTGAGCTATATGGGCCAACTGTCCTCGCTCAAGATCCCAAACTGGAGCGGGTGATGGGAATCGAACCCACGCTATCAGCTTGGAAGGCTGAAGTTCTACCATTGAACTACACCCGCCTGACACGCCCAGCATGGCCTTGCTTGCCCGCCGTCACTGTCGGTGGAGGGGGGAGGATTCGAACCTCCGAAGGCAGAGCCGTCAGATTTACAGTCTGATCCCTTTGGCCGCTTGGGTACCCCTCCAAACAGTAAGCCGCGAATTGTGATTAAGGGATGAGTCCTTGTCAACACCTGGCCGTCAAACGCCTCGGGCGCGGGCCCCCATGAGGTTCAAGGCCGATCCGGCCCAGAACCAATTGATCTGTTCGGCGGTCAGGGTATGTTGGGCCAAAAACTCCCAGGACGGGGCCTCAGGGGGCGTAACCACCACACGCAGTGGGGTATCGGGCTGCAACTGGGCGATATCGGGCAGACTCAACCGGTCCCGGCAGCCTAGGCGTTCGTAGTCGGCGGCCTTGGCAAAGGTAAGCGGCAGGACCCCCTGCTTTTTGAGATTGGTCTCATGGATCCGGGCAAAGCTGCGCACCACGATCAGGCGGGCCCCCAGATAGCGGGGCGACATGGCGGCGTGTTCGCGCGAGCTCCCTTCGCCGTAATTGGTGTCCCCCACCACTACCCAACCCTGCCTTTGGGCATGGTAGCGCCGGGCGAGGACGGGCAGTGCCACGCCGGACTCGCCCGTCAGGACATCGAGACCGGTCCCGACTGTATCGCTGCAGGCGTTGGTGGCCCCCAAGAATAGGTTGTCGCTGATCTTGTCGAGATGACCGCGGTAACGCAGCCAGGGGCCGGCCGCCGATATGTGATCGGTCGTGCATTTGCCGACCGCCTTGAGCAGGATGGGCAGCCCCTGAAAATCCGCGGCCGCGGGCGCCGGAAAGGGCTCAAGGAGGCTCAACCTTTCGCTATCCGGCCGGATGGCGACGGCCACCGCATCGCGGTCCTCCCGGGGAGGCGT
The DNA here is from genome assembly GCA_021816625.1 of Pseudomonadota bacterium. Lineage (GTDB taxonomy): Bacteria > Pseudomonadota > Gammaproteobacteria > Acidiferrobacterales > Acidiferrobacteraceae > Acidiferrobacter. Next base: position 4,895 of record JAKAXM010000018.1, on the reverse strand, counting down.
ATAGCCGCCGGCCTCGGTCACAAAGCCCGCGGTGGGGAGTTCTTCGGCCACCGGCGGCGTCAAAAACACGACCTCACCGTCGACCTTGACCCCATCTAGCGGATTATCCGTAAGGGAACCGGTAAGCGCATAGGCCGTGACGAGTTCAGGGCTTGCGATAAAGGCATGGGTACCCGGATTGCCGTCGTTACGGCGCGGAAAATTCCGGTTATACGAGGTCAGGATGCTATTGCTGGCACCCGGCGTGGCGCCGTCCCGATCCCATTGGCCTATGCACGGACCGCAGGCATTGGCGAGCACCGAGGCCCCGATGGCGGTCAGATCGGCGAGCAGGCCGTCGCGCTCTATGGTGGCCCGCACCTGCTCGGACCCGGGCGTCACGAGAAACGGCACGCGGGCCTTGAGGCCCCGCGCACGGGCCTGGCGCGCGACATGGGCGGCACGGCCGATGTCCTCGTAAGAGGAATTCGTGCAGCTGCCGATCAAGGCCGCCTGCAAGGCTTCCGGATAGGCGTGCTCCCGTACCGCGTCGGCCAATGCCGATACCGGCCGCGCGAGATCGGGGGTATGGGGTCCCACGACATGCGGCTCGAGGCTCGCGAGATCAATAGTGATGACCCGGTCGAAGTAGTCCTCGGGATGGGCGGCGACCTCGGCGTCGGCGGTCAAGTGGGCCGCGAGCGCGCGGGCCTGCTGCGCAAGACGCGGTCGGCCGGTCTTTTCGAGATAAACGGCCATACGCTCATCGAACGGGAAGACCGAGGTGGTGGCCCCCAGCTCGGCCCCCATATTGGTGATCGTCGCCTTGGCCGTGGCACTGAGCGCGGCGGTTCCCGGCCCAAAATACTCGATGATATGGCCGGTCCCGCCGCTCGTCGTAAGCAGACCGGCAAGCTTTAGGATCACATCCTTGCCGCTCGCCCATCCCGAGAGCGCGCCCACCAGCCGCACACCGATCAATTTCGGCCACTGCAGCTCCCAAGGCATGCCGACCAGGACATCGACCGCGTCCGCCCCACCCACGCCGATCGCGAGCATCCCAAGGCCACCGGCATTGGGGGTATGGGAGTCCGTACCGATCACCAAGCCGCCCGGAAAGGCGTAATGCTCCAAGACCACCTGATGGATGATGCCCGAGCCGGGCTGCCAGAATCCGATGCCGTATTTGGCCGATACCGAAGACAAGAAGGCGTAGACCTCGGCATTGCTGGCCTCCGCCACCGCTAGATCCGCGCGCGCCCCGACATGGGCGCGGATCAGGTGATCACAATGGACTGTGGTGGGCACCGCAACCTCAGGGCGGCCCGCGCTCATGAACTGCAAAAGGGCCATTTGCGCCGTGGCATCCTGCATGGCCACGCGATCCGGATGGAAGGCCTCGGTGCTGACACCGGGGACCGGGAGGGTCCCCCGATCCACCCAATGCGCATACAGGATCTTCTCAGCCAGAGAAAGTGGCCGCTGCACGCGGTCTCGGATCGCCCTCAGACGATCCGCAAGTCCCGCATAGTAAGCGAGCGCGCCGTTTTCGGCGTCAGCCGGAAATTTTTCCATGAACATGGTCTCTGAAGGGCCGCCCCGCCGGGGGTCGACCGGAATAGATAGCCCGCAGAGGGATTTGAACCCCCGACCCTCTGATTCATACCCGCTACTGCTTTCGCAGCCCCCGCGAGGGGTTTGGGGTCTGGACTTTCTCTTCACCCTGCCGCCTGGACTGCGGCGGTTTAGGTGGATGGTGTAAAGTCTCTACACTCGCCGCTCGCGCGGCTAGCACGGGATTGCCAGGGACGCGGTCCGTAAGGTTTCCCCGTTTTAGCCATCTCCACTGTCTGAGTTTCCCCGGACAGGTGCAATTTTACAAATCAGATGCTCTACCAGCTGAGCTATGCGGGCACGCAAAGCGGCTCGTTATTCTAGGCAAGGCGGGTCCCCTCCGCAAGCCTCCGGCCAAGGTCCCAGCCGACCGGAGGCGGAGCATCAGCCCTGGGGCGCCGGGCAGCGGTGAGGACCGACCGCGCCTAGCCGTTTCCCGAAGGCGACCCGGGGTATCGCAGACCGTATCTCAGCATAGAAGGGCCCGGGCGCACCGAACGCCGCCAGGCTCGGATCGATGCCATGGGCGCGCAGGATCAAGCGCTCCCGCCGCGCCGCCGATCGTTCGACAAACACCCCAAGCGACAAGACCTCGCCCCCGGAAGGCCCATGCGTCACATAAGCCCCCCGCACCCCCGCCGCCGCGAGGCGCGCGGCGGGGGGCCAGGGGCGGCCGATCGGGAGATAAAGACGGTAGGCCGGCGATCCAGGGCCTTCGACCCAGCGCCCGGGTAGCTTGAGTCTCTGGAGGAGCCGGAGCGCTGCCGCGGGGCTCGCCAGAGGGCCCAGCCGCACACATACCCCTCGGGCGGCCAGCGTGGCCCGCTCGAACACCGCCTTCTTCAAGGGACGCGTGGCAGGGACGGGGGCCGGCGAGGCCGGCGGCTGCGGGGCGGGGGGCGCCGGAGCGGGCCGGATGGGGGGCCGAGGGGGCGCGGCGGTGGGGGTGCCGACGATGCGCAAGAGCTCCGGATGGACCGGACGCGGCGCGTGGACGCGCTCCGCCCCGTGGGTATAGATCCATGCGCCGAGCGCGAGATTCAAAAACGCGAGGATGCCGATTGCGAGCTTCATGCCGCCATGACCGCCAGCCCCTCAAGCGTGAGGTGGGCTTGGTAGTCGTGCGGGCCGGGCAGATAGCGCCCCACCCGCTCGCCATCGCCACCGGTGAGGACCAGCGCCGCCCCTGGCCCGAGTACGGTGGCCTGCTCCCGAAAGACGCGCTCGATGAGCCCCGCGGCCGCGAACAGGAGACCGGCGGCAGCGGCATCGGCGGTATTCCGGCCGCAAGGCGTGGATATGTCACCCACGGCGACCGCGGCGAGCACCGGCGACAAACGACGCAGCGCCTCGCGGTTCGCGGTGAGGCCCGGGGCGATGATGCCGCCGCGAAACACCCCGCCGGCATCCAGTCCATCCACGGTGATGGCCGTGCCGCAATCGGCCACGCAGACCGGCCGCCCCGGGTAGCGGCGGCGGGCCCCCACGAGCGCGGCAAAGCGGTCCACGCCCAGCGCCTCGGGCGGCTCGTAGCTATTGACAACCCCATGGGCCGCCCGGGCGGCACCATACCATACCGGCGCCCTACCCCAGCGATCCCGACAAAACGTCATAAACTCGGCGTCGTGATGATGCGCCACCGAGATCGCGGCGATGGCCGCGGGACAGGGGAGACTGGCAAGCGGCGCGGCGTAACCCGACGGCCCATCATAGGGCGCGGAGCCGAAGTCGCAGGGTCCGCCGGCCGCGAGCCATGCCCACTTGATACGGCTATTGCCGAGATCTACGAGGAGTTTCATGTCGAACGCACGCTGACTTCGCCAGCCCGTACCGTTCGGCGGCCGGCGGCCGTCTCTACCACCAGTGCGCCGTCCTCATCCACGTCGACGGCGGTACCCACCCAAGACACGCCCTCGCGTTCGTGAACCTCCACAAGCCGCCCCGCCCAGGCGTGATGCGTCCGCCAGGCCTGGATTAGTTCCTCGAGGCGCTGCGCCTCATAGTCTTGAATCAGCTCCAGAAGCCGCGCCATGACGGCCGCAGCCACCCGATCGCGATCGACCTCACCGAGGATGGTGCGCAGATCGACCCACGGCTGATCGATGGCCGCCGCCTCCCGCGGCCCCACAGTCCCGTTGAGACCGACCCCCACCACCACGCGCATGGCGCTTGGCCCGCCCCGCATCTCGACCAATATCCCGGCGAGCTTGCGGCCCTGCCATAAGACATCGTTTGGCCACTTCAAGGCCGCGCCCGCCACCCCTAAGTCCTCCAGGGCGCGTACGAGGGCCACACCGCTGCCCAGACTCACGGCCCCCAAGCGCGCCGTCTGCTGCGTATTCCAGGCGATCGATAACAGGAGATTGCCGTAGGCCGTGGCCTGCCAGCTCCGACCGCGCCGCCCGCGGCCGGCCGTCTGACGCTCGGCAAGGCATACGCAGACCCCCGGGGCATCGCGTGCGAGCAGGGCAAGATTGGTCGAGGGGATCTCGTCTGCGATCGTGATCTCGGCGAGCGCCGATGCCTGCGCGCCGAGGGCCGCACGGATCCGCGCCCCATCGAGGGGCCGAAAGACCTTCGGGACGACATACCGGCCGCCATAGCGCTGGACTAAACCCTCGCTTAGGCCGGCGATCGCCGCGCGCACGGCCGCGGGCCGCACGCCGAGTTCACGCGCAAGCGCCGGGCCCGACTTAGGCCTTCCATCGCCCAAAGTCTTCAGGATCGCCTGACACAGGTTCATAGCGGGAGTCTAGCAAAGCCGCATGCCTTAAGAGAAACCATGCCGCAGCCCAAAAAAAACCCTGGCCACACAAAGGTGTGGTCAGGGTTTTGCATTAAATGCCTGGCAGTGTCCTACTTTCGCATGGGGAGACCCCATACTATCATCGGCGCTAAGCGTTTTCACTTCCGAGTTCGGAATGGGATCGGGTGGTTCCCGCTCGCTATGGCTACCAGGCAAACCTTACGTCGCGCCCCACCGGGGCCCGACTAAAACTGGATAGTGATGCAACAAGGGGGATGTCGATCTCTATAAGCAACCCTAAAACACCTTGGGTGTTATATGATCAAGTCGCACGGTCAATTAGTACGGGTTAGCTAAATCCATTACTGGACTTACACACCCCGCCTATCAACGTCGTAGTCTTCGACGAACCTTTAGGAGGGTCACACCCTCAGGGAGATCTCATCTTGAGGTGGGTTTCCCGCTTAGATGCTTTCAGCGGTTATCCCATCCGTACATAGCTACCCGGCAATGCCATTGGCATGACAACCGGCACACCAGAGGTACGTCCATCCCG
>JAKAXM010000017.1 GCA_021816625.1 Pseudomonadota bacterium | reverse complement strand
GACCTATGAGTCCTACAACAGCATCGTGAAGAACAACATCATCACCAACGACCAAAGCGCGTGCCTGGCCGAGTCTTCGTCCTATAACGCCGAGATCTACAACAACTCCTGCTATAATACGGCGATCGACCGTCGCGCCGCCCTCTATGTCACCAATGAGTCACAGGTGGGGCAGGGCGGCACCAACGTTTCGATCCGCAATAACCTCATCTGGGATTTTTCCAACCGCCCTATGGTCGCCGTGGCCCCCAATGCCATGAGCGACAATGCCACCTTGCATATCGATCACAATCTCTACTGGGATCCTGCGGGGGTCGTCTTCCAGTGGAACGACAAGGGCATTTATGGAGCGACACTCGCGCAATGGCAGCAGGAGGTGGGACTAGACATGGCATCCATAGTCGCCAATCCGCGCCTTGCCGACATCGCCACCCTGACCTTGAGGGCGGGGAGCCCCGCGATTGATGCGGGGGTACGCCTGCGCGCCGTTCGTCATGATTTCGCGGGACGGCCGCGGCCGCGGACCGGGGCCTACGACATTGGGGCCTATCAGAATGCGGGCTAGGCCCTTGCCCCGACTGGCCCGCCCTCCTGCAGGCGAAAAGGGCGCTGGGCGCCCGATCGTCCGGGCTTTATACTAAGACCTGTCTCGTCCCTTTCGTGAGGTGAGGTATGCGTGCGCGCGCGCTCGTTTGGGCCGCTTCTTTTCTGGCAGCCGGCCTCTTGTCCGGTTGTGAGTCTCACACGCCCAAGCCGGTCTTGAAGGTAGGCTCGACCTACACTGCGGCGGTTTCCATGGCCATGCTCACATTCAAGGTTTTGGCCCATCGCGGTCACGGCTGGTATCGGGTGCAGTTACTGGGGCACAACCTTGAGCCCTTTACGGGCAGAAAACCGGCCTTGATCAACGCCCGTCAAATGTCGGTTTTGCAGCGGAGCTAAACCTTAAACCCGCGGTCTGCCCAGACACTTAGAGCCGCCAACCGATATTCGCCCCGTAGGACGTCGATCCGGCCATGCGGTCAACCTCGAGATCGAGGTTCAGTAGGCCCAGATTGATATCCGCACCGACGTATTCCTTCGTGTTGTCGAGTGTGACGGGGGACAGGCCCGCAACCTGTGGGTCGCCTGCGGTACGTACCCGGCCTACACCGATGTAGGGGGTAATGAAGACAAAGCCTTTGGATAGGCACAGTTCGACCGACCGGGTGTTGAGGCCCATCTCGCTTACGCCGGTCATCTTGGTGTAGGTGCCGCGCACGGTAAGGGCTGGGGCCAAGAGCCCGCCCCCGATCAGGGCATAGCTCAGGTCGCCGCCGATGATGCGCACATTGCTCCCCGGGACCCGGCTGTAGGTTAGCCCTACGTCAAAACCAAGCGGCAGGCCTTTCTGGACCTGGAGGCTTGGCACGATGATGTTGTTGCGGCTCGACCCGGTCGCAGTCTGCCATGCCGCAGCGTTCCCGAAGCGGGTATCCATCCCGGTGATGCCCACGTCAAAGCCCGTGATCCCCAGGGGGGCGGCTGGCATCATATCCTTGTAGCTCACGGCTGCCCCCAGGTCCTGGGTCAGCCCCTGAAACTCGGCCTGGTTCAGCAGGCCGACCCCGGTGATGCTATTGGCGTGGGCCTTCGCGAGCACGAGCGAGGAGGCAAGCACGGAAATAAGCCAGCGGCGGTATGGCATGTCATCTATCTCCTATGGCGAGGGATGGCTTTACTCGACAATCGGAAAGAGTTTAGCAGGATTCAGGATGCCGTCAGGGTCGAACTGGGCCTTGATCGCGCGCATCAGCGCGAGCGTCGGCGGGTCGATGGCGCGTCCGATGTAATCCCGCTTTTCCATCCCGATCCCGTGCTCCCCAGACAGCGTCCCCCCGAGCCGCAAAACAAGGTCGAAGACCTCGCTCAGACATGGCCGCGCGTGCCGCTCCTGTTCCGCATCTTGCGAGTCATAGAGAAGATTGACATGGATATTGCCATTTCCGGCGTGCCCAAAGTTCACAATCGGAATGGCAAACCGCTCGCTCAGTTCGCGCAGGCCCGCGATCAACGCCGGGATGTGCGACACCGGGACCACGACATCCTCGTTTAGCTTATTGGGGGCAATGCTGCGCAGCGCCGGCGAAAGCGCCTTGCGAGTGGCCCATAGCGCCTTGGCCTCCTCCTCGGTTTTGGCGACGGCAAGGTCCAAAAGCCCGGCCCCGCGCGCCGCTTGCGTGATCGCATCGAGCGATTCCGGCATCGCGGCCTCGGGCCCGTCTACCTCGATGAGGAGCAGCGCGCCGGCCGCGGCGAGGCTAGTTCCCTGGAAACCTTTAGCCATGCGGATGGCGTCGCCGTCTAGAAACTCCAACGCGCATGGGGTGACAGCTTGGCCCATGATCCGCGCCACGGCCTGCGCCGCGCCATGCATGTCCTGATAGACGGCGCGCAACGTGCGCCGCGCGGCTGCCCGCGGCGTGAGCTTAAGGGTCGCCTGGGTGATGATCGCAAGTGTCCCTTCGGATCCTATGAGGAGCCGGGTCAGGTCGTAACCCACGGCCCCTTTCGTGGTGTTGACGCCGGTCTGGATGAGTGTGCCGGCGCCGGTCACGGCGCGCAGACCTAATACGTTCTCGCGCACGGTCCCGTACTTGACCGCCCGCGGCCCGGCGGCGTTCACGGCGATGTTGCCGCCTACGCTGCAATAGGCGGCGCTGGTCGGATCGGGCGCCCAAAAAAAGCCGTGCCCCTGCGCGGCCATCTGGACGTCTTGGTTGCTTGCCCCGGGTTCGGTCCGCATGAGGCGGTTGGCGCTATCCACGGCGAGGATCCGGTTCATCCGCTCCAGAGACAAGACGACCCCGCCCCGGATCGGCACCGCTGCACCGGTGGTCCCGGTCCCGCGGCCCCGCACGACCAAGGGGGTGCGGGTGTGCCGGCAGGCGGCGACTATCTGCTGAATCTCGGTCTCTTGGTCCGCAAATACGACGGCGTCGGGTAGGGCGTGGCGCCGCGAGTTGTCGTAGCCGTAGGCATAGCAGTCAGCGGCGTCTGTTAGTACGCGCTCACGACCCACGGCGGCCTGCAAGGCCGCCGTAAGCTCAGGGCGCGCGCCCATGACGGATGCGTTCGACCAAGGCCGTCGTCGAGCGATCGAAGCGAAACGGCAGGGAAAAGACCTGCCCGCCTGCCTGCAAGACCTCGCGCGCACCGACGATGGTTTCGACCGGCCAGTCACCCCCTTTGACGAGAATGTCGGGCCGGAGGGCCACGATCAGCGCAAGCGGGGTGTCCTCCGCGAAGGCTGTGACGAGCGACACGCTGGCCAGGGCCGCGAGTACCGCCATGCGGTCGGCGAGCGGATTGAGGGGCCGTTCCGGGCCCTTGCTCAAGCGTTGCAAGGAGGCATCGCTATTGATGCCCACGATCAAGGATCCCCCGAGGGCGCGGGCCTCTTCCAGATAGGTCACATGGCCGCGATGGAGGATATCGAAGCAGCCGTTCGTAAAGACGAGCGGACGCGCCAGGGCCGCGGCCCTGGTCTTACAATCGGCAAGGTCCGATGTGATCTTATCGGCGATCAATGGCGGTACTCGAAAAGTTCAACGATGCTGCGTACATGCGGGATGACGCTGGCGGCGAGCGCCGCCTTATCCCCTTGCGCCTTGCGGACAAGCCCCATGAGGTAGACTACGCGATGGGCCGTCACGACCTTGATCTGGTTGGCGTTCAGGCCGTCTGCGGCGAGCGCCGACTTGACTCGCAAGGTGATCCACGAGTCCGCTAAACGGGATGCAAAGGAGCTCGACGGTGCAAGCCGCAATTGGTCGATGATCCGACGTATACCATGGATCTTGCGCACGAGCGTCAGTATCCGATCCCGGTTATGGACATTTCCGGCCTCCCCGGTCAGCAATACCACGCCGTTTACGCTCGTGACGTCCACATGGGTTTCCCTGTGCAGACGTTTGTGCGCCGAGATCATGGCCTCGGCTCGGAACTTTATAAAGGCGTCGCTGACCACGGTTCCGACGCTGCGGTGGTCATTGGCGATGCTCGCCCCCGTCGCGGCACCGCCTACGAAAAGCGGGGTGCACGCCGCGAGACTTATGGCGAGCGCCGTGCCCCCCAGGAGCCGCAAGGTCTTTGCGATCACAAGTCCCCGCCGCATGTCAGTCCTGACCGAGGAGCTGATAATCTATGAGGTCGCACAGACAATGGATCGCGGTCAGGTGGATTTCCTGAATGCGCGCGGTCGACGGCCCCGCCACGCAGATATTGACGTCCTCTTCGCTCAGGATGGCGGCGAGGTCGCCTCCATCTCGCCCGTTTAGGACCACGCACGACATCCCCCGCTCGTGTGCGGCCTCGACGGCACGGATGACGTTGGCGGAGTTACCGGACGTGGAGATCGCAAGCAGCACATCGCCGGCGTGCCCCAGCGCTCGCACTTGCCGGGCAAAGATCTCGTCAAAATGATGATCATTGGCGATAGATGTCACGGTCGAGGCGTCGGTGGTCAAGGCCACGGCCGGTAACCCCGGCCGCTCGACTTCGAAGCGATTTAGGAGTTCCGACGAGAAATGCTGGGCGTCGGCCGCCGACCCGCCGTTTCCACAGGACAGGATCTTATGGTCGCTTAGGAGCGCGTTGATCATTACCTGAGCCCCGCGCGCAATGTATGGCGCCAGGTCGTCGCGGCACGACTGCTTGGTGTGAATCCCTTCATCAAAATGACGGATGACCCGCAGGGTCAGTGCGTCGCTTGGTTCGCGTTCCGACATAAAAACACGGCCCCCTTTAGGGAAAGACTATAGACCGCCGGCTGCCTCGTGGGCGGCGCAGAGGCGGGCTAGGCTTACGGGTGTTGTTGGGAAAACAGCCCCTTATACCGCAAAAAACTATCCAGAAGGTGGGGCAAGCCTTTACGAAACTGCGCCCATACCAGCGTTCGCCGTATGACATCGGTACGTCGCAGTGTCAGCGCGCCGGTCAGACCATTATAGCGCCCGCCACCGCCGAGACTCAGGCGGTCGAGGCGGCCCACCAGGCCTTCGGCGTCCGCCCCGAAGGCATAGAGGCGGGCCAGGGGCGTTTCATCATAATGGGCCGCGTGGGCCAGGGTGGCCCGCAGGCGCGCCATGCGCCCGTTGCCCACCAGCATCCAGGGCATATCGCCAAACTGGATGCCGTCCAGATCGCGGTCATAGACCGGGTCTGGCCGCCCCGTGAAGATAGACGAGGTGGAATAAACGGGCAGGTCGTCGGCGTGATCGTAGTTGAGCTGGGGTTTGATCAGACGCGCATCGGGCGCGTCGGCGACCAGGAACACGAAGCCCACGTCCTGGCGGCGCCGGGCCGTAAAGGCAAGCGGCATATGCAGGATTCGCTCGAGGCGCGCGGCCCGCGCGCGGCTCTCGGTGATATTGAGCAGGTCTTCGACCGGTCGCACGTACTCCGCTTGGCCCGGGGTGTAGGAGGACTGGGTCACCACCAGGCCACCCAAGTGGCGCCAGCGGCGGGCAAAGGCTCGCCGCATGCGATGACCAAACGGCGTATCCGGATACAAGATCGCGGCGCGGCTGTGTCCGTCCAGATAGGCGCGGTCGGCCGCTTGGCGCGCCTCGAGTGTCCGCGCGAGACTGAACTGATAGACCGGTTGGCCCGCGCTGTCATGGGTCACGCCGTTTTTGACGAGACCCAGCAACAAGGTCGGAACCTTGATGCGGGCATGATGGGCAACATTGGCGACGGCGGCAGCGCCTAAGGGTCCAATAATGAACTGCGCCCCGCGCCGTATCGCCTTCTTGTAATAATGGCTGGCGCGCGTTGGGTCTGCGCCGATGTCGTAGATGTAGATACGCGGGTCGCCGGGTATCGGTCGCGCCCGCGCCATATCGACAAAGCCCCGCTCCACGGCCTTGGTCGCCCGCGCGAACGGGGATGACAGCGGCAGCAAGAGCGCGATGGAATGCGGTTCGGCATAGGGGCGCGCCGTAGCGCCCGTGACGGTATCGAGAAAGGCCGAGGTGGGGACGAACTTCGCGTAGCGGACGCGCCAGCGGCCGATGGCCGCCAGGAGCCGCTGCGAGCGGGGCGGGTAGCGGCGCACGATCATCTCGAGGTTCGCCCAGGCGCCCCGGGCACCCGTCGGGTCCTCGGCATAGAGCTGTGCGAGCGCCGGCGTCTGCAGGGCCGCCAGATCGTGCCATAAGGCCATTTCGTTGTTGCTCAGGCGCCGGCGTGACACCAAGAGGCGTTCACGGGCGATCAGGTCCTCGGCCGCTCGCCGAGGATGGCCCAGGCTGAGTGAGGCCTGGGCGGCAACCCGGTCGATCTCGGCCTGCCGCCGCGGACGCAGCCCCGTATAGCGGCGTGCCGCCTCGGTCTTCTCGTAAGCCTTACGGGCCCGTCCTTGGGCGGCATATATCTCGGCCATCAAGATGTCTTTGTGGGCGGCAAGCGGCCCGGGAAGCGGGGGCTTGGCCTGCGCGAGCTCTTGGCTCGCCCGGCGTAGGGCGCCGGCCCGCAGCAGGGCCTCGGCCGCCTTCAGGGCATAGTCCGCCTTGGCATTGCCCGTGGTAGCCTGGGCGAGATCTTGGTAGGCTTGTGAGCCTTTCATGTAATGCCCCTGGCGCAGCGCCCGTGCGGCGGCCGTGGGGCTTGTCGGTTTCGTCCTCTGGGGCAGTTGCGGCACGCACCCCACAAGGCCGGGCGCGGCCAGGCTCAAAACCATCAGGACACGGGTGCGGGACGGGATGCGCAAAGGTGGGCGGCGATTCATGGGGCAAGTATCCGAAACGGCGCGAGAAATGTCTATCTTTGCAGCTGAGCGGCCATGAACGGCAGCTTGTACGTGGTGGCGACGCCCCTTGGCAACCTTAAGGACCTAGCACCCCGGGCCGTCGATGTCTTGCGTGAGGTCGCCCTCATCGCCGCTGAGGACACGCGGCATTCGGCCACCCTGTGCCAGCATTGGGACATACGCACACCCCTGATCTCCCTCCATGACCATAATGAGCGCTCCCGCCTCGACGGCCTCGTGGCCCGCCTCCAGGGCGGAGAGTCCATTGCGCTCGTGAGCGATGCCGGCACCCCCCTTATAAGCGATCCCGGTTATCTCTTCGTGCGGGCGGTCCGCGAAGCCGGGCTTAGCGTGTTCGCAGTTCCCGGCCCCAACGCCGCGATCGCCGCGCTCTCGGTGGCCGGGATTCCGTGTGACCGCTTTGCCTTCGAAGGATTCCCGCCTGCGCCAGGTGGCGCCCGTCGCGCCTTCTTTACGGCGCTCGCCGACGAAGCGCGTACCCTCGTGTTTTACGAGTCACCCCACCGCTTGGCGGCAAGCCTTGCCGACCTCAGTGCGATCTTCGGACCGGCCCGCGAGGCCGCCCTCGTGCGGGAATTAAGTAAGCGTTTCGAAGAGGGTGTGCTCGCGACGCTCGGGGCGCTTGCCGAACGCGTCAACGCCCATCCTCCGAAAGGCGAGTGCGTCCTGGTGGTGCGCGGCGCCCCGGAAGTAGCCGACGCGGCCGTGGATGAGGGGGAACGGGTCCTGGGACCCTTATTGGAAGAACTGCCTTTGCGGCAGGCGGTCGATTTGGCAACGCGCATAACCGGCGCCCCCCGTAAGGCGCTCTATGCCCGCGCGCTCGCCTTAAAAGGGTCATGAGGGGCTGTTTATCCTTAAGACTAAATCCTCGCAAGCCTCGTGCCCTAGCGTAGCCGGCATGATCCCGCGCAGCGAATATTAGTATTTATTGATATATATCAGGCCAAGCCTTGAGTGACCCTAGGGTGTGTGGGAGCATGGGGCCGTGATGAAAGCCCCGAGGTTCGCAAGGCGCGATCTTTGGCAGAGAACAACAGGGGCGGGTTGACCGTCACTTACCGATCATTATCGAGAGAGGGGCGACTATGCGTGCGTGGCACTTAAGGGGGGCGGGCTTCACAGTTTTAATGGCGGCCAGCCTGCTGTCATATCCCTCGGCTCGGGCCGCAACGCCCCCGGCATCATCCCCGGCCCCAAAGGCGGCCGCGGTGAGGGTCGCGCCGGCGAGCGGCCCAATCTTTAGCGCCCATCCCAAGACTCCGGCGCTTGTGACCAGCACCTGTTCGGCCTGCCACGGACTGACAGGGATCTCCCCGACAGGCTCCTTCCCGGACCTCGCCGGTCAGTGGGAACCGTATCTCGTCAAACAGATCCGGGATTTCCGCGACCATAAGCGGGCCGACCCGATGGCTCAGTCCATTATGTGGGGCATGGCGGCCATGATACCGCCGGCCAAGATCTCCGAGATCGCCCTCTATTTCGCGAGCCAGAAAGGCCCGGCGCCGAGCCCCGAGAACCCCAAGCTCGTCGCCGCCGGTCGCGCGCTCTTCATGGGCGGGGAGATAAGCAGCCACCTACCCGCCTGCATGGCCTGTCACGGTCCGACTGGGCGGGGCGTGCCGCCCCTGTTCCCGCGTCTTGCCGGGCAACATCAGGCCTACATCATCGCGCAATTGCAGGCGTTTAAGTCCGGACAGCGGGCCAACGACCCGCACGCCATCATGCGCACGATCGCCGCTAAGTTGTCGCAGGCGGACATGACCGCGCTCGCGGCCTACATCCGTACTTTGTGAGGGCCGACGCATGCCGCGCTACACGCCGCCCCGGAATCTACTCGCAGGGCGCGCCATCCTCGTGACCGGTGCCGCCGAAGGCCTCGGCCGGGCGGCGGCCCTGGCTTACGCAACCCACGGCGCCGAGGTCATCGCCCTCGATGCCAATACCCCTAAGCTCGAGTCGCTCTACGACGCTATCGTGCAGGCCGGCGGATGCGAACCGGCCTTGCACCGTCTGGATCTCGCCCGGGCCGGGACAAGCGAATACGACGCCTTGGCGCACGCCTTGTCCACCCAGGTCGGGCATCTGGATGGGATACTGCATAATGCTGCCGCGCTCGAGCTTTTGACGCCGCTTGGTTTTCATGCCCCCGAGGTCTGGGAGCGCACCCTGCGCGTAAATCTCACAGCCCCGTTTTTGCTGACCCAGGCCTGCCTGCCGCTTTTGAGCGAGGCGCCCGATCCCGTCGTCATTTTTACAAGCGATGAATGCGCGGTGCGCCCGAAAGGTTACTGGGGCGCTTACGGGGTCAGCAAGGCGGGCATCGAGGCGCTCGCCGCCACCTGGGGGCAGGAGTTGAGCAACACCCCGGTGCGCATGCATATCCTGGATCCAGGCCCGGCGCGTACCGAGATGCGGCTGCGGACCCACCCCGGTGCCCCTATGGCCTCCTGGCCGGAGCCGGCCGCGTTGATGCCGGCTTACCTCTACCTCATGGGTCCCGAGGGTCGGGCGGCAGGCAGCGAGCGCGTCTCTGCCCAAGCCTGGATAACGCCACCGCAAGACGCAGGACCACGAGGCCTGAACGGCCGGGACACAGGCGCGGCCTGTAACGACAGCAAAACGGGTGCTTTGTAAGCGAGGTGATGGGAATGGAAAAGGTAGAACACGATACGACTGAGCACCTAAATCGGGGACGGCGGCGCTTCCTGACCGCCGCAACGACGGTCGTCGGGGTCGGCATCGTCGGGACGGTCGCCGTCCCCATGGTGGCGAGCCTTGAGCCCACCGCAGCCGAGGAGGCGGCGGCCGCCACGACCTTCAACCTTGCCCCGGTTGAACCGGGCATGCAGGTCACGATCCCCTGGCAAAAGAAGCCCGTGATCATCGTGAATCGCACCCCGGAGATGCTTGCGACCTTGAAGGAAGTGGAGGCCAAGGGGGTGTTGAAGGATCCCGACTGCAACGTTCCCCAGCAGCCACCCTATTGCAAGAACATGTACCGGGCGCGCCAGCCGGAATGGCTCGTGATGGTGCGGATCTGCAATCATCTTTGCTGCATCCCCCATTATCGGCCGAAGAAGGCATCGGTGACGCCTTCATGGCTCGGAGGCTTCCATTGCCCGTGCCATGGTTCCATGTATGACCTGTCCGGACGCGTCATGAAGGGGTCCCCTGCGCCGCACAATATGGCGGTCCCCGAATACGAGTTTTCGAAAGACGGGAAAACGGTGACGATCACCAAGATGTATCCCAAGGCGCACCTGTGCTAGGGCCAACGCGCAAGGCAGTAGGAGGGTATTTATGAGCAAGTTTGGGGATTGGTTTAACGCGCGCTTTCCGGCCCGCGAGATGATGCGTGAGCATTTGACGGAGTATTACGCGCCCAAGAACTTCAATATTCTGTATTACACGGGTTCCCTGTTGCTGCTGATGATCGTCTTGCAGCTCATATCAGGGTTCCTGTTGATGGCCCATTACGTGCCGACCAGCCAGGATGCCTTTAATTCGGTGCAGGGCATCATGTACGACACGAAATGGGGTTGGCTCATCCGCTACATGCATGTCGATGGGGTCTCGCTGATCTTTGCGCTACTCTACCTGCACATGGGCCGCGGACTCCTTTACGGTTCCTACCGATCACCTCGAGAATTGCTCTGGATCATAGGCTACCTCATTTACATCATGATGATGGGCGAGGCCTTCTTCGGTTACGTCCTGCCTTTCGGGAATCTCTCTTACTGGGCCGGGCAGGTGATTACGTCCATCATCCATGCCATCCCCTTGATCGGGCCTGCGCTCACGACCCTGGCCCGCGGTGGACCTGGCGTGGGAACGGCGACCCTCGAGCGTTTTCTCGCCCTGCACGCCGTGCTGTGGTTTCTGATCATAGCGGCGCTCATCGCCCTGCATATCCTCGCCCTGCATCAGGTGGGATCCAATAATCCGGATGGTATCGAGATCAAGGACCACAAAGGGCCCGACGGGGTGCCTCTCGATGGCATACCGTTTCACCCTTACTATACGGTAAAGGATGTGTTTGGGGTCGCGGTGTGGCTCATGGTGTTTGCGGCGATCATCTTTTATGCGCCCACTATGCACGGGGTGTTCCTGGAGAAGACGACGTTTTTCCGGGCCAATCCCATGGTGAGCCTGCCCGATGTGACGCCGCCTTGGTATCTCGCCCCCTATTACGCCATGCTCCGGGCCGTGCCCAACAAGTACGTTGGGATCGTGCTCATGGCCGCGGCCATCGTCCTGCCATTTTTCCTGCCCTGGCTCGACCGCTGCCGGGTGCGTTCCAGCCGGTACCGGCCGGTCTACCGGATCATGATCATCGTCATGGCGGTCACCTTCTTCACCCTCGCGTGGGTCGGTGAACAGCCGCCGCTTCCCAAATATTTCCTGATCGAGCGCCTGGGTGCGGTGATCTATATCGGGTTTTACGTCCTCTTACCGATCGTCAGTACATTTGAACCGGTGCGGCCCGTGCCGGAAAGGGTGCGGTCATGATAAGGCGCGCATTAAGCAAGGTTGCGAGTGCCCTGGTGTTCTCGGCCGCATTGGCCCTGCCCGTGCACGCCGAGACCGTCCGGTCCTATCCGTTCACCAAGGCCGCGGCCATCGCAGGGGCCCGGTTCTTCGCGGACCATTGCAGTGCCTGCCACGCGGTGAGCTCTCTGCGTTACAACCGTTTGGCGCAAGATCTCGGCATGAGCGAAGCGGCGATCAAACAGCAGATCATGCTCCCCGGCGGGGCCAATTACTTGAAGGGCATGAGGCCGGCCATGACCCAAGGCCAGGCCAAGAAGTGGCTGGGCATGCCGCCACCGAATCTGAGTCATTTGGGCCGCGCGCTCGGCAGCCGCTTCCTGTTTACATATCTGACGTCGTTCTACTGGGACCCCGAGCGTCCGTCGGGCTGGAACAATCATGTCTTTCCCAATGTGGCGATGCCCGACGTCTTGGCTCCCTGGGGTGGTGTCTATACGAAGGACGGCAAGCTTCTGAAGCCCGGCAGCGAGCCACGGCGTGTGTACTTGCAGCAGGTCGCGGATGTCGTTGCCTTCCTGCGTTATGCGAGCGACCCATCGGTATTTGAGCGACGCGCCCTCGGGCGCTATGTCATCGGCGCCTTCCTCGTGCTCGCGATCCTGGCCTATCTGTTGAAGAAGGATTACTGGCGGGATATCTGGAGCGGTTCGCGGACTACCGATAAGCCGTCGGTTGGCACGGAAGGGTCGCGGACCGGGCGCGGTTAAGCCGAGCTTAGTCAAAGGCCGGGCGCAGCGCCCGGCCTTTCTTTTACAGCACGCCCTCCATCACACCCCGTGGTTTGTTTCGCTCAAGGGTCCCGCCATGCAGGGCGCAGATCGTAGTACCGCGCCCGCTTTTGAAAAGAGCCGCGCACTTGTTAAGTGGCGCGCTGATGCCAATGGAATGGCGTGTCGGTCGGGTCGGGAGTTATCGTACGGCCTGGAGCGTGGCGCCCGGCCGCGAGCCGTGCGAGGCCGGGGCCCGGGGTCGCGCAGTATCAACCATCGCCCCCGGTCTCGCTAGGGGGTTTGCGATCGCCGGGCCGGGAGCAGGGAGGCAATCGCCGCGAAGAGAGCGAGTGTGGCCGGCCGTAGCGTATTCTCGCAAAAGTCCCGTGCGGCGCCTGCCGGAACGCGAGCCCCGGCCGCCAGGGCTGCGCCCATGGCGCCCCATTCGGGGAGATGGCCATACAGGTGCCCGCGCAGCGCCATCCATTCCCGCAGCGGCAACGCACCACTGCGCAAGGCCTCGGCCATGTGATCGACGTAGTTCTCGGGCTCAAGAAACGCCTGGCCGACCAGGATGAGGTCGCGGGGCGGGAAGACTGGTACAGGGTCCGTCACGTAGGGACTGGGGCGATCCAGCCAGTCCAGCAAGGCCGGTTCCGGCAGGGGCCCGGCTAGCAGACGACCTTGGGCGTACTCCCCGCCCATGAGCAGCCATAACCTCAGATCGGCCGGCTCATCGATACCTTCTGCGATCAGCCGGCGTCCGGCGAGGCCACCCAGCAACAAGGTCGTGCCGGCCACCGCAAAGGCGCTCGGCTCGCGTCGAAATAATTGGATCAGACGCCGGTCGAGTTTCAATTCATCCACGGGCAAGCCTGCCGCTTCGTGCAGGGATGAATAGCCATTACCGAAATCATCGAGGGCCGTGCAAAAGCCGATCTCTTTAAGTTGACGCATGATCGCAGACGCCCGCGCCACACTGTTCATGGCGACGCTGCCCGTCACCTCTATGCACAGCCCGGTGGCGCTGGACCCGGCGAGAGTGGCTTTGACCTCCTCTATGAAGGCCGAGTGGAGGAAGTGGTGGGCGCCGATGTTTACGCCGATACGGGGCGCATGGCCGCGCGCAGCAAGCCGGTTGCGCAGGGCGACGGCTGCGATCAGGGCCTGTCGTCCGAGCGCGCGAATGAGGCGTGGATCCTTTTCTATGTCGGAAATGAAGTCCTCAGCCGGAATCAGTCGCGAGCCATCCTGCCAGCGGGCTAAAAGTTCGACGCCGGTCGTTTCTCCACTTACGCAATGAACCTGTGGCTGATAGAGAAATAGGATCTGACCATCGGAGAGCGCGGCGGGAAAGCGTTTGTGGATGGCAAGCCTGCGGTTTAGCCGTGCCGCGATGTCGCCACCAAATACGCGGAAGGTGTTGCGGCCATCCGCCTTGGCCGCGTACAGGGCCTCGTCGGCGTGGACGAGCAAGGCGGTATAGTCGATTGCCTCTCCCGGCGCGCAAGTGGCCCACCCAAGGCTTGCCGTGACCCGCTTTTCGGGATCCGCTTGACCTACCGCGGTCAGCAGGCGCACCGATAATGCCGTCAGCGCATCGAGGTTGTCGGCCGTTACGGCGAGACCGAATTCATCACCCCCGAGTCGCGCGACACCTTCGCCTTCGCGTACTACCTCGCGCAGTTTTGCAGCCACCGTTTTTAGGAGTTCATCGCCGGCGGCATGCCCCTGCAGATCATTCCATTCCTTGAAGCCGTCTAGGTCCATGACGGCAAGCGCGATCGTTTGGCGAGAGCGCGCAGCCCGCGCAAGCGCCGATATGGTGGATCGTTCAAAATAGGCGCGGTTCGGTAATCCGGTCAGGGAGTCGTAGAGTGACAGACGCAGCAACTCCTGCTGGCGGTCGTGATCGCTTACCCCGAAACTGATGTCATGGCCCAGGGTCTCCATGAGGCGCGTCAGGTCCTCATCAAAGAACGCGCGCTCGCCTGCGATAACGGCGAGGATCCCGGCCACGCCGTCTCTATGGACCCAGGGCACCGTGAGCGCCGACACGAGGCCGAGGGCGCGAGCGGCTTCCCGCAAGCCCTCATCGGCCAGCCAGTCTTCCCGTCTCTCAAAGAGGCAGGGTTCGCGAGACGCCGTCGTCTGCTCGTGCAAGATCGCCGCTGGATGGCTCAAAGGTGCGAGGCTCGTGTCGAGGAAGCCCGTGCAGGCGCCGGCACTGGCTACGATCTCGATCCGCGGTCCGTCGAGGCGCGAAAGGAAGACCAGTGGGACCCCGGTTGATTCAGCCAGTATATGGCAGATATTGCGGAACATCTGGGAGGGGTGACTGCGCCGTGCGATGACCTGGCTTGCACGGGCCAAGGCCTCATAAAAGCGCCGATAGCGATCGATCTGGCGGCGGGTCCGGTAGGCGTTTAGGGCAAGTCTTACGCTTGCGATGAGGTGCTCGAGCAGCGCCCGCAGCGCGGGCGTAAAGTACTCAGGGTCGGCGCTGTCCACGACCAGTATCGCCGTCGGCTGGTCCGATCCGTCTTCAAGGATGGGGTAGGCGACCTCGGCACGGACGCGGGCCAGGGCCGGTTGCTCGGCCATCGCGGCGCGCAGGTCGTGGTCATTGTGCGGGTCGACCGGCCCGTGCGGGGTGCGCGTGCGCAAGGCGTGCCCTGCGAGCATCTGCCCGAAGGGCCGGTTATCCGGGTCGCGGGAGGGCGTGAGGCGCAGCAGTGCCTCTCGCACCTCGGGGTCTTGGGCCGCGGCGGTTTCTACATATAACCAGCTCGTGGAGGGTTCGGGGATCGCCACGAAGGCCCCTAGGATATCGGTCTGTTCGGCCAGGATCCGGACCAGGAGGTCCCGGACGTCCCGTGGCGTGGGTTGGCGCAGCAGCTCGAGCTGCATGAGGCGTACCGCGGCCTGATAGCGTTCGAGCCGCTCGATCTCGCGGCGTTGCAGTTGCTGATTTATGGCCCCCGTGAGATGGCCCGCAAGCTCGCGGGCCATCGCATACCAGACGACGGTTTGGGCGTCGCGTGAGGGACAGACGATAATGACAGCACCCGTCTCGCCGAAGGCGATGGCCCAGCACGGGGCGGGGACCGTTTCGCTCAGCAATTTCCAATCTGACTCGACGGCGATTGCAAAGGCCTTGGCGATGATCGATGGGTTCGCCTCGGAGGGGCCAGCGACACCAAATTCACTCCGTGAGCCCACAAAGACGAACTCCGCATCGAGATTCTCCCAGATGGTCTGGGCGGCCTCGGCAAACAGCTCGCGGGGCGGCTTGTTCCGGAGGACGGACTGGTTGATCCGGTAGAGGCCCTCGTGCCATAAGCGCAACTGGATCTCCTGCGACAACAGATTCACGAGCAGCAGGCCGGTATACTGGCTGCCCCACAAAAGAACGATGAATAGCGGTAGCCAACGGGCGACATGTTGCCACCAAAGACCCCACAGGACAGGTCGCGACCAGAGAGCGGCGATAGTCCAGCCATAGCCCGGAAGCGGCGCGCGAGCCCGGCCCGCGGGGCGCGGACGCAACGGACGGGGGCGGCGCCACACCCCGTTGGCCCATGTCGCGAAGGACTCCCCGGACTGCCCGACGATCTCGACCGTAAGCGTGGTGCGCGGTACGAGATCCGGCATTCGCCTCAGATCCAGGGGATCGCCGATGAGGAAGCGTACGCGCCCACGATACGATGCGATCCGGTAGCGCAAAGGGACGATCATGGTGTGGAATCGTTTGGCAAATAGCGGGTCGGCCACTTCGAGGTAGGGGTTGTCGAGCAGCGCATGGAACCGGTCCGCCGCCACGAGCGGTCTCGGGGCCTGCCGGCGCGCCGACCATAAGATGCGCGTCCCGTGCGCGTTCAAGACGTTGATGCTCCGCAGCATCGGATGCGCGGCCAGAAACTCCCGCAGTTCCTGTTTGACGGGGTTTGCAGGACCTCCGGACGCCGCAGGCGCCTCCAGGAGCGCGTGGCCAAGGAAGCGCAGGTCGGCAAATCGTTTGTTCAAGGCCACGCCAAAGCGCCCGGCCACGCGCGCGGCTAGGGCTTGGGCCTTGAGCCGTTCCTCGTTTTTCACGGACCGGAAGGTGGAGACGGCGCGCCATGCGCCGAGCGCAAACAGCAGGCAACCAAAGACGGCGAAGGCGGCCGCGACTAGTCGCGTACGCCTGCGGATGCCGCGCAGCCCGGCGTTGCGGCCGTCTTGTCGAGCGGGTACCGCGGAGAGAAATGACAGCAACTTCGCCATGCCTGATACTCCCTTCAGGTCCCGGGAGGGGCACGTGGCGCGTGCCCCGGGCGGTCCTTATGTCGTGCCGGCGGTGGTGCGGCTTATCGGTAGTGTGCACAAAGCATACCAGGGGCCTGCAGCGGCTTGGTCCGTCATCAGCCCCCCGAAACCGCCCCAGGGCGTCAGCCTCCGGCCGCCGCGGCCGCTTTTTGTCACCCGCACCTCCGGTGGCCGGCCCTTCTGGTCCCCCGAGAGCCCTGCCCCCGAATCTTGCGGAGCGAGGCCGCCGAACGGACAATGAGGCGTGGCGGAGGGTGTTGTGGCGCCCGGTGTGTAAGGTCATCCACAGACCCGTGCCGACGCCTGCGACCTCGTGGCGCGGGCCTTCGCATGGGAGAGCGCACGCCATGCACAATCGCCATACGAGCCGCCGAGCCGTGGAAGAGTGCGCGCCGGGCGCGGCCTGTTGCCCGGGATCAGCGCCGGCCCTCGTCGCCTTGATCATGTCGCTCAGCGCAGGGGCCTGGGCGGCGCGCCAGTCCCGGGGATATTCCTCCGGCTATTGAGATTGCCTGCTTCTATGCGAGGGATTTATGAAAGGTATTGAACGGATAGCGGCACTAGGTCAGCGCGTGTGGTATGACAACATCAGCCGTGACCTGATCATGGAGGGGGGGCTGCGGACGCTCATTGCCCAAGGGGTGCGGGGGGTCACGACCAACCCGACCATCTTTGAGAAGGCTATACGGGAAGGCCAGCATTATGACGAGGATATCCGGGCATTGATGGCTCAAGGGGCCTCGCCTGAGACTATGGTCCGGGAACTCATGATCGCCGATGTCCGGCGTGCGGCCGATGTCTTGCGGCCGATCTTCGACGCAAGCCTCGGCGAGGACGGGTATGTGAGCATCGAGGTCGCACCCACGCGCGCGCAAGATACCGCGGCGACGATCGCGGAGGCGCAGGTGTTGTGGGAGGCGCTGGCGCGCCCCAATGTCATGGTCAAGATCCCGGCCACGGAGGCGGGGATCGCCGCCGTGCGCGAGACCTTGGCGCAGGGGATCAATGTCAATGTGACGCTCATATTCTCTCTGCAGGTCTATGATCGCGTGGCGCGAGCCTATCAGGCCGCCCTGGAAGACCGCTTGGCCCGCGGCCTGCCCATCGATCGCATTGCCTCGGTGGCGAGCGTGTTTGTGAGCCGGGTGGATGGCGTGGTCGACGGTTTGTTGCAGGAGCGTCTGAAGGTCGCGCCGGCGGCCGAGGCCAAGCGTCTGCGCGCGCTTTTGGGCAAGGCCGGCATCGCCAACGCTCAGCGCATCTATCAGCGTTACAAAGATCTGTTTCGTGGCCGCGATTTCGCGCGCCTGCGGGCGCGCGGGGCGCGGCCTCAGTGGCCGCTATGGGCCAGCACGAGCAGCAAAAACCCGGATTATTCAGCGACCTGGTACATAGACCGGCTGATTGCCCCCGATACGATCAACACCGTCCCGCCGCAGACCTTCGCGGCCTTGCTTACGCATCGGCCGCGCGCCTTGCTGGAGTCGGAGATCACGCAATCGCAGGCCGTTTTGGATGGCATCCGCCGCGAGGGTATCGATCTGCCGGAGATACTAGATGAGCTGCTGACCGCGGGGGTCGGCGCTTTTCAGGCCTCTTACCAAGCCTTGGTCGACCGCCTCGCCCACAAAAAAGACTCCCTGGCGGTGGAATAGCCGCCCGCCGGGGGTGCAAGGGCGTATACTGACGGCGGGAGTCGGCTAGACAGTCGCTGCTGGAAGGCAGAGGAAAGTCCGGGCTCCGCAGGGCAAGGTGCCAGGTAACGCCTGGGAGGCGCGAGCCTACGGAAAGTGCCACAGAAAATATACCGCCCACGTCGGTAAGTGGGTAAGGGTGAAATGGTGCGGTAAGAGCGCACCGCACCGGTGGCAACATCGGTGGCAGGGCAAACCCCACCTGGAGCAAGACCGCATAGGGGGACTATGGCGTGGCCCGCGCTGTCCCCGGGTAGGTTGCTAGAGGCGCTCGGTGACGGGCGTCCCAGATGAATGACTGTCCACGACAGAACCCGGCTTACCGGCCGACTCCCACCTGCTCTCGCGTCCGCGATCCAGGCGCACGCTCGCCTGCTTCTCCCAGACACCTCTTTAAAGGCCGCCGTCCGTCCCCTTTTGTGCCTACATGCTTGACTTCGCTTTTCGTGCGTCTCTATAGTGTCACGAAGTGGGCGAAAGTGGTTATTTGTGGGACCAAGCCGTGAAGGAAGGGTATGTTCCGTGGCGTGAATTGCGTCAGTCTCGACAGCAAGGGGCGAATAGCTGTCCCGACCCGATACCGGGGGGACCTGCTGGCGCAGTGCGCGGGGCGACTCATCATGACCGTGGACCGCGACCACTGCCTCTTGCTGTACCCCCTGCCGGAATGGGAGGTCATCGAGGCCAAGCTCGTCCGCTTGTCGAGTTTTAACGTGCACACCCGGCGCCTGCAGCGGCTCTTGGTGGGGCACGCGACGGAGTGCGACATGGATGGGGCGGGGCGCATCTTATTGCCCGCCCCGTTGCGCAGTTTTGCGGGTCTTGAAAAGGATATCATGCTGATTGGACAGGGAAATAAGTTCGAGTTATGGGACGAGGCGACATGGAACGCGCGCCGCGCGGAGTGGCTGGCGGAGACTGACGGCGAAGATCTACCTGCGGAGTTGCAGTCCTTGTCGCTGTGAGCGGGGCGCATCAGCCAGTCTTGTTGGCGGAAGCCCTCGAGGCGCTGGCGGTGCGGCCGCAGGGCCGTTACCTCGACGCGACCTACGGTCGCGGCGGCCACAGCGCCGAAATATTGGCCCGGCTTGCTTCCGGGGGGCGCTTGGTCGCCATCGACCGTGACGACCAAGCGATCGCGGCGGCCACGCGGCGTTTCGGGGAGGACCCGCGCATGACGATAGTGAAGGGGCGGTTCTCTACGATGGGGGACGATCAGGCGCGCGTCGGTGAGCGCGGGTCCTTCGACGGCATACTGTTCGACCTTGGGGTATCCTCGCCGCAGCTAGACGATCCGGGTCGCGGATTCAGCTTTCGCCACGACGGACCACTCGACATGCGCATGGACCGGCAGGAGGCCCTAACGGCGGCGGCCTGGTTAAACGGCGCGTCCGAGGCCGAGATCGCGCAGGTGCTGCATGATTTTGGGGAGGAGCGTTTTGCCCGGCGCATCGCGCGGGCCGTGGTAGCGGCGCGGGCCCAGGGGGCTATCAGCACCACCGCGCAGTTCGCCGCCCTGGTGGCGCGCGCAGTCCCGCGCCGTGAGCCGGGTCAGGACCCGGCGACTCGCTCTTTTCAGGCCCTGCGGATTGCGATCAATGATGAGCTGGGCGAATTGACGCGTGCCCTGCCGGTCGCGCTTGAGCTCCTGGCGCCGGGTGGCCGCCTGGTCGTGATCAGCTTTCATTCGCTCGAGGAT
The DNA here is from genome assembly GCA_021816625.1 of Pseudomonadota bacterium. Lineage (GTDB taxonomy): Bacteria > Pseudomonadota > Gammaproteobacteria > Acidiferrobacterales > Acidiferrobacteraceae > Acidiferrobacter. The sequence continues at coordinate 22,664 of JAKAXM010000017.1, read as the reverse complement.
CGTATCGTCAAGCGATTTTTCGCGCAGGAGTCGCGCGGCGATACCCATCCGGCACGGCTTCCCGTCCCCTATGCGACGCTCGCACCTCGGCTCAAGGTCCTTGGTAAGTCGCGCCGGGCCAGTCGCGTGGAGATTGCCGCGAACCCGCGGTCGCGCAGCGCCGTCATGCGCGTGGCCGAGCGGCTTAGGGGTGGTGTATGACGGCCCGAGCGGCGAGATTGTGGGTGGTCTTGCTGGTACTGTCGGCCCTGGCCCTCGTGGATGTACGCAATCGCTATCTGCTCATGTTTGGCCGCGAAGAGCATCTCATGAGCCAGAAGGATGCCTTGCATGTGGAGTGGGGCCGTCTGTTACTGGAGCAGGGTACGCTGGCCGAGCATCGGCGCATCGATGCGATCGCGCGTGCACGCCTGAATATGGTCATGCCCGACCCACGACGCATCGTGCTTTTATATACGCATCCCCTATATACGCATCCGCCGAGCCGCCCATGAACGTCTCCGGTCCATTTCTTGCCATGACGGATCAAGCGGGCTTCGCCCGCTCGACGTTTGTCATGGCCCTGCTCTTGTGCGCGCTTGGGCTCATGGCGGTGCGCGCCTTTTATCTGCAAGTGGTCGATGCCCCCTTCTTGAGTCACGAGGCGCGCCGTCAGGAGATCGAGACCATACAGCAGGAGGGGCACCGGGGTATGATACTCGACCGGCACGGGCAACCGCTCGCGGTCAGCACCCCGGTTGATTCCTTGTGGGCGAACCCCCAGGTGCTCATCAAGGAGCCGGCTGTTTGGGCACCCTTGGCGCGCGCCATTCACTGGTCTCTGCGTCATTTCGAGCATGCCCTCTCCGTGCAGCGCCACGAGCAATTCATGTATTTGCGCCGGCAGATCGATCCGCGTTTTGCGGCCCGGGTCCTCGCCTTACGCGTGCCGGGGGTAGCCTCGCAGCGCGAATACCGCCGTTATTATCCGGCCGGCGCGGTCGCGGCGACCCTGATCGGATTTACGAACATCAACGACCAGGGGCAAGACGGCGTCGAGCTTGCGTATAACGCGGTGCTAAGCCCCCATCCAGGCCGCGCTGTCGTGATTCGCGACGGCCTAGGCGAGCCCATCGCGCTACGCCAGGGACCTCATCCGCCGGCGTCGGGCCAGAACCTCGTGCTGAGTATCGATCAGCGGATCCAATACCTGGCCTACCGCGAGCTCTTGAAAGCGGTGCGCTACCATGACGCCAGCAGTGGCTCCGTGATCGTCCTCGATCCTCATACCGGGGAAGTCTTGGCGCTTGCGAACGTGCCAAGCTTTAACCCCAATACCCGTAGTGACCTAAACAGCAGCTATTATCGCGATCGTGCCGTGACCGATGTCATCGAGCCGGGCTCGTCCCTTAAGCCGTTTTCCATCGCTCTGGCGTTGCAGTCAGGGCGTATCGTCCCGCACACGCTCGTCAATACGGCGCCGGGGAGTTACTGGGTCGGGCCCGATAAGATCAGCGATGTCGGGGATTTTGGTCTCATAGATGTATCCCATGTGATTGCTGAGTCGAGCAACGTCGGGGCCTCGAAGATCGCCTTGACGACCCTCACGCGCCGCGAGATGTACGATAATTTCCTCCGGCTTGGTTTTACCCATGGGACGCATAGCGGGTTGCCGGGCGAGTCCCCCGGATTTTTGGCCCCGCCTAGCACCTGGGCGCCCATCCAAAAGGCGACTTTGGCCTTTGGCTACGGCATTTCGGTCACGCCCTTGCAGATGGCGCGCGCCTATACGGTTTTCGCGAATGACGGTGAACTCGAGCCGATCAGCATCTTAAAGCTGAACCAAGCCCCCAAGGGCCGCCGCGTGTTTACGCCGACCGTAGTCCGCGAGATGCGTCATATGCTGGAACTGGCGGCAAGTCCGGCGGGAACAGGCGCCACCGCGGATGTCGTAAATTATCGGGTCGCGGGCAAGACCGGCACGGCCCATATCGCCGACGTCAAGGGCTATCATCGCCATCGTTATGTCGCCTCTTTTGGGGGATTTGCGCCGGCCTCTGATCCGCGGCTCGTCATATTTGTGGATATCCGCGATCCTCGTAAGCACGGATATTATGGAGCGCAATGCGCGGCGCCGGTGTTTCAAAAGGTCATGACCGGGGCCCTGCGTATCTTAAATATCCCCCCCGATCAGCCGGAAACCACGATCGCGCAGGCGACGACGAGGGGGCCATGACGACGACCTTGACTAGCCTTTTAGGGGGCATACGTCCGCTCCCCGCCGAGGCGGACATGGCGATCTCGGCCTTAAGTTTGGATAGCCGGACCGTCACCCCCGGCTCCTTGTTCATGGCGCTTGCCGGGACCAGTCAGGACGGGCGGCGTTTTATCAGCGATGCGGTGGCGCGCGGCGCGGTCGCGGTATTAAGCGAGAGCGCCCCCGATGGCCATGTGGGCCCGGTGCCGGTCTTGGCCTGCCCGGACCTACGCGGCTTCGTGGGCACCATCGCCGATCGGTTTTACGGCAGTCCGTCGCGGTACCTGACGGTCCTTGGGGTCACGGGGACCAATGGCAAGACCACGACCGCCCATCTCGTGGCCCACGCCCTGCAAAGCCGGACGCCGTGCGCCCTCATCGGCACCTTGGGCAACGGCTTCCCTGGGCATCTCTTGACCGCCGAGCACACGACCCCCGATGCCATCTCCCTGCATCGGTGGCTGGATCGCTTCCGGCGCGAAGGCGCGCGCGCCGTATCCTTGGAGGTGTCCTCGCATGCCCTCGACCAGGGGCGGGTGGGCGCGGTCCGTTTCACGGGGGCCGTTTTTACCAATCTGACGCGCGACCATCTCGATTATCATGGTGATATGACCCGCTACGGGGAGGCGAAGGCCCGGCTATTCGTCGTCCCCGAGCTCGAGTTTGCCGTGCTCAACAACGATGATCCGTTTAGCGCCACGCTCAAGGCGCGGCTGCGCCCCGAGGTCCGTGTCTGGTCTTATGGAACCGCAGGCGACGTGGCGATCCGCGCGGTCGAGGCGGGACCCCAGGGTCTTAAGATCGAATTCACGGTGCCCGGCGGGTCTGTTGTACTCCATAGCCCCCTATTGGGGCCGTTCAACGTCCATAATCTCGCCGCCGCCTTGACCACGCTCATCGCCGTCGGCGATCGCCCCGCCGAGGCCGCCGCGGCCTTGGGTAAGGTGGCCCCCTTGCCGGGACGCATGGAGCCGTTTTCCCTACGTCCGGGCCAACCCTTCGTGGTGGTCGACTTCGCCCATACGCCAGACGCCCTGGAGAAGGTGCTCGTGGGGGCGCGCAACCACGCCCATGGCCGGGTGATCTGCGTCTTCGGATGCGGAGGCGACCGTGACCGGGGTAAGCGGTCGCTCATGGGCGCGTGCGCAGCGGCCTTTGCAGACCGTGCGATCGTGACCCACGACAACCCCCGGCATGAGGACCCGCAGCGGATCGTGAGGGATATCCTGACGGGGGTTCCGGAGGCCGCGCGATCGCAGTTCGAGATCGTGCCGGAGCGCCGTGCCGCCATTGCCCACGCCCTGCAGATGGCCGGATCCGAGGATGTGGTCGTCATCGCCGGCAAGGGGCATGAGGAGTACCAGCAGATCGGAGATTTGCGCGTACCGTATAGCGATCGACGGACCGTGACACAGCTTTTGGAGGCCTTGTGCTGACCTGGGAAGAGGTGGCAAGCGCCGTGGGGGCAGCGGCCAGCGGGCCATCGCTCACGATTCGGGGCGTGGCGACGGACACTCGTTCTTTGGCCCCGGGGGCCTTGTTCGTCGCGCTCCGTGGCCAGCGTTTCGACGGCCATGCCTTTCTCGCGGAGGCCGCGACGCGCGGGGCCGTGGCGGCTCTGACCGAGCGCCCGCGAGAGCCCGGCTGGCCGCCGTGCCTCGTCGTCCCAGATACGCGCCGGGCCTTGGGTCAGCTCGCCGGCTATTGGCGCCGGCGTATGGGCGTGCCGGTGATCGCCGTGACGGGCAGCAATGGCAAGACCAGCGTCAAGGAACTGACGGCGCGCATTATGGCCGCGACGGGACCTGGTATCGCCACCCAAGGGAATCTGAATAACGACATCGGCCTGCCGCTTACCCTGCTGCGGCTGGGCCACCACGACCGGTACGCCGTGGTCGAGATCGGTATGAACCGTCCCGGAGAGATTGCCGCTCTCGGGGCGATTGCGCATCCGGACGTGGCCATAGTGACCAATGCCGGGGCGGCCCATCTGGCTGGGCTTGGCACGGTGCAGGCCGTAGCCGCCGAAAAGGGCTCTTTATATAGCAGTCTGCCGCCGGCCGGGGTGGCGGTCATCAATGCCGACGACGCCTATGCCGGTTATTGGCGTACGCTCGCGCCGGGGCCGGTCCTCACCTTTGGATTGGGCTCGTCGGCGGATGTCTCGGCCCAGTTCGTGACGGATCCGGAGGGCAGTGACCTCCATATCACGGCGCCGGCCTGGGATGAACCCTTGCGCGTCCGTCTGCCTTTGCTCGGTGCGCACAATGTGGTGAATGCCCTGGCGGCCACCGCCGCCGCGCTCGCCCTAGGGGCCTCGGCAGAGGCGGTAGCCCGGGGCCTCGCGGGCGCGGTACCCGTGGCCGGCCGTCTGCAATCCACCCGGGCCGCGGGCGGGGCGTGGCTCATCGACGATAGTTACAACGCCAATCCCGATTCGGCGCGCGCCGCCCTCGCGGTGTTGGCGGCCCTGCCGGGCGAGCGCTGGTTCGTTCTGGGGGACATGGCGGAGTTGGGGGTGCAGGCCCCGTCCTTGCACGCCGACTTCGGCGCCGCCTGCCGACGCGCAGGGATCGAACATTTATGGACGCTCGGACCGCTGTCGCAAGGGGCTTGTGCGGCCTTTGGCGCCAATGGCCGGCACTACGAGACGCATGACGCGCTGGTGCAGGATCTACAGGCCGTGCTCCACCCCAACGCGGTTGTCCTCGTCAAGGGTTCCCGCAGCATGGGGATGGATGCCGTAACATCGGGTTTGCGCGCCGCAGGAGGGCCCGATGTTTCTGCTCATCCTTAAAATGTGGGCCGCCCATGCCGCCGCCCACTTCTTCGTGGATCGCGCCTTGCTCGCGTTTCTGACGGCCTTTGGCGTCGGGCTAGCCGCCGGACCCCCTATGATCCGCCGGCTGACAGCGCGACTCATTGGTCAGACCGTGCGCCGCGACGGACCCCAAAGCCACTACCAGAAGGCCGGCACGCCAACCATGGGCGGTCTCCTTATGCTGTTTTCGATCACGGTCGCGACCGTGCTCTGGATGCGGCTAAGCGACGCTAAGACCTGGATCGCGCTTGCCACTTTACTGGTGTTCGGTCTCATCGGGTGGGCCGACGATTATGTGAAATTGCTCCATAAAAATCCGCGCGGGATCGGCGCACGTGCCAAGTTTCTCGCGCAGATGTGCGCCTCTGTGGCGGCCGCGGCCGGTGTCTTTGCCGTGGCGAGCAAGGGGCCGGCGACCGCTTTCTATCTGCCCTGGATCGGCCATCCCCTCGTGCAGCTCGGGGCTCTTGCCTTCATTTTTCTGGGATTCCTGGTCGTCACCGGGGCGAGTAACGCCGTCAACCTCACCGACGGATTGGACGGCCTGGCGGCGTTTCCCACGGCGCTCGTGGCCGGCGGCCTCGCAGTGCTGGCCTACGTCGCGGGCGATGCGCGACTCGCGGCGCTGGCCGGTCACGCCTTTGTGCCCGGGGCCCGCGACCTCGTCATCTTCTGCTGCGCCATTATCGGCTCCGCGCTCGCCTTCTTGTGGTTCAATGCCTATCCGGCCCAGGTCTTCATGGGCGACGTGGGTGCGCTCGCCCTCGGTGGTGCCCTCGGGGTCATTGCGGTCGTCATTCGCGACGAGGCCTTACTTTTTGTTATGGGTGGGGTCTTTGTCTTGGAGACGGTGTCGGTCATGTTGCAGGTGGGGTCATTTAAGCTGACCGGCCGGCGTATCTTCAGGATGGCGCCTTTGCATCATCATTTCGAATTGAAGGGCTGGCCGGAGCCGCGCGTGATCGTGCGTTTCTGGATCGTTACGGCGGTTCTGGTTCTGGTTGGGCTCTCGTCGCTCGGGGGGCAGCTATGAGCCGCTACACGGTCGTCCTGGGTCTCGGCGAGACCGGCTTTGCCACCGTCGAGTATCTGCGTGGACAAGGACGCGAGGTCATCGTGTGCGATAGCCGCGAGGCGCCGCCGCGGCTTGCGGCCCTGCGCGAACGCCACCCGGAGGTGCAATTCCTGTCCGGTCCTTTTGCGAGCGAGATCCTCACGGGCGCCGACATCCTGGCCGTGAGCCCCGGGATATCCATCAAGGAACCCGCGATCGCCGCCGCCCATGCCGCCGGTGTCCCGGTCGTTGGGGATATCGAGCTCTTCGCCCGGGTCTGTGAGGCCCCCGTCATTGCCGTAACCGGCTCCAATGGCAAGAGCACCGTGACCTCGCTCGTCGGCGACATGATGAGGGCGGCAGGCCGCCACGTCGAGGTTGCCGGCAACATCGGCGTGCCGGTCCTGTCATTGCTGACCCGCGCCCGCCCCGATGTCTATGTCCTCGAGCTCTCGAGCTTTCAGCTCGAGACCACCACGAGCTTAAGCGCCGAGGCTGCAGTCGTCTTGAATGTAAGCCCCGACCACATGGACCGTTACGAGGATATGGCGGAGTACGCTCACGCCAAGGCACGCATCTTCACGGGTATGGGGCGCGTCGTGATCAATCGCGAGGATCCGTGGGTGGCGGCCATGGCCCATGAGGATCGCGAGGTGGTGTCATTTGGGCTCGATCGTCCGATCGGGCGGGATTTCGGTCTCATAGAGCACGCCGGGGCGCCCTGGCTGGCCCAGGGCCGACGCCCGATCATGCCCGCCGGCGACATCCCGATTCCGGGACAACACAATGTCGCCAATGTCCTGGCCGCCCTGGCGCTTGCCACGGCCCTCACGGATGACTGGGAACCCCTCATTGCCGCCATCCGTGCGTTTCCGGGGCTTGCCCATCGGACTCAGGTGGTGGCGACCCACGCCGGTATTACATGGATCGATGACTCGAAGGGCACCAATGTCGGGGCTACGGCGGCCGCCCTGGCGGGCCTTCCGGGCCCTGTGGTGCTGATCGCCGGAGGCGAGGGCAAAGGTGCCGACTTTGGCGACCTCGCGCCGATCGTGCGCGCCAAAGCGCGCGCTGTCGTTTTGATCGGACGTGACGCGGACCGCTTGGCGGCAGCGCTGCACGGGTGCTGCCCTTTGGAGCGCGCCGCCTCCCTGGAGGAGGCCGTTGCCTGCGCGGCTCGCCTGGCGCAGACCGGAGATCAGGTCCTGCTATCGCCAGCCTGCGCAAGCTTCGACATGTTTCGCAACTATGCCCACCGTGGCGAGGTCTTTGCCGCGGCCGTACAGGGACTCACGGCGGGATCCGCAGGAGATCTCCATGGTTAACGCGGGAGAGACCATGACCCATCGCCGGCTGCCGCCCCTGGACGGCACGCTGTTGTATACGGTCCTCATCTTGCTCGTATTTGGTCTCGTCATGGTCTATTCGGCGTCGGCATTTGTGTCCGTGCACCGTGCCGGCTATAGCGCCTACTATTTCCTGCATGATGGCGTGAACGTGGCGCTCAGCGTGATCGCCCTCTTTGTCACGGTGCTTGTGCCCATGACCTTTTGGCGGCAGATTTCCCCTTATCTTTTGATGGGCGGTCTGGGGGCGCTCGCCATGGTGCTCATACCGCACGTGGGCGTACGGGTCAACGGCTCGGCCCGCTGGCTGTCGTTTGGCTTCATGAACGTGCAGCCCTCGGAGTTCCTGAAGCTCTTCCTCGTTTTATATCTCGCAGGCTATCTCGTCCGGCGTCAGGATCGTTTGAGCGAGTTTACGCATGGCATCTTGACGGTCGCGACCTTGCTCATGGTGATCGGTGTTTTGTTGCTCCTAGAGCCCGATATGGGCAGCGAGGTGATTTTATGGGCGGTTGCCTTCGGAATGCTGTTCGTCGGCGGCGTCCGCCTGAGCCATTTCCTGCTCGTGTTGCTCTCCGGGGTTGCTGCGGGGGTGGTTCTGACGGTGGTCTCGCGCTACCGGGAGCGCCGGATCATAGGTTTCTTGCACCCGTTTGCGCAGGCCAAAGGTGACGGTTACCAGCTGGTCCAGTCGCTCATGGCCTTTGGCCGCGGTGGCTGGTCGGGCCGCGGTCTGGGGCTTGGCATTCAAAAACTCTACTATCTACCGGCCGCCCACACGGATTTTCTGTTCGCCGTGGTCGGGGAAGAGTTCGGCCTCGTGGGCGTGGTGGCCGTGATAGCCCTGTTCGCCTTGCTGACCCTGCGCGCCTTTCAGATCGCTGCGGCCGCCCGCCGCCTTGGCGACCTTTATTCCTGCTACGTTGCCCAAGGAGTGGCTATCCTGATCACCCTTGAGGCGATTATCAACATGGGTGTCGATATGGGTGTCCTACCGACCAAAGGACTCGGTTTGCCCTTGGTGAGTTATGGCGGATCGAGTACGCTCATGAGCTGTATGGCGATGGGCCTCTTGCTGCGCATCGATCGCGAGACGCGCGCCCAGGGGGCATCACGATGATGCGGGTCTTGATTCTTGCGGGCGGCACCGGCGGCCACGTATTCCCCGCGCTTGCCGTCGCCCGCAGCTTGCGCGACGAAGGGGTTACCGTCGTCTGGGTCGGGACCCAGCGGGGTCTCGAGGCGCGGGTCGTCCCCGCGGCCGGTTTCCCGATCGAATGGATAACGATTCAGGGGCTGCGGCGGGGTTCGCTGCGCGACCTTCTGTTGTTGCCCGGCCGCTTGGTGGTTGCCGTCTGGCAGGCCTACGGGATATTTCGCCGTCACCGCCCTGACCTCGTGCTGGCCATGGGCGGCTTTGTCGCCGGACCCGGTGGAATCGCGGCCTGGCTTACGCGCACACCCCTTGTCATCCACGAGCAAAATGCCTTGGCTGGCCTCACCAATCGATGGCTCGCGCTGCTTGCCGATCGTGTCTTATGCGGTTTTCCCGACGCCTTCCGGGCACTGCCTGGTGCCCTCCATGTGGGCAACCCGGTGCGCGCCGAGATCTTGCGTATACCGCGGCCGGAGACCCGCTTGCGTGATCGTACGCCCCCGTTGCGCGTGCTCGTAGTCGGCGGCAGTCAAGGGGCGACAGTCCTCAATACCGTGCTACCAGAGGCATTAGCCCTCATGGAACCTGCCATCCGGCCGCTGGTCCGGCACCAGACGGGGAGCAGTGGGCTCGCGACCACGGAAGACGCGTACCGGAGTCGCGGCGTTACCGCCGAGGTGACGACCTTCATGGAAGATATGGCGGCGCAGTACGAATGGGCTGACGTCGTCATTTGTCGGGCCGGAGCGATGACAATTGCGGAACTGTGCGCCGCGGGCGTTGCCGCTATCCTAGTGCCTTTTCCGTTTGCAACGGATGACCATCAGACCGCCAACGCCCGGTTCCTCGCGGATCGGGCCGCGGCGCTCTGTATCGCGCAGCGCGAGTTCTCCCCGGCCCATGTCGCGGAGTTGCTCGGACAGCTCGCGCGCAGTCCGGAGGTTGGCATGCGCATGGCGGTGAGTTGTCGGGCCTGCGCCATGCCGGATGCCACCGAACGTATCGTCGCGACCTGCTGGGAGCTTGCGCATGCATAACGTTCACCGCATCCATTTCGTAGGCATCGGCGGTGCCGGCATGTGCGGTATTGCCGAGGTCCTACACAATCTAAAGTTCGAGGTGTCGGGATCGGATACTGCGGAGAGCGCCACGACGCGCAGGCTTCAGGGACTCGGAATCCGCGTCCACATCGGCCATGACAGGACCCTCGTGTCGTCCCAGGATGTCGTCGTCGTTTCGTCTGCGATCGCGCCCCATAACCCCGAGGTGCTGGCCGCGCGCGAGGCCAAGATACCGGTGATCCCGCGCGCCGAGATGTTGGGCGAGCTCATGCGTCTTCAGCAGGGGATCGCCATTGCAGGAACCCACGGCAAGACGACGACGACGAGCCTCGTGGCGAGCGTCCTCGCACAAGCCGGTCTGGACCCCACCTTCGTCATCGGCGGCCGGCTTAACAGTATTGGCAGCCATGCACGCCTTGGCCGCGGGCGCTATCTCGTAGCGGAAGCCGACGAAAGCGATGCCTCCTTCCTGCATCTGCAGCCATTGATCGCCATCGTCACCAATATCGATTCCGATCATATGGCCACCTATGGCGGCGACTTTCAGCGGCTAAAGCAGGCCTTTCTTGCCTTTCTCCACAATCTGCCCTTCTATGGTCTCGCCATCGTTTGCGTGGACGATCCCGTGGTCCGGGCCCTGCTCCCCGATATCCACAAACCCGTTCTGACCTACGGGGTAAGCGCGGAGGCCGAACTCCGCGCCCGCGATATCACGCAGGACGGCCAGCATATGCGTTTTACCGTCGCCTATCGCGGAGATGAGTCGTGGCTCGGTGTGTCTTTGCGCCAACCCGGTCACCATAACGTCCTCAATGCCCTGGCGGCAATCGCGGTGGGGCATGAGTTGGGGGCTAAGCGTGAGGATATCGCGCGCGCCCTTTCCACCTTCTCCGGCATCGGTCGCCGTTTTCAAATCAACGCCGTGAGCGACGTCCGGGGTGGCGACATTTTGTTTGTCGATGACTATGCCCATCATCCGCGTGAGATCGCAGCCACCCTGCAGGCGGCTCGCGACGGTTGGCCCATGCGACGGCTGGTCGTGGTGTTCCAGCCACACCGCTACTCGCGCACCCATGATCTGCTCGAAGATTTCGCCGCCGCCCTAGCCGAGATCGACAATCTGTTCGTGACCGAGGTCTATGCCGCGGGCGAGACGCCGATCAGCGGTGCGGACGGACGTGCCTTGTGTCGGTCGATACGCGCCCGCGGACGCCATCCGGTGTTCGTTGAAAATATCGCCGACCTGCCGCGCATCCTGGCGCCGGTGGTGGCGCCCAACGATCTTGTGCTGACCCTGGGCGCGGGCAACATAGGGCAGGCGGCACTGGCCTTACCGCAGGCCCTGGCGGAGGCCCAATCATGAGCCACGAACCGCCAGTGGTCGGTACGGTCCGTCGCGATGAGCCGCTTGCCGCGCATACGACCTGGCGCGTGGGCGGCCCGGCGGACATCTTTTTTGTGCCCGCCACGGTCGCCGCCTTGGGGCCGTTTTTGGCCGCTCATCAGGAGGTCCCCCTGTTCTGGCTGGGTCTGGGCAGCAATACCTTGGTGCGGGATGGCGGGATCCGGGGTGCCGTCATCGCCACCGCGGGCGGCCTGGGCGCGCTCGGCCACGAGGCCGCTCTCGTGTATGCCGAGGCCGGCGTGCCGTGCGCCAAGCTTGCGCGTTTTTGTGCCCAGTCCGGGCGGCTCGGCCTTGAATTTCTGGCGGGCATACCGGGCACCGTGGGTGGGGCGCTTGCCATGAACGCCGGTGCCGCCGGTTCACAGATATGGGACTACGTAGCCTTTGTCGAGACCGTCGATCGCGCCGGCTGCGTCCGCCGCAGGCCGCCTGCGGATTTTCGTATCCGCTATCGCTCGGTGACAGGGCCCGACGGGGAGTGGTTTGTCTCTGTGCGCCTGTCTTTGCCGGCCGGTGCGAGCGAAGTGGGCAAGGCCCGCATCCGGGAACACCTCGCTTTACGCAAGCGTACCCAACCGACCCAGACGGCCAATGCCGGTTCTGTGTTTCGTAATCCCCCCGGAGATTACGCCGCGCGCCTTATCGAGGGTGCCGGCCTCAAAGGGCTGCGCGAGGGAGGCGCGGTCGTCTCCGAGCATCATGCCAACTTCATCGTAAACGAGGGTGATGCCCGCGCCCAGGACATAGAGCGGTTGATCCTGCGCGTCCAGGACAGGGTGCGCACCGAGACAGGGATCACGCTTGAACCCGAGGTGTGCATCGTGGGAGAGCCGTCATGAGCCGTTATGGGAAGGTCGCAGTCTTATACGGTGGCAGCTCATCGGAGCGGGAAGTGTCGCTCAAAAGTGGCGCCGCCGTGTTGACGGCCCTGAGGTCGCGCGGGATAGATGCCCACGGGATAGATGCCCAATCCGGCCTGGTCGCGGCCCTGCTGGGCGGCGGCTATGACCGGGCCTTCATCGCTTTGCATGGCCGGCTAGGCGAGGATGGCGCCGTCCAAGGACTACTGGAGGTTCTGGGTATCCCCTATACGGGCAGCGGCGTGGCGGCCTCGGCAGTCGCTATGGACAAGGCCCTAAGTAAGGCCATCCTGCGCTCGGCCCAGCTGCCGACCCCGGATTCTTGCGTCCTGACATCGGAACGTGATCTGCCCCTGGCCGCGGCGCTCGGCTTCCCGCTCGTCATAAAGCCCTTGTCGGAAGGCTCTAGCATTGGTGTCAGCAAGGTTCACCTGGCTGCAGACCTCGCGCGCGCCTACCAGGAGGCCTGCCGTTTCGGGCCGGTTCTGGCCGAGCGGTGTATCTGTGGGCCGGAATACACCTGTGCGATTCTCGGTGCCCGCGCCCTACCGACCATTCGCCTCGAGACGCCCCATGAGATCTACGACTACGAGGCCAAATATGTGCTGAACACCACGCGCTACCACTGCCCCGCGGGTCTTACGGCCGCTGCCGAAGCGGACATCCAGGCGCTCGCGATGAACGCCTTCAAGGCATTGGGAGGGCGGGGCTGGGGCCGGGTCGACATTATGGCCGACGCGCAAGGCCGTTTTTATGTGCTGGAGCTGAACACAGTGCCCGGCATGACCGATCATAGCCTGGTGCCTATGGCGGCGCGCGCGGCGGGTCTCGGTTTTGCAGATCTGGTCGAGGCCATCCTGGCCGAGACCCTGGAGGCGTCATGACCATGGAGGCGGGGCTTGGGGTGCGCATGCCGCGGACCGGGCTGGGTTCTGCGGGCCGCCGTGATCGGTGGCGGCCGCGCAAACGGATCGTGCAGCTCATGATCTTCCTACTGAGCCTCGCAGGCTTTGCCGGGGCCGTGCGCACGGTGCTGGCCCCGGGACGCTTTCCGGTTCGCGTGGTGCGGGTAGTAGGGGATCTTACGCGCATCCCGAGGACCGACCTCGTAAGCGCCCTCGAGCCGTTTTTGCGACAGAACTTCTACGGCTTGCGGCTCGACGCGGTCGGCCAAGCCGTCGCCGCCGTGCCGTGGGTCGGTCACGTGCACGTCGAAAGACGCTTTCCGCGGACCCTCGTTATCTACGTGGACCCCGTCCATCCCGTCGCCCGCTGGGCCGCGGGCGGCTGGGTCAGTCGTCAGGGGCTGCATGTGCATCTGCAGGGCCTTGGGCCGCACCGGTCTTTACCCCTCTTTCAGGGACCGCCCGGCGGTGAACAGGACATGCTGAATCACTTCCAGCGTTTTCAGGCCATCCTGCAGCCGCTCGGCTTTACCATTGCCGGCCTCAAATTGTCCACACGCGAGTCGTGGCGGATCATCGTGCAGGGCGGCCCGCAGCTCGTGTTGGGGCGTCAGGGTTCGGCACGGCTGACGCGTTTTGCGCAGGTCTTCGGACAGTTGGCCGCCAAGCGAGCGGCGATGCGCACGATCGACTTACGTTACACAAACGGCTTCGCCATCAGTTGGCGCAAGGCCCATGGGGACCAGCATGACCAAAAAGGGTGACGCGCGCCTCGTCGTAGGCCTGGATATCGGGACATCCAAGGTGCTCGCGATCGTAGGCGAGATTACCAAGGAAGGCGCCATAGAAATCATCGGTGTCGGTCACCAGCCGTCCCGGGGTCTCAAAAAGGGGGTGGTCGTCAATATCGAGTCGACGGTCCAATCTATTCAGCGGGCCGTCGAGGAGGCCGAGCTCATGGCCGGCTGTCAGATCCATTCCGTCTACGCGGGGATCGCGGGCAGCCATATAAATTCCGTGAACTCCCACGGCATCGTGGCCATAAAAACGAAGGAAGTCGGGCAAGGTGACGTGGACCGTGTGCTAGAGGCGGCACGCGCCTTGCCGATTCCGGCCGATCAAAAGATCCTCCATATCCTGCCCCAGGAATTCATCATCGATCGTCAGGAAGGGGTCCGTGAGCCCATCGGCATGTCGGGGGTCCGCCTCGAGGCCAAGGTCCATATCGTGACGGGGGCCGTGAGCGCTGCGCAGAACATCATAAAGTGCGTGCGCCGCTGCGGTCTCGAGGTCGACGACATCATCCTCGAACAGCTGGCCTCCAGCCTGTCGGTCCTCACGGAAGACGAGAAAGAACTCGGCGTGTGTCTCGTCGATATCGGTGGGGGTACCACCGATATCTCAGTCTTTACCCAGGGCGCGATTCGCCATACGTCTGTAATCCCGATCGCTGGCGATCAGGTCACAAACGACATCGCCGTGGCCTTGCGCACCCCCACGCAATACGCCGAAGACATCAAGAAACAATGGGCCTGCGCCTACGGCCAAGGGGCCGAGGAGGGAATGGTGGAGGTTCCGGGGGTTGGGGACCGGCCGCCGCGCAAGCTTTCCCGCCAGACCTTGGCCGAGGTCGTCGAGCCGCGAATAACCGAGCTTTATGAACTCGTCGCCGACGATCTGCGCAAGAGCGGTTTCATGGATCTCCTAGGGTCTGGCATCGTCCTTACGGGCGGCAGCGCCAAGATGGAAGGCATGGTCGAGTTGGCCGAGGAAGTGTTTCATGCCCCGGTGCGCCTTGGAGTGCCGCAGTACGTGGGCGGTCTGAGCGGGGTCGTACACAATCCTATTTTTGCGACCGGGGTTGGCCTTGTTTTGTATGGGCACAAACAGACGGCGGGCGCCCATTTCGCGCCGGCCGGCCGTCCGAGTCCCAAGCGGTTCTCGGAGATATTCAATCGCATGAGAAGTTGGTTTCAGGGGAATTTTTAATGAAAGGAAATCAGGGCGGGCGTCACTCACAGGATAGGAGAAGCGAACATGTTTGAGATCGTCGAAACAGGCGGCCAACAGGCCGTTATAAAGGTCATCGGGGTCGGTGGCGGGGGTGGCAACGCCATCGAATACATGATGAACTCCAATATCGATGGCGTTGAGTTTATCGTAGCCAATACCGATGCTCAGGCCATAAAGCGGTCTTCCGCCAACGTCGTCTTACAGCTCGGCTCGAACCTGACCAAAGGACTCGGGGCAGGGGCGGATCCCGGTGTAGGCCGGCAGGCCGCAATGGAGGATCGGGAGCGTATCGCCGAGGCCTTGGCCGGCGCCGACATGGTCTTCATAACGGCTGGCATGGGCGGCGGGACCGGTACCGGTGCTGCGCCTATCGTAGCCCAGATTGCCAAGGACCAAGGCATCCTGACGGTTGCCGTCATCACCAAGCCCTTCCCGTTCGAGGGTCGTAAGCGTATGACCGTAGCCGAGCAGGGGATCCGGGACCTGGGTGAATACGTCGACTCGATCATAACCATCCCCAATGAAAAATTACTCACCGTCGTTGGGCGCGATATGACGCTTCTGGATGCTTTCGCCAAGGCCAATCAAGTCTTGCAGGGTGCAGTCCAAGGTATCGCAGAGCTGATCACCCGGCCCGGGCATATCAACGTCGATTTCGCTGATGTCCGCACGGTCATGTCGGAGATGGGTATGGCCATGATGGGATCGGCAGTCGCGCGTGGCTCGGACCGGGCCCGGGAGGCCGCGCGAGCAGCCATATCGAGTCCGCTTCTGGAGGATATCGACATCGCCGGCGCGCGGGGCATGCTCGTCAATATCACGGCCAGCGCCAACCTGTCCCTGGGCGAGTTTGCGGAAGTGGGGGATGCGGTCAAGGAGTTTTCGTCGGAAGATGCTACGGTGGTGATTGGCACGGCCATCGATCCGGCCATGGAAGACGAGATCCGGGTCACGGTCGTCGCCACCGGGCTTGGCAGCGGTCAGAAGCAAGCCGCCGTAGCCTTGAAGGTCGCCAAGACCGCTCAAGCTGGGGCTGGCCCGGCGGTCCCCAATTACGACGACCTTGACACGCCGACTGTGATCCGCAACCGCCGGGCCGGGCCCAAGCCTGACCCCCAGGCTGCCGATTATTTGGATATTCCGGCGTTTTTGCGCCGCCAGGCCAATTAGGTCCGCTTATCGGCGGAACGGCGCCGGACATGACCGTAGACGGCGAGCGACCTGGACAGACTAGTGTTTTGTCTTTACAGTTAAGACAAAGCCGTGACTCGGTCTCGGCGGCCGTACAGGGATGTCCGGCGTGGTCGGCAGGGTGCTATTCTGCTTCATAGCGCGGAAGTCTCATGATAAAGCAACGTACCTTAAAAAATGTTATCCGGGCCACGGGCGTGGGGTTGCACACAGGGGAGAAGGTCTACCTGACCTTACGCCCGGCACCCGTCGACAGTGGCATCATCTTCCGCCGTGTCGACCTGCCGCAGCTTGTCGAGTTGCGCGCTTGCCCCGAGAATGTGAGCGACACGCGGTTGTCGACGACCCTGGAGCATAATGGCGCCCGGGTCTCGACCGTCGAGCATCTGATGTCCGCCTTCGCAGGGCTCGGGATCGACAACGCCTATGTGGACCTCACGGCGCCCGAGGTTCCCATCATGGATGGGAGCGCGGGCCCTTTCGTATTCCTGATCCAGTCGGCCGGTGTCGAAGAGCAGTCGGCCCATAAGCGGTTTATCCGTATCCGCAAGACAGTGGAGATCCACGACGGCGACAAATGGGTGCGGTTCGATCCTTGGGACGGATTCAAGGTCTCCTTTACGATCGACTTCGATCATCCGATTTTTCGTAACTCCACGCAGGTCGCTTGCATCGATTTCTCGACGACATCTTTTGTCAAGGAAATAAGCCGGGCCCGCACCTTTGGCTTCATGCATCAACTGGAGGCCTTGCGCCAGAATGGGCTCGCGCGAGGTGGCGGTTTGGATAACGCTGTCGTCATGGACGATTTCCGGATCCTAAACGAGGACGGATTGCGTTACGAAGACGAATTCGTCAAACATAAGATCCTTGATGCCATAGGCGATCTCTACCTCTTGGGGCATCCGTTGATAGGGGCCTTCAGTGCCTGCAAATCGGGCCACGCCCTTAACAACCGCCTCCTGCGTGCGCTTCTCGCGGATGCCGATGCCTGTGAGATCGTGTCGTTTGAAGAGACGGACCGGCCCGCCATCTCGTTTGCACGACCGGTCCCCGCCGTTTAGCGCAGGGGTGGCAGCGAGAGGCGTTATGAAGGATAAGCGATCGAGTCCTATTTCCATCCGTCTTGTCGGCCGCCGCCACCACTGGAACTGGCACTGGCGTTTCACTCCCCGCCAGTGGCAGATCCTGGTGGGGGTCTTCGCGGGGGTCGTCCCGCTCTTGCTGGCCGCAGGTGTCTATGGTGTGCTGGGTCGCGTGGTACCAGCGAGCGGGCTTATCGCTAGCCATCGCCCCGGCTTCCTGCGGAGCGAAGTTGCCGCCTTGACCCGGAACACGGCGGCCGGCATAGCGGCCATGGGTTTTGAGTTGGGGGCCTTGAATGCCGATGCGGCTCATCTCGCCCGCGTGAAGCAGCGGCTTGTAACGTCCACGGGGGTTGCGCTCAATGCTTCGCGGCGAGGGGCGCCCGCGACGCCCATGATGCCGGTGGCGTCCCGAAACTCCTCGCACCTGATCGCGAAACTCCGCGCGCTTGCCGATCGACTCTCCCATGGTGTGGTGGCGAGCAGCCGCCGGGCGCTATGAACATCATCCTGCTGCGCGAAGGGGATGCGCAGGCCCGGCCGTTGACTTTGACTACTAGCCGACTAATCGCAGGGGCCATCACCCTTTTTGGTCTGTTCCCGCTACTTATAGGCGGCTTCGCGTTTTGGCTCGCGGGCCCCACGCCCGTGCAAGGGACCGCCATCCCGCCCGATGCGCCAGGACAGGTCCGGGCGCTGGCCCGCTTAAGTCACCACGATCTATCGGCCCTGGCCCAGACCGTCGGCCGTCTTCGCGCCCAGGCCAGCCGTCTCGACGCCCTGGCCGGCCGCCTGGGCAGCGTAGCCGGCGTCGGGGCCGGAGGCGCCATGCTCCCTGCCGCCTGGTCGACCACGATGCTAGCCGCAAGCCCAGCCGGTGCGCGTTGGACGGTAACGGGCCTGCAGCGCCTGGCAGGCCAGCTCGAGGCCAATTTCGCGCGCCGCGCGGCCCAGTTTGCAGTCCTCGAAACCATCCTGACGGCCCACCGGGTACTGTCGCGTACGACCCCTGGAGGCTGGCCTGTCCGCGGCGGCTGGATATCGTCGCCTTTTGGTCCGCGCCCGGACCCGTTTACGGGCCGGCCCGGTTTCCATCCGGGTGTCGATATCGCAGCCCCCGTGGGGACGCCGGTCCGCGCCATGGCCGCTGGGATCGTGATATTCGCGGGCGGCGACGGCGGTTTCGGCCGCCTCGTCAAGATCTTCGACGGGCATAGCGAGGTGACCATGTATGCCCATCTGAGCGCCCGTTACGTCCATGTCGGGGAGCTCGTCCAGAAGGGGCAGCTACTCGGCCGTGTGGGGGATACGGGCTATTCCACGGGTCCCCACCTCCATTTTGAGGTGCTTTTGCACGGAACCCCCATCAATCCCATCGGTTTTCTGCACATGGCCGACCGTCGTTAGGCCCAAGTGTTCAAGTAGCCGCGCTTTTAAGCCATAATGCGACCTTTCCTAGGCCCTCCCAAAGGTTATGGTCGCAAACGTCTTAAGTAAGTTTTTCGGCAGCCGCAACGATCGCGTCGTTCGCAGGCTCCGGCAGCAGGTCGTGCGCATCAACGCCCTCGAATCCCGGTACACGGGTTTGTCGGACGACGACTTGCGCGCCCAGACCGCAGCGTTTCGGGAGCGGCTTGCGCGCGGCGAATCTCTCGACGCCCTTTTGCCGGAGGCCTTTGCCACCGTGCGCGAGGCCTCGCGCCGGACGCTTGGGATGCGGCACTTCGATGTCCAGCTGATCGGCGGCATGGTCCTGCATGAAGGCAAGATCGCGGAAATGCGCACCGGCGAGGGCAAGACCCTCGTCGCTACGCTCGCGGCCTATTTGAATGCGCTACCCGGCCTCGGCGTCCATGTCGTCACGGTCAATGACTACCTAGCGTCGCGCGACGCGGAGTGGATGGGCCGGATCTACCGTTTTCTCGGTCTCACCGTAGGAACCATCGTCTCTTCGCTGGACGGACCGGCCCGCCGCGAGGCCTACAATTCTGACATAACGTATGGAACGAACAACGAGTTCGGCTTTGACTATCTACGCGACAATATGGCTTTTAGCGCCGATGAGCGCGTGCAGCGGCCGCTCCATTACGCAGTCGTCGATGAGGTTGACTCGATTCTCATCGACGAGGCCCGGACACCGCTCATCATCTCCGGGCCCACCGAGGAGAATACGGATCTCTACGCCAAGATCGACGCCATCGTGCCTAAGCTCACGCGCCAAGAAGTGGAAGGCGGACCGGGAGACTACACCGTCGATGAAAAGGCCAAGCAGGTCTATCTGACGGAAGAGGGTCATGAGGCCGCCGAGACGCTGCTGGCCAAGGCCGGGTTATTGGCAGACGGCGAGGGTCTCTACGATCTCGCCAACATGGGTCTCCTGCATCATCTGAACGCAGCGCTGCGGGCGCATGCCCTCTACCACCGCGAGGTGGACTACATTGTCGCCAATGGCGAAATCGTCATCGTCGACGAGTTCACGGGACGCATGATGCCGGGTCGCCGGTGGTCCGACGGCTTGCACCAGGCCGTCGAAGCGAAGGAACGTGTCGCGATCCAAAACGAGAATCAGACCCTCGCTTCGATCACCTTTCAGAACTATTTCCGCCTCTACCATAAGCTTGCTGGTATGACCGGAACCGCTGATACCGAGGCCTTCGAGTTTCACGAGATCTACAACCTCGAAGTCACGGTCATCCCCACCCATCGGCCGGCCGTGCGCAAGGACCTTGGTGATCAAGTCTACCGGACGACCGCCGAGAAGCATGCCGCAATTGTTGCCGACATCGCCGCTGCCCACAAGGAAGGCCAGCCCGTCCTGGTGGGCACGGCATCGATCGAAAGCTCCGAAAGTCTGTCGGCCCTCCTAAAAAAAGCGCGCATACCGCACGAGGTCCTGAACGCCAAGCATCATGAGCGGGAGGCCCAGATCATAGCTCAGGCTGGGCGCGAGGGGGCCGTTACCATCGCCACCAACATGGCCGGGCGTGGCACGGATATCGTTCTGGGTGGCAACCTGGAGGCGGAACTAAAGGACGTGACTGACCCAGCCGAACGGGTGCGTATAACGGCCGAGTGGCAAGCCCGGCACGAGCGGGTCATAAGTGTAGGCGGTCTCAAGGTGATTGGCACGGAGCGTCACGAATCCCGGCGCATCGACAACCAGCTTCGCGGCCGTTCCGGCCGCCAAGGGGATCCGGGAACGACACGGTTCTATCTATCGCTTGAGGATAACCTCATGCGAATCTTTGGTTCGGATCGCGTGGCAGGCCTCATGGAGCGGCTCGGCATGGAAGCGGGAGATGCCATAGAACATCCGTGGGTGACCAAGGCAATCGAGAATGCCCAACGCAAGGTCGAAGCTCACAATTTCGATATTCGCAAGCAATTGCTTGAATACGACGACGTCGCAAACGATCAGCGCAAGGTCATATACGAGCAACGCAATAAGCTGCTCGTGGCCGACGACGTGAGTGCAAGCGTGGCTGCCATCCATCGGGACGTCGTAGACGCCATGATCAACACCCATGTGCCGCCGGCAAGCTTCGAGGAGCAGTGGGATATCGAGGGTTTGCAGGCCACTCTCGAGCGGGAGCTGCGTCTTGAGTTGCCGCTCGATACCTGGCTCAAGAGCGAAAGTACCCTGGATGAGGAAGGGTTGCGGCGCCGTATTCACGAGCAGGCTGAGATGCGTTATCGCGAGAAGGTCGAGCGGCTAGGCGCTGAGACCACGCGCCATCTGGAGAAGGCGATCATGCTCCAGGTCCTGGATCTTCAGTGGAAGGATCATCTGGCGGCGATGGACCATCTGCGCCAGGGGATTCAGTTGCGCGGTTACGCCCAAAAGAGCCCCCAGCAGGAATATAAGCGCGAGGCTTTTGAGTTGTTTTCGCAGATGCTCGACCGGATCAAGCACGAGGTCATCACGACGCTAGCCCAGGTCGAGATCGAGGACGCAAGCGAGATTGATATGATCAACGAGCAGCGCCGGCAAGCCGGCGTTACTTACTTCGATCACCCAAGCTTCGCCGAGACCGAAGAGGACGGGGATGTGGCCGTCCAAACGGTCTTGCGCAGTGGACCCAAGGTGGGACGCAACGACCCCTGTCCGTGCGGTTCCGGCAAGAAGTACAAGCAGTGCCATGGGCGGCTCGCCTAAGGAGAAATGAACGATGGCTGTGGGCGTAGGAGAGATGCCGGCCCTGGGGCGGGTAGCGGGCATAGCGCTCGGTACGGCAGCGGCCGGTATACGCAAGGCCGGGCGCCGTGACCTCGTGATCGTGCAGTGCGCGGAGGGGACGACGGCTGCTGCGGTGTTTACGCAGAGCCATTTTGCAGCGCCCCCGGTGCTGCTTGCTAAGGCCCATTTGGCGGCTTGCGCCCCGCGCGCGCTTCTTATCAATACAGGCTACGCCAACGCCGCGACAGGCGACCTCGGCCGGCGCGACGCTGAGGAGTGCTGCGCGGCGCTCGCGCGCCACCTGCAGTGCCGACCCGAGGAGATCCTGCCGTTTTCGACGGGCGTCATAGGCGAACGGCTCCCCGTGGCGCGGCTCATCGGCGGCTTACCGGCGGCCCTTGCGGCGTCCTCGGAGGACGGTTGGGCCGACGCTGCGTTTGGGATCATGACCACTGATACCGTGCCCAAGGCCGCAGTCCACGAGCTACTCCTAGACGGCACGCCCGTCCGTATTGTCGGCATCGCCAAGGGTTCGGGCATGATCCATCCCGATATGGCGACGATGCTCGGTTTCATTGCCACGGACGCCGAGATCCCAAGCCCCGTTCTGCAGGCCGCCTTGCGACAGGCCGTCAAGACCACATTCAACGCCATCTCGGTGGATGGTGATACCTCGACGAATGATGCCGTGGTCGTTTTGGCGACGGGCCGCTCAGGGGCCCGCGTGCCCCGCTTAGAGGCAGCTGCATTCGCGCCGTTCGTAGCGGCCCTTGAGGGTGTGTGCCGGACCCTCGCGCAGCTGATCGTACGCGATGGAGAGGGGGCGACCAAGTTCGTGCAGGTGGACGTCACGGGGGCCCGTAGCGAGAGTGAGGCGCGGGTAGTGGCCGATACCATTGCCAAATCTCCTCTCGTCAAGACGGCGCTCTTTGCAGCTGACCCGAACTGGGGACGTATCCTGATGGCCGTCGGCCGCGCGCCGATCGCGCCCATCGACCCGGCGCGCGTGGTCGTCACCCTAAACGGTGTGCGCGTCTTTCGCGGCGGCGCCGTGGATCCTGACTATCGTGAGGAGAGGGGGCAAGAGGCCCTGGCGCGGGAAGATGTCACGATCGGCGTGGACCTGGGGCAGGGAGAGGCGCGCGCCACTGTCTATACCTGCGACTTCTCGTACGATTATGTCCGTATCAACGGGTCTTACCGGACCTGAACGGGTCGTTGCTGCGATTCTGCGCGACGGGGCCGGCCGGATTCTGGTTGCGCGCCGTCCGTTCGGCAAGCCCGGCGGCGGGCTTTGGGAATTCCCAGGCGGTAAGCTCCTAGCCGGCGAATCCGAGGACCATGCCCTGCGCCG
>JAKAXM010000002.1:1269-149094 GCA_021816625.1 Pseudomonadota bacterium | reverse complement strand
TAGAGCAGAGGACTGAAAATCCTCGTGTCGGTGGTTCGATTCCGCCCCTGGGCACCACTTTCCAAGGCCTGGGGCCGCCTTAGGCCTCTTCGTGTCGGCCCGCAAAGCGAGCACCGGCGAGATTTCGCGGGATTTGCTCACGAACCGTGCCCCCTCCACCCCCCCCGCGTTTCGACCTTTCAGACCCCGCTGTTCTCGGTTTCTCTGTGCTACCCGCCCAGAGACGCGCGAACCCTTCCTGCCGCGGCGCCGCGTATCGTTCCATAAACCCCAAATCGCAGGGCACGGTCGCAGCCGACGCTGCTCGAAGGTGGATCGGGAGCCGAAAGGCATTAAGACGTGACCGAGCCCCGATCGCCGGGCACTACCGTACCCCCGCACGCATCCTCATCATGCTATGGCCCCGCACCCGCTGCAGTTTGTGGGTCCGATCCGATCATGGCGCCGCGGATAACCCGTCCACCGGTTCCTGCCACGGCGATGTGTCGCACGGCTTACGGGATATCCGCCGCGCGCGAAAATCGAAGCCCTTGCACCGATCTCGGAGTCGGTGTGAGGCGGACGACCCAGATTACGCCCCCTGCTGGCCCGCTACCCATGCCGTTTATATGTCCCAGGCCGCGGCTTACGCGACCCCCTACGGTACGCGATGCAAGTTACCGGTTGTTCGCGGGTGCCGCCCCTATCGCCCTCGCGCTCACAACCAATATGCCGGGCTTGCATGTCGCCCCACACACCTCGAATTGTTCAAGGCCTTGCCTGACGGTGGGCGCATCGCGGAGTATGTCGGCGAGCGCTCCTGCTCCCAAGGATATGGTGTACTCAGGACCGTTTGCACAAGCGACCAGGTGCTTGCCCAGTATATGATCCGCGGGCGATTGCTGAAGGACCACCGAAAAAATAGCAGCCCCTATCCCTAGGGCCGCCGCCGCGCGCCAATCTTCCTTTTCTGGCAGTACCCGCGCGCAAGACGTGAGTGTCACGAGCTGTTCATGTGTCGAGACGCGCAGGTGCGCTATCTCAAACCCCATATCGGACGCTGGCTGGTCGGGCTCGCCGGACCCTGCGTGCACGTCCAGGCGCTGGTCCCTTATCGCCAATCTCAAGCGGGGCCGCGTTGCAGACGCCGTTCCCCCGTCGGCCCAGACATCGATGATCGCGTTTATCACGCCTTGCGCGATGCCCACGTCCATCGTCTTGTTTGGGAGCACCCCGCCCCCTCTTTGCCCCCGGCCCTTGGCCGCGTTCGGTATCCTGATCAGCAGATCTTCCCACACGCTCTCTCTCCTCACCCACCGTGCCGCCGCGTATCATGTGGCCCCCGACATAGCGTCGGTCCTGTGCCCTTCCGGTTCAGGCGCCCTGACATGATACCCCACAAGGTCACGCGGGGTTTTCGCGCGCTCTTACGGCCCGTTACTACGTTCCCACCTCTACAATAGAGGCACGGCCAGTCCGGCCCGGCATGATTGCTGCCCCCAGTCGAAACCATGATCCGGGGGGCGTTGTCACCGGGTCGGGCAGGCAGTGAGTCATCGCTGATAAGGGCTCGGCCTGTTGTGTTTGAAGGCCGCCTGTAACGTGGATGCCGAGAGTTTCTGCCATGGTTATTGGCCGTATTGAGTCATCGATACGCAGGAGGTCTCCATGGCCAACAGGACCTGTCATGACACCATCGACGTCTTTATCGGGGTCGATGTCGGCAAGGGCTATCATCACGCAGTGGCACTGGATCGATCGGGCAAGCGGTTGTTTGATAAGGCCTTGCCCAATGACGAAGAGAAACTACGCGCACTGATCGCCGAACTGAAAGCGTACGGCGAGATTCTGCTGGTCGTAGACCAACCCGCTACGATAGGGGCCCTGCCGATCACGGTAGCGCGTGCGGAAGGCATTGAAGTCGCTTATTTGCCAGGGTTGGCCATGCGCCGCATCGCCGATCTGCACGAAGGCGAGGCCAAGACCGATGCCCGCGACGCCGCCATCATCGCCGAAGCCGCACGCTCCCTGCCGCATGCGTTGCGTGCGCTCCCTAAGACCGATGAGGCGCTCGCCGAATTGACGCTCTTGTGCGGCTTTGACGACGATTTGGCCGGGCAAATCACCCAAGTCAGCAACCGTATCCGCGGACTGCTGACCCAGATCCACCCGGCTTTGGAGCGCGTACTGGGACCCCGGCTTGATCATCCGGCTGTGTGTGCCCTTCTGCAGAAGTATCCTTCACCGCAAGCGCTTGCGGCCACCAGCGAGAAACGGCTTACCACGCACTTAAGCAAGCTTGCGCCGAGGCTGGCCAAAACGCTGCCAGCAGAAATCCTGAAGGCCTTGAGCGAACAGACCGTGGTGGTGCCAGGCACCCAGGCCGTGAGCCTCGTGCTGCCCAAATTGGCCCAGCAGTTAGGTGCTTTACGCCAGCAACGCGCGGAGCTCGCCCAAGAGGTCGAGCAGCGTGTCTTGGCGCACCCTCTTACGCCGGTCCTGATGAGCATGCCGGGAGTCGGCATCAGGACCACGGCACGACTCCTGACGGAGGTTACCCCTAGACCCTTTGCCTCGGCGGCCCATCTCGCCGCCTACGCAGGCCTAGCGCCTGTTACCCGTCGTTCGGGAAGCTCCATTCGGGGTGAACACCCCTCCCGGCGAGGCAACAAGATCTTGAAACGGACGATGTTCCTGTCGGCCTTCGCGGCCCTGCGCGATCCCGTCTCCCGGGCTTACTACGACCGCAAGATCAGCCAGGGCAAACGACACAATCAGGCGCTCATTGCGCTCGCCCGCCGACGCAGTGATGTGCTGTATGCGATGTTGCGTGACGGCGCTTTTTATCATGCAGCGTCTCCCGCTAACGCTTGACGAAGGACATAGGGGTACCACCACGCCCAGCGATCGGTTCGCCTGATCTGTTGACGCGTTCGCCGGGCGGGGCGGGGCGGTGTGTTCTTAAAGCCTCGGTGGCCAGCGACCGAGGCGCAAGTGTGGACAGGCGGCCGTGCGCCTATGCTTAAATTGAGGCCCGGATATCCCGCCCCACGCCCACAAGGGCAGGTCGGCAGGCTTCTGGGAACTGTGCAATGTTCATTGAGGTGCGAGTAATGCGCATCGGTCATTATCTCCGTCAGATTACAGGCGCGGGCGGGACGCTTCAGTATATCGAGCGGCTCGTCCTCGCGCAGTCTCGCCAAGGCCACGAGGTCCAGCGTCTGGGTTTAGCCAAGACCGCTGATGCCCAGGCGACGCCTGAAGTCATACGCGTTGCGGAGGAGCGCGATATCGATCGTGTCGCCCAGCGCTACGGCTTTGACATCCTTCATTTTCATGGACCGGCCGACATCTCCCGTCAGCCCGCCTCAGTAGCCCGCGTGCGGACGATCCACGGCAGCGAACCCTATTGCCTCGCTCGCAATCGCTATCTGCCGGCGTCTGATCGGGTCTGTACCGTTCGCTCCAATCTCCGGACCTGTACATGGCATCACGTGCGGTACGGGTGTGAGCGCCCTCGTCCCGGCAAGATCTTACGAAATTGGCTCGCGCTGCGTACCGAGGCCCGCGCGCTTCCCACTATGCCCCTGATATGCCCGAGCACCTACGTGCGCGACGAAATGGAGCGCGCCGGATACCCCTCCGAGCGCCTTGTGATCGTTCCGCACGCCCATTTTCCGAAGCACCGCCGTACGTCGCGCCACCGCGAGATCATTACGTCGATTTTCTCTTCGTGGGGCGCCTTGCCCCTGAAAAGGGCGTCCGCTGGCTGCTAGAAGCCCTAGCGCACACGCCGTCGTTTATCCGTCTCCATATGGCGGGCGATGGCCCTGACCGGCTTCGCCTCGTCTCGCAAGCTAAGCGGCTAGGGCTGCATGATCGCGTCCGTTTTCATGGTTGGGTGGGCGAGCCTGAGCGCGACCGCCTGCTCCTCCAAAGCCGGGCGCTCGTTGTACCAAGCACGGGTCCGGAAACGTTTGGCCTGGTCGTTTTGGAGGCCTTTGCCATGGGGCGTCCCGTTATTCACACATCTAGCGGCGCGCTTACGGAAGTAGCTGGATGCAATACTGCGGGCGTCTGCGTAGCAAGCGGCGACACGTTGGCTTTGGCGCGCGCCTTTTCCGGGCTGGCGGGAGATTACGCCCGCGCCCAGGCGCTGGGCCTCTTTGGGCGTGGCGAGATTGCCCACCGGTTTTCGGTTACCAACCACCTTGCCGCCTTAGAGCGCATCTATGAGGCGGCAGCCCTCGCCTTGGCGTGAGTTTGGGCTGCTGTAGCAGAGGCCAGGCTACGGCCGCCTCGTAAGCAAACACGGCCCCCAGAGCGGGCAGCCCGGGGGTTCCGGGGCCCTTCTCCTCTACGGTGTGGTGCGACGCGAAAACCTCATCGAGCCATCGCCCTTCACCGCGCCGCCTCGGCCGTCAGCGGTCCTTCCCCACCAGAAGGGCGTTGGGGTGCTCGTCGAGATAGTTGGTCAGGGTGCGCAAGGAGCGCGCGGCGGCGGCTACCTGATGCAGTGCCGCGGGCAAGGAGCTTGCCTGCGGACCAGGATTGCCGCCCTGCGTCATGACGCCCCTTAGCCCGTGTACGGCCGCCTCGGCGGCGCGCGCCGCCGCCCGGACACGGCGCAGGATCCCCGGCAGGTTGTGCCGGGCAGTCTCGGTCACGGCCTGCACATTGGCGAGGCTCTTTTGCAGGTGAACCAGGGTCTGCGCGGTCCGGGGGGACTGGCTTAGCGCGGCGAGTTTGCCCGTCGCGACCCGGATGTTAGCGGCGATTGCCTGCAGCGGCAGGGCGCGCAGCTTTGCGAGGATGGCGCTCACCTGTCGTACGACCTCGGCCGCGCCGCCCGCGGCCGTAAACGGGATGATGGGAGGTTCTCCCGCCTTAAGGCCTCTCGTGGAGTGGTGCCCGACGCGCGCCAGTACGATACCCGGGGCCCCGATCAAGGGCGCACTGCGGGCCCGTTCCGCGCGCAGCCCCTGGCTTATCAGGGCGCGCAGCATGGCATTTACCTGGGCAACGGGGGGCGCCGCCCGCGCGGTGCCATGCCCAAGACCCAAAAGCCTCGGGTCGAGCGCCACCAGCACGCGGGTGCGTAGCCGCCGAGCCTTGGGGTGATAACGCATCTTCACCTCTATCACGGAACCAACCCGCATGCCCCCGAGCGACACGGGCGCATCCTTCTTCAGTCCATGCGGACCCCCGGGCATAATGATCTGGTAGCGCACGGCCACCGGCGATGGCGCCTCGCGCGCGTCTGCACGGCTTCGATAGAGCATAAAGTGCGCCCCTCCTGGGACCGGCCGCCCCCGCTCGGGCGTCATGAATGCCACCGCGCCCGAAACCAAGGCTGGAAGGGACTGCAACTGAACTGCTGGTCCGCGGCCCCCCAAGGCCACGTGCAGGGCGCTCGCGTTCCAAAAGGTGCTCGTAGTGCGCACAAAATGGTCGTAGGGGGCGCGTATGAAGGCGTAGATGTGGAAGGGGCCCCGGGCGCTGGTCATGCGGTAGCCGAGAATCGCCCCTACTGGCACGTGGCGGTAGTACACCTTGGCCCCCCGCGTAATGGCGTCGAGTCGCTTTGTCACCAGCACAAAGGTCTGCCCGCGGTGGCGGTGCTTCAAGATCGGCGGCTTCGCGGCCCCCACAAATTTATGCCAGGTCTTGCCCGCCACGGGGTCAATTGCAATATAGGGTCCCGTTACGAGGGTCTTGAGCGACGCGAGGCTTGTCGCATGCACGGAGTGGCCCACGATCCAAAACTTCGTCCCCCGACCGAGATAGCCCGCCATATCCGAATCAAAGCGGATGTCCACCTTCATCTGGTCGCGGATCGGGTAGATGCGAACGGTGCTCACATGCCCTACGATCGCCCCATGGTATTTGACCTTGGTGTGTTGGGTCTTTACGCCCCCGAGCAGCGGAAAGGTGACTTGCACCTGCGGACCGTTGTGCGCGAGCGCCCTGATGCCGATCCAGGCGACTATGAGGAGCGCGGCACCCGGCACGGCCCATACGAGCCCCGGCCAACGGCTCGGTCGGAACCGAGCCTGCGGCCCCTTACCGTCCTGATCGGTCCGCTCATCGCTCATGGCGGGTTGCCGGCCCACGGGCCAGCCATAGGGCGCGCGGATCGAAGAGATCCGTTGCGATCATCGTCAACACGACCACGGCCAGGAAGGCCGGCAGGGCACGCCCGACACTGACGGCCAAGAAACCCCGCAAATGCGTGAGCGGCAAGAACACCACCACAGTAAAGACGTCGATATGCGACCATCGCCCGATCGCGACAATGATACGATACAGGCGGGTTTTTAAGCGGAGATGCGCGCGCGACTGCCTGTGAACGGAAATCGCGAACCACGCCAAGGCGAACAGCTTCAGAAAAGGAATGACGACGCTCGCTATAAAAACGACCCCCGCAAAAAACACGAGATGGGCGTCCACGAGTTTCATAACGCCCGTCATGATTGAATAGGGATGTAGGCTATCGAGCCGATCATTGGCCTCCATCGGGAAGAGATAGGCGATTGGGTAAAATATGAGTCCCGCCACCGTAAAGGCGAGCGAACGCATCACCGTATGCGGCCGCCTGCGAAATACTCGTGCCCCGCATCGTGGGCATCGTTCCCCGTCCCGCTGCGCGGGCAGCGCTGCGTCGCAGTGCACGCATCCCACCATGTCCGGCTCCAGGCGCGTAGCCGACGGACCTATCAGCCGCCACGTCGCCCTGCGCTCGAAGGTTGCACGCGTCACGAGCGCGAGCACGGACGCGGCCACTAGGCAGTAGGCGCCGCTTCCGATCCGAGTCGGCAAGAAGGGCGCTACGCGGCTATACCCTATAACACCGCCCAGCAAAAAGACGTCCGGCATTGCCCATTGATCGATCGTCTCGATCCAACGAAGCGTCGGCCCAAGCCACCGGTAGCGTATCCCTGCTCGCAAAAGACCCAACACAAGGGCAAGACCCCCGTAACGCACGAACGGCAGAACCACGATCTCGAGGGCCACGGCGATCGCGGTAAGCGGCCAGTCTTGGCGCCATAGCACCACTAGCCCTGAAGCGATGACGCTGCTGCGCCGCGCCCCCACGATCGACACCGACAATAGCGGAAGGATGTTGGCAGGCCACAGCAGTAAAAAGGTTGCCAGCGTGCAGGCGAGTGCCCCATCCAGGGATCGCCCGCGCATGCGTTCCAGAGGTGCTGCGCACTGGTAACATTCGAGATAGCCAGAAGTTCGGCCCGCGCGCAGATACTGAACGGCGCCGCAATCCGAACAGGCTACGACCCCGCGCGGCGGATTACGTACAGCATCGACTTTCCCCCCAAACCACATTCGAAGCCCCACGATACGTTCATCCCAGGTCCGCCGTCTCCCGCCCCCCGGTCGCCGTCACCCCTCCTCGCAGCCGGCCCAGGCTCCTGGCGGCCCCCGCTATTGTCGGCCGTGCCCGGGCATTTGACACTCACCCAAACGTCCGGCCCAAGAGACCTCATGACAACCCGACTCAGGTGTTGTCACGCGGCGCGTTTGGCGGATCCCACAAGTTCTTCCGGGTCCCGATGGTTTGGGCAAGGTCATCAGGGATCAGGACGCGTTTCGAGACTCATGGGGCACCCCCTTTTGTAGCAAGCGGGCGCGGCACCCGTCGTTGCCGATCGCAGTCTCAGTGGTTGTAGTGCCCCTGCGGCCCCGCCGCCGGATACCGTTTCATCATGATCGATTTCGCCATCATCCTGGCGCTATCGGCGCCGCTTGTGACCGCGGTCGCCATCGTTGTGCCCGTCCACCGCAAAGACCGTAACCCGACCTAGGATTCCCCTGACGCCAAGGCCGGCCCTGGTCGAGATCATTAGTGTCGGAGATACCTTTGGTCACGGCAGCCCTCCTCGCCCCGTCTCCTGCCGCACCGTATTCCTTGCCAACCCTCGCGACCGCGCGACGCCCCTTTTTTTCAAGGGGGCACGTTAGGCCCGGCCCTGTCGGCGCCCGGCATCTTGGCCGCGCTTACCGGCGAATGCCGGATGTACTCAGCGCCGGTTCACGGTCCGTCCCCTGCTCCCCATCCGCCGCTACAGGCTAAGTGCGTGGATAGGGAGACCCAATAGGCCCTCAGGGCATCCTCTCCCTCATGCCATGACCATTCATGCCTCGCTCCCGCAGCCGCCGCGCACCTTTCAGACAGACGGAGTCCTCGGTGATTGAAGGCGGCCCTGGGCGGGTGTAGCGTAGCGTTCGCCCGGCCAAGCAAGTCCTGGGCCGGTCCATCCCTGTCAAGCGAAGACCCATGGTTGAACTCATCGCCCACCGCGGCTATGCGCGCCGCTTCCCTGAAAACACCTTGGTCGCGATCGCGGCGGCGGTGGCCGCTGGGGCCCGCTACGTCGAGGTCGACGTCCAGATCACGCGGGACGGCGTACCTGTCTTGTTTCATGACGACGACTGCCGTCGCGTGTGCGGGCACGAGGGCGCCATAGATCAGTATGACGCCGCGACCGTAGCGACCTTTAGTGCCTCCCTCCCCAGCTTGTTCGGCGAGCGGTTTCGCGGCAATCCCGTGGCCCGCCTCACCGACCTCGCGGCGTTTCTGGGCCGCAACCCCGCCGTTACCGCCTTCGTAGAGGTCAAAGGTCGCGCCGCCGAGGTCTTTGGTGCAGCGCAGGCGGTCGCCCTCATCCATGACGCGCTCGCGGCTGTGCGCGCCCAGACCGTCCTAATCTCCTTTGCGGTCCCTGTCATTGCGGCCGCGCGCGGCTGTTTTGCGCAGATTGGCCTTGTGACCTCGCACTACCGGGATTTCGCGGCGCCCGCGATCCAGGCCCTTGCGCCCGACTACCATTTCTGCGATTGGCAGGCCCTGCCGGCCGGCCCCCTTGACCCCGCGGGCGCGGCCCTTGCCGTCTACGAGGTGGACGATGCCGACGTCGCGCGCGACCTCGAGGCCCGCGGGGTGCGGTTCGTCGAGACCTTCGCCGTGGCTGAGCTCGCTCAGGCCCTGGGGATTGTTTCATGAGCGCCGCGTTCGATGTCGTCATCATCGGCGGCGGCATTCACGGCGTCGGTGTGGCCCAGGCTGCGGCTGTGCGCGGATACCGGACCCTGTTGCTGGAACAGGAGGTCCTGGCGGCCGGCACCTCGGGGCGTTCGACCAAACTGATACACGGGGGCTTACGTTATCTGGAGTCAGGACAGCTACGGCTCGTGCGCGAATCTCTGCGGGAGCGCGAGACCTTGCTCGGGATCGCCCCGGATTTGGTCGAGCGCAAGGCCTTTCACCTGCCTGTCTATGCGGGGGCCCGCCGCACGGCGCGCCGGATCCGGGCAGGCTTGCAATTCTATAGACTGCTTTCATCCGGTCCGGGCGGCCGTTTTGCGGCGCTACCGCGCCGCGCATGGGGCGATCTCGATGGTCTGCAGACCGCCGGGCTACGGGCCGTCTTCCGTTATTACGATGCGCAGACCGACGATGTGGCGCTGACCCACGCCGTCGCCCGTTCGGCGCGAGATTTTGGGGCCGACCTGCAGGTGGGCGCACGCTTCATCGGGGCCGAGCGCAATGCCCATGGCTACGAGGTGCGTTATGTGCAAGGCGGCATCGTGGGCTCCTGCATGGCACAAGTCCTCGTCAATGCCACGGGTCCGTGGGCCGGCCCCACACTCGCCCGCATTTTGCCGGGCCCTCCGCGTATCGACCATGATCTCGTAGCAGGTACCCACATCATTACCGAGGGCACGCTCAGGTCCGGCGGCTATTATGCGGAAAGTCCCTCCGACCAGCGTCCGGTCTTCATTCTGCCGTGGCGGGGCCGGGTCCTTACGGGCACGACCGAACGCCGCTACGTTGGCGATCCGGGCCAAATCGCACCGACTGCAGGCGAGATCGCCTATCTGCAGGAAGTCCTGGCCGCCTGTTTCCCGCAGTTCTCTACCACCGTCGTGGACGCCTTCGCCGGCCTGCGGGTCCTGCCGCGCGGCGCAAGCGATCTCAGCGCCCGCCGCCGGGACACCGTATTGCTGGCGGATGCCCCGGTACCTCGCCTCATCAGCATATTCGGCGGCAAGCTTACGACCTATCGGCTGACCGCCGAGCGGGTCATGGATAGGTTTCGGGCAAGCCTTCCCGAACGGGTAGCGCAGGCCAACACAAGCCGCCTGATCTTGCCCGGGCCCTGAACGGTGCCGGCAAGCCCGTCTCGCACCGCTTAGGTTCGAGGCGGTGTACCGGCATCGCGCGTTGCCGCAAGCCGCTCGGCGAGCGCCGCACCCAGGGCCCTACGCAGGTCTTCCATCGTGTGCGGCCGGTGCTCCGTTCCGGTGCGCCGCGCGCGAGCCCATATGCTGTCGGGAAAATACGCGTCGTCTGCATAGCGCGGTATGACGTGCCAGTGCAGATGTGGGACCATATTGCCCAGTGACGCGACATTCATTTTGGTGGGGGCAAGGCAGCGGCGCAGTGCCGTCTCCACGCCCCACACCACCTCCATGAACTGTCGTGCGCGCCCGGGATCGAGATCCGTCATTTCGGCAACGTGGTCCCGCCATATCACGCGGCACAGGGTTCCCAGGCCGGCGGCTTCGGCTGCGATGACGAGACAGTGGCTATCCTCCCACAAAATCTGCGCCGGATCCCCGTGGCAGAGCGGGCAGGTCGGATCTGTGATCATGAGGCGAGGCTAACATGATGATCCTCGGTTTCGCTAGCGCAGATACGCCTCGACTCACTATAATGGATGCAGGGGGCGACGGATGATTGACTGGAGTTTGATAGAAACGACCTTTCTGGACATGGACGGGACCCTGCTCGACCTGCATTTCGATAATCACTTTTGGCAGGAGCACGTCCCGCTCCGCTACGCCGAACAAAACGGTCTCCCCTTGAGCGAGGCCAAGGCCCACCTCTACCAGCGCTTCCGTAAGGCCGAGGGGACTTTGAACTGGTATAGCGTCGACTACTGGAGCGATGAGCTTGCCCTCGACATTCCGAAGCTTAAGGAAGAGGTCGCGCAGCGCATCATGATGCGGCCCCACGCCGAGGAGTTTTTGCGCGCCATGCGTGAGGCTGGCAAGCGTTTGGTGTTGGTCACCAATGCCCACGGCAAGACCGTTACCCTGAAATTCCGGCGCACGAACATCGACCAGTACATGGACGCCGTATTTTGCGCGCACGATCTGGGGCTTGCCAAGGAACATCCGCCTTTCTGGCGGGAGCTCCATGCACTCGAACCGTTCGATCCAGCGCGCACCCTGCTCATAGACGACAGCCTGCCCGTGCTCCGCTGTGCGCGCGCCCACGGCATCCGGCACCTGCTCGCCATACGCAAGCCGGATCTGCAGGGCCCCGAAAAGGATTGTGGGGAATTCCCCGCCGTCGATTCCTTTGATCAGCTTTTGCCGATCGCATAAGGTGCGCAATCCGTTAGCGATCCTCGCCGTCGCGGTTTTATCGGGGTGCGCGGCCTATCATGCCAAGCCCTTGCGCGGGCCGGCGCTTGCCGCCTTGCAGGGGCCGACGCGCAAGGCCCTGGTGCGTGCGGCGCACACACTGCGCGTCCAGGGTCTCCCGCCCCTCGATCTCGATTTCCAAAAGCCGCTGACCGGCAAGGAGCTCGGGGTCATAGCCGTAATCGCGAACCCGGCCCTGCGGGCCCTGCGGGCCCGAGAGCGGGTGGCGCACGCCCAGGTCTTTGCCGCCGGTCTGCTGCCCGACCCTGTTATCCAGTTTAGTGCCTTAAAGCCCTACGGGCTCGGTGCAAGCGGCCGCACAGCCGCGCTCTCGGACGGTTTTTTGTGGGACCTCTCGCGGCTCGTGACCCAGGGTACCGATGTGCGCATGGCCCGAGAACAGGCGGCCGCGGTCCGTTTCGCTGTCGCCTGGCATGAGTGGATCGCCGCCAACGCGGCGCGGTTAGGGACGCGGCGTGTCTACTGGTTGCATAACGAGTGGCGAATCGCGAGGACCGCGCAGCACCTGTGGGCCGGACATGAAAGCCTGCTGGCGCGTGATGTCCACCAGGGTCTGCTCGCGCGCCGGCGCCTACTGTATGTGCAAGCGGCTCAGGACCGGCTACGCATGACTGCTACGGCCTTGCACAGGGCGTTGGTGCAGGCGCGGTTGGCTCTCAATCGCGAACTCGGCCTTGCCCCTCAAACCCGCCTGCCGCTCGCCCACCCGGGTCCGCTGCCGGTCATCACAGCCCCCCCGGCCGTACTGTTCCACCGCGCGCTCGCCCGTCGGCTCGACCTCGTAGCCCTGGTCGCGGCCTACCACAGCGCCGATGCCGCGCTTTTGCGTGCCATTCTCGACCAATATCCGCGCTTAAGTCTCGGGCTGGCCGGGGCCCGCAATAGTTCAGGCGTCTCCGAGGCCGGTATCCAGTTGAGTCTCGTCGTGCCGCTCTTCAACGCGAATCGTGGGGCTGTTGCTATCGCCCGCGCGCGGCGCGCCGAACTCTTCCGGCGCTATGTGGCGCGTCTGGCGAGCGCCCGATCGCAGATCTATGCCCTCCATGCCCGGGTTGCGAGCCTCGATCGCGAGATTCAAAGGCTCAAGGGCCGGCGGGCGCTCCTGCGGCGGGCCGCGCGCGCGGCCCGCCTTTCCTACGTGGCCCACGCCTTAGGCCTCGTGTCCTATATGACCCTGACTCAAAGCCTGCTGTCTGCCCAGTTGCGGATCAGTGCCTTGCACCTCGCGCGCGACAGCGCCGTGCTCGCCCTGGACGCCGCGGTGGCCAGACCCTGGTCCGGTGCCCGCTCATGAAAAAATCCCTATGGCTTCTCCTTTTTGTGCTAGGTCCGGTCTACGCGGCGGCACCCCCCGTGACGGTTCATGCCGTCGTTCCTCGAGCGGTCTCTTATCGTCCCGCCATCCGCGTCTTCGCGCGTGTGCATGGTCCCGACCATGTCTTAGTGCGCGCCCCCTATGACGCGGTTATGGGGCCCCTACCCGTTGCCCCGGGCACCCGGGTTGCGGCGGGAACCGTCGTAGCCCGGCTCTTGCCCACGAGCCTCGCGGCCACGATCCGCGCCCTGCAGGCGCAGGCGGCGGCCGCGAAGACGGCCTACGAACAGGCCCGGGTTCTGGCCCGGCAGGGACTCGTGACGCCCGCGCGGGCCCATAGCCTGCGCGCGCAATGGCAGGCGCATCGCGCGGCTTGGTTTGCCGCGAGCGTCCGTCTGGCTCGTGGCGTAGTGCGCGCCCCCTTTGCCGGCAATGTCCGCTACCGGGCCGCGCCCGGCGCTTGGCTTGCGCGCGGGGCACCGGCTGTGCAAGTGGCCGGTGCGGGGGGTCTATACGAGACCTGCGCGGTCACCGTCCATGCGGCCGCGCTCCTCTACGCCGGGGCCCGTGCCCGCCTTGCGCCGGGCACGGGGCAGGCCGATGCCACGGGCCGGGTCTATGCCCTGGGCACGCGTCTCGACCGTTTGAGTCTCGTGCGGGTCTATGTGCGGGGCCTGGCCACCGATCTGCGGCCGGGTCAAGTGGTATGGCTCACGCTCTTTGGTCACCGCCGCCCTGCGTTTGCCGTGCCGCGCGCGGCGCTATTGATGCATCACGGGCAGCCAGAGATCTACGTAGTCCACGCCGGCTATGCGCAGGCGGTACCCGTCACCGTAGGACATATCGGCGTCCATGACGCCTATCTCACGGGTCATTGGGCGCCCGGCGCCCGCGTGATCGTCTCGCATGTGGCGCGCATTCGTAGCCACACACGCGTCCAGGTCGCACCGTGAAGGCCTATCTCGAGGCCCTATGGGCCAATCGCTACACGACCTGGCTTGTCGCGGCCCTCATGTTGGCCGCCGGCGTATTCGCCTTCCGGGCCTTGCCACGCAGCGTCTTT
Source organism: Pseudomonadota bacterium (assembly GCA_021816625.1). Lineage (GTDB taxonomy): Bacteria > Pseudomonadota > Gammaproteobacteria > Acidiferrobacterales > Acidiferrobacteraceae > Acidiferrobacter. The sequence goes on along the minus strand of JAKAXM010000002.1, from coordinate 135,268 downwards.
CCCAGCGTCAACTTCCCGCGCATGTCGGTGGTCGTCAGCGATGGCTATCTGCCGGTGCCGGTCATGCTGGTGCGCGTTACCGAACCGCTCGAGCAGGCCGCCAAGGGCGTGCAGGACGTCACCCTGGTGCGATCCACGACCAGCAATGGTTTGAGCAAGATCCACGTTTTTTTCAATAGCGCCATCACGCCGAGCAACGCCTATCTGCTCCTCGAGGCGCGCCTAGGGCAGGTCGGCTTACCGCCCGGGGCTCATATGAGCGTGCGGCTCATGATGCCAAGCATCTACCCTTTCGCCGAATATGCGCTGGTCTCGCAAACGCAGACGAGCAGCGCCATGATGCCGGCTTACGCGTTTACCATAAAACCTCGGCTCCTCGATGTACCAGGCGTCTACACGGTCTCGGCCATCGGTCGCGGCTGGCCCGAGGTCCACGTCGATCTCTCGCTGCGGCGGCTGATCGGCCGCGGCCTGGGCCTCCAGCGGATCGCCGCCTTGCTGCGTGCCCACCAAGGCCCCTACTTCGGCGGCATCCTGGCGGGTTTTCATGGCAGCGTCCTGCTCACCGCGGCGGGTCGGCCGGCGACCATAGCAGGACTTAGGCGTTTGCCGGTCGCCGTCGGCGGTCCCCGGGGAGCCGTGCTTCCGCTCGCGGCATTCGCTCATATTTATGTGGGCCCCCCGCCGCGGGTCCGCGGTGCGGCGGTGGCCCACCATGCGCATAGCCTACTCATCGAGGTGGCGGCCCAGGCCAGCGCCAATGTCGCGCATGTCGCGCGCGGCGTGGCGCACGCCATTGCGGCCCTGCGCAAGGGCCTGCCCGCCGACGAGCATCTGGTGCGCGATTACGATCTATCACGCCTCATCACTGCAAGCCTTCATGACGTGTGGGTCGCGCTGATCCTGGGCACGATCATCACGTTTGCCGTACTGCTCGCCTTTTTGCGCCGATTCGATACCGCGCTTGCGACCTTGATCGTCGTGCCTCTGGCGCTCGCTGGCACCTTCGTCGTTCTGCATATGCTCCATTTGGGCCTCAACATCATGACCCTGGGCGGTATCACCGCCGCGCTCGGCGCGCTTGTCGACCACGCCATCGTCGTCATCGAGCAGGCGACCCATGGTTCCCATGCCGGACCACCCGCGACCCGCCGCAGTCATGCCTTGCGCGCCGCGGCGGAGGTTCTGCCCATGATGACCTTCGCGACCCTCACCTCGGCGCTCGTCTTCGTGCCCCTGATCCTTCTGACCGGTACGATCGGCGTGCTGTTTCGCCAAATGGCGATTGCGCTCGTAACCGCTCTTGTTGTTTCCCAGGCCGTTGCCTTGTCGGTGACGCCGCTCCTGGCGGTCATGCTGGCCGGTCGTCCCCGGCGACACAGCCGAGGTTTGCGCGGCGCGCGGCGGGCCCGTGTGGCCTATGCCCGGGGGCTGCGCGGCGCATTGCGCCGCCCCTACCTCGGGGTCTTCGCCAGTGTCGCCGTCCTAGCCCTGGCCTACGGGCTATTCCGGATCCTGCCAACCGCCTTTCTACCCGCCTGGAATGAGGGCGTGATCGCCGTGCCGTTTCGCACCGCCGTGGGAAGTTCGGCGGGGCAAACGCTCGCCGTCGGCCGCGGCCTAATCGCGATCGCAGCCCGCGATAAGGCTGTGGCCACGGCCTCCGTCGTCGTCGGCCAAAGCCTCGGCAATCCACGCGCGACGCCGAACAAGGGCGATCTTGTCTTGACCCTGAAGCCCGCCGCCTCTGCGGTCGCCGTCATGCGCCGGCTCGGAACGCAGTTTCGCGCCGCCTACCCGAGCCTTTCGATGCTGAAGCTCCATCAGCTCCTCGTCACCCAGCTTGGCAACCTTTCCGGTGCGCATTCCCCCCTGGACGTCGAGGTTTTCGGCCATAGCGCTTCCGCTCTCGCCGTATATGCGGGGCGCCTCAAGGCGCGCCTCGCGCACAGCCACCGGTTCGCCAATGTAAGCTTCCCCACCTCTTCGGCCGGCCCCGAGATCACCGTGAGCCCGCGGCTGAGGGCCCTGCAAAACGGGCTTACACCCCCCTTTCTGGCGCGCCAGATCGAGGCCGCCTATTGGGGGGTACCGGCCGGTTATATGCTCCATGGCGCCCAGATCCTGCCGATTGCCGTAAGTACCCGCCCAACCGGCGCGATCAGCGCCCGCTTTACCCCGCGGCTTTTCGTGCATGCGCCCCACGGGCCCTACGCCCCGCTGTCGGCGTTTGCGCGTACCCGCGCGACCCCCTCGGTTGCCGTTGTAACGCACCAGAATCTCGTACCCTTCGCTGATATCCAGATCCGGCCGCACCGCGCGATGGGCTTGGCGCAAGCCGCCGCCGTTGCCCGCGGCCTGATCGCAAAGACCCCCTTCCCTCCTGGGATCACCGCCCATATCGCGGGTTACTACAAGGAACAGACCAAGAGTTTTGCGCAGATGGAAGTCACCTTGGCCTTCGCCCTGCTCGTCCTGCTCGTGCTGGTCGGCTACCAACTGCGCGCCCAGCGGGCCGCATTTGCCGTGCTGGTCGCAACCGCCCTGAGCGCGCTCGGTTCGTTGGCCGGCCTTTGGCTGCGCGGCATACCGCTCGATAGCACCTCGTTTCTGGGGGTCCTGCTCGTGTTCGCGATCGTCGTGAATAACGGCATCCTGATATTCGGCCAGGCCCGTCATTATCGCGCGCCTCCCGGCCGTCTCGAGGTAGAGCTCGCCGCCCGCCGCCGGCTCCGCCCCATCCTCATGACCATGGCCGCCGATGTGCTCGGTTTTCTGCCGCTTGCTATTGGTGTCGGGCATGGGACCGACCTCTTAAAGCCCCTTGCCACGGCTGTCATGGGGGGGCTCGTCGTGGCGCTTGCCGCCTCGCTTTTTATCGGCCCGATGCTTTACGTAAGTCTCTTGCCGCGACCCAAGCGCTAAGGTGGGCTGCGGTCTCGCGCATCTCATGGCGGAGCTTCCTGCGGATCATCCAGGGCCCAAGGAAGGGCGGGATGTAGAAGGACGGTGTGAGGGCCGCCCGGAAATGGGCCTCCGTGCCGCCTGTCACCGTGCGCAGGTGCCATGAAGACCCCCCGGCGCGAAAGCTCGAGAGTTGCGGAACTATGACACCGCGTATGACGCGGTGTCCGCGCAGGGTCATGCGCTCTGTCTGGGTAACCGGAAAACATATGAACAGGACGCAGCTTTTTATGTGCATCTGCAGCAGGGTCTGACCGTCGCGGCGCATGACCTTGGCCTGCTTCACGGCCGGATTGAGGCGCTTTATGTCTGTGAAGTCCGTAAGGACTCGCCAGACCCGTGCTCGGGGGGCCGGCAAGAAGAGCCGCAGATCCATGCCATAGCTGCCGGCGTGCGCCGATACCGTGATCCGCGGCGCCGCCTGACTGTGGGCGTGCGCAGCACGAGCCCCGAGGAGCGCGGCCAGGAGGGCTGCCGGCCATATCGCAGTCGCGCACAGCCCCGTGGCCGACCGTCTTCCCGGGCCCATCGCCTTCGCCTTGGCCATATCTCCTAGCATCGCTTCCCTATACGCCCCAGATGCCGGTCGGCGCCAGGGCCCGCGCGAGCCCTGGCCATCCCCCCAGCCGCCTTGGCAGCCCGTGGCCAGCGCCTCCCGCGCTGCATCGCGCGACGCCCTCATCATCTCGCGTCGGCGTGGAGCGAGCCCGGGGGCTACGGACGGACGTCGGTGGTCCTGCCCCTGCCGGGGCTCAGCGCGGCCAGCCCTTGAACCGTTCCCGACAGTAGTCGAGGAGGCCGGCATAATCGCGAAAATGACGCAGAAAATGCCGTTCGGCGGGCTCGTCGTATTCACAGAAATCGTTCGAGTAGTCGCGACAGATCGGCGGCCGGGACGCGTAGATCCCGCAGGCCCCGTCCGTTTGCAGATGGGCACAGCGGGTTTGTACCAGAAGAAACCAGCCGTCCTCGTCCTGATAGACCTCGACCCCTTGGTGGCTCACCTGCCAGAGCAGGTGCTCGAAGTCGTGCCGGGCGCGCGGTGTCGGTATCTTTTGGGTGATGTAACCGCAACAGATCGCCGGACACTGCCCGCATTTCCCCCGGTCGACCACCGTCTTGATCGGGACGGACAAGCTCATGGCCGCGACCCCCCGCGGGGGCAAGCCGCGCGCTTCGTTCGGGGGGCAATCCCCTCTGCGGCCGCCTGGGTGGCGCCGGGTGCGGTCCATTGTATCCCGGCCTCCATTCAGGTCTTCCGGTACAGCTGGCCGCCCCCCGCGTTAAATTCCCGGGCCTTCACGGCCAGCCCGTCCTTTAGGGCCTCGTCGGCGCTCGTCCCGATGCTCTGGGCGTACTCACGCACCTCTTGGGTGATCTTCATGGAGCAGAACTTCGGGCCGCACATGGAGCAGAAGTGGGCAAGCTTCGCCGATTCCTTGGGCAGGGTCTCATCGTGCAAGGCCTGCGCCCGCTCAGGGTCCAGCGCCAAATGGAACTGATCCTTCCAGCGGAACTCAAAGCGCGCCTTGCTGAGCGCATCGTCCCGCTCCTGGGCTTGCGGGTGGCCTTTCGCGAGATCGGCGGCGTGCGCTGCGATCTTATAGGCGATGAGCCCATCTTTGACATCCTCGCGGTCCGGCAGACCCAGGTGTTCTTTCGGGGTCACGTAACAGAGGAGCGCGGTCCCATACCATCCGATCATGGCCGCCCCGATGGCCGAGGTGATGTGGTCGTAGCCAGGGGCGATGTCCGTGGTCAGGGGTCCCAGGGTGTAGAACGGTGCCTCGCCACAGGCCACGAGCTGGCGATCCATGTTTTCCTTGATGAGGTGCATCGGCACATGCCCCGGCCCCTCGATCATGGTCTGCACGTCATACTCCCAGGCGATCTTGGTCAGCTCACCCAGGGTCTCGAGCTCCGCGAATTGGGCCTCGTCGTTGGCGTCGGCAATGGACCCAGGCCGTAAGCCGTCGCCCAGGGAAAACGAGACGTCATAGGCGGCCATGATCTCGCAGATCTCCCGAAACCGCGTATAGAGGAAATTCTCTTCATGGTGCGCGAGACACCATTTGGCGAGTATCGAGCCGCCGCGCGACACGATACCCGTGCGGCGCTTGGCCGTAAGCGGTATGAATGGCAGTCGCACGCCCGCATGGATCGTGAAATAGTCGACCCCCTGCTCGGCCTGCTCGATCAGGGTGTCGCGGAACATCTCCCAGGTCAGGTCCTCGGCGACCCCGCCCACCTTTTCCAGCGCCTGGTAGATCGGCACGGTCCCCACCGGGACTGGCGAGTTGCGGATGATCCACTCGCGCGTTTCATGGATATGGCGCCCGGTCGAAAGGTCCATGATCGTATCGGCCCCCCAGCGGGTCGCCCACACCATCTTCTCCACCTCTTCCTCGATATTCGAGGCCAGGGCCGAGTTCCCGATATTGGCGTTTACCTTGACGAGGAATCGTCGCCCTATGATCATGGGCTCGAGCTCGGGGTGATTGATGTTCGCCGGAATGATGGCGCGCCCGCGCGCCACCTCGTCGCGCACCATCTCGGGGGTAATCGCGTGGGGGCCGCGTGCTTCGGCAGCGCCGTTCTCGCGCAGCGCCACATATTCCATTTCCGGCGTAATAATGCCGCGCCGCGCATAGTGCATCTGGGTCACCCGCGCCCCGGGCTTGGCGCGCAAAGCGGTACGGGTTCCCGGAAAGCGGATAGCCGCAGTCTCCGGGTCCGCTTGGCGGTCGCGTGCGAAGGTCGAGCCCAGGCCGCCACTCATGGTGTCTCCACGGTCCCGGATCCAAGGCTCCCGTGTGCGCACAAGCCCCCTGGTGAGGTCGATCGTGGCGGTGGGATCCGTGTACGGTCCTGCGGTGTCGTAGACGCGCACGGGGGCGTTGTGTTCAACCCCCATCCCGGCCGGTGTGGGCTCCAGGGTGATCTCGCGCATCGGCACGGCGATGGCGCTGCCCCCCGTCGCGCGCACATAGACCTTGCGCGACGCGGGGAACGGCGCCGTCATCGCGGCGTCCAGGGCACGTGTCAAAGGGGAAAGCGTTCGAGGGTCGGCGTTCATCGCCCGGGATCCTTTGGTAAAAGAAGTCAGGGGCGCGCGCAGGGCGCCGGTTGCAGGCCGGGTGGCCCGTCCTAAGATTCAGGGTCCGCCAAACCTAATGGATTTGCTCGGGAATTGCAAGGCGCCGCTTGCGTCAGTGGGGCAAAAGGCTTAACCTCGAATCTCGGTTTTGGATCCCCTAATTCATGTCCCAAACATCCTTGAGTACGGCGCGATCCGCCATGGTCGCGCAACAGATTCGCACCTGCGATATCGTAGACGAGCGGCTCCTCGAAAGGCTGCGTACGGTGCCACGGGAAGACTTCGTGCCGCCCGAGCAGCGGGCCCTGGCGTTTGCGGACGCGGCAGTCCCCTTGGGCCGTGGCCAGGTCATGTTTTCGCCCTTGCTGGACGCCCGGCTTGTCAACAGCCTCGCGCTGACCGGCAGCGAGCGGATCCTTGAGGTCGGCACCGGAACGGGGTACCTCACCGCCGTCATGGCCGGCCTCGCCCAGGTTGTTTTCAGTGTCGAGATCGTGCCCGAGTTCAAGGTGCGCGCGGCCGCCAACCTCGCAGCGCTCGGGATCAGTAATGCCCAACTCGAGGTCGGGGATGCCGCCCGGGGATGGCCGCGGCACGCACCGTATGACGCCATTTTGGTGAGCGGCGCCCTCCCTCTGGGTCCCGACCCCCGGTTTCGCGAGTCGCTCGCCATCGGTGGCCGTCTGGTCGTCATCGTGGGCGAACCCCCGGCCATGGACGCCCGTCTCATCATCCGCGAGGACGATGACCGCTACAGCGAACGCTCTTTGTTCGAGACCGAGGTGCCCATACTCATCAATGCTCCGCAACGGGAGCGTTTCTACTTCTAGAGTACAATCCATGCGCGAGATGTCTGCGGAAGAGCTGGATGCGAGAATCAAGGCCGGGGATGCGCCCGTGCTCCTGGATGTGCGCGAGCCGTGGGAACGCAATCTGTGCGCGATCCCCGACTCCCTGCATGCCCCTATGCAGCAGGTACCGACGGCCATCGCGAAACTTGATCCGGAGCGCGAGGTGGTCGTGTATTGCCACAGCGGGGTACGCAGCTTCCATGTCGGCAAGTTTCTCGAACACAACGGCTTCAAGAATGTCGTTAACCTGCGGGGTGGTATCGACGCCTGGGCCCGGGACGTCGACAGGACGATGGCCCGGTATTAGGTCATGCTGATCGAGGCGCCCCGCAGCCGCTTGGTCGTCATCGATCTGCAAACCAGACTCTATGCGGCCATGACGCCGCCTCAGCCGAATTTCCTGGCGCGGATCCAGTTGCTGACGCGCGCCGCTCTGACCCTGAATGTGCCCGTCCTCGTCACGCGCCAATATCCGCGCGGTCTTGGGCCCCTCGTCCCCGAATTTGCCGACGAACTGCCTGAATCGTGCGCGGTCCACGATAAGATGAGCTTCTCGTGCTGCGCCGATGATGATCTGGCCAAGGTATTCACCGACGGCCGGGATCAGGTGTTATTGGCAGGGATCGAGACCCATGTGTGTGTGCTCCAGACCGCGTTTGACCTCCTGGCGCGCGGCCAGACCCCCTATGTAATCGCCGATGCGTGCGCAAGCCGTGCCCCCGCCGACCGGATGCAGGCGCTGGAGCGGATGCGTGCGGAGGGCGTGCGCGTGGTATCCACCGAGTCGGTGGTTTTCGAGTGGCTGCGCGACGCCAACCACCCTGCCTTCCGGGACCTGGCGCGCGCTATTCGCGATCTGTAGGCCCCGGCCCCGCCCTAGTCTCGGCCAGGAAGGGCGCGATAAGCGCCAAGGTGCGCATGCAGGCGCCCTGGTGGGCGCGCAAGAGCCGCTCGCCCGCCGCCCCCGCCGCTTCCCGTGCGCCGCGATCCTGGATGTAGCGTCTGAGGGCGGTCACAAGGCCTGCTTGATCCTTGACCTGGATGCCCGCGCCTGCACCCACCGTCAGGCGCGCGATCTCCCCGAAATTGAACATATGGGGCCCGAACACGACCGGGACACCGAGCGCCAGCGCCTCGAGCGGGTTATGGCCGCCGGTTTCCACGAGCGAGCCGCCAATGAAGGCGCAGTCGGCGGCGGCAAAAAATAGCATGAGTTCCCCCATGGTGTCGCCCACCAAGACCTCGGTATCGGCCGTCACCGGGAGCCCGGAGCTACGCAATACGGCCCGGAGCCCCCGGGCGCGGACGAGTTTGTCCACGGACTCGAATCGTTCGGGGTGGCGCGGCACAAGGACCAGCAGCGCCGGGGCGATCGCAGGCCTTAGGGTCTCGTAGGCCGCCAGCATCATCTCCTCTTCGCCTTGGTGCGTGCTCGCGGCGACGATCACATGGCGTTCGCCCCAGTCATAGCGCAGGGCCTGGGCGGCCTCCCGTAGCCCGGCGGTAGGCGACAGCTCGAACTTCATGTTGCCGGTTATGTGCAGGCGCTCGATGGGGGCGCCCAGTGCGCGCAGCCGCGTGGCGTCGGCCAGTGCTTGGGCGCCAATGACGGCGGGTATGCCCAAGGTCCGTTTCATCAACGCCCTGACCCTCCGGTAACGCTGATAGGAGCGCTCGGATAGCCGCACATTGGCCAGCACGAGCGGGGTCTTCGTCTCCTCGAGGGCCTGAAACAGATGGGGCCAGATCTCGGTCTCCAGGATGATGGCGAGCCGGGGTCTCGCGGTGCGCACAAATCGGCGCACGGCGCCCGGTACATCGAACGGTGCGAACCGGTGAATCACGGTGTCACCAAACAGCATTCCCACGTGTGTGGCCCCCGTCAGGGTGGTTGTCGTCACCAAGACCGGCACCCCGGGATAGTCGGCCAGCAGCGCCCGCACCAAAGGAGCGGCGGCGCGCGTCTCGCCGACCGAGACTGCATGCACCCATACCGGCCGACCGCTCAGCGCCTCACCATAGCCGAGCCGCTCCCGCCAGCGGGATGCGTAGCGAGGTTGCGCGCGCGAGCGCCACCATAGCCGGATCAAGGCTGCCGGTAACACGAGGCGCGTTACGGCAGTGTAGAGCTTCACGCCCCCCCCTCGAGACCCAAATCCTCAAGCGCGCGCAGGACCTCGTCTACGCTCGGACAGGCGCCAAAACCCCCTAGGTTCGCCGCCCCGTGAGCGGACAATATGCCGGTCTGTCCGGGATCGCTGTCACAGAAAATGCCGACGGTCGGTTTCTTCAAGGCCGCGGCCAGATGGGCAAGTCCCGTGTCGACACCCACGACGATGCGGGCGTCGGCCATGATGGCCGCGAGATCCTGGATAGTAAGGGGCGGCAAGGCCTCCGCCCCGGCCCCCACGGCCTCGGCAATCGTCTCGGCGGCGCGTCGTTCGTCGGCATTGCCGGAGGGCAACAGGGCCGTGAGGCCGCGCTCCGCCAGGGTCCTGGCGAGGGCCACCCAATGCCCGTGTGGCCACATCTTCGATTGCCGGCTCGTGGCATGGAGGGCCATGCAGGTTGGTGCCGGTCGCTCGTGCCGTGGCGGGGGTGGTGTCAGGCCGTAATCGGGGGCCGATTGCGGGAGCGGATAGCCAAAGGCGGCCGCCCCCAGGGCCCGGTTGCGCCACACCGCATGCTGGTCCCAGCTCATGGGCAAGCCTTTTTGATAGAACGCAGCCGCCAAGGGTTCACGCGCTGACCGGCGGTCCGGCCCATACACCGGCGCCCCAGCGAGATGCGCCACCAGCGCGCTTTTTACGAGGCCTTGGGTATCTAACACGAGGTCGTAGGAGGCTGCGCGCAGCGTGCGGCGCAGGTCCCGGAGTGCCGCCCAGCTCGCGCGCCGCCCGGGCGCCCGCAGCCACCGTCTGAGATCCAGCGGGATCACGGTACGGACGGCCGGGTGCAGTCGCGGGATATCCGCAAAGGCGCGCTCTACGAGCCAATGGATCTCGACATCGGGCCGCAGCGCCTGGATATCCGAGACCATAGGTAGGTTGTGCACGACGTCGCCGAGCGAGGATGTCTTGACCAGTAGCACTTTCATGACGTGATTGTCGCCTCGGGGCGCATGCGGACGGGGCCCTCGCGCCGCGCGGGCGGCCGTTCGCCGGCTTTGCTCACGATCTCCCCGGGCCCTTGTTGAGCTGCGCCATTTTCAGGTATTTATAGTAGGCCGTCTCGGCATTGGATATGGCAAGCATCAGTCCTTCTGCCCCGTCCAGCAGGCCAAGCCTCAGGAGATAGGTTCGTATGAAGGCCCACGCACCGTGCCTGAGCGCCGGTGCAAGCCCCCCCCATTTGCCGGCCGCTACGGCCATCGCCGCCCCCGCCGAGGAATAGGCATCGATCTTGTGCAAGACCTCCTCGAGGTCGCGGTAGGTCTCGTGACGCAGCGGTGTTTGCAAAGTCCCGATGGTTCCCGACACGAGGAGTCGCTCGTGGACCAGGTCATCACTGAATCGCGCCCGCCCCTGCCGAAAAAGGCGCACGACGTAGTCTGGGTACCAGCCGCCATGGCGCATGTAGCGCCCGCAATAACTCGAAAGACGCGGAATGCGGAAGGCGTCCACAGAGGGTCGCGAGCGCACGGTATCCCGGATCTCGGCTTGCGCCTCCTCCGTCAAGAACTCGTCTGCATCAAGCGACAAGACCCACTCCCCCGTGGCGTGCCCCAATGCGCGGTTTTTCTGGGGGCCAAAGCCGGGCCAGTCCGTTTCTATGACGTGCGCGGTGTATTCGCGACAGATCGCGGCTGTCCCATCCGTGCTCCCTGAATCCACGACCACAATCTCATCGGCCCAAGAGACTGACTCAAGACAGCGGCGGATCATGGCGCGTTCGTTGAATGTTATGACAATTACCGTGAGCGAAACCCGGCTGTCCGTCACTGCCCATCCTCGTTCTGCGGCGGCCTGTCCGGCCGGCCCTTTCAGGCCTCTAGTTTGCGCGTCTAGGACGCAGGGCGCTACACTTGCGCCCGACCTTGTTGTGTTCGTGAGCCTGTGGGCGTGAGGAGAGGGATTGGAAAGCCGTAGTCACTGGACCGCCTTGAGCCTGCTCGCGGTCCTTTTCTTTATCTGGCCCATCTCCCACACCATTGCCCTGCGCAACGTCCTGTTGGCAGTTCTCGTCTTGTGGTTGGGCTGGAGCTGGGATAGGCAGCAGGCCAGAGGCTTCGTCGCGGCGTGGCGGGCCGTACTCTGGGGACTCGGACTCTTTACCGTGTGGTTATTCGTCGAGCTCCTGTTTACGCCGTTTTGGCGTATCGCCTTAAGTGCCATTGGGGGTCAGTGGTTAAGCGCGCTGCTCGCCGGTTTTTTGGGAGCGGCCATCGTAGTATCGCGCCGTGCCCCGCCACGGCAAACGATCCTGCTCTTGTTTTTGGGGACGCTCATCATTCAGGCGCTCGCCGTCGATGTTCAGGGCCTTATGTGGATGATCCGCCATCACCAGTTGCCCAATGGCCTGTACGGCCTTCGCTGGAAGGGATTTACCGCCGGGCCCGACAAGAGCAACTATCTCACGAATTACACGTTTGATCTGCTGGTCGCGGAACTGAGTCTGCGCTTGGAGGGAAGACGCTTTCTTGCATTAAGCCGCGCGGTGCTTGGCGTCGCCTTTGGGCTGGTCGCCCTGAGCTGGTATCTCGAGGCCATGCGTAACGGCCTCATAGATCTTCTGCTTCTCGCCGGATTTCTTGCGGCCCGGTTCGTTTATCGCCATCGTACCCAGTTTACCCTACGCCGGCGGCTCATAGTCGCCGGCATCGCGTCCGCCGTCGTGGCCCTCGTCGCCCTGGATTTTGCCTTCGATCATCGTTGGGACACCCTCTACGCTACGGTCCCCATTGCCTGGAATACGCAAGCCCACCGCGCCGCGTGGCTAAATCCCGGCCGTGCCCCGCTCCCACTCCTACCGGACGGACAGGCGGTGGCCCAATCGAACTATTTGCGCATCGCCTGGATCAAGGAGGGCTTCAAGTCCCTCCTCGATTTCCCGCTTGGCCTTGGCTACAGCCGGAGCGCCTTTGGCAAAGCCCTCTGGCTCCGATTTGGACCGCATGTCGCGACCGCTACCTCTACCAATAACGGCCTGCTGAACTTGGCGGTTGCCGTCGGCTTCCCGGGGCTTCTTTTGTGGTATGCGTGGTATGGCCTCGCGCTTCAGGGCGCGTTGCGCCGGCTGGACGATGGCAGCGGGTTTTGGGCCCGCGCCCTTTTTCTCGTGCTCCTGGATGCCGGCTCGCGCATGCTCGTCGATGCCAACATGCAGGACTACATGCTCGAGCAGTTTATCTTTCTCCTCGCGTTTCTGGGCGCCGCCGCTGTCTGTGATCCCGAGACGCGGTCACGGCCGGTGGCGCCCCCGGACACGGGTAGGTCGTCTTTGTCGGGATGACAGCGCGCCCCCGTCCTGAGGTAAGGCCACCCATTCTCGTGTACGTGCCGCACGGGGCTATACCGGACCGGCGCGGCTTTTCTCCCGCGATCGTGGCCTGCGAGTTCGCACGGCGCACCCGGCTTGTGCGGCCGTGGCTCGCATGCGCGGCAGAACAGGATCCCGTGGGGCGCGACACGTGGGAGGGACTACCGGTCGCGCGCCTGGGACGTCGCCGCTTTTATACCCGTCTTCGTAAGTTGGGATTGCGCCCCCCGGGCTGGACACTGGCGGCAGACTTCCTCGCCTTGTGCCGCGAGATCGCCCCGGCCCTATTGCATGTCCATCAGCTCGAGTTCGACGTCTACGAACTGGGCCGGCGTTTCCGTGATATCCCCACCATCGTCCACGCCCACGTCCTCACCCATCCGGCAAGCCCCGGACGCGGCCGTGCCGCTTTCTACGTCGCGGTGTCGGACCATGTGGCGCGAGGGCTTGCCGATCTGGGTTACCCCGCGGAACGGACGGTCACCATTCGCAACGGCGTCGATACGCAGCTCTTCGCACCCGCAGACGCGCAGCGCGCGGCCCGCGCCAAGGAACGTCTAGGCCTAGCCCCCGGGACACCCGTGCTGGCCTTTGTAGGGCGTAAGCATGACGTGAAGGGCTACCCGGCTTTTCTGGCCGTAGCCGAACGTCTACTCGCTCACATGGATTCCTTGATGGTGCTTGCCATCGGGGCAGACCCGGAACGCCCGTCGGGGGAGGCAGGCTTTACGCGCTCACGCGAACGGGAGCACCGCCTCATGGCGACCGGCCGCTTTCGGTCCCTGCCGGCGCTGCGCCAGATTGATCTTGCGCGGGCCTACGACGCCATCGATGTAACGCTTTTGCCAAGTCTTGCCGAACCGCAAGGCATGGTGATGATCGAGTCTCTCTCGGCCGGTTGTGTGACCATAAGCTCGCGCGTGGGAGGTATTTCCGAGACCATAATGGATGGGGTAACCGGCCTTCTTGTCGACGACCCCCGCGACGTGGATGCCCTCTACGAGCGCGCCGCTGCCGTTCTCGCCCGTTTGCCCGATCATGCCACGATGCGCGCCGCCGCCCGCGCCTACGCAGTCCAATATCTCGACTGGGCGGTCAGCGCGGCACGGCTTGACGATCTTTACAAAACAGTCGTTTCCGGAATTCAGGATGTACCGCCGGGCTTTGCGGCTGGCGACGGCATCTGATTACGCGCTGCCGTCAGGACAGCGCTTAGTGAAAGGTCGCGAACGCACCGGCTAGCCGGTTGCAGCACGATATGGGGGCATTGCCAGGGATGCCAACGCGCAGGATCGCTATCGCCGAACAGGCAAACCAGCGGTTTTCCTAGGGCGGCTGCGACATGCATGGCGCCACCGTCACTTAGGACGGCACCCAGGCTTGCCTCTAGTGCCGCAACCAATGTTTCGAGCCGCGCCGTCGGTAGCGCCAGAAGCCGGGGGTCCGCTACACCGTCTACGATCTGCTGTGCCAGCGCGTCGTCACCGGGATGGGTCGCACTACCCGATTCGCCCGGAGACCATAAGAGCAGAACCACATGACCTTGGGCTATAAGGGCGCGAATCAACCCCTGATAGCCGTCGGCGTGCCACCGGTTACTGGGGTGTCGCGCGCTGATGTGAACGGCGACCGGTTGTACCTCGCCCAGGGCCGCGTGTATCGCAGCCCTCACCTGATCCCGGTGCGTAGGCTCGGCGCGGAGCTGCAGGGACGGCGGCTTGCCGGTTATGCCAAACGGTGCGAGCAGTTGAAAAAGGTCCTCGACCTCGTGCCGCGGCCGTTTATCACGTGCCAGGGCGACGTCGAGCCCGCGGCGCTTACCGTCATCGGAGGCGAATCCGATGACGCGGGCGGTGGGAAGCCATTGGGCAAATTCGAGTCCGCGCGCATAGTAGCTCGCTGCCGCGAGGACCACGTGGTCAAAGCGCCGCGCTCGCAATTCCCGTACGAGCCTTACCCGATCCCAGTAGGCGGCCAATCGCCGCCTGGGCGGTAGATGTTTGGCCTTGGCGTAGACATAGACCCGATCAAGATCCGGATTGCCGGCCACCACGGGAGCGCAGTAGGTGTTGGCGAGCAGGGCGATATAGGCCTTGGGAAAGCGGGCACGGACCGCGGCAAAAAGCGGCGTGGTGCACACGAGGTCGCCGATATTGTCGCGCCGTATGAACAGGATGCGCTGGGGCTCAAGCACGTTAAACCTCGTTGGTAAGGGTGGCGAGGACGGCGTCGACCGGGATGTCGGCCACCGACTTGCCATGTAGCACGGTGTGCCCCGATCCCCAGGGCCGCCACTGCGTAATTTTATGGTCGCAATAAAGCCCGATTACGGATGTGCCGACGGCCGCCGCGATATGTACGTGGCCCCCGTCTGCACCGACGACTCGGCCGACCGCGGCGAGCCCCGTCGCCAAAGCCAGGAGGTCGGGGGTCGGGTACCCGATGACGGGCAGGCCCTGACAGCGCGCCAAGAGCGTCTGGGCCCGGGCATCATCCCCGGGATGCTCGGGCCGGCCCGCATCGCCTGGCGACCAGAACACCACAAATCTAAGCCCTCGTTCTGCGCCACGGCCGATTAGCGTAGCGAAATGGTCAAGGGGCCAGCGGTTCTCGTCCTCGCGCGCGCTGATGTGTAGTCCTATCGCGTCCCCGAAGCCTTGGGCCTCGAGGAGGCCGCGGGCTCGGGCGAGGGCCTCCGGAGGCACGGAGATCCGCGGGTCCGGGGGCGGTCCGTGTAGGCCGAGGGGCGCCAGCATTCCGTAAGCCCTCTCGACCTCATGGGCGGCCGTCCCGTGCCCGTCGTCGGTCCATTGCTCCCCAATGCCCCCGAAGCGCACCAAAATCCGCGCCTCGGCGCGCGGTATACGTCCTACATGCAGGGCCATGTCATAGTGTTCCTGGCGTAGTCCGGCGATGAGCGCGGCGCGATCGCGCAGGGCCGCGAGCAAGCCCGTGTCGGGCCGGTGTTTCGATTTGGTGTAGATATGGATGCGATCGACGTGGGGGTTGCCGTTGAGCAGCGGGGCGTTATAGGAGTTCACCAGAGCCCCTAGATGCGCGTTCGGGTAGTGTCTGCGCAGCCCAGCGAAGATCGGCAGGGTGCACACCAAGTCGCCGATGTTGTCGCGGCGAATGATGAGAATCCGGGGCGCGCTCGTGAAAGGGTGTCGGGGGGCGTCGTGCGGGGCGGCCATGGCGGCAGTTTAGCCCATTTTCCGGGCGGGGCGCACGGTGGGCCCCACCCCTCCGGCAACCCATCCCCCTGCTATGATGGGCCTTGGTGTAGGGAGGGTCTATGTGCGGGATCGGCGGGTTTATCGGAAAGCAGCCGCTAGCGGCGGATCAGTGGCAGGCCATGTTGCAGGCCTTGCGGACGCGCGGACCGGATGCGCAGAAGGCTACGCTCTGGGATCCGGAGTTCCGCGAGACTAATGGTGTCGCCACCGCGGGACTCCTACACGCGCGGCTCAGCATCCGGGATCCGCGACCGGTCGCCGATCAGCCTATGGCCAATGCCGCCCGCGACATCTGGATCTGCTTCAATGGCGAGGTCTATGGTTACGAGGCCGACCGCGCCGCGCTGATCGCGCAGGGCTACCCGTTTGTCACCACGAGCGACACCGAATTCATCCTGCATGCCTACGAGGCGTGGGGGGATGAGTTCGTCGCGCGTCTGCGCGGGATGTTTGCGGTCGTCATTCTCGATCTGCGTCGCCGCCGGCTTGTCGCCGTGCGCGATCGTCTGGGCCTAAAGCCCCTGCTCTACTACCAGTCCGGCGAGGATTTTGCGTTTGCCTCGACCTTGCGCGCGCTCCTCCCCTACCTCGGCCGGCGGGCCCGGATCGATCCGGCGGCCGTCGATGCCTATCTCGCCCATCGTTATGTACCGGCACCGCTTACCTTCGCCCAAGGCGTGAGGCGCTTAGCTGCCGGCACGGGGCTCGTTTGGGAGTTCGGAACCGGTCGTGAGCCGCAGCTCTTTCGGTATTGGCGGCCGACTGCGGCGGCCGGGGGTTTCGAGACCGTGCTCGATGAGGCGGTGGCCTTGCGCACCGCTTCCGACCGTCCAGTCGGCCTCTTTCTCAGCGGGGGTATCGATTCGGCGGTCGTCGCGAGCAGCCTCGTTCGTCAGGGCTATACCAATATCACCGCCTTCACGGCCACCTTTCCGGGCACCCGTTACGACGAGGGTCCCCAGGCCGCGCGCATGGCCGCGGCCCTGGGCCTTACCCATAGGATGATAGCCGTTGAACCCCGGCTCGCCGATGACTTCGATCGTATCGTGGCCGATCTCGATGAACCGTTTGCCGACCCGAGCGCCTTGCCGCTTTGGTATCTGGCGCGCGCCGCAACCGAGGAGGTCAAGGTCGTCTTGGGGGGCGACGGCGGTGACGAGCTGTTCGCGGGCTACAAACGCTATGGCCAGCACCTAAAAAGCCGCCTGCGCGGTTCGTTTACCCTGCGGCTCCCTTATGGTGGGGCACCATGGGATAAAAGCGCACGGTGGCGTGAGGAGTTAGGCCTGCCGTGGCAAGACGCGTATGTGCTACGTTTCTCGGGTCTGTCCCCGGCCGTACGGCGCTATCTCCAGCCCGAGTTGGCGTCCGTGCGCACCGTCTATTGGCGCGATTTCCCTGCGGACCGGCCGGGTTTGGAGGCCTTGCTCGCCATCGACTTCGCCAATTACCTTCCCGAATACATCCTGCGCAAGGGCGACCTGTGCACCATGGCCCACGGGCTCGAGCTGCGCGCACCGCTCCTCGACCATCGCTTTGTCGAACTGGTGACCGGTCTTGCCGTGCGCGAACGGTTTACGCGGCCCGCGAAGCAGCGGCTCGTTGCCGGCTGTCCCGTCTGTCGAACGGAAGGCCTGCTGGACGCCAAGAAGCGGGGTTTCTCGCCCCCCATTGCCTACTGGCTGCGGGGCGAGCTGTCGGCCCGGCTTGTGGGCCTGGGCGCGCGCCTCGAAGCGACCACGAAGGGGCAGTTGTGCGGACCACGGGTCGATACCCTGCTGGCTGCGTTTCTGGGGGGTTTCGACAAGCTGGCAGAGCCTGTCTATCAGCTCCTGGTACTCGACGCCGCGCTCGCGTCTTTGGCGCTGGCCGCCTAGCCGCGGCGGCTATTCTCGAGGACCTCGTCGGTCGCCGCGATGACGGCGGCCACGGGGATCGTCTTGCTGCAGCGCGCATCGAAGGCGCAATCCCGCGGCGCGCGCACACAGGTCTGAATCCACGGCCGCTCCCTTTCAAAGAGCAGCCGCTCGTTTCGGCAGGGGATGGTGGCCACGGTCACGGTACGAAAAGGCGTGTCGCGGAAGAAGGCTACGGCCCCGTACAAGGCGGCCTGTCCGGGCCCGAACAGGACCACGGCCGGTGTCTGCGTGATGCGCGCGAGATGGGCGATCCCGGTGTCCAGGGACACGAGGACGCGTGCCTGCGCCAGCATGTGCCACATGTCGGCAAGACTCAGCCGGCCGCTCAGGTCTTGGTATCGGCCCGCCGCGTTGACGGCGCGCGCCAGGTCTTCTTGCCCAGGGCCTGCGCTCAGGAGTACCTGCAAGCCGCGCGCAGCGAGGGCGGCGGCCAGCGCCCGCCAGTTCGGCGCCGGCCAGTATTTTAAGGGCGAGCCGGCACCCAGGTGCAGTACCGCAAACGGGCCATCGGGTGGCACGAAGCGGCCGCTTGCGGGCGCCGGCCAGTCCGCGGGGTCGAACCGTTCCCCGTCGTCTCCCGCGGGCGGCCCGGCCAGGGCCGCCATCATATCGGGCAGAGGCTGAAGCGCGGCCGGCATGAGCAGGGCCTCGTCGAGCGAGGCGCGATAATAGAGGGCCCCGCCCCGGTATCCCCGCACCCAGCGAGCCCCTGCGGCGCGCGCGAACCACCCATGGCGGCTTTCACCGGGCACGATACCAAGATCGAAGGGTCCGTAGGCCCGCGCGCGCGCCAGGCTTTGGGGGTCGCGGGGATCGAACGGTACCGCGATGAGACCGAAGGGTCGTGACTCGTACAGCGGCAGGAGCGCCGGCGGACAGGTCATGACCAGGCGAGCGGCGGGATGCAGGCGCCGCAGTCGCGCGAGCAGGGGTGTCAGCATGAGGGTATCGCCGAGCAGGAGGTTGTGGGCGATCAATACGGCCTCGATGTGCGCGGGTGCCGCGCGATAGGCGGGCGGCCGGCGCACGAGACCATGCCAGGCGATCCGTGCGCGCAGCGGTAGCCTACGCCGGCGCCTGCCCATGTTCCTTCATCCGCGACTTGAGAAGGTCTTCGTAGAAGGCCACGAAGCGCGCGCCCATGAGGGGCAGGTCGTAGGGCTCTATGGCGGCCCGTGCGGCCGCGCCCATCCGGTCGCCGCGGGCCCGATCCAGAAGGGTGCGGCAGGCCCGTGCGAGGGCGGCTACGTCCAGGGCATCGCAGACAAAGCCCGTATGTCCTTCGGTGACGAGTTCCGACGTACCGGTCATCGTGCTGATCACGACCGGTAGCCCGCAGGCCATGGCCTCAAGCACGACATTGGGAGACGGATCATAGAGTGCCGGCAGGATCAAGGCATCGGCCGCCCCATAAAAGGGGCGCGGATCCCCCTGTCGGCCCAGGAAGTGCACCTGTGCCTCGATACCCAAGGCGCGCGCCGTGTGCCGATAGCGGCGCTCGTTCTTGTCGTGGCCCACCACCAGCAAATGCACGGTGGCCGGGAGATCTGCGAGGGCGGCGAGCGTCTGCGCAAGGCCTTTGCGGTAAAACCCGGAGCCTACAAACACCAGCACCAGGGCGGCGTCCGCTATGCCAAGCCGCGCTCGCACCTCATCGCGTGCGGCCCTGACTTGCGGATGAAAACGCTCGCAGTCGACGCCGTTGTATAAAACCACCGCCTTCGAGGCGGCCTCCGGGAAGGCGCGGCCGATCTCGGCGCGGATCATTTCCGAGCCGCAAATGACCGCGCGCAGGCGCGTCCCGCGCAAGGCCCGCGCCTCCGCCGCCAGGGCGTAAAAATGGTAGGGGTTGAAATAAAGACGTACCCGGCCCCACCATGTCGTCGTCCGGCGTCTTTGCGCAAGCCACGTCCGGTGCAGGCCATCGCCGGCCCGAAAGATATCGGCACAGGCCATACGCTCGTGGCTTTGCACGAGGTCGGCCCCGACCGCCCGCAGCCTGCGGCATACGCACAACGCGAAACCCAGATCACGCCAGATGCTACCGACATAAGGGGGGTTGCAGCGTTCGACGCGGACGCCGTCGGCGCCCCGGGGCCAATCGCGGGTCATGAGCACGACCTCGACGCCTTGGCCGGACAACGCTTCCATCGCCCGCGCCACGAAGCGCTCGGCGCCGCCGTCAGGCCGATAACGCTGGCGGATCAGGGCGACGCGCACGGCTGCCCCTGTGTCTCGTCGAGGAGGCCGGTGGCCGCCGCTAACACGCGCTCGACGGTGACGGCTTCCAGGCACTCGCTCACCTGGCCATCGCCGCAGCCGGCGAATCCGCAGGGCCGGCAGCTTAAGGGCGCGGTGAGTACTGCTGCGCGTGTCTGCCACGGCGCCCACTCGTGGTCCCCGCTCGGCCCAAAAATCGCGACGACCGGCGTACCGAGGGCCGCTGCCATGTGCATGGGCGCCGAGTCTATGCCGACGAGCAGACGGGCTTGCCCTAGAAGGGCCGCGAGTTCTTTGAGGGAGAGCGTTCCGCTCCAGTCCACTAGCCGGTCCGCGGGCCCGACGGCGGCCAGGATGGCTCCAATCATGTGCCGTTCCTCAGCGTCCGGCCCCCCCGTGACGATCACAGTATGTCCAGCGTCCAGGAGCGCGCGGATGAGGCGCGCCATGGACTCGATCGGCCACGCCTTGAAAAGCCAGCGCGACGTGGGATGGATGACGATAAAGGGTCGCTGTGCGATCCCGCTTGCGGTCAGGCGCTCGGCGACCGCCGTCGTAGCCGGGGCCCCCGGCACGAGCCGCAGGCCCTTGGTGTGCGCCGGGATCCCGAGCCCGAGTCGTCGCAGGGCGTCCAGGTGCGTCTCGACGGTATGGCGTTGGCGCGCCGGGACGTCGTAGAGATGCGTAAAGGTCCGGCGCCACCAGCGCCCGCGCCGCCCGGGGTAGCGCCGGGCTACCGCGTAGCGGGGCTTCAGCATCTTCACGAGCAACGCCCCGCGCGGATGCTCCGTGAGGTGCACTATGAGGTCGTAGCGGCGGGCCCGCAAGGTTTTGAGGAGCCGCCACTCGCTTGCGATCTTGCGGGCAAGCGGCCATCCGCGGCTGCGCCGGTTTATCGTATGGATGGTGCGGATATCAGGGTTTAGCGTGAGCATCTCGGCGCTGTCTTCGTAAATCAGCGCATCGACCTCGACGTCGGCGATGGCCGCGCGCAAGGCCCGAAAGACCGGCGATGTCAGCAGGACATCCCCATGGTGACGGAATTTTATGACAAGGACGCGGTGTACGAGGGTTTTGTCTATGGCGTCGGACAGCATCCCGCCACAATAACTGCGTGACCCGCCCTTGTCCACGCGCACGGCCGCCGGCCGTCCCCTACCTGCTCGAGGTAGGCGCGGTGGCGGGTTTAAAGGGGTGAGCGGGCCGTCCGCGGTGTGTAGGGATAGCCGGGGGGCCATGCGGTGTGTTCTATCGCCGTCCCGCGACCCGCCGAGGGAGCACGCTCCCCGTCCGCGTGTATTGCGTCGGGAATCTGGCAGTCGTGGCATTTGCATGATGCATCCCCGGCAAATAATGGCCACCGCGCAACCATGCTCCCTCGCATGGGGGATGTCGAATGATGCCAGGTGCGTTGCAATAGGCCTTCGCGACCAAGGAGGTCTCCATGCCGAAGACAAAGCCATCTAGGGAAACGAGCCACAAGACGCGCGTCGGGGCGTCCCGCAAACCGCGCTCCCGTGCCGCGGCGCCCATGGCATCACGCACCAAGACTGCTTCCGCACAAGCGGTAAAGACTCAAAGGCCTGGCCCCCAGGCAAAGTCGGCGGCCGCGAAGGTCCAGACCGGGCGCGGCGACATGCCGGCAACCATCGCCCGTTCGGATCGCCATGCCCAGAGTCTCTGGCGCAAGACCCGCGCCAGCGCCATAAAGACCTACGGGCGCGGCGCCCGCGCAGCGCGCGTGGCCTTCAGCGCCTTGAAGCACGAATATGAGAAGCGTGGCGACCGTTGGGTACGCAAGGACGAAGCCGGACCATCGGACGCGCAGGCCGCGCGCGGCCCCACGACGCGTCCACGGTCCACGGATCGCCCGACGCGTACCGCAGGCGGGCACGTCACGCGGCGCAAGTCCGCGGGGCCGGCTGGGGTGCATGCAAAAGCACCGGAGCGCTAGTGCGTTTAGGGCCTCGCCCGGACGCTCTCCAGCGCCGCGGCGACTCGGTCCGGCCCCAAATCCTGAAGGCAGCGCAGATGGCCGAGCGGGCAGTTGCGGGCAAAGCAGGGGCTGCAGGGAAGCTTGAGTGTCACGGCCACGGCGCGGGCGTCTAAGGGCGGCGTGTGGGCGGGATCCGAGGACCCAAACACGGCCACCAGGGGTTTTTTAAGGCTCGCGGCCAGATGCATGAGCCCTGAATCGTTGCTGACTACCGCCGTGGCGAGCCCTATGAGGTCGAGGGCTTGTAACAGGGTCGTGCGCCCAGTGAGGTCGAGACAGGCGCCTGCCGATAGCGCGGCGATGGCCGATCCTGCCGCTTTGTCGTGCGCCCCCCCTAATAGCCAGATTTGCCACCCTTGTTCTTGGTAGCCGCGGGCAAGCGCCGCGAAATGGGCGGCTGGCCATCGTTTTGCGGGACCATATTCGGCGCCGGGGCAGAGGGCCAGTATGGGATCCCCGAGGCGCGCACCGAGCGCGCGGGCCGCCAGGGCGCCTGCCTCCGGATCGGCGATGAGACGCGGTGGCGCCGCAGCCGGCAGGGCCTCACCGGGTTCGACACCCAGCAGCAAGAAGCGGTCGACGGTCCGAAGCTTGCGGCCCGCCGGTTCGCGGCGGATGTCGTTTATGAGTCCAAAGCGCGCCTCGCCCAGAAAGCCTGTGCGCCGCTGGGCGCCGGCAGCCCAGGCGGGCAACGCCGATTTGTAAGAACGGGGCAGGATGTAGGCGTGGCCGTAACGGTGGGTGCGTAACCGCCGGCCGAGTCGCAGCCGTTCCCGCAAACCCAGCCGCCCGTGGCCTACGGCCAAAGTAATGGCGCAGGCCACTTCGGGCATACGGCTTAGCAGCGGCGCTGTGCTAGGCGGAGCTATGACATCCAAAGCCGTCGCGGGCGCGCGCGCCTTCAACAACTGAAACAGGCTGTGCGCCATTACCATATCGCCGACCCATGCCGGCCCGATTACGAGCGCGCGCTCGCCGTCAGACGTCGCCACTTAGGGGCTTTTCAGAACGTAGACCGTCCCGCAGTAGGGGCAGCGCTCCTCGCCGCTTGCCTCGATGGGCAGGAAGACCCGCGGGTGGGAGTTCCAGAGGCTCATCCGCGGCAGCGGACAGTGGAGCGGTAGATCCGCGGCCGTCACCTCGACGCGCATGGCGCGCGCCGTGGCCTGCCCGCTGCGCGTATCGGGTTCCATAGTCACCCCTTCTGTGACCGCCGCGCGGCTACGGCGGGGCCGGCCAGGGTCAGCCATTCCGGATGCGTCTTACGCCGCCCATGCACTTGTTCGAAGTAGAGCTCCTGGAGCCTTGTCGTTATCGGCCCGCGATGGCCAGGACCGATAAGGCGCGAATCGAGTTCCCGTATGGGCGTCACCTCGGCGGCGGTGCCTGAGAAAAACGCCTCGTCGGCGATGTAGACCTCGTCTCTCGTGATGCGTTTTTCGCGGACCGGAACGCCGATCTCGCGGGCGAGCTCCATCAAGGTCTCGCGCGTAATGCCTTCGAGGGCGGAGGTGAGCTCCGGCGTGATCAGCGTGCCGTCGCGCACGATGAAGATGTTCTCGCCGCTACCTTCCGCGACGTAGCCTTCGGTGTCGAGCAAGAGCGCCTCGTCACACCCGCATTGCTGCGCCTCGCGCAAGGCCAGCATCGAGTTCATGTAACTGCCGTTGGTCTTGGCCTTGCAGAGCGCCACATTGACGTGGTGGCGATTGAAAGACGAGGTCTTTATGCGGATGCCGCGCTCCAGCGCGTCTTCGCCCAGGTAGGCACCCCAGGCCCAGGCCGCGACGATCAGGTGCACCTTGAGCTTATCCGCGCGCAGCCCCATGCCTTCCGAACCGTAGAAGGCCATGGGTCGTATATAGGCCGACTCCAAGCCGTTTTCCCGCACCGAGGCCTTGATCGCCTCGCGCACGGTTTCTTTGTCGTAGGGCATGTCCATGCCCATGATGTGCGCGGACCGAAACAGGCGGTCGACGTGCGCATCGAGCCGAAAGATCGCCGGGCCCGCGGCCGTCGGGTAAGCACGCACCCCTTCAAAGACCCCCATCCCGTAGTGCAGGGTATGGGTGAGTACATGCGTATTCGCGTCGCGCCAGGGTACGAGTTTGCCGTCGTACCAGATGACACCGTCACGATCCGCCATCGACATACCAAACCTCCTTCCAGGAAAATATTGAACCGCCACGATTGCCTACAGGCCGCGGAGGCCGTGTCATACTGAACTGAAATAGGACGCCTCGCAATGGGGGCCCGGCCCGGCCGGCCCTCCGTTTGGCGGTGACCATCGGGTACACTCGTCTTATGGAAAGACTGATCGACCAGGCCCTCGAAGACTACGCCCGCGCCCACCTCACGGCGCTGCCCGCCGTGCTCGCTGAGATCGAGCATTATACGCGGGCCCATCGTCCGGATGCCGCCATGTTGAGCGGACCGATCGAGGCGGCATTGCTGCGGCTTCTCGTTATGCTCTGTCCGGCCAAACGGGTCCTCGAGATCGGCCTATTCACCGGCTATTCCGCGCTGGCCATGGCCAGCGCCTTGCCGTCGGACGGGGAGCTGCTGTCTTGTGAATGCGACCCCGAGGTCATCGCCATCGCGCAGCGGTTTTTCGACCGCACCCCCTGCGGGCGCAAGATTCATGTCCGGCCGGGCGCGGCGCTCGATACCCTGGAGGGCTTGCGCGGCGAGGTCTTCGATATGGCATTCCTGGACGCCGACAAGGAGAACTACCCGGCCTATTATGACCGGGTCTTGCCCCTGTTGCGCCCGGGCGGTCTGCTGGTAGCCGACAATACCCTCTGGTCGGGACGGGTATTGGCCCCGGCGACCCCCGCCGATCTCGGTATCGCTGCCTTCAACCGCAAGGTGCAGAACGATCCTAGTGTGGACGCCGTGCTCCTTACGGTGCGCGACGGGGTCACGGTCGCACGCAAGAAGTGCCCCGGCTAGCGCCGCATGGAGTCAAAAAACTCGGCGTTGTTCTTGGTGGCCTTGAGCTTGTCTAGCAGGAACTCCGACCCTTCGAGGTCATCCATCGGATGTAGAAGCTTACGCAATATCCAGAGCTTCTGAAGCTCGCCGGGGTCGATCAGAAGCTCCTCGCGACGGGTCCCCGAGCGATTGATGTTGATCGCCGGATACACCCGTTTCTCGGCCAGCCGCCGGTCGAGATGGATCTCCATGTTGCCCGTACCCTTGAATTCCTCGTAGATGACGTCGTCCATCTTGGAGCCCGTCTCGACCAGCGTCGTCGCGAGTATGGTGAGGCTGCCACCTTCCTCGATATTACGCGCCGCCCCGAAGAACCGCTTGGGCCGCTGCAAGGCATTGGCGTCGACGCCACCGGTCAAGACCTTGCCCGAGGCCGGCACTACCGTATTGTAGGCGCGCGCTAGGCGGGTAATCGAGTCGAGCAGGATCACCACGTCGCGCTTGTGTTCGACCAAGCGTTTGGCCTTCTCGATCACCATTTCCGCGACCTGGACGTGGCGCGTCGCCGGCTCGTCGAAGGTCGACGAGATGACCTCGCCGCGCACGGAGCGCGTCATTTCCGTCACCTCTTCCGGGCGCTCATCGATCAAGAGCACGATGAGCACGCACTCGGGATGGTTGGCCGTGATGGAGTGCGCGATCTGCTGGAGCATGACGGTCTTGCCGCTCTTGGGTGACGACACGATGAGTCCGCGTTGCCCCTTGCCGATCGGAGAGATGAGATCGATGACGCGCGACGTGAGGTTTTCGGTAGAGGAGTTGGCTTGCTCGAGTTTCAGGCGGTTTAGCGGATGCAGCGGCGTCAGGTTTTCGAAAAGGACCTTGTTGCGGGCCTCCTCGGGCGGCTGAAAGTTAATGTTCTCGACCTTCAACAGCGCGAAATAGCGCTCCGATTCCTTGGGGGGGCGAATGTTGCCTGTAACCGTGTCGCCCGTCCGCAGATTGAACCGGCGGATCTGGCTTGGGCTTACGTAGATATCGTCCGGCCCCGCGAGGTACGAGCTGTCTGCCGAGCGCAGGAAGCCGAAGCCATCTTGCAGGATCTCGACTACGCCTTCACCGACGATGTCTTCACCCTTTTTTGCCTGGGCCTTCAGGATCGCAAAAATCAGGTCTTGTTTGCGTAGGCGACTGCCCCCCTCGAGATCAAGGGCGACGGCCATCTCCACGAGTTCCGTGGCGGGTTTTCGTTTCAGTTCAGAAAGGTGCATTGTCATCTTCGTTGAGAAACCGTCAGGCATGGACTTAAAGGCGGGCGAATCCGCGACCTGATCAGAAAAGGGGTTGAGGTAAAGAGAAAGCTGGGGAACCGCGCTTTCTACGTAAAGACCTTAGCACCTTGGCCGTTCAGCGTCCAGTGGCGGAAGCGGCCAAGGCGTCAAGACTACAGGTTGGCGTCCAAAAACGCCGACAATTGAGACTTCGACATCGCCCCGACCTTGGTGGCTTCGATGGCGCCGTTCTTGAAAAGCATAAGGGTCGGGATGCCGCGAATGCCGTATTTAGGGGGGGTCGCAGGGTTCTCGTCGATGTTGAGTTTTGCGACCGTCAGCCGGTCTTTATAGTCGCGTGCCACCTCTTCCAGCACCGGGGCGATCATTTTGCAGGGCCCGCACCATTCGGCCCAATAATCGACCAGCACGGGGCCCGTCGCATTCAGTACGGCCTCCTGGAAGGTGTCGTCGGTTACATAGATGATGCCTTGGCTCATGGTGTCGGTCTCGGTTTTGTGGAGTGCATTCTTGTTTCTATGGGTTGAGAGGGACGCGCTGCAGTCGGGGTATTGTGGACGGAAGGGCCTGAGGTTGGCAAGACTCCCCGTGGTTTCCCCAGCCCACGCCTTTTGCTATGATAAACCACTAATGACAGACACCCACCTTACTCAGCGGGCGTTTTCCGACCTCGGTTTGCCCCCAGCGGTCTTGTCCGGCGTCTTAAAAGCGGGCTTTACCTACTGTACCCCCATCCAGGCGGCGACCCTGCCCAAGGCCTTGGCCGGTCATGATGTCGCGGGGCAGGCGCAGACCGGTACAGGCAAGACAGCGGCCTTTCTGCTGGCGGTCTTTACTCGGCTCCTGCGCGTTCCCGAGGCCCCTGGGCGGCGTCCCAACCAACCCCGCGCCCTGATCCTCGCGCCAACCCGTGAATTGGCGATCCAGATCCATAAGGACGCCTTGGTCTTGGGCGCGGACTGTGGCCTCAGCTTACGGCTGGCCTATGGGGGTACGGGCTACGAGAGTCAGCGCAAGGACATAGAAGACGGCGTCGACATCCTGATCGGCACACCGGGCCGTCTGATCGACTATTTCAAGCAGCATGTGTTCGATTTGCAGGCGCTACAGGTCATGGTGTTAGACGAGGCCGATCGCATGTTCGATCTCGGCTTCATCAAGGACATACGTTTTCTTTTGCACCGCATGCCCAAGCCTACCGAGCGCCTGAGTCTGCTTTTTTCGGCCACGCTGTCCTACCGGGTCATGGAGCTTGCCTACGAGCACATGAACAACCCGGAACTCGTGCGCATCGAGGCCGAAAAGATGACCGCAGAACGTGTCCGAGAGCGGCTCTACCATTTGGCGCAGGATGAAAAGCTGCCCGTGCTCGTCGGTCTTTTGCGCAAAGAGCAGGTGGCGCGGGCGCTCGTCTTTACCAACACGAAGCATGCCGCCGAGCGGGTTCATGGCTGGCTTGCCGCCAATGATTTTCCGGCCGCAGTCCTCTCGGGGGACGTGCCGCAGCAAAAGCGTCAGGGCCTGCTCGCCGATTTCCAGGAGGGGCGCTTCCCGGTGCTTGTGGCGACGGATGTCGCGGCCCGCGGTCTCCATATCCCGGATGTGAGCCACGTCTTCAATTACGATCTGCCACAGGATGCGGAGGACTACGTGCATCGCATTGGGCGCACCGCACGCGCCGGCGCCGCCGGCGAGGCGGTAAGCCTGGCCTGTGACGAGTACGCGTTTTCACTGCTCGACATCGAGGCCTACATCGGTCACAAGATCCCCGTCGTGCATGTCACCGACGATCTGCTCGTGACCCTGAATCGGCCCGTACGCGGCGCCCCCCCGGAGCGTGTGGCAAGGCGGCCAGGGGCAAGCCGGGATGGCCATGGCCGGGGCCGTGCGCCGCGCCACGGACAGCCTCGGCGCGAGGGGCGGCCCCCTGTTGCGGACCCATCCGTCCCCGCCGCAAGCCAGGCATCCGTCCCCGCCCCGAGGGCGGCGGAGGCCCGCCCAGCACGCGCGCCTGCCGACCCGGTCCGTCCGCGGGGCCGCAAGACCCCTGAGAAGCCGGTGCTGGGTTAGCTGACCTATGGCCGAACTGCGTTTACAGGATGGCGCGCGACTCACCGAACTTGCGCGGATCACGGAATATCTGAGCCCCCTGGGCATCGCCCTCCACTGCTGGGATCTGCCCGACGATAAGCGGGCGCGGGTCCTGCTCGCGGCGCAGGCGCTTGCCGGTCCCGAGCAGGATGAGTTGCTGGGTTTCGTCGAGCATCGGTTTGCGGCCCTGCGGGCCGAACACGGTTACGAGGCCCGTGACCTCATCGTCCTCCACGAGGACCTTCCCGGTCTCGGCGAAGCCCTCGCCAAATTCGCGGCCGTCCACTATCACGATGATGACGAGGTCCGCTATGTCCTGGCGGGCGCCGGCTATTTCGGTTTCATTGGGCACGATGGCCAGCAGATGCTGCTCAAGGTCACGGCCGGGGACTACATCAACGTACCGGCCCGAACCGAACATTGGTTCGTCATGGGCGATTCGCCGCGGATTAAGGCGGTACGCTACTTCAGCGACAAGGCCGGCTGGGTGCCGGTATATACCCACACCCCGATCGCGCTCGTGTGACCTCCCCTTCCGTCATACTCGCCACCTACCGTTTCCCGGTGGGTGTGGACGCGGCGCGGCAGGCCGAGATCATCGCCGTGGGCCAGACCCTAGGTAGCGCCGACGCCCATTATCCGGGCCGGGAGGCGGCCCTTGCCGCCTGCCGCGCCGAGGTCTGCGCGGTGCAAACGAGTACGGGCGGATCCCAGGCCACCATCGCCTTTCCTGTGGGTAATACCGAGGGCGATATCGGCTCCGTTCTGACCATGGTGTTTGGCAAATACAGCCTCGCCGGGCCCGCCCGCCTCGTCGACCTGACCCTGCCGCCTACGGTCGGCACGCGTCCTCGTTATGGAATCGCGGGCCTGCGCCGCTTATTGGGCGTACGCGACCGCCCTTTGCTTATGGCGATATTCAAGCCCGCCCTGGGGCTGTCCGCGGCCGATCACGCCGTCCTTCTGGAGGGCCTGGTCGATACCGATCTGGATCTCATCAAGGACGATGAGATCCTGCCTGATATCGCCCAAGCGCCGACGATGGAGCGCCTGCGCGCGTGCCGCCCCGTCATCGAGCGCATCAGCCAGAGACGCGGCCGACCGTTTCTCTATGCGGTCAATGTCACGGGGCGCGCCGACCGTCTGCTGGAACGCGCCCGTGCCCTGGTGGCGGCCGGCGCCAATGCCCTGCTGCTCAACGTCCTCGTCTACGGTTACCCGATGCTCGAGGCCCTGGCCGCCGATCCCGCTATCGGGGTCCCCATCATCGCCCATCCGGCACTCGCGGGGGCGCTCGCCCTCAGTCCCGACCACGGGATCGATTATTCGCTGGTCCTCGGTCGGCTGATGCGCCGCGCCGGCGCCGACATCGTGTTGCATCCAGCGCGGTTTGGCTCGCTGCCCTTCGCCCGGGACGACGAGGCACGGGTCATTGCCGCCCTATCGGCGGCCGACGGGGATTGGCCGGCCGTGTTCCCGGGGCCGTCGGCGGGGATCAAACCCGCCATCGTCCCGGCACTCATGCAGGACTATGGCCGCGATCTTGTCATCAATGCCGGTTCCGCGATTTTCGATGCCGGCAAACCGCCGCGCGCCGCCGTGGCGGATTTCCTGGCGGCCATGGAGGGCTTGTGACGACGGTGTCCCAGGACCTGCGCCGCGATCTCGCCGCGATCGGCCGGCGCTTCTACGACCGTGGCTGGATGTGGGCTACTGCTGGTAACCTGAGCGCGCGTGCCGACGAGTCCTCGTTTTGGATCACCGCGAGCGGGGTCAGCAAGGGCGATTTGGGGCCTGCCGACTTCGTGCGCGTTGGCCTCGAGGATGGGGAAATCCGGGAACGCGGCCGTCCCGACGCCAAGCCGTCTGCTGAGGTCGCGATTCATGGGGCGATCTATCGCACCCAGCCCGGTGCCACCGCCTGCCTACACGGCCACTCCGTGGAGGCCATACTCGCGAGTCGGGGGCGGGATCCGATCGTGCTCCCGCGGGTCGAGATGATCAAGGCGCTCGGCATTTGGGACGATGGCACCCCCGCTGCCGTCCCGGTCTTCACCAATCACCCCGACGTCGCGTCCATAGGCCAGGCCGTGGAAACCTTTCTGCGCGACCACCCGCGCCCCTTGCCGGCGCTCATGGTGCGCGATCATGGGATCACGGCCTGGGGCGCCCGTCTTGCCGACGCGCTCCGGCATTTCGAGGCGGTGGAGTTTCTCCTCATGCTTTTGGCACGCGGGTTCTAGAGACCCGGGCCCACAGGCGGCCCCGCTAACCGGCGCCGCAGGCGCTAAATTTAAAAAAGCGCACCGTGAACCTCACAATGCTCGGCCACAACCGCCGGCCTCAGGTGTTTGGCTGTCACCCCTAAACGATGCGCGGTCGATCGGGATCCGCACCGCGCATGGTCACAAACCCCTGTGCCGCGTTCCCGCCGAGAACAAAAGCGGACATTACGGTGGGGGACTCACGCGGCCACCCTCGGCCTTACGTAAGCCCATCACGCAAGGCAGTACTCAGGTCCGGACCTCTCATGGTCGCGCGCCTTTCCGGTTACCATCCTGGCGCCGCGTGGCCCCCAGGGGCGGCCCGACCCAGATCACATCGCGCATCGGAATCCGCCATATCGTGGTCTCGGTGCGCCGGTAGGCGCTGGTGTCGAAGGGGCGTGCCTGGCAGAGGATCCGCTCCCCCGTCACATACAAGGCATGCGCCGACTGGGCCACCATACAGATACCCGAAATCGCCGCGTCCGGCAGGCCCAAGGCCGCCGCATCATCCCGTTGGAGCTGTAATCGCTCCAGGCGCCCGCCGATCCCCGCCGCGCGCATGACATAAAAGGAGATTGGGCTAATGTAGAAGAGGACTGCGAGCAACCCAAGCCAGACCACGACGATGATTCGGCCCCAGTCCTTGGGGAGGTGCGTGCGCCCCTCGGCGTATAGCAGACCCAGCCAATAACCCGCGGTGCTCGCAATCACGGTAAGTAGCATGGCCGCGAACAAGTCGACTCCTAATGGCCACCATGGCCCCGGGCCGCTCCGCCCATCATTCACAAACGAGCCGACGTAAGACCACGATACGACAAAGGCGAACATCATGCCGAGGCCCCGCGCGAAGATATTCCAAAGGGCCGCCCCGACCTGTTTCACCCCCTCCCCGCGCGCGCAGATGTCGTGTGACTCACGGTTCGGCATGGTCCACAGGCCACAGCCGATATCGATGCTCGCAGCCCCGAGGGCCATGGCGGCAAGCGCTATCTCAAGCGAAAATCCCTGAAACCCGCTGCCTATGGCGATCGCCACCGCTCCCCCCAATGACGCGACACAAAGGACAACCCCCGCGTATCCATATCTGGGCATGCGCGGGCAGGGGCGGCGGTGCAGTAAGGCAAGCGGTATGGAAAACAGCCCTGGCGAAGCCAGGGCTACCAGAACCACGCCGAAAGCCCCTGTGATGAGCGGCGGCGACGAGATCAGCCGCGGCCACAACCAGAGGGCGTGCCGTGCGGCGAGGTACATGAACACGACGACAAAAGCCACCAGAAACGTCATTGCGCCAGCGCCCAACGCTACGAGGCCTGCACTACTGGCGAGGGCTTGCCATCCGAGGGCGCGGGGTGCTGATGTCGGAACGTTCGAATCTGTCGCCACGTCTGGTATCTGTCCTCGCCGCAGAGGCGCTAACGCCTCGGCGGCCGCATTGGTCGTGCGTCTGGGACCCGGGAGGTCGACAGGCCGGTTCCGCCGTTAGGGCGCGGGCAGCGGCGCGGCGGTGTCGCGCGTAATCGTCCACCCCGCGAGCGTTATGGGGCCGGTCGTGCGGGCAAAGCTGAAGCTTCGGTAGTAACCCGAGGCGTTCGCGAAGCCGATCGGGGTATAGGTCACGAGCGCCGGGACACCATTCATAAAGGTCAGAGGCATCCACTCGTGACCTTTACGGGTAAAATACATCTGCTCATCCATCCGGTAGTAGGGTACCCAGCTATTACCCTCCGGGAAGTAGCGGACATCGACGAGGCACAGAAGCTTGGGTTTCACGCGGCCGGCGACGTAGAATCGCACGACGCGATCGGGGGGCTCGGCCCCGCTTACGGCCGTCCCGGGGGCTACTGTCCAGGTGGATACAGTAAGCCCCGTTATGGGGGCCGCGTATTGGCCCGACTGGGCCGGGACCGCCCAATGCAGGGCTTGTCCCTCATAAGTGTGCTGCAAGACGAGGAGGGATGGTGTCTGCCAGAGACCCGGGAGTAACCATGCAAAACCCCAGGCGGCACGTCCTTGCTGCAGTCGGATGCGGAGTCTCTGCATGGCCAACATGATCTGGGGTCTCGTCTTCGGTACCATAGGTTCGGCCTATTTCGTGTACGGGCGTAAGCAGCAGCACGCCGTCGCCTTGTTTGCGGGTGTGGCGCTCATGATCTTTCCCATGCTCGTCTCCCAGCAAGTATGGCTCATTCTGGGCAGTCTTGCCTTTATGGTTTTGCCTTTCGTGATTTCGTTTTAGCCTGCGCCATCAGGCGGGCGATGATCGCCTGCAAGGCGCCAGGCGGCGGTTCGCCCGTCACGGCGCGTAATTGGCCGACCCCGGTGCGATAGACGAGGAAGGGGACACCGGCGGCGCCGGATTCCTGGAAAAGCGCCACGGCGCGCGCCAAGGCCTGTGCCGTCTGGGCATTCGCCCGGCGCGGACGAATATCGCCGCGGCCTGCGCGCGTGCCCTCCTCCATGCGTGCCAAGGCCCGTTCCGGGTCTTTCGCCTCCAAGAGAGCGGCCGCCTTCCCGTAGCTCGATTGCGTCAATATGCCGACTGGGATCCAGCGGACGGCGATGCCGCCGCGCCCGACATAAGGCTGCAGCGCCTCGTAGACTCGGTGACAGTAGGGGCAGTTGGGGTCGAAGAAGACAAAAAGCCGTACCGGACCCTGGCCCTCGCGGATCCCGGCCGTGGCCTCCAGGAGCGACCATACGCGGCTCGCTCGCGATTCATGGGCCCAAGCGGGCCGCGTGAGTCCAGTCAGCAGCACAAGGCCTATCACCAGTCCCGGCATCAGTCGCATGCGGTGCTCCTCGCGCGCACGGGCGACCTCAATCCGGCCAGGTCAGCCAATCGCGCGGCTTGAGGAAGGTATCGTAAAGGGCTGCCTCGGGCGTGCCGGGCGCCGGGCGCCAGTCGTAACGAAACCGTACCTCGGGGGGCAGCGACATCAGTATGGATTCGGTTCGCCCTCCGGACTGCAGGCCAAACAGGGTACCCCGGTCATAGACCAGATTGAACTCGACATAGCGGCCGCGCCGGTACAGTTGAAAATCCCGCTCGCGCTCCCCGTAACGGGTGTCCTTGCGGCGCTTGGCGATGGGCGCGTAGGCCAAAAGGAAGTGATCGCCCACCTCCCGTACAAAGCCGAAATCCCGTTCAAAATCCCCGCTGTGGACGTCGTCGAAGAAGAGCCCCCCGATGCCGCGCGGCTCGTTCCGGTGCTTAATGAAGAAGTAGTCGTCGCACCACGCCTTGTACCGCCGGTAGGCGTCGGCGTCATAGCCCGCGCAGGCCGCCTGCGCGACCGCATGCCAGTGTTTGGCGTCTTCGCCGAAGCCGTAGTAGGGGGTGAGATCGAAGCCGCCGCCGAACCACCACGTGACAGGATCGGTCAGCGCCTCGAAATAACGAAGGTTGCAGTGGGTCGTCGGGACGTAAGGGTTGCGCGGATGAAAGACAAGCGAGAGACCGACGGCATGAAACGCCGACCCGGCCAGCCCCGGTCGCGCCTTGGTGGCCGACGGCGGCAATTCCTGTCCGTAAACGTGCGAGAAGTTGACGCCCGCTTGCTCGAAGACGGGTGCGTCGGTCAGCACCCGCGACCGCCCGCCACCGCCCTGCGGACGCTCCCATAGGTCTTCCCGAAAGCGGCACCCGCCGCCCTCGATGGCCACGATCTCGTCGCAGATGCGATCCTGCAGATCCTGCAAGTAGGCGAGCACCGCCATCCGTTGCGCGCTCATGATCGCACCAGGCGTCCACTCGTCGCGTCGCGGATGGATGTCGGACGCGCGAGACCGCCGGTCCGTCCGATCAGGATGGCGTCGAGCCCGTGCCCGAAACGCCGCCGCAGTTCCCGATCGGAGCGTGCTGGCCGCTCGCCCGCGCGGTTAGCGCTTGTCGAGATCAGTCCGCAACCGCACAGCTGCACCAGCCGTGCCGCCTGCCGATGTGCCGTGACGCGCACGGCGACCGCCCGGTGCCGCCCGCGTACAACACGCGGCAGGCTAAGTGCCGCCGGCACCAGCCACGTATGGGGGCCGGGCCAGCTTTTACGGGCCACTGCCGGGAGCTCCGCGACATAAGGATTTAACCGTGCCTCACGGTCGGCCAGCACGATCAGACCCTTGGCCGCCGGCCGCCTTTTTAAGCGCAGCAGCCGTCTCACGGCGCGCACATTGTGTGGGTCGCAACCGAGCCCGAAGCAGGCCTCCACGGCATAGCCTACGACCCCACCCGCGCGCACGATCCGGGCCACGGAGGCCGCATCGCGCCGCAGCACAGCACCCTGCCTCGTCGTCATGCCCCACCCTGGCTCCGGCGGCCAATGTCGCGCCGGTAGTGGGCCCCGGCAAGCCCTAAGGACGCCATCCGCCGGTAGACCCGCGTCCGCGCCTCTTCGAGGGTGCTGCCCCGGCTCGTTATACCCAGCACGCGCCCGCCGCGTGACAGTATCCGGCCGCAGACCTCCTGGGTCCCCGCATGAAAGACCTTGACCTCGGGTTCGTCGCGATCGAGTCCGGTAATCTCATCACCTTCGCGCGGCGTACCGGGATAGCCGTGGGCGGCCAAGATCGCACAAAGTGCGGGGCGCGGGTCGATTGCAAGCTGCAGGCCGGTGAGATCACCTGCCAAGGCGGCCTGCGCGAGCGCTATCAGGTCTGATTCCAGGCGCATCATGATCGGTTGCGTCTCCGGATCGCCAAAGCGGCAGTTGAACTCCAGGACCTTGGGTCCTTCGGCCGTCAGCATGAGCCCTGCATACAGAAAGCCCCGGTAATCATGGCCATCATCCCAAAGCCCTTGCAGGGTGGGTTCGATAATGCGTTCGCGAATAAGAGCCTCGAGCCGGGCATCGACGGCCGAAGCTGGCGAAAAGGCGCCCATGCCCCCCGTGTTCGGTCCCTGATCCCCGTCGTTTAGGCGTTTATGGTCTTCGGAGGTCGGAAAGGCCAGGTAATCGCGGCCACAGGCCAATACGATAAAGCTTGCCTCCGGGCCCGACAGCCGCTCTTCGATTACGATCCGCCGGCCGGCCTCTCCGAATGCCCCGCCTAGCATCAGGCGGACCGCCGCGCTCGCCGCTGTCTCGTCATCGGCTACCACCACCCCTTTACCGGATGCGAGCCCGTCGGCCTTGACCACCTGCGGTCCCGGGTGTTGGCGCAGATAGTCGAGGGCGGCGTCGAGGTCGGTGAAGGAGGCGTGGCGCGCCGTGGGTATACCGTGGCGCACCAGAAAGTCCTTCGCATAGCTTTTGGAGCCTTCGAGGCGGGCGGCCGCGGCCGTGGGTCCCAGACAGGCGAGGCCGGCCTTCGTGAAGCGGTCGACGATGCCGGCTACGAGCGGTCCCTCCGGCCCCACGATGGTGAGCGCGACCTGCTCCCGCTGCGCCGCTTGCACCAGACCCTCGATATCGGCGGCGTCGACGGCGAGATTGCGCACCCTGGGCTCGCGCGCCGTCCCGGGATTGCCGGGCGCGACCAACACCTCAGAGGCGAGTTCCGACTGGGCGGCCTTCCAGGCCAGCGCGTGTTCCCGTCCGCCGGACCCGACGATCATGATCTTCATCATGCGTGCCTAAAATGCCGCCGGCCGGTAAAGACCATGGCGATATCGTGTTCCCCAGCCGCTGCGATGACCTCGGGGTCCCGCACCGATCCACCGGGCTGGATGACGGCGGTGACACCGGCTTGCGCGGCGCTATCTAGCCCGTCGCGAAAAGGGAAAAAGGCGTCTGAGGCCAACACGCTCCCCCGCACCGTCAAGCCTGCGGCCTCGGCCTTCCAGACCGCGACCCGCGCGCTATCGACACGACTCATTTGGCCCGCGCCTATCCCTATGGTCCGGCCGCCGCGCGCAAAGACGATGGCGTTGGACTTCACGAATTGCGCGATGCGCCAGGCAAAGACGAGATCCGCGGCCTCCGCCGGGGTTGGCGCGCGCGCGCTCACGCGGTTTAGGGTGACGTCCGGCTCGGCGATATCCCGGTCCTGTACCAGCAGCCCTCCGCTCACCCGGCGATAATCGAGGCCGCTGTGCATGGGCGCGTTCATGTTGACTACCAGCACCCGGATCCCGGGTTTGCGACCCAGTATCTGCGCCGCCGCAGGACTCACCTCCGGGGCGATGATGACCTCGACGAACTGGCGTTCGACTATCCGGGCGGCGGTAGTCTCATCGAGCGTCCGGTTGAAGGCGATGATGCCCCCGAAGGCCGATGTGGGGTCGGTCGCGTAGGCGTGTTCGTAGGCGTCGGCAATGGTGGCCGCAAGCGCCGCGCCGCAGGGATTGGCGTGCTTTACGATGACGCATGCCGGTTCGGCGAACACGCGCACGCACTCAAGCGCGGCATCGGCGTCGGCGATATTGTTAAAGGACAGCTCTTTGCCTTGGATCTTGCTCGCCTGCGCGATCGATGCGGGGCTTGCCCCCGGTTCCTCGTAGAAGGCGGCGCGCTGGTGCGGGTTTTCTCCGTAGCGCAGGGCGAAGCGGCGCACGAAGGCGAGATTCAGGATCTCGGGCAGCTCGCCCGCCTCGTCTGGCCCGTCCGTGCCCAGATAGCGGGCAATCAGGGCGTCGTAACGGGAGGTGTGAGCAAAGACCTTGGCTGCATAGCGGCGCCGGACGACGGGCGTGAGGCGGGACGGTTCGCGCAGGGCCTCGATTATGGCGCCATAGTCACTGCTATCGACGATGGGCAGCACATGCTCATAGTTTTTGGCCGCCGACCGGAGCATCGCCGGGCCGCCGATGTCGATCTGCTCGACGACGTCTGCGAATCGGGTCTCCGGATCGCGGCTCGCGCGTTCGAAGGGATACAGGTTCACGATCAGGAGGTCGATCGGCTTGATCCCGGCGCCCGCCATGGCCTCGCGGTCCAAAGGCCGGTCGGGACGCCCGAGCAGTCCACCGTGGATCCGTGGATGTAAGGTCTTTACGCGACCGTCGAGCATCTCGGGGAATTCCGTGTAGGACGCGACCTCTGTCACCGGTATCTGCGCGGCCGCCAACAACCGGGCGGTACCGCCTGTCGATAGGATCTCTACCCCGGCCTCGTGAAGGGCCCGGGCAAGATCGATGATGCCGGTCTTGTCCGACACGCTGATGAGTGCTCTTTTCATTGGGGATGATCGCCAGAGGGGAGAACGGAAGGATCGGGACGCTCACTTAGGCCGTAGGCCAAGAGTTTCTTGCGCAGCGTATTACGGTTGATGCCCAGGATCTTGGCGGCCTGACATTGGTTGTACCCCACGTGGCGCATGACCGTTTCGATGAGCGGGGCCTCGACCTCGCCGAGCACCGTCTCATAGAGGGAGGTGCCGGGGCATTGGCCGTTCAGGTCACGGAAATAGCGTTCTACGGCATGACGAACACAGGTGCCAAGCGGCCCGCGCCCGGTCTTGGTCGACTCCTCTTCGCTCATGCCGCGAGTCCTTCGGGTGTCCCCATAAAGAAGTCGGCGAGCAGCCGTTGCTGGCAGGCTACGTCCTCGACCTGGTTTACCGCATGCCGAAACGCGGCCCCGCCCGGGAGCCCCTTGCTGTACCAGCCGATGTGCTTGCGCGCCACGCGCACGCCCGTGTGGTCCCCGTAGAAGGCGTAGAGGGTCTCCAGGTGGCCCATCAGCACCTCGTAGAGTTCGGTGCGCGAAGGTGGCGCCAGATGCTCACCGGTCTTCAGGAAATGGTCGATCTCGCGAAAGATCCAGGGCCGACCCTGGGCCGCGCGGCCGATCATGAGGCCGTCCGCCCCGGTCATGGCGAGTACGTCGCGGGCCTTTTCGGGGCTATCGATGTCGCCATTGGCGATCACCGGGATGTGGACCGCGGCCTTGATGGCGGCTATCGTCTCGTACTCCGCATCGCCTTCGTAGTAGCAGGCCCGGGTGCGACCATGCACGGCGAGCAAGGCCACGCCCGCATCTTCCGCCAAGCGCGCGATCTCGACACCGTTGCGGTGATCTTTGTCCCATCCCGTGCGGATCTTCAGGG
This sequence comes from Pseudomonadota bacterium, assembly GCA_021816625.1. Classification (GTDB taxonomy): domain Bacteria; phylum Pseudomonadota; class Gammaproteobacteria; order Acidiferrobacterales; family Acidiferrobacteraceae; genus Acidiferrobacter. The sequence goes on along the minus strand of JAKAXM010000002.1, from coordinate 96,940 downwards.
TGACCGGTACATCGACCGCCCTGACCACCGCCTGCAATAGCCGTTGCACGAGCTTCGGATCACGCAACAAGGCCGACCCGGCCATGACGTTGCAGACCTTTTTTGCCGGGCAGCCCATGTTGATGTCGATGATCTGCGCCCCGTTTTCGACGTTGTGTCGGGCGGCATGGGCCAGCATGTCCGGGTCCGCGCCAGCGATCTGCACGGACTTAGGTTCGGGCTCACCCTCGTGGTTGGCCCGGCGTCGCGTCTTTTCCGAGCCATAGAGCAGGGATTGGGACGCGACCATCTCGGATACGGCCATGCCGGCCCCGAGGGTGCGGCACAGTATCCGAAATGGCCGATCGGTAACCCCGGCCATCGGGGCGACGAACAGCGTGTTTTTGAGCGTATAGGGTCCGATCTGCATGAGCCGTGTCCGGGAAGCCGGACATCATACCGAGAAAACGGCCGGCCGGGGAGACCTAGTCCTTGGTGCTCGCAAATAGCCCCAGCCGGTAGCCCACCGCGCCTGCCGGCACATGGAGTGCTAGGCGTATGACGGCCGTTTGGCCGGGACCGAGCCTAGCGCGGGGGTGGCGCAGGTAGTGGGCCGCCTGATAATTGGCGCGCGCGACCACATGGCCGTGGTCGTTGATCAAGGTGACCGATAAAAGCGGCAGTGATTGTCCAAAGGCTGCGGTATTGCGCAGGCCGGCGCGGATGCGCAGGACATCGCCCGCCGCAGTCAACCCGATATGGGGACGCACCAGGTGCCAGCGCGCGAGCGCGGCCGGATGGGGCAGATCGCAGCTTACGCCCCGGCAGAGCAGGCGGATCAGGGGGCGCGTCTGGGCGATGCGGGCGAGCGTCGCCCGCCCCGCATAGAGGCCCTGGGCCGCGAGACCGAGGGTGAGCAACACCACGAGGACCACGAAAGGCCATCTTCGGGGGGCGGCCCGCGTCTCTTCCACCCGGCTCGCGGCTTCGTCTATCCGGTAGACATCCGCCTGAAAAACGGCCGCGCACTGTCCGCAGCGCACGGCCCCGCCACAGGCCTCCAAGGCCTCGACCTCAAGGCGAAACAAGGTTCGGCAGGACGGGCATTGGGTCAGGATCATGCCGCGCGGCTCCCCTGCAAGAGGTACCAGCCCTCCCGCTCGCGTTCGCTAAACGCGATCTCCGGGAACGCCGCGGCGACCATCGCCACTTGGTCGCCCAGGATGCCCGAAAGGGCCAAGACCCCGCCCGGTGCGAGTGCCGTAAGGAGCAGGCGGGCATGGGCGACCAGCGGGCCCGCCAGGATATTGGCGACCACCATATCGAAGGCGCCGTGCCCCCGTTCCCAGGCCGCTGCCATCGTGAGGCGTTCTTGTACGCCGTTGCGTTCGGCATTGGCGCATGCCGCTAGGCGTGCGAGGGGATCGATGTCCACGGCGAGCGCCGCGCGGGCCCCGAGTTTCAAGGCCGCGATGGCGAGGATCCCCGAGCCGCACCCGAAATCCAGCAAGCTCGTGGGCTTGGGGGACGCGGTTGTCAGGGTCTCGTAGATCCATTCCAGGCACAACGCGGTCGTCGGGTGCGTGCCGGTCCCAAACGCGAGCCCGCGGTCTAGGTGTATGGCCACCCGGTCGCCGGGCGCCTGCTCTCGGCTTGGATAGACCCACAGCCCGGCGGCTACCGGAAAGGGCGCCCAATCGTCCTGGATCTCCCATCCGTGGTCGGCCACGGTCGCAAGCTCCAAATCCTCGGCCCAGTCGGCCAACACGTGCCGCGCAAAGCCCGCCGCCGCCTCGGTCGTGAAGAAGCCCGACACCGCAGTCCGGGGCCAGTAGCGGGGTTCCGCGGCGCAGGCCTCATCATACAAGGCCGTGCTGCCCGCCACCTCATCGCAGGCGACGGCCGTGGCGCCAGCCGCCTCCAGCAAGGCCGTGACGGCGTCGACCTGCGCGCCTGCCACCGTGCATGACAGCCTGATGGCCACAATCGTCTCTTAGGGCTTCAAGCGCTCTTCCAGGTAGTGGATATCGACCGGCCCCACCTGGAAGAGCGCATCGTTGAGGAGCAGCTGATGGAGCGGGATATTGGTCTTGATGCCGTCCACCACCATCTCGCTTAGCGCGATGCGCAGACGCGCCATGGCTGCCTCGCGGGTATCCCCATAGGCGATCAGCTTGCCGATCATGGAGTCGTAATAAGGCGGCACCACATAGTTGTTATAGACATGCGTGTCCACCCGTATGCCGGGTCCTCCGGGGGGGTGATATTGGCTGATGCGCCCGGGCGACGGCAGAAAGGTGACGGGGTCTTCCGCATTGATACGGCATTCCATGGCGTGACCCCGCATGACGATATCTTCCTGACGATAACGCAGCGGTTCGCCACCGGCGATCAGTATCTGTTGCTGGACGATGTCGACGCCCGTTACGAGTTCGGTGACGGGGTGTTCGACCTGCACCCGCGTGTTCATCTCGATGAAGTAAAACTGCCCATGCTCATAGAGGAACTCGAACGTGCCCACGCCCCGGTAGCCGATGCGCCGGCAGGCCTCGACGCAGATACTGCCCATGCGCTCGCGCGCCTCTTTGGAGATCCCTGGCGCCGGACATTCCTCGATGACCTTCTGGTTGCGTCTCTGCAAGGAGCAGTCGCGCTCGCCGAGATGGATGGCATGCCCGTGCTCATCGGCTAAGACCTGAAACTCGACATGACGAGGCTTCTCGAGATACTTCTCCATGTAGACGACGTCGTTATTGAACGCTGCTTTGGCCTCGGCGCGCGTCAGGGCGAGCGCGCTCAAGAGATTCGCTTCGGTATGCACCACGCGCATGCCCTTGCCGCCGCCCCCACCGGTCGCTTTGATCAGCACCGGGTAGCCTATCGAGCGCGCGATCGCCTGGGTACGCGCCTCGTCGTTATCGAGCGGTCCGTCCGAGCCCGGTACGCAGGGTACCCCGGCCTCCTTCATGGCGCGGATCGCCGAGATCTTGTCCCCCATCAGACGAATCGTTTCGGGACGCGGCCCTATGAAGATAAAGCCGCTTTGTTCGACACGCTCGGCAAAATCTGCGTTTTCGGACAGGAATCCGTAGCCTGGGTGAATGGCCACGGCGTCGGTTACTTCCGCGGCGCTGATGACGGCCGGGATATTGAGGTAGCTGCGGGCCGCGGCCGCCGGTCCTATGCACACCGATTCGTCGGCGAGCCGCACATATTTCGCGTCGCGGTCGGCCTCCGAATGCAGGGCGACGGTTTTGATGCCGAGGGCGCGGCAGGCCCTTTGAATACGCAGGGCGATCTCCCCGCGGTTGGCGATAACCACCTTGTCGATCATCGGCTTATTCGATCACAAACAAGGTTTCGCCATATTCGACCGGCTGGCCATTTTCCTTAAGGATGGCCTTTACGATACCCGCCCGGTCGGCCTCGATCTCATTCAACATCTTCATGGCCTCGATGATGCAGAGGGGGTCGCCCGCACTGACGGACGTCCCTACCTCCACGAATGGCTGGGCGTCGGGCGACGGTGCCCGATAGAACGTCCCGACCATGGGCGAGAGGACGGCATGACCGCTCGGCGCTGCGCGCACCGCGCTGGTCTCTTCGGCGGGACTCGCAGCTGCCACGGGCGGGGCCGGGGCCGCCACGGGTGGAACAGGTCCCTGGGCGCTGACCGGGATCGCCGATGTGCCCCTGCTGATGCGGATCGATTCTTCTCCTTCGCGGATCTCGATCTCGCCGAGATGCGAGGCCTCCAGCATTTCGATCAGCTTTTTGACTTTGCGGATGTCCACGACGTTGTCACCTGGATTGCAAATGGGAAATGGCGGCCATGAGGGCCAGTTCATAGCCGAGGGCACCCAGCCCGCTTATGACCCCGTAGGCGATGTCCGAAAAATAGGAATGCCGCCGAAACGGCTCGCGTCCGTGAATGTTGGAGAGGTGCACCTCGATAAAGGGGAGCGCCACGGCGCTCAAGGCATCTCGCAAGGCCACGCTTGTATGCGTGAAGGCCGCCGGATTCAAGACGATGAAGCGGGTGCCGTCATGCGCCGCGTCATGGACGCGCGCGACGAGCTCGTGTTCGGCATTGCTTTGTAGGAAGGCTATCGAGTGCCCGCTCTCGCCTGCCAATACGGCTAGGCGAGCCTCGATGGCCGCTAGGGTGTCGCGCCCATAGTGGTGCGGTTCGCGTATCCCGAGCAGGTTTAGGTTGGGGCCGTTGAGTACGAGCAGCTCAGCCATACATGTCCCGCCGGGACGTCCCCGGTGAGCGCATTGTGACCGGATCGCTTGTTTTTGTCCAGTTACCCGCTTTTCGCCGTAGTTGCCGACATATTAGCGGGCCTTGAGCGCGGTGGCTACGGAGGCGGCAAGCGACTGGCGGGTGAAGGCCCCCAGCTGGCCCGTGATTATCCGTCCGTGCGGAGTGACGAACAGGCTGAAGGGGATCGCCCCCTGCACGTCGCCGAACTTCGCGAGCATTTGTAAGCCTTGTTCGCCTCCGAGCAGCACCGGGTAGCGGATGTGGTGGACCTGGACAAAGCTCGCCACCGCCTTTTTATGGTCGAGCGCGATACCGATGATCCCTAGACCTTGAGCCTTGTATTGGCGGGCCGCGGCGCGCAGTAGCGGTATCTCGGCCCGGCAGGGTGGACACCAGGGGGCCCAGAAATTGACGAGGTAGACCTTGGCCGGCCAGTGGGTCAGCGACCGGGCCTTGCCCGCCAAGTCGGGAAGGGCGAAGCGCATGCGCGGCATGCCGCGCGAGCGGCGGTGGTGATGGGCCGTCCGGTATCCGTCATAGCGCCCCAGGCCGAAGCCGGCGGCGAGCGCGAGCACCGCGACGGCCAGCCAGGCCGCATGGGTATAGGGTTTCATATCGATTTGACCTCATTGGCAAGCCGGGCCAGGGCTGCAGGACCCTTGAACCCGTAGAAATCCTTTTGCCGTAAGGCGCGCCCCTGTGCGGAGAAAAACAGGACCGCCGGCGGGCCGAGGATGCCGAATTTCCGTTTCAAGGCCCGCGTCGCGGCATTGTTGTGGGTGACATCCGCCTCGATAAGCATAAAGCCTCGGAGCGCCCTTTGCACCCGCGGATCAGGGAAGGTCTCGCGGGCGAGCTGCAGGCAATCCACGCACCAGCTGGCCGAGAAATCGACCAGCGCCGGTTCGTTTAGGCTCGCGGCGCGCGCGAGGTCGCGATTGAGCGCCGCAAGCGAGGTGACTTTGTGGAAGGCGAGGCCGTGGTGGCCGGGTTTCGTGACCCCGGCGCTCCGGAAGGTGAGCGGATGCAAGGGGTCGCGATTGCCCTGGAGCCCCCCCACGAGCGATAGGCTGCCCCACAATAGCAGCAGGGCGCCGAGGCCGGCACGCAAGCGCAACAGGCCGTTGGCCTGTGCGTCATAGCGCCCCCCGCCCAGATAAACGCCCACGACCACAAACAGCGCCCCCCACAGAAGCAGCACTGGGACCGCCGGCAACAGGCCCAGCAGGTAGATGGCGACACCGAAAAGCATGACGCCAAAGACGTGTTTTACGGTGTTCATCCAGGGGCCCGCCTTGGGCAGCAGGTAGCCGGCTCCGACCCCCAGCGCCACGAGCACGACCCCCATGCCCAGGGCCATGCTGAACATGATCGCCGCGCCCAGGGTGGCGCTATGGCTGGTGATGGCCACGGCGAGCGCCGAGACCAGCAGGGGCGACACGCACGCGCCTACGACGAGCGCCGACAAAAGCCCCAGCACATAGGACCCGGCAAGCGAGCGGCCGGTGATCGTACGGCTCCCAGCGGTCACCCGCTCTTGAATGAAGCGCGGCATCTGGATGGTGTAGAGATCGAACAGCGACAGGGCCATGGCGACAAACAATAGGCTCAGAAGCCCGATCCCCCAAGGGTTTTCGAAGTAGGCCTGGAGTTGTTGTCCGGTTGCCCCCGCCAAGGCCCCTGCGCCCGCATAGGTCGTGCCGGTGCCAAGCACATAGGCCACCGAGAGCTTGGCCCCCTGGGTCTTGGTGAGGCGATCGCGACCGCTCCCGACGAGCATGCCCGACAGGATCGGGATCATGGGCAGGACGCAGGGCGTGAAGGTCAATAAGAGTCCGATCCCGAAGGCGCCGGCGATCGCCCAGATCCACTGTCCGACGTTCACGGGGCGTTGGGACGGTGTGTTGGGTACGAGCCCCGCTGGGGCAGTGGGCGCCGGGCCCCTTACCCCCGGCAGCGCAACCGATATGGTGCGGGTCACCGGCGGATAACAGATGCCGCCGAGCGCGCAGCCCTGGTAATGGACGCGCACCGCCAATGATTCACCTTTGTGCGCGCCGGCCAAAGGCAGCGGCAGGGTAAAGGAATGCTTGTAAATGATGAGCTTGCCGAGTACCGGGTTGTTCTCGACCGATGCCGGGGGCATGGTTACGGGACCCAAAGTGACCCCGTTCGCGGGCGGGATCAGCCGAAAACCTATCTTGTCGCGGTACAGATAGTAGCCGTGTGCGATCCGGAAATGGGCGCGGATCTCGTCTGTCGTCGGCGCCGTGAGCGTGAGTTGGTAGGCCTGGCTGCGTTTCAGGAAGGGTTGCTGCCGGTGGCTAAAGAACGCCTTGAACGCCGCCAGAGGACCGGTGCTGCCCGTGGCGGCGTAGGCCGGTGTCGCTAGCAAGGAACCAAGAAACAAAAAACTAAGTGCGTGCGCGGTTTTGCAGCCAGTCCACATAGGGCGGATAGCCGCGCGCCACCGGGACGGCCAGGATCTCGGGGACATCGTAGGGGTGGAGGGCACGCAGCCGGTGTTCGAGTTCGTCATAATGGTCCGTCGTCGTCTTGATGATCAAAAGCGTCTCCGCCGCGTCCTCTATCCGGCCTTGCCAGCGGTATACCGAGTGGACCCCCGCGAGTACATTGACGCAGGCCGCGAGCTTTTCTTCCACGAGGGTGCGCGCGATCGCCGGCGCCGCGGCCGGCGGACAGGTGCTGAAGATGATGAGGGCCTCCGGGGCGCTCACGACCGGGCCTTGGCCCCATCAGGCCTTTTTTCAGGGGGTCGCGGGAACTTACCCCGGGCCGCGGACATCGTACTTGTACTTGTCAGGACGCCGCCCGTCGGATTTGGCCTCCGAAGGGGTTCGCGGCCCGGGCCGCGCGGCCCGCAGTATCCGACCTTGTCCTTGGAGTCGCCCAGCCCGCGTAGATTGTATACCATAAATCGCTTACCTCCCCGGGGATGATGCCGTGCCTGAGATCGCGTTTTCGCTCACTACCCGTCCGGGTGTCACGATCCGGGGCCATAAAACCGATCCAGGCATCGGTCCGGTTGGACTCTTCCTGCACGGTTTTCGTTCCGACTCCGGAGGTCAGAAGTCTTTGGATCTGGCCGCCCATGCCGAGGCCCGAGGTCGTGCCTGGATCCGCTTTGACCTCGCCGGCCACGGCGCCTCAGGGGGACGGTTCAGCGACCAGACCCTCTCGGATTGGCTGGGCGATGCGCGTGCGGTGGCCGCCCTCGCGGGTCCCCGGCCGCTCCTCATCGTGGGCTCGAGCCTCGGGGCGTGGCTTGCCGTACTCATGGCGCAGGCGGCCGCGTTTCCGATCGCAGGCCTCGTCTTGCTGGCCCCTGCCTTCAACTTCCTGCAACGCTATTACGCAACGCTGCCACCGGCGCTGCAGGACCGATGGCGCACGGAGGGCCGGCTCAGCCTGCCCGACCCCTACGGCCCTGCGGACGCAGTGTACTCCCTGGATTATCGTCTAATCGAGGACGCCGCGCGCCATGACGTCCTAGGCGGGCCCGTCCGGCTGGCCTGCCCGATCGTCATGATCCATGGCGATCGGGACGAAGCCGTTCCCCTCTCCGTGAGCCACGACTTCCTCGCCCACGCCCAGGCGCCGGCCAAGCGGCTGCTCGTAGTTCCGGGCGGCGATCACCGGCTCACTGCGGCGTTACCGGCGATACGGGAGGCAGTGGACGGACTCTGGCCCGCCCCTGCCGACCGCCGGTCGCAGGCGGCCTCTTGTTAGCCCGGCTCCTGCGGCTCGCCGTCTTTCTGCCGCTCATCGAGGTGGTGGTGATCGTCCTGGTGTGGCAGGCAATCGGGCCTTGGTGGACGCTTGCGCTCTTGGCCGCGGGACCCGTGGCGGGACTCGTCTTGTTGCGTTTGTCCCCCGTGCGCACGCTCGGTCACGCCCGGGCGGCCTTGGCTCGGGGACAGCTCCCCCATGACGCCGTCTGGGAGGGGGTAGCCCTGGGACTTGCGGGCCTCCTCCTGTTATTCCCCGGGTTCTTTTCCGACCTGCTTGCGATCATGCTGCTCTTGGGTCCGGGCCGCCGGGCATTGCGCCGGCCCCCAGGCCGTAGCGGGCCGCCGGCGGCGGGGCCGGGGACCGAGGAGCCGCTGGAAGGTCAGTACCGCAGCTACCGCGATTAAGGCCGGGCTTGACAAGTCAGCGCCCTTGTTTATGATTGGCACTCACTTTGACCGAGTGCTAGCAAGCCCGTCGGTTATTACCAACGCAGATTGCGATTTCAGAGATAAGGAGATTGTTTATGAAAGCGCAGCCTCATCCACAAACAGGAGAATTGAGCATGAATATTCGTCCCTTGCACGACCGCGTCATCGTGCGCCGTCTGGAAGAAGAGCGGAAATCCGCCGGCGGCATCGTCATCCCTGACACGGCGAAGGAAAAGCCCATTCAGGGTGAGATCGTGGCCGTCGGCAAGGGCAAGATTCTTGAGAACGGCGAGGTCCGGCCGCTCGACGTCAAGGTCGGCGACAAGGTCCTGTTCGGGAAGTACGCGGGCACCGAGGTAAAGGTCGGCAACGAAGAGCTCCTCGTGATGCGCGAAGAGGATGTCGTAGCCATCATCGATGGCAAATAACGAACAGTAAAGCGAGGGAAGAATCATGGCAGCAAAAGACGTTTTGTTTGGTGACAGCGCGCGAATCCGCATGCTGCGTGGCGTCAATATCCTAGCCGACGCAGTCAAGGTCACGCTGGGCCCCAAAGGCCGGAATGTGGTGCTCGACAAGTCGTTTGGCGCCCCGACCATAACCAAGGATGGCGTATCGGTCGCCAAAGAGGTCGAGCTCAAGGACAAGTACGAGAACATGGGTGCCCAGATGGTGAAGGAAGTGGCATCCCAGACGTCGGACATCGCCGGCGACGGCACGACTACGGCCACCGTGCTCGCGCAGGCTATTTTGCGTGAAGGCCTCAAGTCCGTCGCGGCGGGCATGAACCCGATGGATCTCAAACGCGGTATCGACAAGGCCGTAACGAGTGCAGTCGAGGCCTTGAAGAAGATCTCCCGGCCGTGCTCCGACCATAAAGAGATCGCTCAGGTTGGCACGATCTCGGCGAACTCCGACGAGTCGATCGGCAACATCATCGCCGAGGCGATGGAAAAGGTGGGCAAGGAAGGCGTGATCTCTGTCGAGGAAGGATCGGGCCTCGAGAACGCCCTGGAGATCGTCGAGGGTATGCAGTTCGACCGCGGCTATCTCTCGCCCTACTTCGTGAACAAGCAGGACACGATGACGGCGGATATCGAGAACCCCTACATCCTGATCTACGACAAGAAGATCTCGAACATACGGGAACTCCTGCCGATCCTCGAGGGCGTCGCCAAGGCCGGCCGTCCCTTGCTGATCATCTCCGAGGACGTCGAGGGCGAGGCGCTCGCCACCTTGGTCGTGAACAATATCCGCGGCATCTTGAAGGTCTGCGCCGTGAAGGCCCCGGGCTTTGGCGATCGCCGTAAGGCCATGCTCCAGGATATCGCGATCCTGACCGGCGGCCAGCTGATCTCCGAGGAGATCGGGATGACCCTCGAGGCTGCGACCATTGATGTCCTGGGTTCGGCCAAGCGGGTGCAGGTCAGCAAGGAAAACACCACCATCATCGATGGCGCCGGCAACTCGAAGGATATCGAAGCGCGTGTCAAGCAGATCCGCGCCCAGATCGAAGAGGCTACCTCCGATTACGACAAGGAGAAGATGCAGGAACGCGTCGCCAAACTTGCGGGCGGTGTGGCCTTGATCAAGGTCGGTGCCGCGACCGAGGTCGAGATGAAGGAGAAGAAGGCGCGTGTCGAAGACGCGCTGCATGCGACCCGGGCGGCAGTCGAGGAAGGGGTGGTGCCGGGCGGCGGCGTGGCGCTCATCCGTGCCTTGCAGAGCATGAACGTCAAAGGCGACAACCATGACCAGGAGGTCGGCATCCAGATTGCCCGGCGCGCCATGGAAGAGCCTTTGCGCATGATCGTCATGAACGCCGGCCTCGAGGGCTCGGTGGTCATGAACAAGGTTGCCGAAGGCAAGGGCAGCTTTGGGTTCAATGCTGCGACCGGCCAGTACGGCGACATGCTGAGCATGGGTATTCTCGACCCCACCAAGGTTACGCGGACGGCCTTGCAGAATGCGGCTTCCGTGGCCGGACTCATGATCACGACCGAGGCGATGATTGCCGAGTTGCCGCAGGAAGAGAAGGCGGCGGCCGGCGGCGGCGCGGGCGGCATGGGTGGTATGGGCGGCATGGGTGGCATGGATGGCATGATGTAGGATCGTCCAGGCCGCTTGGTCGCCTGTGGCGGGGGTCCTTCGGGGCCCCCGTTTTTTTGCGCCCTCCCCGGCCCCCGGGGGACCAAGACCTGCGCTATCTTCTGCTATCATGATGGCCCGGCGGGTCGTGCGCGAGGGTCTTTCATGGCATTGCCAAAGGCGAATGGGTGGCTTGAAAAAGGGCGGCGTGTGCTCGCGATCGCGACACTTGCGGTTTACCCGTTCATCTCCTATCGGGCCAATGTGGGCAAGCCAGGCCCAGCTGGCGCCCTGTTTGCGTTTCTGCCGCTGCTCGTCTTTTCGTTAAGTCTCGCCTGGGGCGCCCGGCCGCGTGCACTCTGGCTTGCCTTGTGGGTCCTCGGCGGCGTTGTCTTGTGGCGTTATCGCGCGGGTTTCATGACTCACTACTCTTGGGCCTATTTCGTTCAGGACATGGGGGTCCTTTTGCTGCTCTGCGGGCTCTTTGCGCGCACGCTTGTGCCCTCCCGCACGCCCCTCATCTCGCGTCTGTCTCTGCTCGTGCATGGCTCCGTGAGCCCGCGGCTCGCCCGCTACACGCGCCATGTGACCGAGCTCTGGGCGGCCTTGTTCGCGGTACTCGCCCTCGTGTCCGCCCTGCTCTTCTTCGGTGCCGGCATCCGCGTCTGGGCCTTCTATGCGAACGTCCTGGTCTGGCCCATCATGGTCGCCGTATTCGCGGGTGAATACCTCGTGCGGCGGCGCATCGTGCCCCCGCATGAACGGGCCGGTTTCTTGGAGGTGGTGCGTGCCGGTCGGCGCTACTGGCATATCATCATCCGGGAAGACGAGGACCCGAATCCTCTCAACCGACGAGCTCTGCCATGAACGACACGCAGTCGCAGGCCCCGCTGCTGGCGCGCGCCAGCAGCGAAGCGCCCGTGGCCTTCTATCGTGGCGCTGCGCGCTCGGCCGCCGAGTTCGCGCGCGACGTGCGCCTAGTGGGCGAGATGTTGCCGGCGGGCGCCCCGCTCCTGAACGCCTGTGTGGACCGCTATCACTTTGCCGTCGGTCTCGCCGCCGCGGCGTGCGCCGGCCCTATGACCTTGCTGCCCTCGGCCTATGCCGCCGAGGGCGTGGCACGGCTCAAGGCCCAGTACCCGGCCCTCTACTGTCTGCAGGATGCGGCCCTCGATATCGGCTTGCCGACCCTCGCCTTTCCCGTGCTCCCCGAGTCGACCCCGACGTCCTGCCCGGCCGTCCCACTGCCGCTCATCCCGCTTGGCCGCCTGGTAGTTACGGTTTTCACATCGGGCACGACCGGGGTGCCCGTCGGTCACCGCAAGAGCTGGGGCTCGCTGCGGGCAGGGGCGGCCGCCGCCGTAAGCCGCCTGGGTTTGGACGACGGCCGTGCCTGGTCGCTTGTGGCCACGGTGCCGCCGCAGCATATGTACGGACTGGAATCCACGGTCATGCTCGGTCTCCAGGGGCCGGCTGTCATCCATGCGGGGCGGCCCTTTTATCCTCAGGACATCGTGCGCGCGCTCGCCGAGGTACCGCGCCCTCGCCTGCTCGTGACCTCCCCGGTTCATCTCCGCGCCCTTTTGACGAGCGGCCTTGCGGCGCCTCCGCTCGACGCTATTCTGTGCGCCACGGCCCCCCTGCCCCAGACCCTGGCCGTGGAGGCCGAGACCCGTTTGGGCGCACCACTCCATGAGATCTACGGGGCGACCGAGGCCGGCCAGATCGCAAGCCGGCGGCCCACGGTGGATGAGGCTTGGGTGCTCTTCCCGGGCCTTGCCCTGCAGCCAGACGGCGCCGCCTTCCGCGTTCACGGCGGTCACGTCGAGACCCCTGCGCTTTTGAATGACATCATAGAGCCGCAGGGCCCCCACACCTTTCTTTTGCAAGGGCGCGGTGCGGATGTCGTCAACGTGGCGGGTAAGCGCAGTTCGATTGCTTATCTCGAACAGCAATTGCTCAGTATCCCAGGCGTAATAGATGGCGCCTTTTACATGCCCGACGAGGACCTAGCGGGCCCCGTGGCGCGCCTCACCGCCTTTGTCGTGGCCCCAGGTCTTACGCTTGCCGATATCGAACAGGCCTTGCGTTGCCGCATCGACCCGGTCTTCCTGCCCCGCCCCTTGACGCTTGTCGACTCCCTGCCGCGCTTGCCGACGGGAAAGCTGCCCCTGGAGGCCGTCAAGCGTTTGCTGGCAGCGACCCGTGCCGGGGCGGTGGGCGGTGGTCATGGCTGACATGCTCCTAGCCGAGTTCGGCCCGGAACACCCGGCGTTCGCGGGCCATTTTCCCGGCGACCCCATGGTCCCCGGTGCCCTGCTGCTCGATGCCGCCTTGGCCGCGCTTGCCAAGCGGTGCGGCGTGCCTTACGAGGCCCTGCAGGTCCGGTCGGCCAAGTTTCTCACCCCGGTGCGACCGGGCGAGACCGTGCGGCTTGCCTACGCCGAGTCTCCTGCCGGGCTCGATTTTCAGCTCGCAGTCGCCGGTGCCGCCGTGGCGGCGGGTCTTGTTAGCGTCGTGGCGGCGCGGTGAGGCCCCCGGTGCGTGGTGGGGGAGACCCGTTTTGGCATGATGCCGCCCGGCCGGGTCTTGCGGTGAGCCCATCCCCTGCCGTCGCGCCGCTGGTCCTGGACGCCGCGGCCGTCCGCGCCCTCCTGCCGCACGCCGGCACCATGTGCCTACTCGCGGGCGTGCGTGCCTATGATCACGACACCATAAGCTGTGTCGCCACCGGTCACCGTCACCCCGCCCACCCGTTGCGCGCCCGCGGTCGTCTCGGGGCCGCCTGCGCCATCGAATATGCGGCCCAGGCGATGGCCGTTCACGGTGCCTTGGGCGGACTCGACGGCGCATCGCGCGGTGGCGCCCTGCTCGCGGTCCGCGATCTCCGCTGTGCGGTCGCGCGTCTCGATGACCAAGGACCTGTCCTTGCGATCGTCTGCCAGTGCCGTACGCGGGCCGATGCCGGTGCCGTCTACGATTTTCAGGTGAGCGCCGCCGGACCCGTGCTCGTTTCGGGACGCGCTACCGTGCGGTTTGGTCTAAGCGCCGCATCGGGATCCCTGTGAGGGATACGACCCCCCGGCGGGCCCTGGTCACGGGCGCAAGCGGCGCTATCGGGGCCGCCATTTGCCGGCGCCTTGCGCAGGACGGCCTCGCGCTCCTTTGTCATGCGCACAGCGGCCGTGACGAAGCGGCACGGCTGGCGGCCGAACTCGAGGCCGGCGGGGCCCACGCTACGGTCTGCGTTTTCGATATCACGGATGGCGCAGCGACCGCTGCCGCGCTGGCCCCCTTTTTGGCGCAAGGACCCATACAGGTCTTGGTTCATAATGCTGGGATCCACGATGACGCCGTGCTCGCCGGCATGAGTCTCAGCCAGTGGCAGCGGGTGATCGATGTCTCCCTGCACGGATTTTTCCATGTCGCGCAGCCCCTGCTGTTACCGATGATCAGGACCCGCTGGGGACGCATCATCAACATCACCTCGGTGGCCGGCCTCGCGGGCAACCGGGGGCAGGCCAATTATGCCGCCGCCAAGTCCGGCCTCCATGCCGCCGGCAAATCTCTCGCGCTGGAGGTCGCAAGCCGCGGCATCACCGTGAACTCGGTGGCGCCGGGTATCATAGCGACCCCTATGAGCGCCGCGTTCACGGCCGACGATATCGCCCGCCTGGTCCCCATGCGGCGCGCGGGTCAGTGCCACGAAGTCGCCGATCTCGTCGGTTTTCTCGCCTCCGACCAGGCCGCCTACATCACGGGCCAGGTCATATCGATCAATGGCGGGATGATCTAGTTCGCGCCTGGCGTGTGCGCCACAGGCGTGGCAGTCGGTACAGAAGACCGGCCGCCAGCCGCAGATGCATGCGCGTCAGCAATAGATTGTCGCGGATATAACGAAAGTGCGACACCCCGCCCTCGGTCTTGGCGAGATAACGGACGGGGGCCTTGAGGTTTACGACCTTTACCCCCTCCCAGAACAGCCGGACGGCGGCTTCGGGATCGAAATCGAAGCCCCGCATGGACCGTTGGCCGGTCATGATCTTGTGCAATGGCTCTATGGGATAGACCCGGAATCCGAACAGCGAGTCGGTGATCCGCCGCCCCAGGGTTTCTAGGTTCACGCAGGCGTTCGACAGGCGCCGTCCGTAGACGCGTGCGCGCGGCGCGTCGGCTGCAAATACCGGCGCCCCGAGGATCATGGCGTCCGGATCACGGCGCGAGGCGGCCATGAAGGATTCGATCAGTGCCGCGGGGTGCTGGCCATCGGAGTCCATGCACAAGACGTGCGTATAGCCTTCGGCCCGCGCTCGGACGAGACCGGCGAGTACCGCGGCCCCCTTGCCGCGGTTTTGGGTCTCGTTTATGACCACGAGCCCCGGATGTTCGCGGGCCATCGCCGTGAGGCCCTGCGCCGTCCCGTCCGTGCTTCCATCCACGACGACCCAGACAGGGGCCCAGTGGCGCAAGGCCTCGCTCACGGTTTCGTAGACCTTGGGTCCCGGGTTATAGCTTGGAATCAGGACGATATGGGTGGCCGATCGCACCGGAGGCGGTCCTTGACAGTCTTTATCCACGGAATGCGGCGTACGGCCGCTGGCACGGGCCATGGCTTGCCTTCATTCGCCTTCATTCGCCTTCGGTCGCAAGAGGCGTCCCGGGCTCGACCCTGATCTGCATCCGGCGCCGCCGCCAGGCCTTCAACGACCGGCGTCCATGGTAGAGGGCATGGAGGTAGTAAAGGCCCTTGAAGGCCGCGAGCGACTGCCATAGCGGCGTGTTGCCGAAGATGTCGCCGGCGAGCACCGACAGCAGCGCCTCCTTGACCCGAAAGATGTTGCGGGGGCCCATAAACAAGTCGCGCATACTGGGGTGATTTACGCGATAGATGAACCACGCAAACTCGCGTGGCCCTTTGCGCAGCTTGCGATCGTAGCGGCGGAGCGCTGCCGTCGCCGCCTTGGGGCTACGCAAACAGGTATCGACGGCGTCGGCGGCGAGAAAGCCCCCATGCATGGCCAACATCACGCCTGACGAGAATACCGGATCGATGAAGGAGAAGGCATCTCCCAGCAGGACATAGCCCGGCCCCGAGGGGCGGTCGCAGACATAGGAAAAGTTGCCCGTAGCCGACACCTCCGAGACGAGCTCGGCCGTGGCGAGCCGTGCGGCCAGGGCGGGGCACATGGCGATGGTGTCGGCAAAGAATGCAGCCACGGGCTTGTGGCGCGTTTTCAGATAGTCCGGCCACACCACGGCGCCCACGCTCGTCGTCCCATCCGCCAGGGGTATGAACCAGAACCAGCCATGCTCGAACCAAAAAATCGTGATATGGCCGGCGGCCTGGCCTTCGTGACGCCAAGCGCCCCGGTAATGGGCATAGAGGGCCGAGCTGTTATGGCGCGGGTTGCGCCGCTTATTCTTTAGCTGATTGCCGAGCAAGGTGTCGCGTCCCGAGGCGTCGATCACGAAGCGCGTCGCGATGTCTTCGCTCGTGCCGTCGTCGTGGCGGACGGCCACGCGTGCGCCCCCTGTCTCGAGAAAGCTGACATCCCGTACCCGGCACCCTTCGCGTGTCTCGGCCCCTTTTGCGGCCGCGTTACGAAAGAGGATGTTGTCGAAATCGGCGCGACGGACCTGGTAGGCATGCGGCATGGTTTTGTCCCAGGCGTCGGCAAACCGGAACTCCTGGCACCCCTTTTCGTGCCAGGGAGAGACGAACTCAGCCCCCCATTTCTCCATGCCGATGGCGCGCACGGCAGCACCCACGCCGAGACGTTCCAGGAGGGGCAGGTTGGCCGGTAGCAACGATTCACCGATATGAAAGCGGGGATGGTGAGCCTTTTCGGCGATGAGAACCCGGTAACCGCGTTCGGCCAACAAGGCCCCGGCCGTCGATCCGCCGGGCCCGCCGCCGATGATGAACACATCACATGACCTCGTCATTGCTACGCCCTGTAGTGTTCGCCCGGGTCCTTATGCCCTGCGATCTTTGCTTCTCGCCGGTCTCCACGGAAGGGCCGGCCCCGCCCTGCCCTGTCGCGCCGCAAGCTTACCGCGACTGGCGGCGCGCGGGTAGCGGGCCCGGGTCTAGCCCAGGTA
Organism: Pseudomonadota bacterium; assembly: GCA_021816625.1. Taxonomy (GTDB): domain Bacteria; phylum Pseudomonadota; class Gammaproteobacteria; order Acidiferrobacterales; family Acidiferrobacteraceae; genus Acidiferrobacter. Next base: position 80,323 of record JAKAXM010000002.1, on the reverse strand, counting down.
GAGACTGATGGCCCAGAACTGCAGGCCTGTGCCAAGCAGTACCAGAAGATGGAAGGCTGCGTGAAAATATTTTCTATAGTCGCGGATCAAAAGCACCACACCGCCCACGTAACACAGTGCCCCAAGACCCAGCGCGCCTATGACTGCAGCGGGGGTGTGCCGAAAAAACCCGGGCGCCCCGAGGGCGGTCAGCCAGCCCATGATCTGATAGAGGGATTGCGAGCGCCGCGCGTAACGGCGCGGGTCGCCCGTCAACAGGGCGATACCGAAGGCCGCCAACAGCCATTCTGCGATCAGCAGGAGAACCCCGATCCGCCCCCGGACCATGAAGAGCGCGATGGGGGTATAGGTGCCGGCGAGGAAGGCGGCGATTGCTGCGCGGTCGATGCGTTGAAACCGGTCTTTGGCAGGCCCGGGCGTCAAGGCGTGATAGATCGTCGAGACGGTGTAGAGCGCAACCATCGTGAGCGCGAAGATCCCCACACCCAGGACCTCAATGGCGTGACCCTGGTGCGCCACATGGGTCAGCAGCGTAAGCCCCGCCACCAGGGCGCCGAGCGCCCCGATCCCATGGAGTAGCGCGTTCAGCCGCTCTTCTGCTGGTGTCTGGGCGCGTCCGCTGCCCTCGGATGCCGTCTCTGCCAGCGTCGCGGCAGGGGGGCAGGGCCCGCCATCCGCCACCGCCCGGGTCATCGTCATGCGGTAGAGGCGTCTCACAGAGGCAACCGCCCGCCCAGATCCCGTAGCTCATCGCGACGTCGCGCATAGTCAGGCATGACGCGCGCCAACTCGCGCCAGAAGGGTGCGCGATGATGCGGTGCGATGAGGTGACAGAGCTCGTGGGCGATGACATAGTCGAACAGTGTCTCGGGGGCCTGCATCAGCCGCCAGTTCACGCTGATCGTCCCCTGGGCGGAGCAGCTACCCCAGCGCGTTTTCTGGCCAGCGATGCGGATCCTTTTCGGTGCCCGGCCCACGAGGGGCGCGTAATGGATGATCCGTGCCACGGCGTGATGGCGGGCGACACCGCGGTACCAGCGCTCCAGGGCCGCGCGCGCGTTGGCCTCATCGCGCGCCCTCACGACCAGCAAGGTTCCGAGGCGCTCGACCGATGCCTTTGCCGGTCCGTAGGCCAGATCCAGACGCAGTGTCTCGTTTAGGTAGGGCAAGGCCAGACCGTGCGCGAACGCGGGCGCCCGAGGCGCCTGTTCGAGCCGCGTCAGTGTGCGTTCGATCCAGCCCTCTTTGGCCTTGAGGAAGGCGTCGATCTCACATTGGGGCGCCGCCGCCGGAACCAAGAGACGCAAGGTGCCCGCGGGGCTGATTTGCAGGCACAGGGTGCGGCGTCGGCGGCTACGAACGAGGGCGTAGGCCGGCAAGATCAGATCTCGATCATCTCGAATTCGTCCTTGGTTGCGCCGCAGTCGGGGCAAACCCAGTTCTCGGGGACATCGGACCACCGTGTCCCGGGCGCAATCCCGTGTTCGGGGAGGCCCTTCTCTTCTTCATACAGGAAACCGCAGATCACGCACATATAGACTTTCCAAGGGTTCGCATCCATAGGCCCGTATATTGCCATGATCGCGCGTCCTCGTGAAACGCATGATCAGGCAGTACAATGCCGGCATGACCTCCCGTACAGCCGTTGTCCTCTGTAATCTCGGTGGCCCCGATTCCCTGGAGGCCGTCGAACCGTTTTTACGTAACCTCTTTTCCGACCCCGATATATTCAGGTTTCCGCTGGCACCCCTGACCCAGCGCTTGTTCGCGTGGGCGGTGGCGCGCCGGCGGCGCGAGGAGGCTAGCCGGGGCTATGCCGCCCTCGGCGGCGCCTCCCCGATCGGTGCCAATACCCAGGATCAGGCCCAGGCACTGGAGCAGGCCCTGGCCGATCTGAAGCTACGGGTATTCGTATGTATGCGCTACTGGCACCCCTTCACGGGCGAGGTCGTGGCCGCCCTCAAGGCCGGCGGCTACACGCGGGTCGTCCTGCTCCCTCTCTACCCACAATACTCGCTTACGACAAGCGGCAGCGCGCGCAACGAGTTCCTGCGGCAATGCGCCCGCCTACACTACAGTCCCGATGTCCGTTTCATCGATTCCTGGTATGAGGACGAGGATTATTTGCAGGGTATCGTGGCCGGGATAAAGGCGGCGGCCGCGCGCTTCAGCGAGCCCGATCCGTCCGCGATCAGCCTGCTTTTGTCGGCCCACGGTGTACCCAAGCGTTTGATTGCCGCCGGCGATCCCTACCAGCACGGGATCGAGGAGACGGCCCGTCTCGTATCGGCACGGCTCGGCTGGCCACGCGTGACGCTCTGCTATCAGAGCCGCGTAGGCCCCCTGGAATGGCTCCGGCCGTATGTCGACGACGTCATTCGCGACCAGGGCCAGTCCGGTGTTGGGCAGATCTTGGTCTACCCGATCGCCTTCGTATCCGATCATATCGAGACGCTGTTCGAGCTGGGTATGACCTATGCCGCGCTTGCTCGTGAAGCGGGTGTCCGGGAGTACTATGTGGTGCCCGCGCTTAATGCCGATCCGGCACTGGTCCGGGCCTTGGAGCGCCTGGTGCGCGTAGCCCTTAAGGAAGAGAGGTGATCGTGAACCCCCCCATAGTCTTGGTCTTTGCGGGAAATGACCCAACCGGAGGCGCGGGCCTCCAGGCCGATGCCGAGGCCCTCATGAGTATGGGCTGTCACGCGGCCCCGGTGGTGACGGCGGTGACCGTCCAGGACACCTTTGGTCTGAAAGGCTTTGTGGCCCTCGAACCCGCGCTTGTCGTCGAACAGGCCCGGGCTATCCTCGAAGACATGCCGGTGGCGGCCTTCAAGATCGGGATGGTCGGGAGTCTCGCGAACCTAGGCGCGATCGCCGAGGTACTTGCCGATTATCCCGGGATCCCCGCAGTGGTCGATCCGGTATTGACGACCGGCCGCGGTGACGAGCTAAGCGATGAGCCGTTGGAGGCAGGTTTCCGCGCCCTGCTGTGCCCGCTCGCGACCCTACTTACGCCCAATAGCCGGGAGGCCCGGCGCCTCGTTCCGGAGGCGGATAACCTAGAGGCCTGTGCCCAGGGTCTCATGTCGCTCGGTTCGCGCTACGTGCTCATAAGCGGCACCCATGAGCCCACCGAGGACGTCACCAATCTGCTCTATGGAAACCGCAAGCTGCTCGAACGTTTCTCCTATAAGCGGTTGGCCGGCGATTATCACGGCTCGGGTTGTACGCTTGCGGCAAGCTGCGCGGCCGTCCTCGCGCAAGGTCTGGAGCCTGTCAATGCCGTCGTGCAGGCCCTCGAGTACACCTACAAGACGCTCGAGCGCGCGTGGGCCTTGGGCATGGGCCAGAAATTGCCGGACCGGCTCTTTTGGGCACGCGATGACGAGGGTACGCCGGGGTGAGGGTGCGGGGTCTCTATGCGGTAACGGATGAGACATGTTGTGGGCCAGCCGGCGGCGCGCGGATAGCGGCGGCCTTGGCCGGCGGCGCGCGCCTCGTACAGTTGCGCTGCAAAGACCGGATGCCCCCTGTCGAGACGGTGGCGGCCCTAGTCGCCTTGGGGCACCGTTTCGATGCCCTCGTGCTTATAAACGATGACGTCGACATGGCGCAGGCCGCACGGGCCGACGGTGTCCACATCGGTCGCGATGATGTCGATCTGGCGACCGCGCGGCGGCGCCTTGGCGCAAAGGCCGTGATCGGTGTATCGTGCTACGCCGACCTTACGCGGGCCCGCGATCTGGCCCGTCAAGGCGCCGATTACCTGGCCTTCGGCAGTTTTTATCCGTCACGCACCAAGCCTCACGCCGTCTCCGCGGACCCCACGCTTTTGACCCGCGCGCGCGAATACGGCAAGCCCCTGGTGGCGATCGGTGGGATCCGGCCTGAGAACGGGGCGGCCCTCATCGCCGCTGGCGCCTCCGCCTTGGCCGTGGTCGACGGGATTTTTGGCCAAAACGATATAGAGCGCGCCGCGCGCGCCTATGCGCAGCTCTTCGAGGAGACCCATGACCGCAAGCCATGATGCCTTTGCCCGGGCCCGTTCCGTAATCGTGGGCGGGGTCAATTCGCCCGTGCGTGCCTTCCGGGGCGTGGGCGGGGAACCGATCTTCATGCGGCGTGGCGAAGGCGCCTACCTGTTCGATGTGGATGGGCGCCGTTATATCGACTATGTCGGGGCCTGGGGACCCTTGATCCTCGGCCATGCCGATCCCGAGGTCGTGCGGGCCGTGGCTGACGCCGCGCGCCAGGGCCTGGCCTTCGGTACCCCTACCGAGATCGAGACCGAGCTCGCCCTGGCGGTACGCGTGGCCATGCCGGGTCTCGAGAAGTTGCGCTTCGTGAGTTCGGGCACCGAGGCTACCATGACCGCGCTGCGGCTCGCGCGCGCCGTCACCGGCCGCGATAAGGTCGTGAAGTTCGAGGGAGGCTATCATGGGCATCCCGATTCCTTGCTGGTGCGCGCAGGCTCGGGGGCTTTGACCCTGGGGGTGCCTACGTCCCCGGGCGTACCGGCGGCGCTCGCCGCCCAGACCCTGGTTGCCCGCTACAACGATGGCGACTCGGTCGCTGCCCTCTTTGCCGCGCATGGCCCAGACATCGCGGCCGTCATTGTCGAGCCCGTGGCCGGCAACATGAATTGCGTCCCTCCGGCGCCGGGCTTTCATGAGTCCTTGCGGGCGCTCTGTGACCGGCATGGCGCCTTGCTGATCTTCGATGAGGTGATGACCGGTTTCCGGGTCGCGCGGGGCGGCGCGCAGGCCCTGCTCGGCATACGCCCCGATCTGACGACCCTCGGCAAGATCATCGGCGGTGGCCTGCCGGTGGGGGCCATCGGCGGGCCCGCGGCCTTGATGGATCAGCTCGTACCAGAGGGCCGGGTGTTTCAGGCCGGCACCAACTCGGGCAACCCGGTGGCCATGAGTGCAGGCCTTGCCACCTTGCGCCGGCTTGAGACCCCCGGTTTCTACGAGGCGCTCGGCGAACGGGTCCGGGATCTCGCCCTCGGTCTCCAAGCGGCCGCGCAGCGCGCGGGCGTGCCCTTCACCACGACTACGGCAGGCGGCATGTTCGGTCTCTTTTTTAGCGCGAGGCCCGTGCAGACCTATGAAGATGTGATGGCCTGCGACGTTGAGCGTTTTCGCCGGTTTTTTCAGGGACTGCTCACCGAGGGGATATATATCGCGCCTTCGGCCTTCGAGGCCGGCTTCGTCTCGGCCGCCCACAGCAAGGCCGATATCAACGCCACCGTAGCCGCGGCCGAACGGGTGTTCGCGCGCTTGTAGGCACCATATGGCGTGCCGAGGGAGGAGCGCATGCCGGGCCCGAAAAAACGCAGGTAGGTTTCCCGGGGGCTGGCTGATCCCGGGAGCATTCCTCCGCTCGCGGGCAAAAAAAGGGGGCCTTACGGCCCCTTAAGTACTCCCCCACACAGAACTAGCTTACGAATATCCGTTGCTCCCGGAATTGAGCGGTCGCGACATGCGGGAAGGTCGCCTTGTTGGAGAGCGAGATATCGATCCCGAGCATGGCCACGACATCGTCGTGGGCGCGGATCCCCGGCATCTCTTCGCGCAGGTACTCGTAATGGGATTGATTCATGTACACGACATTGGGCCGTATGCCAAACGTCGCCTCGTAATCGCTGACCAACGCTATGACGCAACTCAACATGCCGCCCTCCCGGGTCTTGTGTTATCTCTTACCATCATAAGCAGCAAGCATCGTGCCAAGGCCGCAATGCGCCCAGAAAGTGACATGTTTTCGAGAGGTTAGGCTCTATGGGGGGATCGGGGGTGCCGGCCTGCGGCAGCGCCCTTTTTCGGCAATCTCTGGCAATTTGCGCAAGGCGTCACCCGGGACCGCCGGCTGTGGCCGTCTCGCGACGGAGGCCCCGGCGGCCATCTGGGAGGACTGTTGAGGGGTCGGCGGCGCCGGGGCGCAACCACCCCCGGGGCCGCGTGCGTGGCCCCGGGTTAGTGTAGGGTCCGGGGGATACTCAGCGTGAAGGCCGGGATGTCGGCATCAAAGCAGGTGCCGTCGTCGGCCACCATCTGGTAGCTGCCCCGCATACTGCCGACCGGCGTCTCTATCATGGCCCCGCTCGTGTATTCGAAGCTCATCCCCGGTTCCAAGTAGGGTTGTTCGCCCACCACGCCGTCGCCGCGCACCTCCTGCACCTTATTGTTGGCGTCGGTGATGATCCAGTGGCGGGTCAGGAGTCGGGCGGGAACGGAGCCGGCGTTGGTAATCGTTATCGTGTAGGCGAACACGTAGCGATTGGCCTCGGGCGACGATTGGTTGTCTAGGTAGGCGGTCTTGACCCCTACCTCGATGCGATGCTCATGTTTGCTCATGTCATGCCCTCAGGTCCGTGTTTTGCGCACGGGACCGAAAGAAATACGGAATCCTCGAGCCGTAGCGCGGTCAATTCCCCGCCCCACAGACATCCGCTGTCGAGACACACGGTATTCCCCAATGTTTGGCGGCCCAGGCTCGACCAATGTCCGAACAGGATGCGCGTCGACGCGCTCCTCCGGCCGGCCACCTGAAACCAGGGCACGAGCCCCGCGCTCTGCGTACCAAGCGGACCCTTGTCGCGCATGTCGAGCCGCCCTTGCCGGTCACAATAGCGTATCCGCGTCAAGGCGTTGGCTATGAAGCGCAAGCGATCGGTCCCGCTCAAATCGTCGTGCCACAGGTCCGGGCGTGGTCCATACAGGCCATCGATCGTACTGGCCAGATGCGGCCCCTTGAGTTCGTTTTCAAGTTCGGCGGCGCATGCCAGCGCCTGCGGGATGTCCCACTGCGCGGGCAGTCCGGCGTGGACCAGGGCGATATCGCGCGCCTCGTCATAATACAGGAGCGGCTGCTTTCTTAGCCAGTCGAGTATCTCGTCGCGGTCGGGCGCGGTGAGGATCGCGTCGAGCGTATCGCCGGCCGTACGGCGGCGGCTGCCCCAGGCGACGCCCAGCAGGTGGAGATCGTGATTCCCGAGTACGATCACAGGCCGGGTCAGGGTACGCAGGAACCTAAGGGTGGCGAGCGAGTCGGGGCCGCGGTTGACGAGATCACCCGTGAACCACAACTGGTCATAGCCGTCGACATAGCGTATACGGTCGAGCAGGCGCCTAAGGGAGGCCAGACAGCCCTGAAGGTCACCTATGGCGTAGGTGGCCATGGCGTCCTCTCGGCAAAGTCGTCGGTAGCTTGGACCAGCGCCGCGCTGATGCCCGGTTCGGTCGCCGAATGGGCGGCGTCGGGCACGATATGCAAGGTGGCCTGGGGCCAGGCCTGATGCAGGTCCCAGGCGTTACGAACCGGGCATATCAAATCGTAGCGGCCATGCACGATGACGCCCGGTATGTCGGCAAGCCTGTGGGCCCAGGCGAGGATCTGGTTGGGTGCGAGGAAGGCATCGTGCTTGAAGTAATGGCATTCGATACGCGCGAGCGCGAGCGCTGTCTGCTCGCCCCCGAAAAAATCCACGACATCGGTCTTGGGGCGCAGGTTGGCGGTACGCCCCTCCCATAGCGACCAGGCCCGGGCGCAACGCAGGCGCTCCTCCGGATCGCCGCCGGTGAGCCGGCGGTAAAACGCCGCGACTAATCCGTGCCGCTCGTCTTTTGGGATCGGCCTTACATAATCCTCCCAGTAATCCGGGAATGCCCAATTGGCGCCTTCCTGGTAGAACCAGTGGATCTCCTCAGGCCGACAGAGAAAGATCCCGCGCAATATAAGCCCGAGGACGCGCTCCGGGTACGTCTCGGCATAACAAAGCGCGAGCGTCGAGCCCCAGGAACCCCCAAAGACGATCCAGCGTTCGATCCCGAGCCAGGTCCGTATGCGTTCCATATCGGCTATGAGCTCAGGCGTCGTATTACCCACAAGCGCTGCGTGCGGCGTCGATCGCCCGGCCCCGCGTTGGTCGAATAGGATGATCCGGTAGCGGCGGGGATCAAAAAAGCGCCGATGGTAGGGCTCGCAGCCGGCGCCTGGGCCGCCGTGCAGGAACACCACCGGCCGTCCGTGGGGGTTGCCGCACTCCTCGATATGCAGGATGTGAGGGGCGGTCACCGCCAAGCGGTGTTCGGCGTACGGTTCGATCGGCGGATAAAGCGCGGTCATGGGTCTCCTAGTATACCGGTGGCGCCCGGACAGGCGAAGCGGCGCTAGTCTTCGGCGCGGGTGCCGTGTATCCTTCCGGCCTCCCATGCCTTCCATAGCGACAGAGATCGGCCGGCGGCGCACCTTTGCGATCGTCTCACACCCCGACGCCGGAAAGACCACCTTGACCGAGAAGCTTTTGCTTTTCGGGGGCGCGATCGTGCTCGCAGGGGCCGTGAAAGGCCGCAAGGCCGCGCGTCATGCGACCTCCGACTGGATGGCTCTCGAACGCGAGCGCGGTATCTCCGTCACCTCCTCTGTCATGCAATTCCCCTATCGGGACGCGATCGTGAACCTCCTCGACACGCCAGGCCATCAGGACTTCTCGGAGGACACCTACCGGACCCTGACGGCGGTCGACTCCGTCCTTATGGTGATCGATGCGGCCAAGGGCGTGGAGGCGCAGACCGTAAAACTCCTCGAGGTGTGCCGGATGCGCAGCACCCCGATCATCACCTTTGTGAACAAGCTGGACCGCGAGGGTCGCGAGCCGCTCGAGCTCCTCGATGAGATCGAGCGCGTCTTGAACATTTCGTGTGCGCCCGTGACCTGGCCGCTCGGCATGGGGCAGCGTTTCCGGGGCATCTGCCGGCTGTCGGATGCGCAGGTGCGCCTGTTGCCTCAAGGGCGCAGCGAACGCATACAAGAAGAGCGGTTATTGGCGTTGGACGATCCGGCCCTGCCGGGGATCCTCGGCGATGAGCATGACCGCATCCGTCAGGAGATCGATCTCGTGCGTGAGGCGGCTCCGGCCGTGGACGTCGAGGCCTACCGAGCGGCCCGCCAGTCGCCTGTCTTCTTCGGTTCGGCCCTGAACAACTTCGGTGTGCGCGATCTGCTCGACGCCTTCATCGATCTTGCCCCGCCCCCGGGTCCCCGCGCGACCGATGTCCGTGCCGTGGCCCCCACCGAGGAGCGCTTCTCGGGTTTTGTTTTCAAGATCCAGGCCAATATGGACCCGCAGCACCGTGATCGCATGGCCTTCATACGCATCTGCTCCGGACGCTATCGGCGCGGCATGCGCCTCTACCATGTACGCGAAGGCCGCGAGATCAACGCCGCTAACGCCCTTACCTTTCTGGCCAACGAGCGGTCTATGGCCGATGAGGCCTATGCGGGTGACATCCTGGGGCTACCCAATCACGGGACTATACGCATAGGCGACACCTTTACCGAGGGGGAGGCCCTGCGGTTCTCGGGTGTCCCCAATTTCGCGCCCGAACTCTTTCGCCGGGTGATTCTACGCGACCCCTTGAAGAGCAAGGCCTTGGCGCGCGGGCTTGAGCAGTTGACCGAGGAGGGCGCAACGCAGCTCTTCCGGCCGCTTGCCGGCCACGAGATGATCCTCGGCGCTCTCGGTGCCCTGCAGTTCGAGGTGGTGGCCTACCGGCTGCGCAACGAGTATGGGGTGGAGGCCGACTTCGAGGCCGCGCCGGTCGTTTCGGCGCGCTGGGTCGAGGCCGACGCCTTGACCCTCGCGGACATGCATAAACGGCTCGCCGCCCATCTCGCCCGGGATGCGGCGGGCGCGCTCACCTACCTTGCCCCCTCGCGCTCCCATCTCGATCTTACGATCGAGCGGTTTCCGCGCGCCCGTTTCCACGCGATCCGCGAGCAGATGGCCTAGCTACGCTGCGCGCGCTTGCGGTCGTTTTCCTTCAGATAGCGCTTGCGCAACCGGATATGGTGGGGTGTCACTTCGACTAGCTCGTCGTCGTCGATAAACTCGATTGCGCGCTCGAGCGTGAGCTGTATGGGTGGCGTGAGCAGGATGTTTTCGTCAGATCCCGATGCCCGCATATTGGTGAGCTGTTTACCGCGTAGCGGGTTTACGACGAGATCGTTATCCCGCGAATGTACCCCGATGATCATGCCTTCGTAGACATCCTCCCCGGGACCGATGAAAAGCCGGCCGCGCTCTTGCAGGCTGAATAGGGCGTAGGCCACGCTCTTGCCGGCCCCGTTGGCGATCAGGACGCCATTGACACGTCCGCCCATGTCGCCCTTCTTGACCGGTGCGTAATGGTCGAAGACGTGGTGCATGAGCCCGGTCCCCGAGGTGAGGCTTAGGAACTCGGTCTGAAAGCCGATCAGCCCTCGTGAGGGTATGACGTATTCGAGCCGGATCCGTCCGCTCGCGTCCGGTTCCATGGCCAATAGGTCGCCTCGCCGATTTCCCAGTCGCTCGATCAGGACCCCTTGGTGGGCCTGTTCGACGTCTAGCGTCAGGACTTCATAGGGTTCGTGAACCTCACCATCGACCACCTTTGTGATGACCTGCGGCCGCGACACTGCGAGCTCATAGCCCTCCCGGCGCATGGTCTCGATCAATATTCCGAGATGCAGTTCGCCGCGCCCCGACACCTTGAACTTGTCGGCGTCGGCCGTGTCTTCGACGCGCAGCGCCACATTGTGGATGAGCTCGCGTTCGAGGCGTTCGCGCAGCTGCCGGCTCGTGACGAACTTTCCGTCCTGGCCCACGAAGGGCGAGGTATTGATCTCGAAGGTCATGCTCACGGTGGGTTCGTCCACGGTGAGGGGCGGCAATGGCTCTGGGCGGTTCGGATCGCAGAGCGTATCCGAGATATAGATGGGGTCTATGCCCGATATCGCCACGATGTCGCCGGCTGAGGCCTCTTTCACCTCGGTGCGGTCGAGGCCGAGGAAACCCATGACCTGCAGGACCTTGCCCTCGCGGCGTTTGCCCTCGCGATCGATGACCGCGACTGCTTGGTTGGTCCGCACGGTCCCCCGCTTTATGCGCCCCGTCGCGATTGCGCCGACGTAACTCGAGTAGGCGAGGCTCGACACTTGCATTTGGAAGGGTCCGTCGGGGTCCACGTCGGGCGGCGGCGTATGCCGAAGGATGGCCTCGAAGAGGGGCGTCATGTCCCCTTCGCGGACGTCCGGCGCGAGTCCCGCGTAACCGTACAGGGCCGAGGCGTACACGACGGGGAAGTCGAGCTGCTCTTCGGTGGCGCCGAGCTTGTCGAAGAGGTCGAAGGTCTGGTCCAGGACCCAATTCACGCGGGCCCCCGGTCTATCCACTTTGTTGATGACCACGATGGGCCGCAAACCTAAGGCGAAGGCCTTGCGGGTCACGAAACGCGTCTGGGGCATGGGCCCGTCGACGGCGTCCACCAGCAGCAGCACCGAGTCGACCATCGACAGCACGCGCTCGACTTCGCCGCCAAAGTCCGCGTGTCCTGGCGTGTCGACGATATTGATGCGGTGGTCGCGCCAGCGAATAGCCGTGTTCTTGGCGAGGATCGTGATGCCGCGTTCGCGCTCCAAATCGTTGGAGTCCATGACGCGGCTGCTGATGGTGGCGCGGCTCTCGAATGTGCCCGATTGTTTCAGCAGTTCATCGACCAACGTGGTCTTGCCGTGGTCAACGTGGGCGATAATCGCGATATTCCGAAGATTCTGGGTTGTCATAGGGACGCAGGGGGAAAGGGGCGCGCAGTATACAGGCAACACGCAAGGTGATGCTATAGGGGCGACGCTCGGTTGGATGTCTGACCGCCGCATTGTACTGGCCTCTGTGGCCTGGGGGAAGGCCGTGAGGCGAAAACTCTCCTAACGCCGCGCAAGCAGCGCGCCCACGACCGTCCCCAGCACCGCCCCGAGGATGAGGCCGGCGGCCATTTCATTGAAGGAACGCTGCGCCAGCGGGATCAAGAGCCGGTTCAGGCCGTGGAGGTCGGATCCGCGCGTCAGTACGACCGACAACGGCAGTTGTTCCCCGAACACATCGGACGGCCGCAGCAAGAAGCCCGTCAGGGCGCCCGCTGCCGCAAACAGTGTCGCAAGGGGTGTCACCAGTTTCACGGTCTCTTCTCCGCTTGAGTATTACCAGGGCGCATCGTACATCATTGCACCCGGGTGCGGGTAAGGCACAGGCCCTTGACACATACATACCGGTTGGTATGATAGGCCGCATGGAGAGCGTAGATATCTCAGACGAGACTCGCAGCCGGCTGTTGCAAGCGGCCTTCACGGAGATCTATCGCCACGGTTTCCAGGCCGCTGGACTTGCGGCCATCCTGCAGAACGCGGGGCTCACGAAAGGCGCCCTTTACCACTATTTCCCGAGCAAACATGCCCTGGGTCTCGCGGTGATCGATGAGGTGATCAAGGAGCGGCTTGCCGCCCGTCTGTTTCGGCCCCTAGAAGAGTCGGAAGACCCCTTCGGCACCTTGCTTGCCCTCCTTGAACGGCGTGCGCAGGATGGGGACGACGACACCCTGCAGTGGGGTTGCCCATTGAACAATCTGGTTCAGGAGATGAGTCCTGTCGATCCGGACTTCCGCGAGCATCTGGCGGTCCTTTTGGCGCGCTGGCAAGATGCGCTGCGGACCGCTCTGGCGAAGGCCCAGACCCAACGGCGGATCCGTGCGGAGGTCGATTGCGAGGCCGCCTCGCTCTTTGTATTGGCGGCTTGGGAGGGTTGCTGGGGGATTGCCAAGAACCGGCAGTCGGGTCCCGTCTTTCGCCAATGCCTGCGCGAGTTGTGCGACTATGTGCGGGGCCTCGCGTAGGTTGGCCGCGCCGTTCCCATCGTTTTCCCACCCCACAAAGGAGATCGCACCATGACGCTGCTTGCCACCGAGACACCCGAGACTGCGAGCGGGGCTGTCGCTGCCACCTACCAGGAGATCCTGAAACTCTTTGGTCGCGTCCCCAACGCGCTCCAGATTTACAGCGCCAGTCCCGAGTTGCTCGCTCAGCAGTGGGAGGCGATACGGTATTTTCGCGCCCATCCGACACTCCCGGCGGCGCTGCTCGCCTCTATCCGCATGCTGGTGTCGAAAAATAACGACTGCGACTATTGCGTGGGCTTCAATGAAGCCCTGCTCGTCAACATGTGCGGGCAGACGCCAGAGCAGGTCGCGGCCACCAAGGCCGACCCTAAGGCGACACCGCTTGCCCCCCGGGATAAGGCGATGCTGCTGTTCGTCTTGAAGGCCACCGCAACCCCGCATGCCGTCGGCAAGCCCGACCTGGACCAGCTGCGGGCCCTCGGATGGACCGACCGCGATCTGCTCGATGCCGTGACGCATGGCGCGCGTAATGCCGCCGCCGACATTATCTTCAACACCTTCAAGATCGAACGGGATTTCTGAGGTCACGGTCCATCCGGTTCCGGCGCGCCGTTTCCCGGCACGGGCCGGCGCGCCCCGCTTACCGGGGGTGGTGAGGGGAAGGCTTTAAGGTCCGGGGACGCCCTCAACTCCGCGGGCCGGGATTACAGGCCGAGCCGCTCCCAGATGAGGCTTGCCGGTGCCGCGCGGTTCAAGGTGTAGAAGTGCAGACCCGGGGCGCCTTCGGCTAAGAGCTCGGCGCAGAGCGCGGTTGTCACGTCGAGACCGAAGGATCGCAAGGACTCCGCGTCGTCTCCGAAGTCCTCGAGCCGGCGCCTTATCCAGCGCGGCACTTCGGCCCCGCATGCCTCCGAGAATCTGAGGAGCTGGCGATGGTTCGTGATCGGCATGATCCCGGGCACGATCGGGATCGAGACCCCGCGTGCCGTGCAGGCGTCGACGAACCAGTAGTAGGCGTCGGCGTTGTAAAAATACTGGGTGATCGCGGAGTCCGCGCCCGCCTCGACCTTTTCCTGGAAGTGGGCTAGATCCTCTTCGGCGCTCGTCGCCTGCGGGTGGACCTCCGGGTAGGCCGCCACCTCGATGTGGAAATGGTCGCCTGTTTCGGCGCGGATGAAGCGCACTAGTTCGGAAGCGTAGCGGAAGTCGCCGGGATCGACCATGCCCGAGGGCAGGTCGCCGCGCAAGGCGACGATGTGACGCACCCCCAAGGCCTTGTAGGTGGCCAGGATCTCGCGGATGCCTTCGCGGGTGGATCCCACGCATGACAGGTGCGGCGCGGCCGCCTTGCCCTGCCGCACGATCTCGCTCACCGTGTCGAGCGTGCGCTCCCGGGTGCTGCCGCCGGCCCCGAAGGTCACCGAAAAGAACCGTGGGTCGAGCGGTGCCAACTGCGCGAACGCGGCCTCGAAGGCGGCGCGGGCCTCTTCGCTCTTGGGTGGGAAGAACTCGAAGCTAAAGACCCGCGGATGGCGCTTTTGCGACTCCATACCTCTAGTAGCGGTAGCGCGCCGGCTTGTAGGGGCCGTTTAGGGGCACATTGATATAGCGCGCCTGTTCCGGCGTGAGCGTCGTCAGATGCGCCCCGATCTTTTGCAGATGCAGGCGTGCCACCTTTTCGTCCAGGTGTTTGGGTAGGGTGTAGACCTGGACCTTGTAATCTTGCGGGTGGTTCCAGAGCTCGATCTGGGCCATGACCTGGTTTGTGAACGAGGCCGACATCACGAAACTCGAGTGTCCGGTCGCGCAACCGAGATTCACGAGCCGGCCCTCGGCCAGCACGATCACCTTCTTGCCGTCCGGGAAGACCACGTGGTCGACCTGCGGTTTGATGTTCTCCCAAGGCAGGGTGCGCAGCGCGGCAATGTCGATCTCGGAATCAAAATGGCCGATGTTGCAGACGATGGCCTCGTGCTTCATGGCCCGCACATGCTCAAGACCGATCACATGCACGTTGCCGGTCGCCGTCACGAAAATATCCGCGACGGGTGCCGCCTCCTCGAGCGTGACCACGCGGTAGCCCTCCATGGCCGCCTGCAAGGCGCAGATCGGGTCGATCTCGGTCACCCAGACCGTAGCCCCCATGCCGCGGAAGGCCTGAGCACAACCCTTGCCGACGTCGCCGTAGCCCGCTACCACGCAGATCTTGCCCGCGATCATGACGTCGGTCGCGCGCTTGATACCGTCGATCAAGGATTCGCGGCAGCCGTAGAAGTTGTCGAACTTCGACTTGGTCACCGAGTCGTTCACGTTGAAGGCGGGGCACAGGAGCTTGCCCTGGGCCTCGAGCTCATAGAGCCGATGGACGCCCGTCGTGGTCTCTTCCGACAGCCCGCGCACATTTTTCATAAGTGCCGGATAACGGTCGTGCATGACGGACGTGAGATCCCCGCCATCATCCAGGAGCATGTTAGGGTGCCAGCCGTTGGGCCCGGAGATGGTTTGCTCGATGCACCACCAGTACTCCTCTTCGCTCTCGCCTTTCCAGGCAAAGACCGGGATGCCGGCGGCCGCCATGGCCGCTGCGGCGTGGTCCTGGGTCGAAAAGATATTGCATGACGACCAGCGCAACTCGGCCCCGAGTTCGACCAGCGTCTCCATGAGCACGGCGGTCTGGATTGTCATATGGAGGCTGCCTGCGATGCGTGCCCCCTTCAGCGGCTTTTGTCCCTTGTATTCCTCGCGCAGGGCCATGAGCCCTGGCATCTCGGTCTCCGCAATCGCGATCTCCGCGCGACCGAAGGCCGCCTGTCCCATGTCTGCGACCTTATAGTCGCCCGATTGTTGTGCCTGTACTGCCGTTTTCATCATGCCTCCTAGCGCGACAGGGACTGGACTTTCTTGCCTTCGACGGCCGCCCGCAGCGCCTCGGCCTTGTCCGTGCGCTCCCAGAGGAACTCGCTCTCGGTGCGTCCGAAATGACCGTAGGCGGCGGTCTTGGCGTAGATGGGCCGCAGCAGATCCAGGGTCTGGATGATGGCCTTCGGCCGTAGGTCGAAGTGTTCGGCCACCAGTTCGGCGATCCGGCTGTCGCTCACGACCCCCGTCCCGAAGGTCTCGACGCGGATGGAAACCGGTTGCGCGATGCCGATGGCATAGGCTACCTGGATCTCACAACGCGCCGCGAGTCCCGCCGCGACGATGTTTTTGGCGACATAACGCCCGGCATAGGCCGCGGAACGATCGACTTTGGAGGGGTCCTTGCCGGAAAACGCCCCGCCGCCGTGACGCGCCATGCCGCCGTAGGTGTCGACGATGATCTTGCGTCCTGTCAGCCCGCAGTCGCCCACCGGGCCGCCGATTACGAAGCGTCCCGTCGGGTTGATGAAGTAGCGCGTCTCTTTTTTGAGCCAGCCCTCGGGCAGGGCGGGCTTGATGATCTCCTCCATGACCGCCTCCTTCAGGTCCTCATAACGGACGTCCGGGGCGTGCTGGGTCGAAACCACGATCGTGTCGATCGCCGCCGGCACGTCGTTTTCGTAGCGTATGGTCACCTGGCTCTTGGCGTCCGGGCGTAGCCACGGAAGCCGGCCCGAGCGGCGCACGGCGGCCTGTCGCTGCATAAGGGTGTGCGCGAAGGTGATCGGCATCGGCATGAGGGTCTCGGTTTCATTCGTTGCATAGCCGAACATCAACCCCTGGTCGCCGGCCCCCTGCTCGAGGTCAAGCCCTTGGCCCTCATTCACACCTTGCGCGATGTCGGGCGACTGTTTGTCCATGGCGATGATCACGGCGCAGGCATCGCCGTCGAAACCCATGCTGGCGTCATAACCGATGTTTCGTACCGTTCGCCGCGCGATCTCCGTGAAATCGATGACTGCCGTCGTTGTGATCTCGCCCGAGAGCACCACGAGTCCGGTATTGACCAGGGTCTCGCAGGCCACCCGGCCGCGCGCATCCTGCGCCAATACGGCGTCTAGGACCCCGTCCGAAATCTGATCCGCGATTTTATCGGGGTGACCTTCGGATACGGATTCGGACGTAAAGAGGTAGGATTTCGTCATGATGACTCCCGGTATTTATAAAAGTGAGGTGCTGTAAGCTAGAGATTAGGCGAGGGCTGCACCGCAGGACGCCGATACCATAACATAGCTCTCCCTGGAAATAACAGCAGCCGTGCCTTGTTTTGGCAAGCCGCCGGCAAGCCGCTACCATACCGCCATGAACCCCTTACCCCCAAGGCCATTGTTGAGATTGACAGGTCAGGCAATTTCTGATTACGGCATGATTGTCGCAGGGGACCGGGTGCTGCTCGGCGTCTCCGGGGGCAAGGACAGTCTCGGCCTCCTGCATGTCTTGCGGCATTTACAGAAAAAAGCGCCCCTGCCGTTCGATCTCGGGGTCGCCACCGTCGACCCGGGCATAGAGGGTTTCGATCCGTCCCCGCTCATCCCGTACATGGCGGCGCTCGGCGTCCCGTATTTTTACGAGCGGCAGGAGATTGCCGCCCGCGCCGAGACAGCGCTCGGCAACGATTCCTTTTGCAGTTTCTGCGCGCGCATGCGCCGGGGGACCTTGTACCGGATCGCGCGTGAACAAGGCTACACCGTCCTGGCGCTGGCCCAGCACCTAGATGACATTGCCGAATCCTTTCTCATGAGCGCCTTCCACGCCGGCACCCTCCATACGATGCGCGCCCATTACCGGATCGACGCCGGTGACCTGCGCGTCATCCGCCCGTTCATTTATGTCCGCGAACGTCAGCTGCATGATTTTGCGCAGGCCGCCGCCTTACCTGTGATCGCCGACAACTGCCCCGCGTGTTTCAGGAAACCTACCGAGCGCGCCGCCATGAAGGCCTTGCTCGCCGGCGAGGAGCGTCGCCACAAGGGGCTGTTTCGCAACATACTCCATGCCGTGCGTCCCCTGCTCGGCGCCGCCGAGACCCCCCTAGCCGCGCGTTGCGATGACCCGGGCGCGGGGCTCTGGCACAATGCCGACCCATGACCGCTGTCCTCGAACTTCCAGGCGCCCACCGGGTGCGCTTCCAGTGGCGCTTTCTGACGCCGCGTTACTGGCCGAGCTGGGCCGCGATAGGCTTTCTGCGGGCGAGCCTCTTTTTGCCGGTGCGCGTGCGGGCCGGGATCGGGGGCGTGCTCGGCCGCCTTTATTATTACGGTAACAAGAAACGGCGGCGGATCGCCGCGGTCAATGTCGCGCTCTGTTTCCCGGACTGGAGCGCGGAGCGCCAGGCGGCGCTCGTGCGCGCGCATTTTCGGGCGGCGGCGCTCGCGCTTTTCCATATGGCGGTGCTTTGGTGGGGAAACGAGCGGTCGCTTAACCGCTGTCTTTCGGTACTGGGTCTCGAGCATTATCGGCAGGCACGGGCGGCGGGCCACAACGTGATCGTGCTCCATTGTCATGCCGTGGGCCTCGAGGCGAGCCTTATGCTGTCCCGGTACTTTCCTTACGTAGGCTTCATGAAGGCGCTCAAGAACCCGGTGCTCGATTTCGTCATGACGCGAGGCCGCGAACGTTTCGGGGGGCGCGTTTTCGAGCGTGCCGGGGGGCTTAGGCCCTTGCTGCGTGCCGTCCGCGCCGGCGTGGGGGCCTCTTACGTCCCCGATGAGGATCTGGGTGCCAAGGAGTCCGTGTACGCGCCGTTTTTCGGGGTACCGGCCGCGACCCTTCCGACCCTGGGGCGTCTGGCCGCCTTGACCGACGCCGTCGTGATCCCCTGCTTTACCCGCCTGTTGCCGCGCGGCGGCTGCGAGCTTTGGCTGGAGCCCCCGCTCGCGCCCTTTCCGACCGGTAGCGCGATCGGCGACGCCACGGCCATGAATGCGGTCATCGAGCGCGCGGTGCTGCAGATGCCCGAGCAGTATCTCTGGACTATGAAGCGCTTCAAGACCTCTCCGAACGGGGTCTCGCCCTATGACTGAGTCCCCATCGCCGGCGGCGCGCCTCGTCATCGGTCTGGTGCGGGCCGTGGCGGCCTTGCCGTGGACCCTCTCGACGGCGCTCGGCGGCGGTCTTGGGTATATCGCTTATCTCGTGGCCGTGCGGCCGCGGCGCATCGCACTCATCAACGTGGGCCTGTGTTTCCCTGAGCTTGCCCCTCGCGCCCGCCGCCGGCTGGTCCGGCGTCACTTCATCGCCATTGGCCAGAACGCCTTGGCCACCGCCAGACTCTGGTGGGCGAAGCCCGAGGAGTTCGCGCGCCGGGTGCATGTCGTCGAACGGGGTGCCTACGACGCGGCGCGGGCGGCCGGGCGCAACATCATCCTGCTCGCGCCGCATTTTCTGGCGCTCGAGATGGGTGGGCTCGAGCTCTCTCGCCAGGGCCCGTGCCTTAGTATGTACCGTGCCCCCAAGAACGCCATCGCGGCCGCCCTGGTGGAGCGCCGCCGCCGCTTCGGCGCCCCCCTCTGGCGCCACGATGCCCCCCTGCGCTCGCTCGTCCAGGCGGTCCGTAAGGGTACGCCGTTTTACTATCTGCCCGACCTCGACCCGGGGGATGGGGCCGCTGTCCTGGCGCCTTTTTTCGGCATACCGACGCCGACCCTGACTGCCCTTGCGCGCCTTGCGCGCCTCACAGATGCGCTGGTCATGCCGTGCTTTACCCGTAAGCTCCCGGGCCGGGGCGGTTTCGAAGTCCACATCGGCCCGCCGCTTGCCCCCTTTCCGACCGATGACCCTTTGGCCGATGCGACACGCATGAATGCGGCCATTGAACAAGGTATCCGCATGATGCCGGAGCAGTACCTATGGACCTACCGGCGCTTCAAGCGTCTCCGGCGCGACGGGCGTTCACCTTATGAGTGAGCGTACCGGGAGTCTCCGCCAGGCGTTCGCGCATGCCGTTCTGGCATTCCTCTGGCTGATCGGCCGCCTGCCCTTGCCGCTGTTGGCGGTCCTTGGCAAGGGCTTAGGGGTGGTCACCTACTATCTCTATGGCCCGCGCCGCCGCGTCGTGCTCGCCAATCTGGCCTTGTGCTTTCCCGACCAGGATCGCGCCGCCCGCCGGCGGCTGGCGCGCGCGCACTTCCTGTCCCTCGGTCAGGGCATTTTCGATCTCACGGTGGCGTGGTGGGCCGGCCCTGCTCGCCTTAGACGGCTCGTGCGGTTTCGGGGCCGCGAGCACTACGACCGGGCCCTGGCGCAGGGCAATGTCATCCTACTGGTCCCCCACTTCACGGCCATGGAGGTCGGCTGCCTGCTATCGACCGAACGACCCATGGCCAACGTCTACCGACGGCTACCGAATCCTGTCTTCGAGCGGGCCTTCCGGGAGGCCATCGGCCGTTTCGGCGCTACCATGATCACTCAGGAGCAGGGCGTGCGACCGGTGCTGAAGGCCCTGCGCGAGGGACGCGTGCTCTACTATCTACCCGATCAGGATTTTGGCGAGCGCAGCAGCGTCTTTGCCCCGTTTTTCGGGGTACCTACCAGCACCCTGCATGCCGTAGGGCGGCTGGCGCGCGCGGCCTCGGCGCAGGTCGTTCCCTGTTACGTCTGGCAGCGGCCGCGCGGGGCCGGTTACGAGATCGCCTTTGCGCCCGCGCTCGCGGACTTCCCAAGCGGCGACCCCTTGCGCGATGCCACGGCCACCAACGAGGCCATCGAAAGGGGGGTGCGGGTGCATCCGGAACAGTATTTCTGGGTCCACAAGCGCTTCAAGACCCGCCCGCCGGGTTATCCTAGCGTTTATTCCTAGGATCGCGGGCCGGCGTCGAGCCGTTTGAGGAACACCTTCATTTCCCGCGCCGCCTGAATATGGCCGGAGGCCTCAGCCGCCTCTATACCGTGTTCATAGGCTGCCCGGGCGCGCGCCGTTTGACCTAGGGCCGTCCAGGCATTGCCGAGCAGTTTCCAGGCCGCCGCATGCCCGGGCGCCCAGCGCACGGCCGCCTCCAGGTGAGGGACGGCCTGTTCGTAATCCTTGCGCCGGACGTATTCGCCGCCCAAGCCCAGCCGCAGGAGGAGGTCGTCATGGCCTTCCGCCAGTCTTTTTTCCAGGGCCTCGATATTCATGGCAATGCCCTCCACCGGCCTAGGGCCGGACCCCTAGGCCCGCTTCTCGAGGCGGGCGTAGTAAAACCCGTCCATCTCTTCTTCTCCTGGCAGGAACTGCCAGCCGACCATCCGGCGGTGCCCTACCGGGAACGACAAGGGGGACTCGCGGGCATCCCGGGCCCGGTTGAGGAGGCCTGCGACTTGTTCCTCATTTTCCTCCGGAAGCACCGAGCATGTCACGTACAGCAGCCAGCCCCCCGGTACCAGGTTCTTCCATAAGGCGTCCAGTAAACGCCGTTGCGTGGTCCTTAACTCCTCGATGTCCGCGGGGCGCCGCCGCAACTTGATGTCGGGATGTCGCCGTATGATGCCGGTCGCCGAACACGGCGCGTCGAGCAGTATCCTGTCGAAGGGTTCGTCGATGGACTCGCACGCCAGATCGCGCGTCTCCACGCGCACCTGCCGGCACTTAAGGCGCGCTAGGGTCTCCTGCAGGCGTATCACGCGTAGCGGGTCGCGGTCGGTGGCGGTAATATGCGCCCCCGGGGCGCTTTGGGCGATATGGCCGGTCTTGCCGCCGGGGGCCGCGCACGCATCGAGTACCCGCTGGCCCGGTCCGGCCTCCAAGAGCGGTGCTGCGAGCTGGGCGGCGGCGTCCTGCACGGAGACCAGCCCTTCAGAAAACCCGGGGAGGGTGGTGACGGGTACGCCGCTTGCCAGTATCAAGGCCCCCGGCGCCAGGGCGTGGGGCCGCGCGACGATCCCGGCTTGTGCCAGTTCTCTCTGGTAGGTGTCACGGTCAAGCCGGCTGGTATCGACGCGCAGCGTGAGCGGGGCGCGCCCGTCGTTCGCGCGCAGGATGGCCTGCCAATCCTCGGGCCAGGCGGCCTGTAAGCGGCTCACCAACCACGCCGGGTGGTTTTGCGTCGGATCTTCGGCAGGCGGGCTGTCGAGGGCCGCCCGCAGCACGGCATTGACGAGACCGCGTGCCCAGGGCTTGCCCAGGGCTTCTACGGTCGCGACCGCCTCCGATACCGCAACCGGCGCAGGCCCCCCCATGAGCCGGGCCTGGTAGAGGCCAATGAGGATCAGGGCGTAGATGTCCTGGTCTGCCTTCTTCAGGGGCCGGCGCAGAAAGGGGGCGGCTAGCGCCTGCAGGGTATAGGCATGCCGGATCGTGCCGATGGAGAGTTCTTCCACGAGGCCGTGGCGCCCGAGTCCTGCGCGGTCGTGATCGACGGCCTCATCCAGGGCGCGTCCATCGGCAAGGACCCCCGCCACGATCCGCGCCGCCCGTGCCCGCAACGTGAGCGCGTGGCGTAGCTTAGCCAAGCCGGTCCCCGACCTCGATCCGGTGACCTTGCCGGAAGGCCGCCGCCGCTTGCGGGCGGCCATTGGCGGGTTGGAGGACGCTTAAGGCCAGCAGACCTTCCCCGGTTGCGACGACGATCTCGTCATCGATCGCCACCACCTCGCCCGCGCACGCCCCGCGGCCCGGACGCTCCCGGGCCGCGCAGACCTTTACGACCTCCCCGCCCATCACGGTGCGGCTCCCAGGCCACGGCGTGAACGCCCGGATCTGCCGCGCCAACACGGCGGCCGCCCGGTTCCAGTCCAGCCACCCTTCCTCCTTGCGGAGCTTGCGCGCGTAGCTTACGCCCTCCGTGCCTTGCGCCACGGCGGTGACGGGTCTTCCTTGCCGCAAGGCGTCGAGCACCGATAGCAATACCGGCGGCCCGAGCGTGGCCAGCCGTTCCGTCAATCGTTCGCTTGTGTCGTCGGGACCGATCGGCACCGTGGCACGCGCCAGCATCGGACCTGTGTCTAGACCCTCGTCTAGCCGCATGATGGTCACGCCGGTCTCGGTATCGCCGGCCTCGATCGCCCGGGCGATGGGGGCCGCTCCTCGCCAACGGGGCAGCAGCGAGGCGTGGATGTTGAGGCAGCCGTGGCGCGGCAGCGCCAGCAGGGCCGGAGGCAGGATGAGACCGTAGGCCACGACCACGATGACATCGGGCCTAAGCCCGTGCACCATGGTCAACGCCTCTGCGCCTGTCGTGGGGGTATAAACCGGCAGGCCTTGCCGCAAGGCGAGGGCCTTTACGGGGCTTGCCGTGAGCTTGCGTCCCCGGCCCACCGGGCGGTCGGGTTGCGTCAACACCCCGGCAATGGTGTAGCGCGCCGCCATCAGCGCTTCCAGCGTGGGGCAGGCAAACTGCGGGGTGCCCGCGAAAAGGATGTTCACCGGTAGCTCACATCGCCAGACGCTGTTGTTTCTCGAGCTTCTTGCGAATGCGCTGCTGTTTCAGGCGGGACAGGTAGTCCACGAAGACCTTGCCATCGAGATGGTCGATCTCGTGCTGGATGCAGACGGCCAGAAGGTCTTCGGCCACCAACTCAAACGGCGAGCCGTTCGTATCCAGGGCCGTTACGGTCACCTGCTGGGCGCGCTCCACCTCTTCAAAGACCCCGGGCACCGACAGGCAGCCTTCCTCGACGCCAAAGACCCCGGCCCGCGCGGTAATGACCGGGTTTATGAAGACCCGCAGATCCTTGTGATCGGCGCTTATGTCGATGACTACGACCCGCTTTCCGACATCGATTTGGGTCGCGGCGAGCCCGATCCCTGGGGCCTTGTACATGGTCTCCGCCATGTCCCGGACGAGGGTGCGTATCGCGTCATCCACGCGCTCGACCGGTAGGGCCTTCTTCCGCAGCCGGGGGTCGGGGTAACGAAGTATCTCGCGTAAAGCCATGCGCGTATTATACCCCAATGCGACGGCCCATGCCGCCACCGGCAGGTGGACGACGGCAAAATCACGCACTACACTCCCTTGCATGCGTCGAGTCCGCCTCTCACTCTTGCTCCTAGCGAGCCTGTCCCCCAGTGCCTTGGCGGACCGTCTGGTTGTTCCGCACGTCCCGCGCCACTACATCGTGCGCAAAGGCGACACACTGTGGGGTATCGCCACCCACTTCTTCCGGGATCCATGGCGTTGGCCAGGGATCTGGAATCGCAACCGCCAGATCCGCGACCCCAATCTTATCTACCCGGGCGATCTGATCGCTTTGCGCTACGCTCACGGTAAACCCTATCTCGTCGACATGGGGCCGGCCGCCTCACAGACCCGGTCCGCCGGCCATTCGGGCCTTTCGTCGTCCGGCACCACGGTCGTGCTGACACCGAGGGTCAGGTCCCATGCGCTGGCCATGGCCATCCCGACCCTGAGCCCGAACGCCATCGGCCCTTTCCTGCAGCGCCCGTTGGCCCTCTCACGCCGCCAATTCCATCGCTTGGGTTATGTCGCGGCCGCCGTGCACCGGCACACCTATCTGGGACCTGCGAGCCGATTTTACGCCCGTCACCTAGGGGCGCATCCCGACAAGGTCTATGAGATCTATAGGCGCGGCCCCACCCTGCGTGCGAGCGACGGGGATTTCCTCGCCTACGAAACGAAGTATGTGGGTGAAGCCCGGCTGGTCCGCGGCGGACGCCGGCTCCCGGAGTTCCAGGTAGTGTCGTCCATACGCGAGGTCGAGGCCGGGGACCGCTTGGTGCCCTGGCATCCCGAACCGCCGATCCCCTATTTCTATCCCCGGGCCCCGCACCGGCAGGTTAGCGGTGAGGTCGTTGCCGCGACCCACAACAATCTAAACCTCGGGACCTATGCTGCGGTCGCGATCAATATCGGCAAGAACGCCGGCATGCGGCGCGGCTATGTGCTGCGCCTCTATAGTAGGCCGCGCCGCTTTTATAACCCCGTCGCCGATAGAACGGAGCGGGGTCGGCGCGAGCGCATCGGCTTGCTCATGATTTTCCGGACCTTCCCCCGAGTCAGCTACGGGGTGATCATGCAGGCACGCCGCGAGATCCATGTCGGCGATACGGTCGGCACCCCCTAAGATTGACCTGCGGGGCGCTTTGCTCCATGCTCTAAGCCAAAGGCGCCGTGCGCCATGCCTCAGGAGCGGACCGAAGCGTGCAAGATCCTGAAATGAAAGAGAACGTCCTCGACGTCCTGATGTATTTGTTTGAGAACTACATGGACGAAGGCCCCGATTTTCAGCCCGACCAGGACGCCTTGGTCGATGAGCTGGCCCAAGCGGGCTTCCCTAAAGGCGAGATCGTCAAGGCATTTGCGTGGCTCGAGGGTTTGGCGGCGCTGCGCAGTAACGAGGTGGCATCGCCGACGGACGCCTCGCTCAAGTCCCTGCGTGTCTATTCGGACGACGAGAGCCAGAAAATGGATACCGCGTCGCGCGGCTTCCTGTTGTTTCTCGAACAGGGGGGCGTGCTCGATCCGGCGGCTCGCGAGCTCGTCATAGACCGTGTGATGGCCCTCGAGACCGACGAGATGGATCTCGAGCAGTTGAAATGGATCATTCTCATGGTGTTGTTCAACCAGCCCGGTCAGGAGCAGGCCTATGCCTGGATGGAGGACCTTGTGTTTAACGAAATCCAAGGCACGCTCAACTAAGGATCTCCTTCCCCAGGAAATCCCCCATGGCGCTCCGTTTCGCCAAGGCCCATAGTGTTTTCCACTCATCTTTCGCGTAATTCGACCCATGGCTAAGAACCTCATCATCGTCGAGTCGCCCGCCAAGGCCAAGACGATGGGTAAATATCTCGGGAAGGACTTTACCGCGCTCGCCTCGTACGGGCACGTGCGTGATCTCGTGCCGAAGAAAGGCGCGGTCGATACCGAGCACGACTTCGGGATGAAGTACGAACTCATCGAGAAAAATCGCAAGCATGTCGATCTGATCGTCAAGGCCATGAAGAAGGCCGACGTCCTGTATCTGGCGACCGATCCGGATCGCGAAGGCGAGGCCATTTCCTGGCATCTCTACGAGATCCTAAAAGAGGAAGGCCTGCTCGCAGACAAGCCCGTGCATCGTGTGGTCTTCCACGAGATCACGAAGCGCGCGATCCAGAAGGCGGTTGCCGAGCCGCGCGAACTGTCGGCCAATCTCGTCAACGCCCAGCAGGCGCGCCGCGCCCTCGATTATCTGGTCGGTTTCAATCTGTCGCCGCTCCTCTGGAAGAAGGTGCGCCGCGGGTTGTCCGCGGGGCGGGTACAGAGTCCGGCGCTGCGCCTCATAGTCGAGCGTGAAGAGGAGATAGAGCGCTTCGTCGAACGCGAGTATTGGACGATAGAGTCGGATATGGAGGCGGACGGGCAGGGGTTCCGGGCCAAGTTGACGACCCTCGGGGGCGAGCGCTTAGACCAGTTCGCCATTGCCGACAGCGCCCAGGCGGCCACGATCGCAGGGCGGCTGCGGCACGGGGCTACCGACGGCTCCTACCGGGTCGTGGCGGTGGAGCGCAAGCAGCGTAAGCGCCACCCGGCGCCGCCCTTTACGACCTCGACCCTGCAGCAGGAGGCCGCGCGCAAGCTGCATTTTACGGCCCAACGGACCATGCGCACGGCCCAGCAACTGTATGAGGGCGTGGCTATCGATGGGGAGACCGTGGGCCTCATTAGCTATATGCGTACGGACTCGGTGACGCTCGCGCAGGACGCCTTGGCCGAGATCCGCGCCGTGATCAAGGACCGGTTCGGGGCCGAGAACGTCCCGCCCTCCGCACATCTCTACAAGACGCGCTCGAAAAACGCCCAGGAGGCCCACGAGGCGATCCGGCCGACATCGGCGGCCCGGGCCCCGGATGATCTCCGGGCCTTCCTGAGCGCCGACCAATTGAAGCTCTATGACCTCATATGGCGACGGACCATGGCCTGCCAGATGATCCCCGCGACCCTCGATACCATGGCCGTGGATCTCGAGGCCGGCCCGGGTGATCTGTCGCGCGCCACGGGTTCGGTGGTCCTTGTCCCCGGCTTCATGGCGGTTTACCAGGAGGGCGCGGACGACAAAAAGGGCGAGGACGAGGACGCGGACCGGCTGCTTCCCGATATGCGCGAGAACGATCGAGTGCGTCTGCGGGAGATTCACCAGAGCCAGCATTTCACCGAGCCCCCGCCCCGCTATTCGGAGGCCAGTCTCGTCAAGGCCCTGGAGGCCTTCGGGATCGGCCGTCCCTCGACCTATGCCGCTATCATCCAGACCCTGCAGCAACGCGAATATGTGGTGCTGGACAAGCGGCGCTTCAAGCCCACGGACGTCGGGCGGGTGGTGAACAAGTTCCTGGCCCAGCACTTCGAGCGCTACGTCGACTATGAGTTTACGGCGCGCCTCGAGGACGATCTGGATGCCGTCTCGCGGGGTGAGAAGGAGTGGATCCCGCTCTTGCGAGACTTCTGGGCGGAATTTCACCGCCAGGTGAACGACAAAGAGGATGCCGAACGCCCAGGGGTCGAGGTCCTGGCGGAGACCTGCCCGCAATGTCAAAAGCCGCTCTCCAAGCGTCTCGGCCGTAACGGTTATTTCATCGGCTGCACAGGCTACCCCGAATGCGACTATACGCGGAATCTGGGCGAAGACGCCGAGGCCCCGGCCGCCGAGGTCATTCCGGACCGCCAATGCCCGCTCTGCGCGCACCCACTGGTCATCAAGCGGGGACGCTACGGACGCTTCATTGGCTGCAGCAATTACCCGGCCTGTCGCCACATGGAGCCTCTGGATAAACCCACCGATACCGGGGTGATCTGTCCGGAATGCAAGGCGGGGACGCTCTTTAAACGCAAATCCCGGTACGGCAAGCTGTTTTACTCTTGTTCGCGTTATCCAGACTGCAAGTATGCCGTCTGGAACCCGCCGGTCGCCGAGCCCTGCCCGCAGTGCGGTCACCCGATCCTGACGATCAAGACCACCAAACGCCGCGGTACCGAAAAGGTATGTCCACAAAAGGAGTGTGGTTATTCCATCCCCTGCCCCGAGTGCGCCGAGGGCGGCGGTTGACCTTCCATCGGGGCTTTGTGCCAGCCGCGGAATAAGGACCGTGCTTGTGCGTCTTTAACACCGAGAGTCTGGCGAGCAGGACGGGGGCCCATGTGAAGCGCGTTGTCGTGTTTGTCGTCATGCTATGCCTGGCCGGGGTCGCCGTAGCGCGGCCGCTGCCCCCCAATCGGGCCTTTCGTTTTCATGCCGCCATAGTCCAGGGGAAACTGCAGGTCCGGTGGACCGCCGCCCCGGGTTACCATCTCTACCGCAGCCGCGTGCATTTGGCCGTGGGGCCACAGTCCGTGCGGCTCGCCCCCTACCACCTGCCGCCCGGCCGCTGGGTCAACGACCCGGCCTTTGGACACCAGCAGATCTACGAAGGACGTACGACCCTTACGGTCCCGTTTGCGCAGCTAGCCGCCGGGCAGCTCGTGCGGGTGGTGGCGCGCTACCAAGGGTGTGCCAATGCCGGCATCTGTTACCCCCCGCTTAGCAAAACCGTGGTGCTGAAGGCCCCGGCCGTGGCCCCGCCCCACGCCCGCCCGGCGGCGTTGCGCCTGGCGGGGCCGCTGCCAAGCCGGGCGGCACCCCCGTGGGGCACGCTGGCCTTGTTTCTGGTGGCCGGGCTCGGCCTCGCGTTTACGCCCTGCGTATTTCCGATGATCCCCATCCTTTCCGCCACGATCGTGGGCCAGTGCCGGGGCCGCGCCCGCCCGCTGACCCTGTCTTGCGCTTATGTCGGAGGGATGGCGCTCACTTACACCGTCGCCGGCGTGGTGGCGGCCCTCACCGGCCACTACGTCCAGGCCGCGTTCCAGAACCCCTGGATATTGTCTGCTTTTAGCGCCCTATTCGTGGTTCTCGCCCTGTGCATGTTCGGCCTCTATGACTTGCAGATGCCTCCGGCCCTCCAGGAGCGGTTGGGCCGGTTTGGGCAGGGCGGCCAATGCCTGGGGACCTTTGTCCTGGGGGGCTTCTCGGCCCTCATAGTCGGGCCCTGCGTCGCCGCCCCGTTGGCGGGCGCCCTGCTGCTCATTTCCCGCACGGGGGACGTGGTATTCGGGGGGCTTGCCTTGTTCGCCTTGAGTATCGGTATGGGTCTCCCCCTTCTCATCATCGGCACCTCCGCCGGGCACCTCTTGCCTAAGGCGGGCCCGTGGTTGAACAAGATCCGGGCCGTTTTCGGGGTTTTGATGCTCGCCGTCGCCCTATGGCTCGAGAGTCGCGTCCTTCCGCCGGCGTTGACGCTCGCCTTGGCGGCGCTGCTTGCCATTACGGCGAGCGTCGCGCTCGGGGCCCTCGAACCCTTGCCAGCCACCGGACGAGGGGCCGCCGGGGTCTTCAAGGGCATCGCCGTAGGCCTGCTGGCCTATGGTTTGGCCCTCGGTATCGGCGCCCTCTCCGGGGCTACCAATCCCCTCGCGCCGTTCGCCCGTTTCACCGCCTCCGCGTCCGGGGTCCGGCCGGTGGCACGTCTCGCGTTCCGGCGCATAACGGGCCCCGCCGGCCTAAAGACGGTGCTGGGCGACGCTCGGGGCCGGCCCGTGCTGGTCGATTTCTGGGCGTCCTGGTGCGTGCAGTGCCAGCGCATGCAAGCCACAACCTTTCGCGATCCCCGCGTCGTAGCGGCGCTCAAGCGCTTCGTTCTCGTACGCGCTGACGTGACCCCGAACGACCGGCGTAGCCGGCGTTTGCTGCACAAACTCGGTGCTTTTGGCCCGCCTACGTTAGTTTTTTTCAATGCGCGCGGGCGCCGCGTCAAGGACTGGCCCGGTTATTCCGGTCCCCGGGCCTTACTAGCCCATCTCGATGCCCTGGCCGCCCCCCGGGCGAGCGCCCCGTGATGGCCTTGCCCGTCCCTTGCCCGGCCGGGAGGCCCGCCCTTTTGGCAACAAACGGAGCCATGCTATGACAACGTTGCGACCGTGGGCACTCCTCGGGGTGGCGGCTGTGGCCCTCA
The DNA here is from genome assembly GCA_021816625.1 of Pseudomonadota bacterium. Lineage (GTDB taxonomy): Bacteria > Pseudomonadota > Gammaproteobacteria > Acidiferrobacterales > Acidiferrobacteraceae > Acidiferrobacter. Next base: position 50,791 of record JAKAXM010000002.1, on the reverse strand, counting down.
GCGCCCCGGCCTGGGCCCAGACCCCAAGCCAAGCCGCACGGCAAGCCCGCCGTCTTGCCCTCTATCGGGCCTTGCCCCAGGCCACCGCCGTGAGCGAAGGGCACGGCCGCCGCCTCGTTTACGACTTTTTCGACCCCAATTGCCCCTATTGCCATATCCTCTACGAGCGCCTACAGGGCCTCATTGGCCCCTACCACCTGACGCTGCGGGAGATCCCGGTCGCTTACCTCAAACGCTCAAGCCTCGGCAAGGCGGCGGCCATCCTCGAGGCGCCCAACCGCCTCGCCGCGCTGCGTAGGTCCGAGGCCCATTATTCCTGGAAAACCGGCAGCTCGATCCCGGTGCGGCCCGTGACGCCGCTGGTGCAAAAGGAATTGGCCTTGAATCTCAAGCTCGACACCGAGGCGGCTGGGTTTCCGCTCGTACCTATTCTTGTCTACGAGAAGACGGACGGCACTATCCGTATCATGAACTCGGGGGCCCCGCCGGTGTGGGCCTTGAAGGAGATACTGGCCGGGATCAAGGAGTGATCCCGGCGCACTCGCTTTTGGGGTCCCGGCCCAACAGCGCTGTCACCGCGGCCTGCGGGGCACGGCCCCCGAAGAGGACTTCATAGACCTGTTCGGTAATCGGCATGTCGATGCCATGTTCGCGCGCCAGCGCGTAGACCTCGCGCGCGCTCGCAACGCCCTCGACCGCCTGCCCCAGTTCGCCTACGATGGCCCCCAAGGAGCGCCCGCGCGCGAGAGCAAGTCCCAGGCGGCGGTTACGCGACAAGTCGTCTGTGCAGGTCAGAACGAGGTCGCCCACCCCCGAGAGCCCCATGAGGGTCTCGGTGCGCGCCCCCAGTGCCACGCCGAGGCGCAGCAATTCCGCAAGCCCCCGCGTGACCAAGGCCGCCCGTGCGTTGGCCCCAAAGCCCAGCCCGTCACTGATCCCAGCGGCGATGGCCAATACGTTTTTCACAGCCCCACCGATCTCTGCGCCCACCACGTCATCGCTCGTGTAGACGCGCAGGCGTTCATTGCGCAGCCACGACGCGACCGTCTCGGCCACCGCGATGTCGTCCGATGCGACGGTAAGCGCCGTCGGCAAGCCGGCCGCCACCTCCTTCGCAAACGTGGGGCCGGTAATCACTGTGGCCGGCCGCCCCGGGCGGATCTCGGCATAGATCTCAGACAGCCTTTTATGGGAACCGGATTCGAGGCCCTTGGTAGCCCAGACAACGACCTGGCGGTCATCACAAAAGCTTGCCAGGGCGCGGGTCACCGTCCGAAAGCCCCCGCTCGATACGGCCAGCAGGATACCGCTGGCCGCGGTGCAGGCCTGCTTTAGGTCGCTCTCCACGGTAAGCAGGGGCGGGAAGTCGACGCCGGGCAAAGCCACCGCATGGCAGCGCTCGTGCGCGATACGGGCCATCCGTGCCTCGTCAGACCCCCACAACGATATATTGTGGCCCTGGCGGGCCAAGATGACGGCAAGAGCCGTCCCCCAGACCCCGGCCCCGAGGACCGCGATAGTTTCGGACGTCAGCCCCTCAGTGGGCGTTCGACCCATTTTGTGCATCCCCGTCCTGCTTTTGTTGATAGAGCATCTCGAAGTTGACGGGGTTTATCAGCAGTTGCGGGAAGCCGCCCTTGGAGACGAGATCGTTTACGACCTCCCGGGCAAACGGCAGCAGGATATTGGGGCAGGCGATTTCTAGGACCTTGATGAGTTCCCCGTCTGGAACGCCCGTTATGCGAAATACGCCTGCCTGCTTGACCTCGGTCAAGAAGGTGGTGCGCTTCTCCATGCGGGCCGTGACCGTAACCCCCAAGATCACCTCGTAGAGGCCTTCGGCGGGATTCATCGGCGCATGCTCTATGCCAAGCTGCATGTCGACCTCCATGGCCGCTTTCTCCAAAAACATGGCCGGCACATGCGGGGCCTCGTAGGAGATGTCCTTCACGTAGATCTTTTCTAGGCTAAAAACGATCTCTGGATCTGCGTTTTGTTCCGCCACGAAGGCCTCTCCCTTTCTGAAGTTTCTGATAAACCGGACGACTTGCTATAAGCCGAGTAAGCGGTTCAATTCGCCCCTGGCCTCAAGTTGCGCCAGTTCGCGGTAGCCGCCCACGTGACGGTCGCCTATGAAGATTTGGGGCACGGTCTTGGCCCCGTGCGCCCGCTGGATCATTTCCTGACGCCGCGCGGGTTCCGTGTCCACGCGGACCTTTTCAACGGCGACGCCCTTTTGTTCGAGCAGGCGCGTCGCCATCTGACAATAGGGGCAAGCCTGCGTAGTGTACATCAAGACGGATGCCATAAGGACCTACGATACGGTGGGAAGGTTTAGGTCGCGCCAGGCCTTGATGCCGCCGGCCAGGTTGCGGACGTCTGTGAATCCCTCTTTGTGCAGCAGGCTTGCGGCGCGGGCCGAACGCGCCCCGCTCGCGCAGACCACGATTACCGGCTTATCTTTGTATTTCTTGAGCTCCTGGGCGCGCGCGGCGACCTGTCCGAGCGGGATATTGACCGCCCGCGCAATGTGCCCCGTCTGGAATTCCTGAGGTTCGCGAACGTCCAGCACGAGGGCCGTCTGGCGGTTTATGATCTGCACGGCCTCCTGGCTCGTCACCCGGCCCACGCCGGAGTTCGCCTCGATCGCCGGGCCGGCGACGAGCAGGCCGCCTACTATCATAAGAGCGACAAAGAGGTACCAGTGGGCGATAACGAATGCGGCCACGTCTTATCCCTTAGCGTGAGTCGGGCAATGTGCAAAATGCCATGCGCATGGCACCGATCAACTGTAAAATGCGGGGATCCGCGATGCGGTAGAAGACCTTATTCGCGTGTTTGCGTGGCGCCAGTATGCCTTTGTCCCGCAAAATGGATAGGTGTTGCGAGATATTACTCTGCGAAGTCCCCACCTGGACCACGATATCTTGTACACTCACCTCGGTAGCGGCGCCTAGTATGCAGAGGATCTTGAGGCGCAGCGGATGGGCGATGGCCTTCAGGGCTCGCGACGCGATCTGAATATCATCCTCGTTCGTGATGAGGATATCGTCCAGAGGATGGATCATCTCAGAAGGTACCATATCGACTCCCTTAAATCATAAGGACGAGTTGCGGCCGGCAAGTCTCCTTGCCAGCCGGCTGTCACCCGAAGCGAAACATTATACAATATAAGTGGGATTTGAAAGACCGGACAACGGGGTCCCGCCCGGAGCGCGTTTCATGCCTTTTACACCGAAGCCTCTTGTGCTCGTTATCCTCGACGGCTGGGGATATAGTGAGCAGACCGAAAACAACGCCATCGCCGCGGCGCGCAAGCCCTGGTGGGATCGGGCCTGGAGCGCCGGTCGCCACGGCCTGATCCAGGCCTCGGAGGCCGCCGTGGGCTTACCCTCCAAGCAGATGGGTAACTCCGAGGTGGGCCACTTGAATCTGGGCGCGGGCCGTGTCGTTTATCAGGAATATACGCGCATCAATCGGGCGATTGCCTCGGGGATGTTTTTCACCAACAAGACCCTGACCGACGCTGTGGATCTGGCGCGCGACAGCCACAAGAGCCTCCACATCCTGGGCCTTTTGTCCCCTGGGGGCGTGCACAGCCACGAAGACCACATCCATGCCATGGTCGAGCTCGCCGTAACGCGCGGCTTGAGTCAGGTATTCCTGCACGCCTTCCTGGATGGACGGGATACGCTGCCGCAAAGCGCGGGGGCGTCGCTTGCTGCCATGGAGGCCAAGTTCGCGACCCTGGGCCGCGGGCGCATCGCCTCGGTGATCGGCCGTTACTATGCCATGGATCGTGATCATCGCTGGCCCCGCATCAAGGCCGCCTACGACCTCGTCACGACAGGCCGCGCGGAGTACCGCTCGACCAGCGCCATGGAGGCCTTAACGCAGGCCTATGCGCGCGGTGAGAGCGATGAGTTCGTCAAGGCGACCGCTATCGTCCCCCTGGGGGAGGCCCCGCGCGCGATCGACGACGGCGATGTCGTCGTCTTCATGAATTTCCGCTCCGACCGGGCACGCCAAATCAGTCGCCCTTTCGTTGACCCCACGTTCGACGGTTTTGTGCGCGATGCGCGGCCCGCACTCGCACGGTTTGTGAGCCTCACGGAATATCAGGCGGACTTCAATGTGCCGGTGGCCTTTCCGGCGACGCGTCTCGTCAATGTCCTGGGTTCCTATTTGGCCGACCAAGGAAAGCGCCAATTGCGTATTGCCGAAACCGAGAAGTACGCCCATGTGACCTTCTTCTTCAACGGCGGCGAAGAGACCCCGTTCGAGGGCGAGGAGCGAGTGCTCGTGCCCTCGCCAACCGACGTGCCCACTTACAACTGCAAGCCCGAGATGAATGCGGCTGGGGTCACCGCGGAGATCCTCCGGGCGGTCGCGGCCGGCCGGCACGACGTGATCATTTGTAATTTCGCAAACCCCGACATGGTGGGGCATACGGGCGATTTTGCGGCGACGGTACGCGCCATAGAGACACTCGACGACTGCCTCGCCCGTATTGCCGCGGCGGTTCAGGCGCGGGGCGGCGAGATGCTCATCACGGCCGATCATGGCAATGCCGAACAGATGCGGGATGCAGATAGCGGCCAGGCTCACACGGCCCACACGACCAACCCGGTCCCGTTGCTCTACATCGGGCGCGAGGCCCGCATGAGTCCCCAGGGCTCGCTCGAGGATGTCGCGCCGACCATGCTGCGCCTCCTGAACATCGGCGTGCCATCGGAGATGACCGGACAGCCCCTGATCGAGATCGTCTGACGGGCCCATGGGTCGTGACCAAGCCCCGCAAGCGGTTTACCGGAACATGGCTCGCAGCGATCCTGCTGGGCGGCCTGTGGGGAGGCCCGGCTCATGCCGACGCGCAGAGCGAGTTACAGGCCCTACGGGCCCAGGAAGCTGCCCTGCAGCGGGGTCTCGACCGCACCCTGCGTGACCGCAGCCAGGCCGAAAACGCCTTGCGGCTAGCCGAGGATCGCGTGGCCCGTGCCGGCCGTGCGGTAGTCCGCCTCAAGGCCCGCGAGCGCCGCGTGCAGGCGGCCGCCAACGCGTTGCAGGCGCGACAGGCCGCCTTGCAGGTCCGCGAACGGAAGGAGCGCCGCATGCTGGCGCGTCAGGCGGTGGCCGCCTATGAGAGCAGCCAGGGCGGCCCCGTTCGGCTCTTTTTTGCCGGCCAGAGCCCGCAGTTCGTAGCGCGCATGATGACCTATTACGGCTACGTCCTCCGCGCTCGCGTCCACCGGTTGCGCGCCGTCCATAAGACGGCCTCGGATCTCGCCAAGGTCGCCGCCGCCCTGTCTCTTAAGAGACACAGGCTCAAGATCCTCGTGGCGACCGAGGCGGCGCAAGAGGCCAAGCTCGATGCCGCGCTTTCGCGCCGAGCCCGCATCGTGCGTCGGCTTACAGGAGAGGCCCATCACGGGCGCCAAGACCTCATAGCGCTGCAGCGCCGTGCCCGCCGCCTGCAGGCCTTATTGCGCGGCCTGCGCCGTCTGCCGAAGATCACGGCCCGCATCCCTGATCTCAAGGGACCGTTTTGGCGCTTCCGGGGCCGCCTTCCTTTGCCCATCCCGGCACGCTACGCGGCGATCCGGCGCGGCTTTGGGCCCGGTGGCTTGGGGCGCTGGGGCGGTGTGGTGATTCCCGGCCCCGTAGGCGAGACGGTGCGTGCGGTCTTTTCCGGTCGCGTGGTTTACGCAAATTGGTTGCGTGGTTATGGTTTGTTGGTAATACTTCAGAACGGCGATGGGTATATGACTCTCTATGGCCACAATCAGGCCTTGCTCGTGCGCGTCGGCGAGACGGTCCGCGGCGGCGAGGCCATCGCCACGGTCGGCGACAGCGGCGGTTTTTCCCGGCCCGGACTCTATTTCGACATCAGTCACGACGGCCAGCCTTTGAATCCTCTGATTTGGCTCGCACATTAAGCGGGTTTTGGGAGACGGTACTTATGAAGAAAAGCCTCACGCGCTACGCACTCATCCTGTTGACGGGGGTGTTCCTGGGTGCCGGTCTCACGGTCGAACGCGCCGTGCAGGCCGATCGCGCTGCCCACCAAAAGGCCGCGCTCGCCCATCTCCCCCTGAAGGAACTGCGTACCTTCGCCGAGGTTTTCAATATCGTCAAGGCCGAATATGTCGTCCCCGTTAGCAGCCGCACACTGATCGATAATGCGCTGCGGGGTATGGTCGACAACCTCGATCCGCACTCCCAGTACCTAGATCCCCGGCAGTACCGCCATCTCCAGGTGGACACCACGGGCCGCTTTGGGGGTGTCGGGCTCGAGGTCACCGAATACAAGGGCTTCCTGAAGGTTGTCACTCCGATCCACGGTACGCCGGGGGCGCGCGCGGGCATCCGCCCCGGCGACCTCATCGTGCGAATCAACGGCACCTTCATCCAGGGCTTGTCCTTGCGTAAGGCGGTGCATCTGCTACGCGGCCGGCCCGGCTCCCGTGTTACCCTCACCGTCCTTCGGAAGGGCAACGCCCATCCGCTGACCTTCCACCTCGACCGCCAGATCATCAAGATCCATAGTGTCACCACCCAGCTGCTTGCGCCCGGTTACGGTTATCTGCGCATCTCCGAGTTTCAAGGGGACACCGGCAAGGCGGTTACGCGGGGGCTCGTGCACCTCAGCGCCCAAAATGGCGGTAAGCTCAAGGGGCTCGTGCTGGACCTGCGCGACAATCCGGGCGGGGTATTGAACGCAGCCGTTGCGGTCTGTGACGACTTTTTGAACAGTGGCGTCATCGTAAGCACCCGCGGCCGCATCCCCAGCTCCGACGTGGTCTTTCGTGCCCATGGGCCCGATCTTTTACGCGGCGCCCCGATGGTGGTCCTCGTCAACGGCGGTTCGGCATCGGCAGCGGAGATCGTCGCGGGGGCCTTGCAGGACGATCGCCGGGCGATCGTCATGGGTACGCGCACGTTCGGTAAGGGTAGCGTGCAGACCATCATGCCCATGGGTAACGGCGGCGCGCTACGGCTCACCACCGCCCGGTACTTCACCCCCAATGGCCGCTCCATCCAGAATCTTGGCATAATACCTAATATTGTCGTCCACGAGGCCAAGCTCGTTGCCCGGCATGCAACCCCCTTCCTGCGCGAGACCAGCCTACCCGGGCATCTCTCCAACCCTAACCCGGGCCCGGCTGCACCCAAGCGCGCCACGCTCGCGCCGACGACCCGTAAGCTCCTGGACGAAGATTATCAGTTGCGCCAGGCCTTCGACCTTTTGAAAGGGATAACCGTATTCCGTCAAATCAGAGGATGATGATATGACCGCGCAGGACGCCTTGTCGGTACAGATTCGACCCCTGCAACGATCCGATCTCCCCGGTGTCATGCACTTGCACCGGGAATTAGGCTGGAACCCGGCCTTCAAGGCGGACGGCAGCACGCTCGGTCAGCGCCTAGCGGCCCTCATCGTCGAAGACAACGCGCTTTTGCTGGTCGCCGACCATGACCGGACGGTCGTCGGCTATGTGCACGGGGAGATTGTGACGCACTTGTTGTTTGCGGGTCGCGAACTGTATGTCACCGAGCTATTCGTGATCGCCGAGGCCCGCAATCGGGGCGTAGGCAAGCGCCTCATGGCGGCCATCGAAACGGAGGCCGTCGCGCGCAAGTGTTTCCGTATCAGCGTCTTAAACAGTCGCGAACGTGACTCCTATCGCCGCGGTTTCTATCCATCGCTGGGCTATGAGGAGCGTCCGAGTGTCGCGAACTTCACCAAACGGCTGGATTGGGGTTAGGGGCGCAGGCTTGGCTTTGCCGCAGGCACTGCCGTCCCGTCGGTACTCAAGGCCCCGGTGGCTGGCTGGGGGCCGCCCTACTCCGGTCTGCGACCCAGATCGAACAACGACCACGTGAGCAGCGCCACGCCGGGGACTGCGACCACGATCTCGATCAGGTCAAGATAACGGGCCACAAAAGCCTCGTGCGTCACACCAAAGATCCCCGCCCCGGTCGCTGCGAGCATGGCCCCGAACAGACCGATCATGATGCGCCGGTGCCGGACGCGCATGTCTTGCGCCAGCCGCTCGATCTCTCCTGACCGACCCCGCACCGTGAGTTCCCCATCTTTGGCCTGTTTCAAGGTGGCCCCCAGATAGCGGGGTATCTCCGGGAGCACGTGAATCCAGTTCGGGTATTCCTTCTTGACCGCGCTCCAGATCGCCTTCGGCCCGAGTTGCTCGCGCATCCAGCGTTCGAGAAACGGCTTGGCCGTGATCCAAAGATCAAGATCCGGGTAGAGCCGCCGCCCCAGCCCCTCGATGTTGAACAAGGTTTTCTGGAGGAGCACCAACTGAGGCTGCACCTCCATGTTGAAGCGGCGCGCGGTCTGGAAGAGGTTCAAAAGCAACCGTCCAAAGGAGATATCCTTGATAGGTTTTGCAAAGATCGGTTCGCAGACCGTGCGGATGGCGCCTTCGAGCTCGTCGACCCGTGTCTCCTTTGGAACCCAGCCGGCACGCACATGGGCCTCGGCAATGCTCCGGTAATCGCGGTTTAGGAAGCCCAGGATGTTTTCCGCAAGATAGTATTTATCCTCGGCGCTCAAGGTTCCCATGATGCCGAAATCGACCGCCCGGTACTGGCCGGAGAAGGAAACGAAGATATTCCCCGGGTGCATGTCGGCATGAAAGAACCCGTCGCGGAAGGCCTGCGTAAAAAATATCTCCACGCCGTTGTGGGCCAGTTTGCGCAGGTCGACACCGTTGGCCAGCAGGGCCTCACGGTTTGATATCGGCACCCCCGATATCCGTTCCATCACCATGACCGTACGCCGGGTGTAATCCCAGAAGACCTTGGGCACATAGAGTAGCGACGAGTCTTTGAAGTTCGTGCGCAGCTGGCTTGCGTTCGCCGCCTCGTGGGCTAGGTCCATCTCGTCGTAGACGATCTTCTCGTACTCGCGTACCACTTCTAATGGGCGCAGTCGGCGGGCATCCGGCCAATAGCGTACGGCCAGGTGGGCGAGTGTCTGCAGAAGCGCCAGGTCGCGGCGCAGGATGACCTCTATCCCCGGGCGCAGCACCTTGACCGCCACCTCCGTGCCGTCATGGAGGGTCGCAAAGTGGACCTGCGCCACCGACGCCGACGCGACCGGCGTGGCATCGAACGTCAGAAAGGCCTCGTTGATCGAGGTCCCGTACGCGGCCTCGATAAGCGCTACCGCCTGCGCACTGGGAAACGGTGGCACTCGGTCCTGTAGGCGGCTCAATTCGACGACGATATCGTCGGGGATCAGGTCGGGCCGCGTCGACAGCATCTGCCCGAATTTTATGAATATGGGCCCCAGTTCCTCGAGGGCAAGCCGCAGTCGCTCGCCACGCGGGGCCTGGGCCCGTTTGCCGAAGCGCCACGGTGCCAGTCGCAGGGCGTAGGCGTAGAGCCTGAAAAGGTGCAGATTGGCCACGAACTCGTCCAAGCCGTGGGCGATGAAGACGGACGTGATCCGGAGCAAACGCCGCGTCCGGCCAAAGGTCAGCATCCGCGGGCCTTCAGGCGCCGGAGTCTATCCTCGAGCCGTCCTGCGTCGTCCCGGAGGGTATCGACAGCGCTCAGAAATTGATCGACTTCCCAAGGCCGCGGAAGGCTATGGGTTTCGTCTTGCAGGAAAGTCACGGCATTGCCGGCGATCTGGTTTGTGGCGTAAGTCAGGAAACGGCCTAGGCCCTTGACGCTGCGCGCCAGCTGATGGCCCGCTATGTCGCCAAAGGCCCGCGCCAGCATTTCCTCCCAGTCGGGCCGGGCGGCCTCGAAAAACCGTTTGACCGCCAGCGCCACATCGATCTCTCCTTCCATCTTGAGTCCCGAGGCCGCCACCTTTTGGGTGTCCTCCGGGCGGGCGCGCGCGAGTGCGGCGAGTTGGCTCAAAGATCCCCGAATGGCGATACTGTAGGATCCCTCCGGGGGACGGACCTGGACGCGGTCCGGCCCAAATACGAGATCGAAGGCTATAACGGGCGCTGTCAGCGCGATGCGCACGACGCGCCCGCGCAAGGGCTCAAGCCCCGCGCGGGCGGCGGGGTCGAGGCGCAGCGGCAGATTCAGGGTGTGCTCTATTGCCCGCAGCAAGACATCCATGGTTACCCAGGCCTTGTCCCGGGACCCACGTAAAGCACGAGGGATCCGGCCATTTTGTCAGGAAGGCCCTGCTTTCTTTTGTCCCACGCGATCCACAGGAAACCAAGACCCAGTGTCGCATACGAAACCAGATAGCCGAGGTTGCGTACAAGGCTCTGGCGCACGCTCAGGGGACCGAGGGTGCTTGCGTCGACCAAGCGGCAGCCCATCAGCAGCTTCCCCGGTGTCCCCAAAAATTTTATCCAAAAGAATATGCTGTATGCGAGACCGGCCAGCAAACCCAACAGCTGATGGACGGGGTGGGCCCCCAGGGCCCGCGTGAGTGTCCCCAGGCTGGGCCGCGCCGGCCACTCGGTCGGCGCCAGGAAGGACATCACCGGCAACAGTACGAGGTTGTCTATGAGGTCGGCAGCAAGCCTCCTCCAGAACCCCGCGTACCGCAGGACCTGGCCTCCGTAGGTCCCAGGCCCCCCCGCCGAGGGCGCAATGGTCTCCATTAGAGCTTGTAACCCCGGTGGACGGCGACGATGCCCCCGGTCAGATTCCAGTACTGCACGCGCTCAAAACCCGCCGACTCCATGAGCGTTTTCAGGGTCTCTTGGTCCGGGTGCTTGCGGATCGATTCCACGAGGTACTGATAGCTCCCCTCGTCGCGGGCCACGAACCGGCCGATTTTGGGGACCACCGCGAAGGAGTAGGCGTCGTAGATGCGGTTAAAGACCGCAGATCGCGGTTTTGAAAACTCGAGGATGATCCCGCGTCCCCCGGGTTTTAGGGCCTGATGCATGGCCTTCAGCGCCCGATCCTTATGGGTTACGTTGCGCAAGCCAAACCCTATGATAATGAGATCGAAGCTGTTGTCGGGAAACGGCAGGCGCTCGGCGTCGGCCTGTACCGGGTATATAGGGTCGGTCAGCCCTCGGTCTATGAGCCGGTTGCGACCCACCCCGAGCATGGCCCCATTGATATCGCTCAACACCAGCAGTCCGCTCGGCCCCAGGCGCGGCGCGAGGGCCGCCGTGAGATCGCCGGTCCCGCCAGCCAGGTCCAGGACCCGTTCACCGGTTTTGGCCGCCGCCAGACCCACGGCAAACGCCTTCCAAGCGCGATGCAGGCCGCCTGACATCAGGTCGTTCATGAGATCGTAGCGTGTGGCGACGGAGCTGAAGACCGAGCCCACGAGGCGCGCCTTCTCGTCCTCCGCCACTTCCCGGTAACCAAAATCGGTCGTAGTCCCGGCCTGACCCTCGTTCATGGCATCAATTCCGTTTGTAACCGGCCTGCTCCAGGCGGCTTATGTACTCTTTCCAAAGCCGGTCCTGGTTCACGCCGAGGTTATAGAGCAGGTCCCACGAGTAGATCCCCGTGTCGTGCCCATCATCGAAGCGCAACAAAACGGCATAGGACCCGACCGGCTCTATGCCCACGATATTCACGGACTCTTTATTGACCTGCAGCACCTCTTGGCCCGGGCCGTGCCCCCGTACCTCGGCCGAAGGGGAGTATACGCGAAGATATTCGGCGGGAAACTCAAACCGGCTCCCTTCGCCGAAGGTTACCTCCAGGATGCGGGATTTCTGATGCAGCTTGATATCGGTCGGTCGTACCGTGTTTTTGCGCATGCGTAACAGATCCTCTCGTGCCGCCGTTGCGCCTGACACAAAAGCGTCATACTGTTTGTGTTGAATGGGCGGCAGGGGGAACATCATGCCTGGAAAGATCCTTGTTGTCGACGATGAGCCGGCGATCCGCGCCATGGTCCGGTTCGCCTTAAAGCAGGCGGATTTCAGCTGCCTTGAGGCCCAGGATACGCGGGAGGCGCACGCCCTGGTGCTGGCCGATCTGCCCGATCTCATACTGCTCGACTGGATGCTTCCGGGTATGGATGGTGTCGATTATGCCCGCCGGCTGCGGCGTGAGCGGCTGACCCAGAATATCCCCATTATCATGTTGACCGCGCGGGTGGACGAGGAAGACAAGGTCCGGGGCCTCAATACGGGGGCCGACGACTTCATGACCAAGCCGTTTTCGCCCCGCGAGCTCATAGCCCGCGTCCGGGCGGTGCTGCGGCGTGTGGCGCCCATGGCCTCCGATGATATCGCCGCCGTAGGCGGTCTGCTGCTGGATCCAGGGACCCATAAGGTCCTCGCCGATGACGAGCGTCTGATCTTGGGGCCGACCGAGTTTCGTTTGCTGCATTTTTTTATGACCCATCCCGAGCGCGTCCACAGCCGCGCCCGGGTTCTCGATGCCGTCTGGGGGAGCAACACCTATATAGACGAGCGCACCGTCGACGTGCATATTCGTCGTTTGCGTAAGGCCTTGGCCCCCAGCGGTTATGATCGCTATGTTCAGACTGTCAGGGGCGTGGGCTACCGCTTTTCGGGGGACAGCTAGACTTGCATCCAGAGTTGCGCCGCGAGTTGTGGGGCGCCTTGTGGCTCATGCTCCTGGGGGCAGTGTTGGGCGCGGCCTTCGGTTTTCCGTGGGCCGGTATGGCCGTGGGCGTCGTTTCCGCGCTCTTTTTCCAGTTCCACAAGCTCAATCAGCTCTATCGCTGGCTGCGCCGCGGCCGCACGGGGCCATTTCCGGAGCTCGGCGGCCTCTGGGATGAGGTCGTGCGCGAGGTGCATAGGCGCGATCGCGACAGCGATCGCCACGAGAAGCATCTAAGCGGCCAGTTCGATCGCTTGCAGGCTGCGGCCAGTGCCATGCCTGACGCTATGGTCGTGTTGTCGCAGGGCGATGTGATCGATTGGGCCAACCCGCCCGCCGAGCGCATGCTCGGCCTGCACGCCGCCCGTGACGTCGGGACACGGCTGGTCCATCTGGTGCGAGACCCCACATTTGCCACCTACCTGGAGGGGGGGGACTACCGGGACCCGCTGATCTTTAGGCCATCGGTCGAGCCCTTGACGGTCGCCGTTCAGATCATCCCGTTTGGTGCGAGCGAGAAGCTCGTCATTGCCCGCGACATATCGCATGTGAAAAAGCTCGAAGACATGCGCCGCCACTTCGTTGCCGATGTATCCCACGAGTTGCGCACCCCGCTCACCGTGCTGCACGGTTTCCTCGAAAGCTTTCAGGACGTATTTGCCGACGGCGATCCAGATCTGCGCGCAAGTCTCGTCCTTATGCGTGAGCAAGTCGACCGCATGCGTCGCCTCGTCGAAGACCTGTTGGCCCTGTCTCGGTTGGAAACGACCCCGGCCCGCACCCGGGACGAGATCGTGGTGATGCAAACCATGGTGGCGGGGCTCTGCAATATCGCGAAGGCCCTCGGTCCGGACGGGGGCCATCACATCGAGGTCGAGGTGGGCGATGTCGCCTTGATCGGCAATACTGAGGAGCTGCGCGGCGCCTTTACGAATCTCGTGCAGAACGCCGTACGTCATACGCCCCCCGGAGGGCGTATTCGCATCTCGTGGACCACCGATAGTGCGGGTGGCCGCTTTGCGGTCGCCGATACCGGTGAAGGTATTCCCGAGCGCCACATCCCGTTTCTTACGGAGCGCTTTTACCGTGTCGACGGAGCCCGTTCGCGGGCCTCCGGGGGGACCGGCCTCGGTCTTTCCATCGTAAGCCAGGTCTTGCTGCGCCATGATGCGCGCCTTGCCATCGAAAGCGTGGTCGGCAAGGGCAGTACCTTTACCTGTATCTTTCCGTCAAGCCGACTTACGCCGGGCGCCCCCGGCTCGCTGCCTCCGCCTCCGCCTGTATAATGGGCCCATGTTTGATGGTTCGGTGTCGTACCACGCGGTCCTCGTCAATCTCTGGAAACCGGTTCTGGTCTTTGCGGGCGGACTCTTTGTCCTGCACTACCTGAAGCGGGGGTTGTATCGCGGACTCGTTCTTCTCCAACGCAATCGCGCCTTCTCTGCCGGCGCTCTCCATGCGGTGGGCCGCTTTGCGACGGTACTCCTCTACATCCTGCTTGTGCTGGTCACACTGCGCATGGCCGGCTTCGAGGTTACCGGTGTACTCGATACCTTTGCGGGTTTTCTGGCCGTCCTCGGGGTCGGAATGGTGGCGGTGTGGACCATATTGAGCAATATCACAGCGACCCTCTTCATGGTCATATGGCGCCCCTATCAGCTCGGCCAGCACATCGAGATCCTCCCGGATGGCGTCAAGGGCAAGGTGCTCGATAGCAACCTTATGTATACCGAGGTCGAGGAGTCGCAGGGTACGACCGTCCTCATTCCCAACAACCTATTTTTTCAGAAGTACGTACGCCGCATCCCCTTGCCCGTTAAGTCGACTGTCCTGCTGTCTGCGCAACTGCGCGCGGCGCTCGTGGCCAGCGAAGAGGAAGACGGCCCGCTGACCGGCCGTTCGGAGCGCCAGGAATGACGCTGCTGCCGCCCCCCTGTTCTTCCGCCCCAGCCCTCATGTCAGCGGGGTTGTGCAATTGCGTATGCTAGGGCCCCGCCGACCCGGGTTCACCGCTTTCCGTACGGGCCTTGCATGCGCCCTTTTGATGCCGGTTGCCGTGCAGGCAGCCAAGGGCTTGGCTGCTCCACGCCACAGCTTTAGTGCCCAGACGGGCCTTGGTTATGAAGCCACCACCGGCACCAGTAGCACCCGTACCCTCGATACCCATGATCGTGTCCGCTACGGCGCGGGTCTATGGCGTTATGCCGGGCGACTCAGTTACGACTATACCGCGAGCAGCGGCCTCGTGAGCGCAAACCGCTTAGATATCAACGTGGATGCGGAGCATTATTTCAGTGGCGAAAAAGAGAACTTTCTACTCGGGACCGTGCGCTACGATCGCAATCCTTTCGATGGCTACCGCCATTATCAAGTGGAATCCGTGGGGATTGGTCATCGTTTTCTGCGCCATGGCGACATGCGTCTCAAGGTCGACGCCGGCCTAGGCTTCCGTCAGAATTATTTCCGGACCGGCGGGCATGATGATGTTCCGGTCCTGCGTCTTGGTGGGGATTACCGCTATCGCCTAAGCGCCAAAACGATCCTCGGTCAGCGCGTCGCTGTGCTCGGCGCACGTACGGGAACGCTGATCTCGTCTAGCACAGACCTCACGACACCCATAACGGGAAAGCTCGCGCTCAAGGTTTCGGAGGTCGTCGATCATTACACGAGCGCGCCCATCGGATTCAAGCCTACATCGACTTTTACGACCTTGAACGTCATCTACACTTTCCCCTGATATGTTTTGACCTGTCAACTAGCAATGTGGTTTTTCTTGCGTCTTTTGTTCTCCTTTGATTCGTAAGCCTTTAAGTCAAGGCACGAGCGGCTGTTAACGACGGTCGATCACTCTGATATACGCGGGTTGGATACCGCCCGACTTCGCTTCGTCGTGGAGCTGCCTCGCTCTAAAATCGAGGGTCACCGGGTTGAATCGGCGCCTCATAGGGGAATCGAGGATTCTCCCACCGGGCCACTCCTGCCTTGATATAAAGACTCACGTCTCATGGTCAACGGTTAATTGTTTGCCAATTGAAATGACATGTATAGTATACTCGAACTCTTATGTCATAAGTGGGTTACTGAACCTCCGTCTGGACCGCGCAGGCCACGGCCCACAGGAAGCCCGTGAGCTCACGGGCGATGGCCGTGCACACCTGCACCTTGATCTTGCCGGCCCGCAGCAGGTGCTGGTAGCGGCCGCAGAGCCGCTTCTGGGCCTTCCAGGCGATCGTCTGCACGGGATCGCTGGTGTTCTCGGCCCTTCGCTGTAAGTGGGCGGTTTTGCGGGCCGGGAAGCGGTAGTACCAGGCGGCCTCGGTGAGCACCCGCCGGACGTGCCCATTGCCGGTCTTGGTGATGCCGCCGCGGCGGGTGGTGGCGCCACTGGAGGATTCGGAGGGCACGAGCCCCAGATAGCTCATAAGCTGCCGAGGGGAATCAAAGCGCGTGAGATCCCCGATCTCGGCGACCACGGTGAGGGCCGTCACGAGCTGTATGCCGCGCAGCGCCATCAAGGCGCGCACCACCGGAGCCAACGAGAAATGATCGAGGACGCGCACCATCTCCTCCTCCAGGGCCGCCACCCGGCCGGTGAGATGGGCCACGGTATCGACGTACTCCTGGAAGACGTTCTGTTGGACCGGGGCCTCGAACTTGAGGGTCATGAGCCACTCACCATGGGCCTTGGCCCACTTCGTCTTGCCCGCGGTATAGAGGCGACCATGACGCAGGAGACAGGCCGATAGGCGCTGCTTGGCCTGCCGCTCGAGGGCCTTGGTGCCTTCCCGGGCGCGGGTGAGGTCGCGCACCGCCTCTTGCTCGGGGCCTGGGACCCAGACCGCCGTGAGCTCGCCGGCGCGATGCAAGCGAGCGAGCGATTCGCTATCCCGGCGATCGGTCTTCACTCGATCCCCGGGCTTTACGGGGATGAGCGAGGGGGCGACGACCACGCAGTCGTGACCCAGATGGGTCAACTGCCGGTGGATGCCGTAGCCGCAGGGACCGGCCTCGTAGCAGAACGACAGCACTTCACCTGCCGGGCTCAACTTCTTCACGAGCTTGGCCACCGCCTCCGGGGTATTGGCGATCTCCCCTTAATAGCGAGGCTTGCCCTGACCGGCGTCGGCCACCGTGATCGTGTCTTTATGTGTATCCAGCCCCACGTACTTGCTAAACTTCGTCATGACCTGCCCCCTCAATTGTGGCTCTGAGTTGATGGTGGTTTTCCCGACCTCAAGCTTAATCCACGTCGTTTGAGGCCGGGCAGGTCAATACATGATGTCTAAGACCCTTGTATCGAACGCCTATGTATAAAAGACGTGCCCGTATCGCCTTCCGCTCACCTTCGCCTACACTGCAGTCGCGGGCGGCCGCCGCCATGCGCCGGCTGGGCGCGTCGTGGGTCGAGGTCTGCTGCGAAGCCGATCACCTGAGCGCGTGCGATCTCCTCATCACGCTCGGCTCGGCGCAGGCGCCCGCCACGGCCCTCCCCCCTGGTTGCCGGCACAGCCACTGGCCCCTTGCCGAGCAGGCGTCGGACGCCGACATCGAGGCGCGCGTAAGCGGTCTGCTCGGAGGCATGCGTCTGCTGGCACAGCTCGATCATAGCGGGCCGCCCCGAGAGACCGACCCAGCGGGTTCCTAAAGGCCCGTTGAGTCCGTGTTGACACCCTACCCTCCTTGAAGGCCCCGCATGTCTGCGGCGCTCGAGCGGCATCGAGTCGCCCCGGAGTCGCTCCGCTTCCTATCGGCCCGCCGATTGCCCCAGGGCTTACCAATCTCCCGATACTTTCCGCCCCCTGCGCGGTGCTCGTGCCCAGTCGTGTGGGCCGTCCACGCGTTCCGAATAGGGTGACCATGGGCCTTTATTTTCGCCCATGCTTTGAGTGTTGGGCGCCTATCCACTATAAGTTCTCGTGTCCCGCGCAGATCCCGAGCGAGACTTAAGAATGCCGGGGTTCCCACGGAACCTTGGCCAGCACAGCGGCCCCGGCGCGGGGCCTTGCTTTAAGTCTGGGGGTCGGCGCATTGTGACAAAAGAACTACGAATGTCATGTAAATGTCACATATGGACCCTAGCATGCAAGCAACGGTGGGGCCTCCCCGTGTCCGATTCGGCCTGGGCCCCCGCCATGGTTTTGATACACAAAGGGGGGATGGTCATGAAGAGAACGTGTCGCGCCGCGGTGCTGAGCGGCCTTGTAGTGGTTTGTGGGGGTATCGGCCAGGCCGTGGCGGGCCAGGGCTTTTGGGCAGGAACGACGGTCAATGGCGATGTGCGCGCGTATGATTTTACGCGGCACTATAGCGGCCCCGTGGCCGGCCAGCAGGCCTTCGCGCTCGGAGGCGCCCTCAATGTCTTGACGGGTTCGTTCTACGGTTTCTCCGTCGGCCTCAGTTTCTATACGGCCCACTCGCTCGGCCTGAATAACTCGAATCCGGCGCTTGTCGATGGCACCTTGGCTGGTTTCGAGGGCATAAACACCCTAGGCCAGGCGTTCGTCCAGTATCACAACCGGCATGTCCTGGTGCGGGCCGGCGACCAGCTGGTGTCAACACCCTGGATCAATCCCTCGGATTCGCGTCTGATTCCGGCGACCTATCAGGGCGTGCTGGCCGCGGTCAAACCAATCAAGGGCCTTACGATCTCCGCCCTGCGCATTACAGCGTTCAAGGGCCGGACCGCCGACGAGTTTTCGCAAAGCGATCTCTATAATCCGCGCAATATCGGCGGCACAGGCGGTCTTCCAAACCGGACCGAGCCAGGCGCGGGCGCACTGGGCGCCGATTACAAGGGCGCAGGCCTCAAGGCCGCGGCCTGGGGTTATGAGTTTTACGATCTGGCCAAAATGGGCTATGGGCAGGCGTCCTATACGCTGCCCGGGGGCTCCGGCTTCAAGCCCTTCGTGGGCGCGCAGTTCATGCGCGAGACGGGGTCCGGGGCCCAATACCTGGGCACGGTGGATTCGACCGTCTATGGGGCCATGGTCGGCGTAAAGCACGCCAATGACCGTCTGACCATAGGCTACAACGACCTTCCGGCTCATCCCGGGGCCTTCGGTAACGGCGATGTCGTGTCTCCCTATACGACCGGCTATGCCACAGATCCGTTATATACGACGTCTATGATCCAAGGGATGATCGACCGCAAGACGACTGGGCATGCTTTCAAGGTGTCGGCAACCGCCTTTTTCCTGAGTCATAAGCTGCGCTTTATCGCAAGCTATGCCGATTACTTCAATACCTTGACCGGCACATACGGGTCAGCGCGTACGAACGAGACCGATCTGGATCTGACCTACTTCCTGGGCGGTGCGGCCAAGGGTTTGTCCATCCGCGATCGCGTGGGCGTGGCTCACAATCTGCCGGTTCTGCACCGGTTCGTCTATAACCGGCTCATGCTCGAGTACGATTTTTAGGGAGGGAGGGTCCGCGGTCGGGGCCTTGTGGCCTCGGCCTTTAGGGCGGTGTCTGGCGCCTAACCATCCTGGTCGCCGGGACCGCCCGAATCTCTTCTAGCGGGCAGCTGTGGCATAATGCCGCCCGGCCCTCCGCTTATCGGAGTTCGCCCCGTCCTCGAGGAGTAGGCAAGGTCTCTGATAATGGAATCCGCGCAGAACAGCATAAAGATCACGGTTCGCAACCTGCACTTCTATTACGGGAAGGAAGCCGCCCTTCACGACATCAATCTTGCTATTGCCACCAACATGGTCACCGCCTTCATTGGGCCTTCGGGATGCGGGAAGTCGACGTTGTTGCGCACCTTCAACCGCATGTACGAGCTTTACCCCGACCAGCGGGCGACGGGGGAGATATGGCTGGATGACCGCAACGTCTTATTGCCCGGCGAGGATCTTTACCGGCTACGCTCGCGCATCGGCATGGTGTTCCAAAAGCCTACGCCATTCCCCATGTCTATCTATGAGAACGTAGCCTTCGGGATACGGCTTTACGAACGCGTGCCAAAGGCCGAGCTCGATGACCGTGTCGAAGAGGCTTTGCGTCAAGTGGCTCTTTGGGACGAGGTCAGCGCCAAACTCGGACAGAGCGGCATGAGTCTATCGGGTGGCCAGCAGCAACGTCTGTGCATGGCGCGCGCGGTAGCCCTAAAGCCTGAGGTTCTGCTTCTCGATGAGCCGGCGTCAGCGCTGGACCCGATCTCGACTTTGAAGATCGAGGAGCTCATCTATGAGTTGAAACAAAATTATACGATCGTCATCGTCACCCATAATATGCAGCAAGCGGCTCGAGTTTCTGACTATACTGCCTTTATGTACCTGGGTCGTATCGTAGAGTTCGATAACACGAACGCTATTTTTACGAACCCGGCGTCGAAACAGACGGAAGACTACATTACAGGCCGTTACGGCTAAGCAAGCGAGGAGTGATTTATGGAGCCGCACGTCAATCCGCACATCTCACGTCGCTATAATGCCGAGCTTGAGGACATTCGCACGCGGGTTCTCCACATGGGTGGCCTCGTTGAGCAGCAGATCGTCGATGCCATGGCAGCGCTCGTAAAGGGCGATGCGCTACTGGGCGATGAAGTCATAAAGAATGACTACAAGGTCAACAATATGGATGTGACCATCGACGAGGAATGCAACCAGATCATCGCCCGTCGCCAGCCCACGGCAAGCGACCTGCGTCTCGTCATGGCGGTGATCAAGACCATCACCGACCTTGAGCGGATCGGGGACGAGGCCGAGAAGATCGGCCGCATGGCGGTGCGCCTTGCCGTCGAGGAGCGGCCCAAGGACGGCTATGTCGAGGTTCAGTCTCTGGGAAACCACGTTCGACAGATGGTCCACGATGCGCTAGATGCGTTCGCCCGCCTCGACATGGGAGCGGCCGTGCGCGTGGCGCGTGAGGATCGGCAGGTCGATAAGGAGTACGACGGCCTCATGCGTCAAATGATCACCTTTATGATGGAAGACCCCCGCACGATCTCCCGGGTCCTGAACGTCATATGGGCGATGCGTGCCTTGGAGCGTATAGGCGATCATGCGCGCAATATCTGCGAATACGTCATCTACCTCGTCAAGGGCAAAGACGTTCGGCACACGAGTCTTGAACAGATCGAGACCGAGATCCTGGGTCGCGACCAGTCCCGGCCACTCTAAGGGGTGAGCGTGCCGTCCTGCAGCCAGCGGGCGACGGATCCGGCATAGTAGGTGAGGATGGCGTCGGCCCCGGCGCGCCGCAAGGCTATGAGGGACTCCCAGACTGCCTTGGGTTCATTGAGCCAGCCATTGGCTACGGCGGCCTTCAGCATGGCGTACTCACCGCTCACATGATAGGCGAGCGTCGGGACCCGGAACGTGTCTTTGATTTCACGGATCACGTCCAGATAGGGGAGCCCAGGCTTTATCATGACCATATCGGCGCCCTCGGCCAGATCGAGGGCTACCTCATGCAGGGCCTCGTCGCTATTGGCCGGGTCCATCTGGTAGGTCGATTTGTCGGCCGATCCCAGCGCCTCACCTGACCCCACAGCGTCGCGAAACGGGCCATAGAAGGCCGAGGCGTATTTGGCGGCATACGCCAGTATCTTCGTGTGGCGGAAACCGGCCGCCTCGAGCGCCGTCCGAATGGCGGCCACCCGGCCATCCATCATATCCGAGGGGGCCACGATGTCGGCGCCGGCCCGGGCGTGGCTCAAGGCCTGGCGTACGAGCACGGCGGTGGTCTCGTCATTCATGACGTAACCATCCTTATCGGTGAGCCCATCCTGCCCGTGGGTTGTAAAAGGGTCCAGCGCCACGTCGGTAATCACCCCGAGTTCCGGTAGCGCATCTTTGAGGGCGCGGGTCGCCTGCTGCGCCAGGCCCTCGGGGTTCCAGGCTTCGTCGGCGCCCGGCGACTTTTTTGCGGCGGGAACCACCGGGAACAGGGCCACGGCGGAGACGCCGTCTTGGGCCCACCCTTGGGCCGCACGGACCAAGCGGTCCACCGACAATCTCTCGATGCCGGGGAGTGCCGTGATCACCTCGCTGCGGTCCCGTCCTTCTGTTACAAAGGCCGGCATAATCAGGTGAGATGCCGATAGCGAATGCTCACGCACCATATTACGGCTGAAACGATCCCGTCGCAGGCGGCGCATCCGTGTCGCGGGGAAAGGGGCGCGTTCACTCTTAAAAGTCATGCGGGCAAGGGTAGCGTGCTTGTGCGAGCGAGGGAAGGGGATGTAGTGCTATCGGGCTTGCGGCATCGGGCCGCTTGTAAAAGTCCGGCGGCCCGCAGGCCGCCGGCCGTGCCTAGATCTTAACGGAGCCCCGCCCCCCCTTTTTTCTTCGGGGCGGCCTTCTTATTTACGGCTTTCTTCACGGCCCCCTTCTTCGGGGCGGCCTTCTTGCTGACGGCCTTTTTGGCCGTGGCCTTCTTCGCGCTGGCCTTGGGACTTGCTCCCTTCTTCGGGGCGGCCTTCTTATTTACGGCTTTCTTCACGGCCCCCTTCTTCGGGGCGGCCTTCTTCTTGGCCGCAGTCTTCTGCGGGGCGACCTTGACGCTGGCCGCAACCGCTGCTTCACGCTCTCCCGCCGGTTTTTGAACCACGGCGCTCTTTGGGCTCAGTCTATCCGCACCTGCGCCTGCCGGCATCGGGGGTTTGGCGGGGATCTTGGGTTTCGCGGGCGCCGTCGGGGCCAGTGCCGGACGCAGGGAGGAGAGCGGGTGGATGTGGTCTTCGATGATTCCCACCACTTTTTTGAAGATCTCTTCCACGTCGCCCTCGCCGGGGACCGTACGCAGCTTGTTCTGGCTCCGATAGTAGGTGATCAATGGCGCGGTTTGGTGTTCATAGACGTCGAGACGCTTGCGTATGGTCTGTTCGTTGTCGTCCGACCGTTGTTGGAGCTCTCCGCCGCACTTGTCACAGCGGCCTGCTACCCGCGATGCCTGAAAATACACGTTGTACATTTGGCCGCACTGTACGCAGGTTCGGCGTCCGGTAAGGCGTTTGATCAGGATCTCCGTGTTCACATCGACGAGCAAAGCCAGTTGGAGGGGTTGGCCGATCCGGGCCAGAAGTGAGTCCAGGGCTTGTGCTTGGGGGTTATTGCGGGGGAAGCCGTCCAATATGAAGCCGTTTTTGGCGTCCGGACGACTCAATCGGTCCTGGATCATGCCGAGTACGATATCATCCGTTACCAGTTGGCCTGCGTCCATAGCGGCCTTGGCGCGTCTACCTAACTCTGTTCCCGCAGCGACCGCCGCTCGCAGGAGGTCGCCCGTGGAGATTTGGGGAATCTTGTATTTCTCGACCAGCAGTTTCGACTGCGTCCCTTTCCCGGAGCCCGGCGCTCCCAATAGCACGATTCGCATGGTTTTTCTCGCTTTAGTTTTAGATTGACCTAGTAGAGGCGTTTTATTTTCCCTGAGCGGGGTGTCCCGTACGGTAAGCTACCTTCTGTCCACCGTGTCGTCAATGATTTCCGGATAGCCGTCCGCTCAAAAAAAGTGTGCGACACATCCTGTATTACGGACGTTTTTGCGCTACCCTAGCGCCACTTTGCGAGGAAGCTGTCGAGCCTCCCCAATGGAGGGGATGTTTGGTATGACAGGAATACCCGATTTTAGCGACACGGAGCTATGGGTCGCGCGCTCAGCCATCAGCGAGCGCTATGGTAAGGCGGTGGCAATAGAGCTGGCCGATAGCGAGCTCCGCCTCGATCCCGAATCCACCGTCCTTACGACCTGCCCTACCCTATTTTGGACGGAACGCGGCGCGAACTTCGTTGTTTTCAAGGTAGGGGAAAGCCGCTACCGATGCCAATTCTTTTACGGGGCCAATGAGCAATATGGTACCGGCCGAGAGGGTTACGACGACATTGGCGAGTGCGTAACCCATGTTTTGCAGCTGCAAGCCGACCACGAAAGCCGCCGTACCCCCCCCTCCCCGGATACCTGATTTATCGATTACCCACCTTCCCATGTGATTTTCAGGAGCAGAGTAGAGATATGGCCAAACCCAAGAACGCGTTCTATGCTCAATCCGGCGGCGTGACCGCCGTTATCAATGCCTCCGCGTGCGGTGTCATTGAGGCGGCGCGACGTTATAAAACGAAGATCGGAAAGGTTTACGCGGGCCGTAACGGCATTATCGGAGCCCTGACGGAGGACTTGATCGACACGAGCAAAGAGTCGGTGGAGGCGATCCGGGCCCTGCGGCATACGCCCGCGGGCGCGTTTGGATCGTGCCGCTACAAGCTAAAGGGGCTTGAGGAGAACAAGGCCCAATACGAGCGGCTTATAGAGGTCTTCCGGGCCCATGATATAGGGTATTTCTTCTATAACGGCGGAGGGGACTCGCAGGACACGGCCCACAAGGTCTCGCAGATCGGCGAGCGGCTGGGCTATCCCATCGTGTGCGTCGGCATCCCCAAGACCGTCGACAATGATCTCCCCTTCACGGACTGTTCCCCCGGTTTCGGATCGGTTGCGAAATACGTGGCCGTCGCGATTCGCGAGGCCGCCTTTGATGTGGCGAGCATGGCCAAGACCTCGACCAAGATCTTCGTTATGGAGGTCATGGGGCGCCATGCCGGCTGGATTGCCGCGGCCGGTGGCCTGGCGGCCGAGAAGGCCGGAGATGCCCCGCACATCATCCTGTTTCCGGAGCGGGTCTTTGACGAGGCCGCTTTCCTCGCGCGCGTCGACGAGTCGGTGAAGACCTATGGTTATTGCGCGATCGTGGTTTCCGAGGGCGTCAAGGGCAAAGACGGGAAGTTTTTGGCCGAAAGCGGGCTAAAGGACGCATTTGGTCACGCGCAACTGGGCGGCGTCGCACCCGTTATAGCCCAGCTCATCAAAAACAAGCTGGGCTATAAATACCATTGGGCGGTCGCCGATTATCTGCAGCGCGCCGCGCGCCATATCGCATCCAAGACCGATGTCGAGCAGGCCTATGCCCTTGGGAAAAGGGCGGTCGAACTGGCCCTCAAGGGCCATAATGCGGTCATGCCCATCATCGTCCGCAAGGCCAACCGCCCGTACAAGTGGGAGCTCGGGGTCGCCAATCTCGCCGATGTCGCGAATGTCGAGAAGAAGATGCCGGAAGACTACATTAGTGAAGATGGCTTCGGAATTACGCGGAAATGCCGGACCTATCTGGAACCGCTTATCCAGGGAGAGGACTATCCGCCGTATAAGAACGGGCTGCCGCAGTACGTGCGCCTGAAGAACGCCGCCGTAAAAAAGAAGCTTGGCAATGAATTCAAGGTCTAGGCATGACAATTGACAAGGCCCGCGAGCTCTTGCAGGTGCAAGCTGGTTTCGCCGGGTTCTACAACGGCAATGCGGCCAAGCTCATCCTCTCGGAGGTCTATCGGGAGCATGGGCAGGCCGCAGTGGACGGCCTGATCCGCGAGGTCGGATTGGACCGTGTTTTTGGATTCGAGCCGGGGACCCGGTTCGAGGGGGGATTGGCGCTGGGAAAGCAATAATCACATAAGGGCGCCAGGCCCCGAGATAGCGCAGCACTCACGGTTGTTATCCTAGGGAGCCACAGCATGTCTGTCGATCTTTTGGTCGTGTTCGTTTGTGCCTTATTAGCATTGGTGTATGGGGGATCCTCCATCGTATGGATCCTGAAGCAGCCGACCGGTACGGCGCGCATGATGGAGATTGCGCAGGCCGTGCAGGAAGGCGCCAAGGCCTACCTGAATCGCCAATACCGGACCATCGGGCTGGTCGGCATCATCCTGTTCGTTCTCATATTCTTTTTTCTTCGCCATCTCACCGCTATCGGCTTCGCGCTTGGCGCGGTGCTATCCGGCCTTGCCGGCTATGTCGGCATGAACGTCTCGGTACGGGCTAACGTCCGCACAGCTGCGGCGGCCTCCCATGGGATCAATGAGGCCTTGCGCGTGGCTTTTCGCGGGGGAGCCATAACGGGTCTCTTGGTGGTGGGGCTCGGTCTCCTGGGCGTGGCCGGCTATTTTGCGGTCCTAGTCGGGCTGACCCCCGCCGGCGGTCATATCGATGTCTCGCCTCTGGTCGGGCTGGCCTTTGGCGGATCCCTCATCTCGATCTTTGCGCGTCTCGGGGGCGGGATTTTTACGAAAGGCGCGGATGTAGGCGCCGATCTCGTCGGCAAGGTCGAGGCCGGCATCCCCGAAGATGACCCGCGCAACCCAGCCGTCATCGCCGACAACGTAGGCGATAATGTCGGGGACTGCGCAGGCATGGCCGCCGATCTCTTCGAGACCTACGCCGTTACGGTGGTGGCGACCCTCTTGCTTGGGCATCTCGACCTCCCGGGATTTCACGGCGCGCTGGTCTACCCACTCGCCCTCGGCGCCGCCGCCATCGTCGCCTCCATCGTGGGGACCTGGTTCGTGCGGGCCCGCGAGGGAGGTAAGATCATGAACGCCTTGTACCGCGGCCTTGCGGTTACGGGCCTTATCGCCGCCGTGGCCTTCTATCCGATCACCCATTGGCTCATGGCGGGGAATCCGAAGTACCCGGTTATGGCGATCTATTATTCGGCCCTCACGGGTCTGCTGGTTACGGGTCTGCTGGTGGTCATCACGGAGTACTATACGGCGACCGAGTACGCGCCGGTGCGCTCCATAGCCCAGGCCTCGACGACGGGTCACGGTACCAACGTGATCGCCGGTCTCGCGGTCTCTATGAAGGCGACCGCGGCGCCGGTCCTTGTGATCTGCGGCGGCATCGGGCTTGCTTATCATCTCGCCGGTCTTTATGGGATCGCAATCGCCGCCACCGCCATGCTCTCCTTAGCCGGGATGATCATCGCCCTGGACGCCTACGGTCC
Source organism: Pseudomonadota bacterium (assembly GCA_021816625.1). Lineage (GTDB taxonomy): Bacteria > Pseudomonadota > Gammaproteobacteria > Acidiferrobacterales > Acidiferrobacteraceae > Acidiferrobacter. The sequence continues at coordinate 24,474 of JAKAXM010000002.1, read as the reverse complement.
GATCACCGACAACGCCGGTGGGATCGCGGAGATGGCCAATCTGCCGCCCTCCGTGCGCGCCGTCACAGATCCCCTCGATGCTGTCGGGAATACCACCAAGGCAGTGACCAAGGGCTATGCGATCGGCTCAGCGGGTCTGGCGGCCTTGGTGCTGTTTTCGGACTTCACGCATGAACTTACCGCCCGGACCGGGCGCGTATTGAGCTTCGACCTGTCTAACCACATGGTGATCATCGGCTTGTTCCTGGGCGGACTCATCCCCTACCTCTTCGCTGCCATGGCGATGGAGGCGGTCGGCCGTGCCGCTGGCGCCGTTGTAGTTGAGGTGCGTCGCCAGTTCAAGGACATCCCAGGGATCATGGCGGGCACCGCGCGGCCGGACTACTCCCGGGCGGTCGACATGCTCACGAAGGCTGCCATCAAGGAAATGATCGTGCCCTCCTTGCTTCCTGTCCTGGTCCCGCTCGTGGTAGGCGTACTTCTGGGTGCTCAGGCCCTGGGCGGGGTGCTCATGGGGACCATCGTGACCGGGCTCTTTGTCGCGATCTCCATGACCACAGGCGGCGGTGCCTGGGACAATGCGAAGAAGTACATCGAAGACAACCATTTTGGGGGCAAGGGTTCCGAGGCACACAAGGCCGCCGTGACGGGCGACACGGTGGGCGACCCCTACAAGGACACGGCCGGACCCGCCGTGAACCCCATGATCAAGATCATCAACATCGTGGCACTCCTGATCGTGCCGCTGCTCCACTTCTAGGAGCCAAGGCCCGACCTAGCCGCGGTCTTTGCGGCCAGGTTGGGTCCTGGCCGGGCGCGATCTCGTCAGGCGGTGCGTGCCCGGGCGCGCGCGACTTGCTAGACTGTCGGCATGAAGATTTGCATCGTGTCGGATAGTCATGACAACCGCGAATTGCTTAACGCGGCCGTTGCCGAAGCCAAGACGCTCGGCGCCGTGGCAGTCGTTCATTGCGGGGACATCGTCGCGCCTAGTACCCTGCGCACCCTGCGCCGTCACGGTCTCCCCGTGCATGCCATTCATGGCAACAATACGGGAGACACCTACCATTTATCGCGTCTTGGCCACGAACCCGATACCTTCGTTCGCTATTACGGGCAGGATGCCGATATCGAGCTTGGTGGGCGGCGCTTCTTTCTCGTGCACTATCCCCACTACGCCTACGCGCTCGCCTGCACCGGCGACTGGGATGTCGTCTGCTGCGGCCACGACCATGTGGCCGAGGTCAAGGCCGTTACGAATCTAAAGGGCGGCAAGACCGCGATGGTCAATCCCGGGACGGTGGGGGGTGTGGGCGCCGCCGCCACTTATGTGCTTGCCGACCTCGAGCAGATGTCGTTTACCGTGCGCGAGGTGCCGGCGCCCACTATGCGCTGATCAGCGCGGTTGGCCGCCGATCATGATGCGCTGACCGTGGGCGAGCGAGCCCAAGTAGCTCACGAGATCCGCCATCGTTTGGCTGCCGTAGGCCGGCGGGTGCCCCAAAAGACCGTTATGCACGCAGGCCCGGATCTGGGTTTCGAGCGTAATGACCTTGTGCATCTTGGGGTTGTAGCGCGGGAAGATCGCTGCGGCATTGATCAGGCTCGGGATGCGCTTGCCGTTGGGGAGCCGGCCCATGACTCGGCCGCCGTCTATGTGGCAGGTGGAGCAGGTCGTGTGCTGCCCATGAAAGTTACGCTCGTGACCCCCGAAGGAATCGGTGTTGAAGATGTGGGCACCCTCCTGCACGGCGTGCGCGAGCGCCACTGACGCGGGCGACGCGAACGCGGCTGTCGTCGTGGCCAGGGCGGCCGCGGCCACTAAAGCCTGAACTCCCGATTTTTTCATTGGCAAGACTCCCTCTATCGATTTAAGAGTGCCTAGCGTAACGGACCCCCGGGAGGGGCGCAACCGCCGAGCCCCGTCCTCGGGCCGGGGTGCCGTCGTGCGCGTCCCCCGGACGCCCGTTTCCGGTCTGCACCCGTAAGGTGTCCAGCGTCTGCCGGCCCTCCCGGCAAGGTCGCCCGACGGTTTTCTATCGGGTCCCAGCGTCTTTCCATCGCCCCGCGTCGCCCAGACTGTGCCGACACGCCTGCGAAATGGCCGTGGATATGCTACCCTGCCCGACACATTGACGATGCCGTCTCCCATGCCCCCATTATCTTCCGTTGAGCCTGATCGCCGCCCCTGGCTGCGTGACACCCTTCTCGTGGCCTTTGTAACGGCCGCTTTCTATAGCATCATGCTCGGTACGCGCGAACTCGGAGTGCCCGATGAGGCCCGCTATTCCGAGATCCCGCGCGAGATGGTCGCGACCGGCCATTACATTACCCCGCGGCTCGATGGCGTCTTGTATTTCGAAAAGCCGCCCCTCTTCTACTGGCTTCAGACCCTCTCTATCCGCTTATGGGGCCTCAATGACTGGTCCATGCGGTTCTGGACGGCATTCTTCGCAGTCCTTGGCTGTACCGCCGTCTATCTTACCGCCGCCTCCCTGTACGGGCGCCGCACCGGCCTGCTCTCCGCCCTCGTATTGGGCACATCCCTGCTCTATTTCGGGATGGGGCATGTCATTACCCTAGACATGGCGGTCTCGGTTCTCGCCTCACTTAGCCTCTTTGCCTTCATGCTGGCCAATCGCAGGCCCTTGGGGCCGGCGCGCCGGTTCGGGATGTGGGCCGCTTTTCTATTCGCGGCCCTTGCAACTCTCACCAAAGGCCTCATCGGCATTGTCTTCCCGATGATGGCGGTCGGTCTTTGGATCATGGTCCTGTGGGACTGGTCCATCCTGAAACGGATGTACCTGCCGACCAGCTTCGCCGTGTATTTCGCGGTGGCAGCGCCTTGGCACATCCTTCTGCAATTGAAGCACCCGACCTTTCTCCATTACTACTTCATCCGCCAGCACTTCGAGCGCTACCTTACCGATGTCGCCCACCGCTATCAGCCGTTCTGGTATTTTCTGCCCGTCCTGCTGCTCGGGGTCCTGCCGTGGAGCGCCTTTCTTGTGCAGGCCTTGCGCTATAACCTTGGTTTCGCCTGGCGCAACCGTGCTCAGCACAGCGATACCCTGTTGCTCTTCATCTGGGTCGCCTCGATCTTCGTATTCTTCTCGGCATCTGACTCAAAGCTCGTGCCTTACATCCTCCCGGTGTTCCCCCCCCTTGCCATTCTGATCGGCCGCTACCTCGATACCCGGTGGGATAAGCCTCTGGCGGCGGGTGACCGGCGGGCCTTTATAGCCATTGGCCCCGTGGGGGTCGCAATGGGCCTGGCCGCCGCCCTGGTCGTGCCGGCGACCCGCCCCAGTCTCGATCCGCACGCCCTTGGCGTCGCCATGGCCTTGCTCGGGGCGGCCCTCGTCCTGACTGCGCTCGCAGCCTCCTTTCTGGGGCTAAAGCGCGGCTTCGTGCCCGGCGTCACGGCCCTGTCTTTGGGTTTCGCGGTATTCCTGCTGGGCGTCAATGCCTCGGCGCCCTATCTCGATACGCGTACGATCAAGCCGCTCGTCACGAAACTGCGACCCCTCCTCACGCCGAATGCGGTAGTCGCCTGTTACGGAGGCTACAATCAGGATCTGCCCTTCTATCTGCGCCGTTTGGTCGAGGTCGTCAATTTCAAGGGCGAGCTCGGTTACGGGACGACGCTCGAGCCTACGCCGTGGATCATGAAGGGCCCTACGTTTTGGCAGCAATGGCAGTCCAAGCGCCCCGTTTATATGGTGACGAGTGTGTCGAGCTACCAGCGCCTCGCCAAGCGGGGCATCCGTATGTTTATGGTCGCCCAAAACCCCTATAACGTTATCGTCGCCAACAGGGCCCCCTGAGATGCGGTATTTGCCGATCATTTTGCTCGGTGTTGTCCTTAACGCCTGCGCCCAGCTGGTTTTAAAAGAGGGGATGAGACGCATCGGCTACTTCGCGTTTGACTGGGGTAACGTCGGGCCGGTGGGCCTGCGTATCCTATCGAACCCCTTCGTTTTCGGGGGGCTTGTCATTTATGTTATAAGCTTCGTGATCTGGCTGCTTGTGCTCTCACGCGTCCAGGTGAGTTTTGCGTACCCCATGCTGAGTCTCGGGTACATTATGAACGCGCTCGCCGGCTACTACCTGTTCCATGAGGCCCTGACGCCCACACGGGTCGCCGGGATCTTTGTCATCATCCTCGGCACCTACCTGATTACAAGGAGCTGATATGGCCGATTCCGAAGAGGCGTTCCTGCCGTTTTCGCGTCCCACCTTGAGCGAGGAGGCTATCGCCGAGGTTGTGGCCTGTCTGCGCTCCGGGTGGATTACGACGGGACCGCGGGTCAAGCAGTTCGAGGAGGCGCTACGATCCTATGTAGGCGCGCCCTATGCCCTTGCCCTGTCGTCGGCCACCGCCGGCCTACATCTGGCGCTCGCCGCCCTGGGACTCATGCCTGGTGACGAGGTTATTACCTCGCCTATGACCTTTGCGGCAACCCTCAACACCATTGTGATAGCCGGTGGGCGTCCGGTACTCGTCGACGTCGAGGCGGATGGCTACAACATCGACGTAGCGCAGGTCGAGGCCGCGATCACGCCTCGGACCCGCGCCATCGTTCCTGTGCATTTTGCCGGCGTTCCGGTCGACTTGGATCCCCTGTACAAGCTCACCCGCGAACGTAATCTGCGCGTCATCGAGGACGCAGCCCACGCCATCGGTGCGGTCTACAAGGGCCGTCGCATCGGTTCCTTCGGGGATACCCAGGTATTCAGTTTCCACCCTAACAAGAACATCACGACGGGCGAGGGTGGCGCAGTCATAACGACCGATGAACGATTGGCCGCGGATATCGCCCTGACCCGCTTTCATGGGATGGACCGCGAGGCCTGGAATCGCTTTGGTAAGCAAGGGTCTGCGCACTACGAGATCGTGGCGCCCGGTTTCAAATACAACATGATGGACATGCAGGCCGCGCTTGGCCTTCACCAGTTGCCGGCCCTCGAGGATTTTATCGCCCGCCGCACCATGCTCGCCGAGCGCTACAAGGAGCGGCTCGCCGACTGGCCGCAATGGCAACTCCCCGCTGCCCCGCGCTACGATCACCGGCCGGCATGGCACTTGTTTGCGCCCCTCATCGATCCCGAGGCCGCCGGAATGGACCGTGACCGGTTCATGGCCGAAATGAAGGCTCGCAATATCGGTACCGCTATCCACTATCGTGCCGCGCATCTCTACCCCTATTATCAAGACCGCTACGGCTATCGCGCCGGCGATTTCCCGCGCGCCGAACGTATTTCAGAGCGTATCGTAAGTCTCCCGCTGTTTCCTGCCATGACAGATGCCGATCAAGATCGCGTGATCGCCGCCATGGCGGACGTCTTCGCAAAGGCCTGACGGATGCGTCCCTATCTGAGCGCAGTCGTTCCGGTCTACAACGAAGAGGACAATCTAAAGCCGCTCTTCGCGAGACTCACCAAGGTTTTAGACGAGATCGGCAAGCCTTACGAAATCGTATTCACGAACGATGGCAGCCGAGACCGGTCGGGCCACGTGCTCCGGGAGCTCTACGCGCAGCGGCCGGAGAATGTAAGGGTCATCGATTTTAATGGGAATTTTGGCCAGCATATGGCCATCATGGCCGCCTTCGAGTATGTCCGCGGCGATATCGTGGTAACGCTCGATGCGGACCTCCAGAATCTTCCCGAAGACATACCGCTGCTCGTTGCGAAGATCGAGGAGGGTTTTGACGTCGTGGGCGGCTACCGCCGTGACCGGCAGGACACGTGGTTTCGGCGTAACGCCTCGCGCTTCATCAATATGATACGGGCCCGCATAACGCGCATAGAGATGCGCGACCAGGGCTGCATGCTCCGCGCGTACCGCCGTCATATCGTAGACAACATCGCCACGAGCGGCGAGGTGTCTACCTTCATACCGGCGCTCGCCTACAGTTTTGCCGCTAACCCGACCGAGGTCGAGGTGTCGCACGCGCCACGCGCCGCGGGGCACTCCAAGTACCACCTCTATAATCTCTTGCGCCTCAATTTCGACCTCATGACCGGCTTCTCGCTCGTCCCTTTACAGGTCTTCACTATGCTGGGGTTCGCGGTCTCGCTGCTGAGCGCACTGCTCGTGGTCTATCTGCTTTTGCAGCGCATCTTCGTGGGGCCTGAGGTCCAGGGCGTCTTCACGCTCTTTGGCATCATGTATTTCCTGGTTGGCCTCGGAATCTTCGGGCTTGGGATCATCGGCGAATACATAGGCCGTATCTACCTCGAGGTACGCAAGCGTCCTCGTTTCGTCATCCGGGAAGTGGTACAGGCGCGCGATGACGACTAAGCCCCGAGTGGTCGTCTTTGGGTACCACGAAGTGGGCTACCGATGCCTTGAGTGGCTCCATGACCAGGGCACAGACGTGGCGGCACTCTACACCCACGAGGACGATCCGCACGAGCACCTATGGTTTCGCTCCATAAAGGATCTCGCGGTTCGGCGCGGCATTCCCGTCTATACACCGTCGTCTGTCAGGGAGGGGGCGATTCTAGAGGCGATCCGCGCCGCACGCCCGGACGTGATCTACTCGTTTTACTATCGCCACATGCTACCGGCCCCGATTCTCGCCATTCCGGCCCGCGGCGCCTATAACATGCATGGCTCCCTGCTCCCGCGTTACCGGGGGCGTGTGCCGATCAATTGGGCGATCATTAATGGCGAGCGCGAGACCGGGGCTACGCTTCACCATATGGTAGCGCGCGCGGATGCGGGCGACATTGTCGATCAGGAGCGCTGCCCGATCGGACCCGAGGACACGGCTCGGGATGTCTTTCTGAAGGTCACCGATGCCGCGGTTCGGGTGCTTGCGCGCAGCCACGATGCCATTATCGCGGGGTGCGCTGGCCGCACGCCGCAAGATGAGCGCCTCGCCACGACTTTCGGGGCCCGCCGCCCGGAAGACGGCCGCATCGCATGGGATCAGGATGGGACGGCGATCTTCAACTTTGTGCGCGCCCTCACCGACCCCTACCCGGGGGCCTTCAGCGAGCTGCGCGGCGAGCGTTTTGTGATCTGGTGGGGGCGTCCCGTGAGCTTGGCGCCCGGAGCGCCATCACGGCCGGGACAGGTATTATCTGTAGACCCGCTCGTCATAGGGACGCGTGATGGCGGATTTCGTGTCGACCGGCTCACGTGGATTGCCGGAGATCGGGTCGCTCACGACAGATTTTTACCAGGGGAATTCGTCAGCTGATAATAACTGGCGCCCGCGATTTCAACTTTGGAGACGCGAAATGGCTTTGAAAGTTCTGATCCTAGGGGTTAACGGCTTCATCGGTAATAGCCTTACCCAGGCGATACTCGAACAGAAGGACTGGGAAGTCTACGGAATGGACATGAACAAGGACAAGCTGGATGCGTGCCTCGGGAATCCGCGTTTCCATTTTGTGGAAGGCGACATCACCGTAAACCGTGAGTGGATCGAGTACCACATCAAGAAATGCGACGTGGTCCTGCCGCTCGTTGCCATTGCCACCCCCGCTACCTACGTTACCGCACCGTTGCGGGTTTTCGAGCTGGATTTCGAGGCCAATCTCGATATCGTACGAAAGTGCGTCCGCTACAAGCGCCGCGTCCTGTTTCCTTCGACGTCCGAGGTATACGGGATGAGTGCCGATACACCCTTCAATGAGGAGACGAGCAATTTCGTTCTTGGTCCAATCCACAAGCAGCGCTGGATCTATTCCTGCTCGAAACAGCTAATGGACAGGGTCATTTATGCCTACGGCATGGAGGGTTTGCGCTTTACCTTGTTTCGACCGTTCAATTGGATCGGCCCCAAGCTCGACAACATTCTCGAACCCAAGGAAGGCAGTTCGCGCGTTCTGACCCAGTTCCTTGGCAATATCCTGCGGGGCACCGACATCCAACTCGTCGATGGCGGAAATCAGAGACGCAGCTTTACCTACATCGACGATGGCGTAGATGCCCTGCTCCGGATCATCGAAAACCGCGATGGCTGCGCTGACGGCCGAATTTTCAACATCGGTAATCCTGAAAACGACTGCTCAATCAAGGATCTGGCCGATGCCCTGGTTGCGCTTGTGCGTTCCTATCCTCGCTACGCAGCGCTTGCCAACAAGGTGAAGATCATCGCGGTCAACTCGAAGGAATATTATGGCGAAGGCTACCAAGACATCTTGACCCGAGTTCCTTCCATAGAAAACGCGCGTACCTATCTCGGCTGGACGCCCCGGACCGATTTGACCACGGCCTTACGCAAGACCTTGGATTATCATCTGGGGAGGCCTTCCGAGGAGCTCCAATAAACGGATGCCCGATATCGTTCTTGCCATAAAGGTTGACGTGGACACCGAGCGCGGAACCCGCATCGGTGTCCCGGCTCTTGCGCGGCTCTTTGATGAGATCGGGATCCGTGCCACGTTTTTTTTCTCCCTAGGTCCCGATAACACGGGGCGCGCGCTGCGCCGCGTGTTTCGTCCCGGTTTTCTGCAGAAGGTCCGGCGCACGAGTGTAGTCAGCACCTATGGCCTGCGGACCCTCCTCAATGGCGTCTTGTGGCCCGGGCCGCACATCGGGCGCCGTCATGGGCCCATCATGCGCGCCATCCGGGACGCCGGCCACGAGGTCGGTATCCACTGTTACGACCATATTCGCTGGCAGGACGGCCTGCACGGCATGCGTATCGGTGAGGTGCGCCGGGAGTTCGGCCGGGCGCGCGCGGAATTCGCGCAGGTCTTTGGCAGCCAGGCCAAGGCGGCGGCTGCGGCCGGCTGGCAGGCGAGCGTGAACAGTCTCACAGCCTATGACGAGGCCGAGCTCGTCTACGCGAGCGACGCGCGCGGCACTTCGCCTTTTTTCCCGGTGATGGAAGGCGAGCGCTTTCGTACCTTGCAGATCCCGACCACCCTTCCGACCCTCGATGAGCTTTTGGGGCGCCCCGATTTTCCCGATGAACAGTTGGCCACCCATTACTTTTCCTTGCTCCAACGCACGACGGTCAACGTACTGACCGTGCATGCCGAGATCGAGGGCATGGCCAAGTACGGCTGGTTTCGGGAGTTCCTCACGCGGGCGGTTTCCATGCGCCTGGAGTTCGTTACCCTCATGGATATCGCGCAAGATGTCCTCGCCACGCCCGGACGGGCGGTCGCAAGCGAACTTCTGCTGGGAGAGGTGGACGGCCGCTCGGGCACGCTCGCGGTGCAGGGCAACGTCTTGCGTGATGTATAGCCGTGAGACGGTCCTGCCGGTCTCGGAGTGCTTGGATCGCCTGCAGGACGCCCTCTTAGGCCACCAGACCGTCCTGTTGACGGCGCCTACCGGTAGCGGCAAGACGACGGTCGTGCCCAAGGCCATTCTCAGCGGGGCAGCATGGCTCGGTACCCGCAAGATCCTGATGCTCGAGCCCCGGCGCATCGCCGCCCGTCTCGCGTGCCAATGGATGGCCGAAGCCCTCGGCGAGCAGCCTGGTGGCACGATAGGTTATCGCACCGGGCTCGAGGCCCGCGTGTCCTCCGCAACCCGGATCGAGGTCATGACCGAGGGGATTTTGACCCGCCGGCTCCAAAACGATCCTGAGCTTGCCGATACCGCCCTTGTTATCTTCGATGAGGTGCACGAACGACATCTGGCGACGGATCTCGGCCTCGCGTTGGTGCGGGATGTTCAGGGGAGTGTGCGTCCCGATCTACGGATCCTGCTTATGTCCGCGACGTTGGCCCAGGATACCTTCTTGCGGCATTTCCCGGGCGCGCCGCTCATCGAGTCTCGCGGTCGCCAATTTCCGGTAGACATCACCTATCTTTCGGGTCCCCCCGCCACGCGCCTCGATATCGCGGTGCGTGACGGGGTCACCACGGTTTTGGCCGCGACCGAGGGGGATGTCCTCGTGTTCTTGCCGGGTATGCGCGAGATCATTGCGTGCGAACAGTCCTTGGGCGCTCAACTTCGTCCTCCTGCCTATCAAGTGTGTCGCCTGCACGGATCTATGAGCTCGGCGGAGCAAGACGCGGTGCGTAGCGAGATCGCCGCGCGCCGGGTGATCCTGGCGACCGCGGTCGCCCAGAGCAGCATTACCCTAGGACGGGTCGACGGCGTCGTCGATAGTGGCCTCATGCGCATGGCGCGTTTCGATCATGCCTCCGGCTTTACGCGGCTTGTCACCATGATCGCTACTCAGGATGTGGCGGACCAGCGCGCCGGCCGTGCCGGGCGCCTGCGCCCCGGCTTTTGCCTGCGTCTCTGGACGGCCGCCGAGCACCGGGGGCGCCCCCGCTTCCTCGCCCCCGAGATCGAGCATACGGATTTGGCCGGATTGGCCCTAGATCTCTCGGCCTGGGGCACGCCCGATGGATCTGCCCTCGACTGGCTTAGCCCGCCACCACGCGAGGCCCTGGCGGCCGGTCAGCGGCTTCTTCGCAAGCTCGGACTGACCGCGCCCGACGGGACCCTTAGTCCGCACGGCCGTGAGGGGGTCGCTTGGGGGCTTACACCGCGTGCCGCGGCGGTTGTGGCAGCCGCCCCCTCCTCCGCCCGGGCCCTGGCGGTCGCGCTCGCCGCCCTCATCGAGGAAGGCGATGGCGGACGCACGCGTAGCGACGCCTCGCTCGCCGCGCGGCTAGCCACGCTATGCGCCCATCCGCAGCAGGCGCCCGCCCAGCGTATGCGCCGGCTGGCGCGGCGTATCGGTGTAGCGCCTTGGGAAGGTGCCCCGGAGGCAACCCCGGAGCGGCTCGCGGCCTTACTCGCGCCCGCGTACGGGGACCGTATCGGTCTGCGCATGCCAGGTCCGCAGCCCACGTTCAAGCTTGCCTGTGGCCCTCGGGCCCAGCTAAGCCCCCTCGACCCCTTGAGCCAGGTCCAGGCGCTCATTGCCCTAGCGGTCGAGGAGACCCAGGCCGGGACCGAGATCCGTCTGGCGACGCCCATCCCTGATGGCCTCTGGGATGATTGGGTGGAGACGCAGGGCCGCATCCAAGTGGTCGTGAAGTGGGACGAGAGCGCGCTGGTCTTTAGCGCGGCCAAGGAGCGGCGTTTGGGCGACATCCTCGTGTCGCGGCTCCCCATCCCTCTCCCCGCGGATGCGGATCTTTGCGTACCGTTGCGTGCAACGCTCAGTCGCACCGGTGTGGCTATCCTGCCTTGGAGCGATGCCGCCCGCGAGCTGCGGGCGCGGATCCGCTGGCTTCGCTACTGGCGCCCCGAAGAGGACTGGCCCGACACCAGCGATCAGGGGTTGCTCGCCTCCCTGGATCGTTGGCTAGAGGCCGCGCTCGCGAGCCCGCGGCGCCAAAACCCTAACGATGGGCCCGACATGGCCCTCGCGTTGCGCGTCTTGTTGGCGCCCGATCAGCAACAACTCTTAGAGAGTTATGCCCCATCCGCTGTGACCTTGCGCTCGGGGCGGGCGCATCCGCTGCGCTACCCGGAGTCCGGTCCGGCCGTCGTGGCAGCGCTCCTTCAGGAGTTTTTTGGCACGACCACGCTACCGGTCTTGGCCGGCGGCCGCGCCCCGCTCGTGGCCGAACTGCTCTCCCCCGCGCGCCGGCCCCTGCAGACGACCGCTGACCTCGAAGGGTTTTGGCGCACCGTGTATCCGGCGCTTAGGCCTGCGCTCGCGGCCCGCTACCGGCGCCACCACTGGCCGCTGGATCCCCGGACCGCCCAGCCTATGCCTCTTAGTCCGCGCAAGCGGCGTTGAGCCCGAGCTTCGCAAATAAGGCGCGGTCGGCCGCTACTGCCGGGTTCGGCGTGGTCAGCAACACATCTCCGGCAAAAACCGAGTTGGCGCCCGCAAAGTAACAAAGCGCCTGTAGCTCCTCACTCATGCCCTCACGCCCAGCCGCCATCCGCACCCGGCTCGTCGGCAAGCATAGCCGGGCGACTGCGATGGTGCGGACGAACTCCAGGGGCTCAAGGCTCGGCGCGTCGCCTAGGGGCGTCCCTGGGACGCGCACGAGCAGATTAATGGGCACGCTCTCGGGGGGCGGATCAAGAGAGGCCAATTGCGCGATCAAGGCCGCCCGGTCGGATCGCGTTTCACCCATGCCCACAATGCCGCCGCAGCAGACCTTAAGGCCCGCCTTGCGTACCCGTTCCAGTGTCTCGATCCGATCATCGTAGGTCCGAGTCTGAATGACCTCGCCGTAGAACTCGCGGCTCGTATCTAGGTTGTGGTTGTAATAATCAAGGCCCGCCTCGGCAAGCTGCTCGGCTTGGCCTTCACGCAAAAGGCCGAGTGTCGCGCAGGTCTCGAGCCCTAGCCCGCGGATGGCGGCGATCATCTCCGTGACGCGCGCCAGGTCCCGTTCTTTGGGTCCGCGCCAGGCCGCGCCCATACAAAACCGGCCGGCGCCATTGGCCTTGGCCCGGCGTGCCGCCGCCACGACCTCTTCTACGCTCAGCAATGCTTCATCGGCAACGGTCGTATGGTGGCGCCGCGACTGGGGACAATAACCGCAGTCTTCTGGACACCCACCGGTCTTGATCGATAACAACGTACTGATCTGTATGTCGCTGGGATCAAAGTGTTGCCTGTGGGTGGCGTGGGCCTCGAACAGAAGATCGAAAAACGGACGCGCAAAGAGCCTCTCTACCGCGTCTTTGGTGTAAGCCATAAGTCCTCCTGGGCGGCACGCTACGATGAGCGTCGGCCTCTGTCAACTTTTGTAGATCCGTTCGCCGGCCCCAGATTGGAACGACCAACCCCCGTGTACCGAAAGCCGAGGTCTGCCAGGCGCGCCGGATCGTACTGATTGCGTCCGTCGAAAATTCGCGGGGTTTTGAGAAGGCCCCGCATGCGCGCGAAATCCGGATCTCGGAAGGGCTTCCACTCCGTTACCAGGACCAGGGCGTCGGCGTCCTCCAGCGCCCGATACTGATCCGTCGCGATCTGCAGATGTCCGTCCCGGAACCACTCGGAAGGCAGTTCCTGGCGGGCGGCGGTTGCGGCTACGGGGTCGTAGGCCACGACACTCGCGCCATTTGCTATCAAGGCCTTGAGCAACACCACGGAAGAGGCCTCGCGCATGTCGTCTGTGCCTGGTTTGAACGATAGACCCCATACGGCGAAGCGTCGTCCGCGCAGGTCTGTTCCATATTCGTTGCTAATCTGCTTAAAGAGGACGTGTTTTTGTTCCTCGTTGCGCCGTTCGACCGCCTTTAACACGGTGGGCTCAAAACCGCACTCGTCGGCCATCCGAATGATCGCCTTTACGTCCTTGGGAAAGCAGGATCCGCCGTAACCGCAACCCGGATAAATAAAGGAGTAACCGATGCGGCTGTCGGACCCTATGCCCTTGCGGACGCTCTCGACATCTACGTCCAGACGCTCGCACAGGTTGGCGATCTCGTTGATAAAGGAGATCTTTGTCGCGAGCATGGCGTTGGCCGCGTATTTCGTCATTTCGGCAGCGCGCACGCTCATGAAGATCAGGCGGTCGTGGTTGCGCATGAAGGTCGCGTACAAGTCCCGCAGCCGGTCGCGGGCCCGGTCCGACTCGCATCCGACCACGACGCGGTCGGGTCTCATGAAGTCTGCGACGGCGTCCCCTTCCTTCAGAAACTCAGGATTGCTTACCACGTCGAAGGGGATGTCCTGCCCGCGTTTGGCAAGCTCCGCTGCAATGGTATCGCGCACGCGCTCAGCAGTTCCGACCGGCACGGTAGATTTATCGATAATGACGGCGTAATGGTTTAGGTGCCGCCCGATCTCTTGGGCGACGCCAAGGACGTGGCGCAGGTCCGCCGACCCGTCTTCGTTTGGAGGGGTACCCACTGCAATGAAATAAACATCGCTGCGCGCAATGGCCTCTTCGAGGGAGGTCGTAAAATGGAGGCGTCCGCCGGTCACATTGCTAGTTACTATGGCGTCGAGGCCGGGCTCGTATATGGGTAACACGCCCTGCTTGAGCCCCTCGATCTTCCCAGCGTCAATATCCACGCAGGTTACGTCATTGCCCATCTCCGCAAAGCACGCCCCCGTCACAAGGCCTACGTAACCCGTTCCGATAACCGTCAATTGCATCGTCATGTCCACCGCGCCAACGGCAACGCCTGCCGCGACCCGATTTTATCAGATCACGGCGCATCCTTACGGCCGTTTGCGCGCAGAGGCAGATCCCGCCTCGCGAGTGGCGTCTTGCGGCCTGTTGGCAAGGACTATGATGGCCGCCCCCTGCGCGGGAGGGACATGTGCCCATCCGGGACTAGGCTGGGAGGGTATGGCTCGTCAGTGGGGGATCCAAAAGCCGAAACGGTCCGCATGGACCCCGACCCCCACCGCACCGGGGTGGCCCATCTAAGTGCGGGCGCGCCCCTGTGCTCGAGTCGATCGCATGCTGTCAGAGCGAGGGCGTTGTGTCACGGCCCCCGTACATTCGTTCATGGCGCGTTTGGCACTCCGTGCAGCGTTCCGCGGTTGGATAGGCATCGAGCCGTGCATACGGGATGGCGCAATCGCAGTCGATGCAGTAGCCGTAGGCCCCTTCCTTGATGCGTTCGAAGGCGCGATCTATGGCCTTGAGTTCGCGTAACTCAGTCTCGACCTCGGTTAGGTTGAGGTCCGTCTGTTGCAGAGCGGCCGATTCGTCGCCTGGGTCGCCAACCTGAGGCCCCAGTCGTTCGCTGTCGTGTGCCGCGTCCGCGGTGCCGGCGCGGATCATGGCCGATAGTTGTTCGCGGCGCTTACTCAATTTAACGGCAAGGATCTCGATTTCGGATGGCGTCAGAGCGCTCATTTAAGTCTCCTATCCTCTCGGGATCGTTAGCAGGGCACGTCCCCTTTGCGATGGACCGGGCCCGTGGCGGGCCGAACCCGCAAACACCCTTATCATGCCAAGGCTTTGATCCTTGTGCGCCGGACTCTCGTCCGACGCCTTACCGGACTTATCTCTGCCTGACTTGCCGGCATTCTGCGCTTGGCATCTGGCGACTATGATCGGTGTCGGGCGTATTTGCCAGCGCGTCGATGTCGCTACATTTTATACGGTCACTGCCTCGCTTCTGGCGGTACAGGATGGCCGCGCGGCACGCGATCGCGGTTTGCGCCTCCCGAAATCCGCACCAACGCCAATTTTTTATCCGGAAGTCGGCCAAATTGTTTGCAAATGTCGATATCGCTGTTACAGTTAGCCTTGACGGCGGCGCGATCTCGTGATGTGCCAAAACGCATCGCTCGTCGTGACCGGGGGGGCGCGTATTTGGGGATGATCCGCGCTCGCAAGTACGCACCGAGGTTCTGCCTCGATCGTGAAATGGCCGGTAGTGGCTCCTTGCCTCTACGCCCGAACTCAGGGAGGCGGAGAGTTGGCGGGGCGCAGCTCTTAACATGAACGAAGGAGTGAGCGTATGGCAATAAAGAAGAAGGCGGCGGCGCCTAAGAAGGCGGCACGAAAAGGTGCGCCGACCAAGGCGGTGGTGAAAAAGGTCGCCTCCAAGAAATCAGTGACGAAGAAGGCGATAGCCAGCAAGGGGGTAGTCAAGAAGGCGCCCGCCAAGAAGACGGCCACCAAGAAGACGGCCACCAAGTCGCGCGCCAAGACCGCGGCGAAAAAGGCAGCGCCCCGGGCGACGGCAAAAAAGAAGGCTCGCGCCAAAAAGTAGGCTTAAGGCGCAATGAATGGGCCGTGTCTTTAGGACGCGGCCTTTTTTACGTCTCGTCCTCATCGGCGAGGGCATCCCGGTTTAGGGTTTGCAGGGCGTTGGCCCAGGCATTTTCCTGTTCTTGCAGGCGGGATGCCGCCGTCGCGCGCAGTTCATCGAGGGCCGCGACGAAGGCGGCAGCGTCCGTGCCCCCTGTTAGGCCCTGGGCAGCGCGCTCCACGAGCAGCAGCGTCTCGCGCATATTCAGACAGGAGCCGAGAAAGTTTTTGATACGCTCGCGTCTCTGCGGTATCCAGGTGCGATCGGCGTCGAGGGACTTCAAGCGCTCACCGAGCTCGAGGATCCGCTTGCGTAACTTGCCAAGCGCCCCGATCTGTTCCGATTTCAAGTCCCCCCATACCGCTGTATCGATGAGGGTAAGCCAGACCCGGTGCAGGTCCTGGGCCAGCTCCCGGTCCAGCGCGACGGCCTCGGTCTCATCCATTACCCGGTCCCCGCATTGAGCTCGGCCAGCCGTTCTGGGGTTCCCACGTCGGTCCAGAAGCCCGTGTAGTGTTCGCCGGATACCGCCCCTTCGGCGATCGCCGCACGCAGTATCGGTGCCAAGGGGAAGCGCTCTTCATGGTGTCCACTAAAAAGGCTGGCTTTGTAGACTCCGATGCCCGCAAAGGTCAGGCGCGGAGGCGTCTCCGTTACCCGTCCGTTACGCAAGCCAAAGTCGCCCGCGCGGTTATGGGGCGGGTTGTCCACGAGCACGAGATGGGCGCGTCCCGGAAAGGTGAGCGGCAATTGTGCAAAGGCGTAGTCGGTGTAGATATCGCCATTGACCACGATAAAGGGGTCGCTCGTCAGCAACGGCAAGGCGCGCCGGATGCCGCCGCCGGTTTCAAGCCCGCTCGCCCCCTCATCCGAGTAGCGAATACGCACCCCGTAGCGCTCCCCCTGTCCGAGATGCGCCCGTATTTGTGCACCTAGGTGCGCGATATTGATGACGATGTCGCGAAAGCCCGCGTCCGACAACTGGCGGATAAGGTGATCCAAAAGCGGCGCGCCTCGCACAGTCAGCAGCGGTTTAGGCGTCGTGTCCGTCAGCGGCCGCATGCGCTCGCCGCGGCCGGCGGCAAGTATCATGGCGATCATGGCGCCGATGGCAACGCGGTCAGGAAGCGATTCAGGCCCTCGAGGTCTGGGTAGAGAGCCGTGGTGTCTTGTAGGTAGCGCATCGTGAGCGGGATGTCGCGCAGGTAGCCGGGCTTCCCATCACGTAGGTGCAGCCGGGCGAAGATGCCGGCGACCTTGATATGGCGCTGGATCCCCATGCGGTCGAACCACTCAACGAAGAGGGCATCATCCTCGCAGCGATGCAGTCCGGATTCGCGCGACAGCTCGGCATAGCCCCGCACCCAATCGACGACGCGGGCGCGGGGCCAGGCGATGTAGCAGTCCTTGAGCAGCGAGACGAGATCGTAGGTAATGGGGCCAAGCACGGCATCCTGAAAATCCAGAATGCCCGGGTTGTGGCGTTCGCTCACAAGCAGGTTGCGCGAGTGATAGTCGCGGTGGACCCACAGCTGTGGCTGCGCCTGCGCGGCCGCCACCAAACTTGCAAAGCAAGTCTCGAGCAGGCCCCGGTCGTCGGCCGTCATCCGGTATCCCAGGTAGCGCTCCAGGTACCACTCCGGAAAAAGCTCCATCTCCTGCCGCAATCGTGCCGCGTCATACGGGGGTAAAAAATCGGGTTCGGCGAACGCGCCGCCTTGCAAAACGATAAGCGCGCCGAGGGCGTCGCCATAAAGCCGGTCGGCCGTACGCTCGTTCAACTCCCCAAGATAGGGTCGATCACCAAGGTCTGTGAGGAGCGCGAACCCCGCCTCCGTGTCGGCTGTCAGCACGTCCGGTACGTGCAGTCCGAGGGCCCCGAAGCGTCGCGCGATCCTGATGAAAGGCCCTAGATCTTCCCGCCCGGGTGGGGCGTCCATACCAATCCAGGAGGCGTCCCCCGCCCGGATCCGAAAGTACCGCCGGAAACTCGCGTCGGACGAGGCGGGCGTAATCGCAAGCGCGCGCGTCCCGAGCGCGGTTTCGGCAAAGCGCGTGAGCGCAGTAAGGCGGTCGTCATGAACCACGCTATTTTCTCCTTGCAGGCTAGCAAGCCCTTGCTTAAGCGGTCGATTCTATGCGATTTTACCCGCCATAGACATTCCGCCGATTCCCTGATGCCCCGGACCGTTGCCGCGCGCTCTTCGGTGGGGCTCCTGCTGTTGTTTCTCTGTATTGGCAGCGCGAGCGCCGCTTTGTGTTCCCCGCCAACCCCCAAGCCCACCCCTTTCGTGGGGAGCGGCCGGGGGGCCAAGACTGCGCATGTGGTGGCTGATACCGCCCGCGCCTACGCCGATGGCGTGACCGTTTTCACTGGCAAGGTCATCCTTACCTATGGCTCGGAAACGGTGCGCGCCCATATCGTACGTTTCAACCGGCGCACCAACGCCTTCACGGCGGTAGGTCATGTGCGGGTAAGCAACGCCAAGGGCGGTGAGTTGCGCGCCCACTACCTGCACCTAAACCGGGTTACGGGGCGGGGCTTTGCGCGGTCGGTCCATTTTACCCTGCCCAAAAGCAATGCCCGGGGCCGCGCGGTCATGGTGATACTGCGTAACCGCCACAAGTCCGATATCAAGAACACGCGCTATACCATGTGCCCGGAAGGCACCAAGGTCTGGTATATCGATGCCGACCGCCTGCACCTCAATTACAAGCAGGATGTGGGCGTTGCCACCAATGCGCGTGTGTACTTCAAGGGGGTCCCGATTTTTTACTGGCCCTATCTTAGTTTTCCCATATCGGCGAAGCGCAAATCGGGCTTTCTGCCGCCGCGCTACGGGACGGCCAGTAATTCGGGGATCATGCTGTCGGTGCCCTATTACTGGAATCTCGCGCCCAATTATGATCTGACTACGACACCTGAAATCCTGTCGCGCCGCGGGCTGCTGTTACGCAACCGCTTTCGCTATCTAGGGCCCAGTTTCAGCGGCTCCGACCGCATCGATTATATTCCCGCCGATCGCGTTTATGGAGGGCCGCGCTTTGCCCTCCAGTTTCTGCATAACGAGATATTCAATCCGTACTGGTGGGCCACGGTCAATTATAATCGAGTATCGGACCCGGCCTTTTATACGGACTTCAGTACCAATTTCGCTCTGGCAAGCGAGGTCGATGTCCCGCAGCTTGCGCAGGCCCATTATTCCGGCCGCCGCTTGCGCCTCGAAATCACCAGTTCCTCTTATCAATTGCTCGATACGGCCGTGGGTGCCGCCTATCGCCCTTACGAAGAGTTGCCGGGCCTCTTTCTTGCGGCTCGCAATAGCGCCAAGCCCGACACCCTCCATTACGGGCTTACCGCGAGCGCCGTGCGATTCCTCGGTGGCAGCGCGGGGTCGGCCAATCGGGTGGACCTGACGCCACGCCTAAGCTATCCCTGGCGGTGGCCCGCGGGCTTCGTCGATCCGAGTTTTGCGCTGAAGGAAACCGATTACTGGATGGTGGGGCAGCCGACGATATATCGCACGACCCCCATCACCAATGTGCGCGAAGGCATAGTCTTTGATCGCCACGTTGCAGCGGGCGGTCATCAGACCCTAGAACCCGAGGTTTCCTACCTCTATGTTCCCTACCGCAACCAGCAGAACATCCCGCTGTTCGATACGGCGCCGGCCCCATTTACCTACACCGATCTATTTCGGACCAACAGCTTTTTCGGGCCCGATCGGCAGGTGGACGCAAACCAGCTCACGGCGGGCCTCACGACACGCCTCTATTCACAGACGGGGCGCGAACGCCTGCGGGCGAGCGTCGGGGAGATCTACTATTTCCATCGCCCAGCAGTGTATGTAGCACCCGCCACCCGGGTGCTCAACCGGTACTCGGACCTGGCCGCCGAGGCCTATGCGCGGCTTACGCGCCTATGGTATGTGCGCGGTTCGCTCGCCTGGAACCCGGCGAACGACCAAACCGATGAAGGCGATGCCTTTGTCGAGTATAGGCCCAAGCCCAACGCCATTGTGGCCGTGGGGCACCGTTACATACGCGGCGTGCAGGAACAGGTCGACTTGTCCGTGCAATGGCCGATCGAGACGCGCTGGACGAGCTTTGCCGAGACCAGTTATTCCCTTATGCAGTCCGCGAGCTTGGAGTCCTATCTCGGTATCCAATACAATAGCTGCTGCTGGGGTCTTGGTTTCTATGTGGGTAAGACCCTGGGCCTTAACGATACCCAGTTTACGACCGCCATGCTCGAGTTCACATTGAACGGCCTGGGTGCGCTTGGCTCGGCGCCCATCGTACCGCTCAGTCAACATGGGTTCATGCTTGGCCCTTAGAGTCAGGAGACGTTATGTCCGTTGTCCTTCCCGTGGCCCCTATGGCGCCGCATGCCGTTACCATCGACAAGATCGTTGCCATCGTCAATAACGAGGTCATAACGGAAAACGAGCTCGACAAGAGGGTCGCAATACTCCGCAGCCGTCTCGAGGCGCATGGCGTGACCCTCCCGCCCCGGCACCTCCTCAAACGCAAGGTATTGAGTCAAATGGTGCTCCAGCGATTGGAGCTCCAATATGCGCATAATATCGGCATACACGTGGGTAAGGCGCAATTGAAGCAGGCCGAGGAGTCGCTTGCCGCCCGTAACCATATGACCGTCCCCCAGTTCGAGCAGGCCGTGGCCAGCGAGGGCTTTACGAAGCGCGCCTTTGAGAAGCGTTTGCGTGTCGAGCTTACGATCCGGGAACTCGTTATGCGGCGCATCAGCCGCGGGGTGGTCATTTCCCATCGCGCGGTCAGCCGATTCTTGGCCGAGGCCCGTGCGGCCGACGGCACGCGTTACCGAGTGGCCGAGATCACCCTGCAGGTTCCCGTGGGTGCCGACGCGCATGAGCGGCAACTGGTCGCGTCCCGCGCTCAACACGTGTTTGCCAAGATCAAGGCGGGCGAGCCGTTTAGCCAGGCCGCTATCGCCTACTCGGAGGACTCGCGGGCCCTGCAGGGCGGCAGCCTCGGGTGGCGAACGGCCGCGCGGCTGCGGCCCCGCTTCGTGCACGCCCTGCGGCGCATGAAGGTAGGCCAGGTGCAGGTCGTTTCGGGCGGAGGGGCTTACTATCTGATCAAGCTTCAGGGCAAACGCCCCGGACTCAAGGGGCCCGCACAAGTGCAGGTCCGTCTCCGCGAGATCGTTCTGCGTCCCTCAAAACAGCTGACAGCCCTGACGGCCCGCGAGAAGCTCAAGGCCCTCAAGGCGCGTCTGCTCAAGGGGGCCGATTTCGCCACCCTGGCGCGGGCGTATTCCGAGGGCCGAGCCGCCAAGCACGGCGGCCTCGTGGGCTGGGTCAACGTCGCCGCCCTGCCCCCGGGGCTTGCCGCGGCGGCCCGGCATTTGCCTTTGCGCACGGTGGGCGGTCCTTATTCGACCGCCCAGGGCGAGGCCTTGGTGGAGGTTGTGGGGCGTCGCGTGCAGTCTGGCATGACGCGCGCCGAGGCGCGCCGGCTCTTGCAGATGCGTAAAGGCAACACGCTCTATGTCCGTTGGCTGCAGACCCTGCGCGACGATGCCTATGTGCGCTACCCTGGCCGCAGTAGCTAAGCGGCCGGTCATCGCGGTCACCCCGGGCGAGCCCGCCGGCATCGGTCCCGATCTCGTGGCCTTGGGTGATTACGACGACGCCGCAGACTGGGTCTTCATCGCCGATCCGGCGCTGCTAGAGCAACGGGCGCGCTTGCGTGGCCGGATGAGGAAGTGGCCCTCTTATGCGCCGGGCGTCCGCGGTCCGTCGGTCCTGGCAGTCCCCCTGGCCCGCCCGGTCACGCCCGGCGTTCCAGACCCCACCAATGCCGCCTATGTCCTCGAGTGCCTGCGCCGGGCCGCGCAGGGTTGTCTCGCCGGCGAGTTCGCGGCGCTCGTCACGGGGCCAGTACACAAGGCCGTCATCAATGACGCGGGTGTCGCCTTTACCGGTCACACCGAGTTTCTGGCGGCTGAAGCCGGTGTGGGCGAGGTCGTCATGATGCTCGTTGCGGGGTCCCTGCGGGTGGCCCTTGTGACGACGCATCTACCTCTGGCGGCGGTGCCTGCCGCCATCACAGCCCAGCGCCTCGATGCGGCCCTCGCCATACTGGGCGAGGCCTTGCGGCGCGACTTTGATGTGTGCGCCCCCCGTATCGCCGTGCTCGGTCTTAATCCCCATGCCGGTGAAGGCGGGCACCTAGGGCACGAGGAGATCGATATCATCGCCCCGGCCATTGCGCGCGCCCGCGCGCGGGGGCTCTTTATCGTGGGGCCGCTCCCGGCGGACACCGCCTTCGTCGCGTCGCATGTGGCCGACGTGGATGCGGTGCTCGCCATGTATCACGACCAGGGATTGCCGGTCTTGAAGGCCCAGGGTTTTGGTGAGGCCGTGAACGTGACCCTGGGCCTGCCCTTTCTGCGCACCTCAGTCGATCACGGGACGGCCCTCGACCGGGCCGGCACGGGCCCTGTGGACGTCGGAAGCTTTGCTTCGGCGCTTACGCTCGCCCGCACCCTGTGTGAAGCGCGTGGGCGCTCTTAAGAAACGCTTTGGTCAGCACTTCCTCCGGGATCCGGGGGTGGCGGCACGCATCGCGGATGCCTGTGCCCTGGTGGATGGCGATAGAACCGTGGAGATCGGACCGGGCGCCGGCGCTCTCACATGCCACCTCCTCACTCGTTTCCCGCACCTCGATCTCGTGGAGATCGATCGCGATCTCATTGCCGGCCTTCAGGACCGGTTCCAGGCAGACCCTGTGACTGTCCACGAGGCCGATGCCTTGCGCCTGCCTTTTTGCCGCGCCCTGCCCGGACGTTTACGGGTCGTCGGCAACCTGCCCTACAATATTTCGAGCCCGCTCATCTTTCATCTGCTCGCACAGGATTGTGTCGCAGGGATGGTTTTTTTGCTCCAGAAGGAGGTCGTGGACCGCCTGGCCTCCCCTCCTGGTAGTGGTGACTATGGTCGCTTATCGGTCATGGTACAGGCACGCTGCGAGGTGACGGCACTCTTTACCGTCCCCGCCCAGGCCTTCCAGCCCCCGCCGGCGGTGGAGTCACGGTTAGTGGCCTTGCGGCCCGTCGCACCGCGCGTTCCGCTTGCGGTTCAGCCGACGTTCTCGACCCTTGTCGCTGAGGCCTTCTCGCACCGCCGCAAGATGTTGCGCCATAGCTTGCGCGGTCATTTCGGGCCGCAGGACTGGGAACGGCTGGGGCTTGACGCCACGCGGCGCCCCGAGACGCTAACCGTCGATGAGTTCGCAGCGCTTGCCCGCTATGCCCACGGTCAAGTGGAGTCGTCGCCGTAAAATCGCTCGCCGAGGCGGATCTTGGGGTAGCCTCGGGCCTGCCGCGCCCGATTGGTATCCCTTAGGGAGTAGGCACAGCCGCAGTACTCCTGCTGATAGAAGTGGCGCGCCTTGGCGATCTCGATCATCCGCTGACTGCCGCCCCCCTTTCGCCAGTTGAACGTCCAGTAACTAAGACCCGGATGGCGTCGGGCGGCGCGCTCCCCACAGCCGTTGATTTGATTCATGTCCTTCCACCGCGAGATACCAAGGGA